>CAPNHY010000012.1:0-59636 GCA_948665475.1 uncultured Muribaculaceae bacterium | reverse complement strand
GATGACGAGAAAACACCTCGCCTGACGAGATACATATGGACATAAGGTCAGAAGGAGTGAGGAGTGAGGAGTGAGGAGTGAGGAGTGAGGAGTTAGAAGTGGGGAGTTAGGAGTGAGGAGTAGACATATATATTAACACTCCCAACTCCTAACTCCCCACTCCTAACTTTTTTTGTGTCTTGCCAGCCGAGGTAGCATCAAAAAAATTTTTGGTGTTTGTACAAAAACTACGTCGATCGGCTTTTTTGTGTTGTAATTTTGCGACGTCATTGCTGCGGTGCGGAATCGGCGGACGGGTTCTGGCCGCGGCGGCGGTGACGACGACCGCCACGGTGACGGCGCTTCCCGGGCTGCGCGGAGCCTTCGGCGGAAGGCTGTGCGGCGGGGGCTTCTGCCGACGCGGAGGGGGCGGCGGATGGAGCATCCTGCTTGGGCTTGCGGCGTGGGGCCGACTTGCCGTTGCTGGGCTTGTGACGGCGCTTGCCGGAGCCTGAACCGTGGCGGGAACCGGAACGGCGGCGGTCGTCCTCGTCATAGTCTACGGTGCCGTCGTCGGTGCGTACGCCATACTCGGCGGGAATCTCCTCGCGGCGGACGGGCTTGCCGAGGAAGCGCTCTATGCCGGCGAAGCGCTGGCGGTCGCGCTCGCCCACGAGGGTGACGGCGGAACCGCCGGCTCCGGCACGGGCGGTGCGGCCGATGCGGTGGACGTAGTCCTCGGCCTCACGGGGTACATCGTAGTTGACGACGAGCGCGATGTCGTCGATGTCGATGCCGCGGGCAAGGATGTCGGTGGCGACAAGGATGTCGATGCGGCCGTTGCGGAAGCCGTGCATCACCTCGTCACGGCGCTCCTGGTCGAGGTCGGAGTGCATCTCGGCGGTGTTGTAGCCGGCGCGTCGCAGCTCGCGCGTCAGCTCCTTAACCTTGAGCTTGGAGGCGGCGAAGACGATTACGCGCTTCGAAGCCTTGGAGGCGAAGAGGTAGCGCAGGGCGGGCGTCTTGTGGCGTTCGGGGCAGAGGACGCACGACTGGTCGATGCTGTCGGCCGGACGGCTTACGGCTATCTTCACCTCGGCGGGGTCGTTGAGAATCTTCTGCGCCATCTGCTTGATCTTGGGCGGCATGGTGGCCGAGAACATGAGGGTCTGACGGGTGGAGGGCGTCTGGGCCACAATCTGCATGATGTCGTCGTAGAAGCCCATGTCGAGCATACGGTCGGCCTCGTCGAGAATGAGCACCTGCACCTTGCTGAGGTCGACGTAGCCCATGCTCATGTGGGCGAGGAGGCGGCCCGGGGTGGCGATGACAACGTCGGCGCCCATCTTGAGGCCGCGCTGCTGCTGCGCGAAGGTGGCGCCGTCGGTGCCGCCGTAGATGGCAACGGAGTTGATGGGGACGTAGTAGGAGAAGCCTTCCATCTGGATGTCGATCTGCTGCGCGAGCTCGCGGGTGGGAGCCATGACTATGCAGTTGATGGCATCAGGCTCCGGCTCGGAGGCCAGGCGGTCGATGACGGGGAGGAGGTAGGCGGCGGTTTTGCCGGTGCCTGTCTGCGCCACCGCTATGAGGTCGCGTCCCTCAAGCACGGCAGGAATGGCCTGCTCCTGAATAGGGGTACACTCGCTGAAGTTCATGGCATCGAGTGCGTCAAGAATATCATCACTTAGGTCTAACTCGTCAAATCTCATATTTTCAACATGTTTTATCAATATGCAATATGGCGTCGGCATTGCGACGCAGACCGCCGTGGCGCAGACGCATCAGCGCCGAACCGGCGAACATACGCCCGAATGCCCCGCGGCCCATCGCCGCCGCGGCGGCAGGGGTCAGGGCAAGGACGTCGGGGCGCGGCAGCAGCTCGGCGACGGGGAGTGCGTCGCCGCGGTTGGCCGGGCACACGCGGCTGCACACGTCGCAACCGGCGAGGCGGCCGTGCAGGTCGGTGCCGGGCGGCAGTGGTCCGCGCCACTCCAGAGTGAGGCAGGAGAGGCAGCGCCGCGCGTCGACGCCTCCGCGACCGTCGAGAGCGCCTGCGGGGCACGCCTCGACGCAACGGCGGCAGCCGGTGCAGGCCGACGGGGCGGCCGGAGCGTCGGGGGGCAGTTCGGCCGTGCAGAGAATCTCGGCCAGGAGGACGTCGCAGCCAGCGCCCGGCACGAAAATCTTGCCGTTGAGGCCCGGCGCTCCAACTCCGGCCCGCATGGCCCAGTAGCGCTCGCGCAGAGGCGCGGAGTCGACGCACACGCGGGTCTCGCCGCCGCACATGGCGCGTATGGCCTCGGCCACGGGTTCAAGGCGTGCGCGCAGCACGGCGTGATAGTCGCTGCCGAGGGCATAATCGGCGATGTGGGCGCTGTGCTGCTGCTGGCGGCACGAGAAGGCGCACACCAGCACCGAGCGCGCCCCGGGGAGCAGCGTGCGCGGGTCGGCCCTTAGGTCGCGCCAGCGCTCCATGTAGTCCATGCAGCCGTGGCGGCCTTCGGCCAGCCAGGCGTCGAGCAGCGCCATATCTTCCGGTGCCACCTCTGCCGCCCGAGCCACTCCGCAGGCACAGGCGCCGGCGTCGGCACACAGGCGACGTACGGCAGAAGACAGGTCGGCACCGGCTGGCATCATGTCACGTCATGGAGAATACCTCGAACCCGTAGCCCTCGCTCTGCAGCCACTCTATGGCGGCAGGGAGCGCGACGCGCATGTTGCGCTCGGCCTTCAGCGAATCGTGGAAGACGATGACGCTGCCGTTGCGCGCATAGCGGCGCACATTGTCCAGCACGCGGGCGGGCGTGAGACGGCGCGAGTAGTCGCGGGTGACGAGATCGTACATTATTATATTATAATGGCGCTTGATGGCGGCTGCCTGCTTCCAGCGCATGATGCCGTGGGGCGGCCGGAACAGCGGGCTCTCTATGAGTGCGTCGGCCTCGCAGATGTCGCGCCAGTAGTTGCGGACCTTGACACGCATGCCCTGGAGATGGTGCATGGTGTGGTTGCCGTAGCTGTGGCCGCGGCGACGCACCTCCTCCAGCAGCTCGGGATGGCGGCGCACATTGTCGCCGACCATGAAGAAGGTGGCACGCACGCCGTAGCGGTCGAGCGTATCGAGCACCCAGGGGGTCACCTCCGGCACGGGACCGTCGTCGAAGGTGAGATAAACCACGCGGCGGTGGCGGTGCTTTATACGCCATATCGCCTCCGGGAAGAGGAGGCGATACAGCAAAGGAGGGCGTTCGATCAGCATAGGCAGGTCAGAGCAGCTGTCCCCAGGCGCGGCGGTCGACGCCGTACTTCTTCTCAATCTCGGATGTGCGGGCCATGGGGTCGATGCCGGCGGCCTTGTGCGCCTCCAGGAGGACGGCGCTCTCGTATGCCACGGGGGGCAGGTCGGCCGTGGGAGTGGAGGCGTCCACACCGGAGGCGGTGCGGATGTCGGCCTCGTCGTAGCCGTCGACGTAGAGCAGCGGGAACACGCGCAGAGCGTACTCGAGCTGCAGGCGCTCGCGCACGGCGTCGAGCAGTTCCTTCTTCTCGGGCATCTTGGCGAGCTTCTCCACGACGTCCATCTGGTTCTGAAGACCTACCACCATGCCGAGGTACTGGAGGGCGTAATCGTCGGTGCGTCCGAGCTGGGCGCGCTGCGAGGGCGTCAGCGACGAGGCGTAGCGCACGAGTTGGGCGTAACGCTTCTCGCCGGCGTCGAGGAGGCGGCGTGCCTTCTCGAGGTCGGCGGCGCGGCCCGTGTCGAGCCACATGTCGTAGTACTTGGAGGCGATGTAGACATCCATCATGCCGTCCCAGGGCGAGACTTCGCCCGGCAGCTTGCTGACGATGAGGTCGAGCATGACGCGGGCCATGTCGCGCTGCGTGGCGGGTACGGGCTGGCCGTTCTCGCGGGCGTAGCGCACGGCGAAGTCGCTGGCTGGCGCGTCTGGCTCCACGAGGAGGTCCTCGGCGGTGGAGAAGAGTGCCGAACGCACCGAGCCGACCATGCGGCGCACGGTTTCGTCGAGGTAGAGGCGATTGGCGTCCGGCGCGTCAAGTCCGCCCCAGCGGAAGCGCGAGAGTGCGTTCTCGTAGCTCTTGAAGGCGTTGACGTTGACGGGAGAATCGCGGAAGGGAGTGACCTCGTAGACCAGGCCGGTGGCGCTCAGGTAGGGGCGCAGACCGAGGTAGTAGCTCGAGGGAACGGTGCTGGCGAAGTAGACGGGGCGCTTCCATCCGTTCTTGAGCGAGTGGGCCAACATGTCGAGCGAGAGCGTGCGGCTCAGGGTCATGCCCGAGCCGAGGTCGCGCATGTTGACGCGCGGGGCGTCGAAGTGGCGCAGCAGCACGGAGGCGCTGTCGGCGGGATTGATGCCGAAGCGGGCGAAAGCGGCTGCCGTGTCGACCTCCAGACGGATGTTGGGCTCCGTCATGAGGTGGGCGCCGTAGGTGCGGCTGTCTGAGGCGTACAGGCGGCGCAGGGAACTCTCGGCGGAGACGAGGCTGTCGGTCTGCGGCACGACGAAGCTGTAGGCCAGTCGGTCGTAGGCATAATCGGCGGGCGTGGCGAACGTCTCGATGGCGTTGTCCTCGTAGGAGGGATGGCGCAGCTGGTTGGCGTACCAGTCGGTGGTGAGGTAGCTGAGGTTGACCACACGCACGTCGCGGCGCACGCCCTCCACCTCCTGTGCGTACCACAGGGGGAAGGTGTCGTTGTCGCCATTGGTGAAGATGATGGCGTTCTCGTCGAGCGACTGGAGGTAGTCGATGCCGAAGTCGCGGGCCGTGTAGCGTCCGCTGCGGTCGTGGTCGTCCCATGTCTGCGACACCATCTGCAGGGGCACGGCGATGCCGACGGCGACGGCTGCGGCCACCGTGGCCCACTTGGCACCCTCACCTGCCTTGCGCTTGGTGACGAGCTCCACGAGGTCGCGCAGCAGATAGGCCAGCGCGGCCACGCCGATGCCTATCCAGATGGCGAAGGCGTAGAAGGAGCCGGCGAAGGCGTAGTCACGCTCGCGGGGCTGGCCGGGAGTCTGGTTGAGGTAGAGCACGATGGCTATACCCGTCATGAAGAAGAGAAAGAACACCACCCAGAACTGCTCGATACCGTGCTTGCCGTCGGGGCCGAAGCTGCGGAGGGCCTGCCACAGCAGGCCGATAAGGCCGAGCAGCAGAGGCAGCATGTAGAACACGTTGTGGCCCTTGTTGCCCTTGCCGAACTCGTCGGGGAGGAGGCTCTGGTCGCCCAGGCGGGCGTTGTCTATCAGGGGTATGCCGGAAATCCAGTTGCCGAGCTGCGGCTCGCCGTTGCCCTGGATGTCGTTCTGGCGTCCGGCGAAGTTCCACATGAAGTAACGCCAGTACATGTGGTTGAGCTGGTAGTTGACGAAGTAGCGCAGGTTGACGCCGAAGCCGGGCTTCCAGGCCGTGGTCTGCGCCACGGGGTTGCCGAGGGCGTCGACGGCGGTGGTGACGGTGGACTGATGGCTCATGTAGGGCGCCACCTCGTAGAGGGGGGCGTAGCCGGCGTCGGCCCAGCGGTCGAGCACCTCGCGGGGAATCACGTCGATGTCGGGCGTGCGGTAGTCGGCCCAGCCCTTATAGGCGCTGACGTGGCGGGCGTTCTGCTCGTCGGTGCTGTAGATGCGGGTGAAGAGCATCTTCATGTCCGGCACGGTGCGGTAGTGGGGCTTGTCGGTTTCCTGCACGTACTCGTCGGGCTGACCTTCGGCGGTCTTGACGACCTTCGACCAGATGGGCTCGGCGTCGTTGTAGGCGCCGCCTTCCTCGTCGCGGAGGTAGCCGTCGAGCACCCGCGTCATAGGGCGGCCGTTGCGGTCGACGCGCACATAGAGGTTGCCCTGGCCGTCGTTGACGGTCTCAAGCTCCTCGGCGAAGGCCACGCCGTAGAACAGCGGGCGGTCGCCGTACTGCTCGCGGCTCATGTAGGAGGCGAGGGAGAAGACGTTGTCCGGAGCGTTCTGATTCATGGGCGTGTTGGCTGACGCGCGTATCAGCAGCAGCGCGTAGCTGGAGTAGCCTATGAAGATGACGAGCACGCTGAGCATGGCGACGTTGAGCACACGCACGGGAATACGGACGGAGGAGGCAAGGAGCCACAGCGCCAGGACGGCGAGCACGAGTACGCCAAGCCACCAGGGACCGATGAACGGAAGGCCGCTGAGGGCGAGGCCGAGCAGACAGCTGACGATGATGGCCGAGCGCGAGCGCTGACGGTAGAGCTCGCGCACCGACCAGCACAGGACGGCCGTCAGCACGATGGCGTAGATGAGGACGCCCATGTTGTAGCCGAGGCCGATGTAGTTGACGAAGAATATCTCGAAGCCCTGGGCCACCTTCATGAATCCGGGCACGAGGCCGTAGAGGATGGCGCCCACGAGCACGCAGGAGACGCCGAGAGCTATGAGGGAGCCCTTGGCGTTGACTGTCTTCCACTTGCGGTAGTAGAACACGAGACCGATGGCGGGGATGCACAGGAGGTTGAGCAGGTGGACGGCGATGCTGACACCGATGATGTAGGCAATGAGCACGAGATAGCGGTCGCTGTTGGGGTCGTCGGCGCGGTTCTCCCACTTGAGAATCAGCCAGAACACGAGCGCGGTGCAGAACGATGAGAAGGCGTAGACCTCACCCTCAACGGCGGAGAACCAGAAGGTGTCGCTCCAGGTGTAGGCCAACGCTCCGCAGAGGCCGCTGCCCATGATTATCAGCGTCTTGCGCAGGGAAATCTCGGTGGCGCCGTCGCGCACGACGAGACGACGCACCAGGTGGGTGACGGTCCAGAAGAGCAGCAGGATGGTGGCTGCGCTCAGGAGGGCCGACATGCTGTTGACGGCCACGGCGGCCATGCTCATGCTGCCGCCGAAAAGGGTGACGAAGAAGCGGGCCGCGAGCATGAAGATGGGGTTGCCCGGCGGATGGCCTACCTCGAGTTTCGCGCCCTGCGTGATGAATTCCGGACAGTCCCAGAAGCTGGCCGTAGGCTCAATCGTGAGCAGATATGTCACCGCGGCCACGAGGAAGCACAGCCACCCCATGGCGTTGTTGACGATGTTGTATCGCTTGATGTCCATCAAAAGAAGTATGAAGTATTAAGTATGAAGTATTAGGTATGAACTATCAGACTCCTTTGCGCCAATAGCAGTAATGCTTACTCATACCTTATTCACTATCAAATAGAAAGCTTGCGGAGGGTGTTGAGGAGCTCGCGGTTGATGGGTTTGTCGTTCTTGATGGCTTTGGAGAAAGGCACGTACACAATCTCGTCGTTGCGAATGCCGATCATCACGTTGCGCTGGTCCTCCATGAGAGCGTCGATGGCAGCGGAGCCCATGCGGGATGCGAGGATGCGGTCGTGGGCCGTGGGGGAGCCGCCGCGCTGCAGGTGGCCGAGAATCGAGACGCGCACGTCGTAGCCGGGATATTCGTTCTTCACGCGCTCGGCCATGCCCATGGCGCCGCCGGTGACGGGGCTTTCGGCCACAAGCACTATCGAGGAGTTCTTACTCTTGCGGAAACCGTTCTTGATGAGCTCGGCGAGCTGGTCGACCTCGGTGCTGATCTCCGGTATGATGGCGGCCTCGGCACCGGAAGCTATGGCGCCGTTGAGGGCGAGGAAGCCTGCGTCGCGGCCCATGACCTCGATAAAGAACAGGCGCTCATGGCTCGTGGCAGTGTCGCGGATTTTGTCCACGCAGTCCATGATGGTGTTGAGGGCCGTGTCGTAGCCGATGGTGGTATCGGTGCCGTAGAGGTCGTTGTCGATGGTGCCGGGAAGGCCTATGATGGGGAAATTGAATTCGTTGGCGAAGATGCGGGCGCCGGAGAGCGAGCCGTCGCCGCCTATCACCACGAGGGCGTCGATTTCGTGGCGGCGGATTACGTCGTAGGCCAGACGCCGACCCTCTGGCGTGGTGAACTCCTTGCAGCGGGCAGTCTTAAGGATGGTACCGCCCTGCTGGATGATGTTCGACACATTCTGTGTGCGGAAATCGACTATCTCGTCGGAGATAAGACCGCGATAGCCGCGATATATACCTTTGACTTTCAGCCCATTGAAAATTGCCGCACGTGTGACCGCACGGATTGCGGCATTCATGCCCGGGGCATCGCCGCCGGAAGTCAGAATGCCTATGGTCTTAATCTCTGCCATATGTATGATTGACTGGTTACTCTAATAAAGTGCAAAATTAACATATTATGCTCATAAATGCACCGTTCGCATCTCATTTTTAGTTTTTTTAATGCGGGAGATTAGTACGGATAGCGAGAAACAGAACGACAAAAGGTCAAAAGGGACAGAAGAATTTTGTTTTGAGGGCGATAAAGAAACAAAAACGCACAAATATCAAAAATAACAGAGGATAATGTTAGTTGAGAGGGGATAGGTAAGAGGGACGGCCTGCGGCCGCACGGACGCAAGTTCTCCGAACTTGCCGTCTTCTTATCAGTTCTTCACCCCATGAACGCAGCGCAAAACGCTGCTTATCATGGGGTTAACCACGGACACGTCCTCTCCGAGGACTTGCGGATGGCTGCTCCAATGTATACCACCTAATAATCATCCTATTAGCAACGGCCGTGCGGCCGTCAAGCGTGGTGTTTTTGCCGCGCGGCTGCGCTACGTGGGTCAGAAGGAGAACTGACACATGAGGTTGAAGCGCTTGGAGCTGCGGTGGGCTCCGTCGGTGTTGCGGCGGTAGCCGTAGTCGGCTTCGGCGGCGACGGTCATGCGCTTCGTCATCATCCAGAAGACGTTGAGGGCGGCAACATAGCCGGTGCGGTATTCGTCCTGCGCTACGGGGCGGCGCGGGCAGTAGCGTGTCTGGCTTCCCAGCAGGGTGCAGAAGAGGTTGGGACGGATGTTGTACTGCACGGCGGCGCACCATCCCCATGAGCGCGGGGCGTACATGCGTCCCGGGATGCCCGGGTCGGGGGTGAGGTCGTAGTTGCCCATGAGCAGGTCGCCGCCGAGGCTGCCGTAGCCGTGGCCGTAGTTGAGGGTGACGTATGTGGTGAGGGGCGGCAGCGGGTGGGCCACGGAGCTGAGCTGTACGCCCCACCCTGCGACGGTGTGGTTGCGACCGGCGCCCACGTCGCGGTAAGGCAAGGTGCGCAGAATGCCGGAAAGGCGCACATGCTGGCCGCGATTCCACTGGTACTGTGCAAAGGCGGCGAAGTCCGGAAGCCAGTCGCGCACCTTGGCGGTGAGGCCCGAGGTGTGGTCGGCGGCCGTGGCGGGCATCTCGGCCGACACGGCGAAGACATAGCGGTCGCGGACAACGGGCATATAGCGCACCAGGCAGGTGGTGGGAGAAATCTTGTTGTTGGGTCCGGCGGCATCAACCATCGGGGGCAAGGCGGCAGGATCGGAGAACGTGGACGGTGCGTAACCTACGGTGAAGTCGTTGATTATGGCGTAGGACTTCTTGAGCTTGAAGTCGCGTCCCTGATAGCCCGTGAAGTCGGCCTCGATGTAGAGTTGATACTCGCCGAGGAGCTTGTTCTGCCCTATCACGCGGAAGAACAGACAGGTGCCCGACGGAGTGGCGCTGACAGCGCGCCGTGCCGCGGGATCGGGCGTGACGGGTATGAGGTACGGAGCAAAAGCCGAAGCGGGCACGGCGCCGCCCCAGTCGTAGTAAGCACGCATGCGCACGGCGCCGCCTATGCCCATGGCGAGGGCGGCATCCTTGCTAAGGAAAAGGAAATACGGAGCCTGAGGATCCTGAAAGTGGTGGAACTGGTCGTAGTAGAATTTGCCGATGACGCGGCGCATCGAATCGACATAGGCTCCGACTTCTTCGGGTGCGGGCTTGCCGTCGACCCACACAAGGCGGTGCGAGGCGATGAGCGAATCGTTGTAGGTGTCGACATGGCTCTGCGCGGCGACAGAAAGCGCCATCAGGGCAGCGGCTATCAATGTGATGAATTTCATAATCAGCTGTTTTATAGTTAACACACGAAAACCGCAAGTTGTTTAAACAACATCCGCCCGTGCAGCACCTCTCTGCGGAGGCACGGCACGGGCGGAAAACAGAAATAAGACTTATCTTCAGAACATCTTCAGAGCCACATCAGTGAGCCATATCCACAGCGGGCAGAAGCCTATGAAAAGAATTACACTCAAAGTCAGCGACGAGGTACCGGTGGCGACATATGTGTCGTACTCGTCGGCAATGATTATGCCTGAGAATGCCGGCGGCAGGGCGGCAGCCACCACAAGCATCTTGAGGTTAAGGGGATCCATATGGCATGCGAGACCCATAATGAGGATAACCAGAGGCATCATCACCATCTTCATGATAGAGCCGAGCACAACCTGCCAGTTGAATGAGAACTTGATGGCCGAGAGCGTGATACCGGCCGAGAACACGGCCATGGAGGCGTTGGCTTTCGCCATCAGGTCGAACGATGGACTTGCCCATGCCGGCCACCTGAGGCCGCAGAGCACGAGTACGACTGCCAGAATAGGAGCCCAGGCCACAGGCTGCTCCAGGGCATGAATGACAGGCGCCCAGGCGCTCTGGTGCTTCTGCGCGGGGTTCTGTTTCTCGAGAGATGCGTTCATGAGCGAGAGACCCACGGGAATGCCGACGGCATTGACCACGATGCCGACGATGGCTACGACAAGAGCCACGGCGGGAGTAGTGCCGAAGATAGGCTCCAACACGGCGAAGCCGAGGAAGCCGATAGTGGGCGAACCGCTGATAAGGGCCGACACGGCGGCGTCGGCACCGGTGTTCTTCTTAAAACAGTAACGGAACACAAAATAGACGAGCATAAAGCACGCCATGATGCCGACGAGCGACACGAGCGACAGCTTCAGATCGTGGTAGAGATCCTCGCGGCTGGCCTGGGCTATCGACACGAACAAGGCGGCAGGCAGGGCGTAGTCGAGCACAACCTTGTTGAACTTCTTGGCATCATCGCCGGAGAAGACGCCCTTCTTCCCGGACACGTAGCCGAGAAGCATGATGACCACGATAGGGACAATGGCGTATAATATGATGTGTGTCATTGTGGTTTGAATTTTGGTTGATGTGAAACGTGAGCCGTGCCGCAGGGGCGCCTATATCGCGGTCCTTGCGGCACGGTATGCGGGATTATACGGTGTAGTCGATCAGCGGCGTGGGATTGAGGTAGCCTATGTGTCCGCTTTCCTTGCCGGAATCGGCGGCGAGCTGCACGTCGATCAGACAGGGCCTGCGCGAGGCTATTGCTTCGGTCAGGGCTTTGGCGAGATCGGCCGGATTGGTGACGTAATAGGTCTGCGCGCCGAAAGCGTCGCCGAACTTGTCGTAGCGGGCATTGATGTCGAGCGTGGTGGGAGCCACGTCGCCGCGTCCGCTGGGGTCTACGCCGATGCCGTTGTAGATGCCGCCGTTGTTGAATATCACGACGGTGCAAGGCAGCTTGTAGCGGCATATGGTGGAGAAGTCCATTCCGGAGAAACCGAAGGCCGAGTCGCCCTCGATGGCGACCACGCTCTTGCCGGTGGCGACAGCGGCGCCGATGGTCGAGCCCATGCCCATACCCATGATGGCCCATGTGGCACAGTCGATGCGGTGGCGCGGCAGAGCCATGTCTACGGTATCGCGTGTGTCGTCGAGCGTGTTGGCGCCCTCGTTGACGAGGATGACATCGGGATTGGCCTCAAGCACGGGCTTGATAGCGCCGAGGGCCGTCCAGTGGTTCATGGGCATGGCTGTGGCTGCGGCTTCGAGGCGGCCGGCGAACTTGGTGTTCTTGGCCTCGGTCTCGGCCTGGAGCGAGGCGAGCCATGCGGGGTCGGCGGCCATGGTGCGGCCTTTCAGGCCGGCGAGTATGGCGTCGAGCGACAGGCCGAGGTCGCCCACTACGGGTGCGGCTATGGGCACGTTGCGGTCCATTTCGGTTGGCTCTGCGTCGAGCTGCACGAATTTCATGGCCGGGTTCCACTTGCCGCGGCCGAACGACAGCATCCAGTTGATGCGGGCGCCGATGACGATGGTGACGTCGGCCTGCTCCATGATGGTGCTGCGGCATGAGAGCGCGCTCAGCGGCCCCTTGTCGGGCATCAGGCCCTTGGCCATCGACATGGACAGATACGGTATCTTGTATGTCTCTATGAGTGTCTTGATCCTATCGTCTATCTGCGCGTAGGCTGCGCCTTTGCCCAGCAGTACGGCGGGGTGTTTGGCCGAGGCGATAATCTCCACGGCGCGGGCGACGGCATCCTGCGAGGGTGCTACCGGCGTGTACACATCGACAGGGGTATAGAAGAGCTTCTCGGCGTCGGAGGCATTCATGATTTCGGCCAGCGCGGGAGTAGTCATGTCGATATAGACACCGCCCGGACGGCCGCTGACGGCGGCACGGTAGGCGCGGGCGACGGCTACGGGGATGTCCTTGGCATGGCTGCAGCGGAAGGCGGCCTTGACGAGGGGGCGGGCTGTGTTGAGCTGGTCGAGCTGCTCGTAGGTGCCCATGTCCATGTCGACCATGGTGGGGTCGCTGGCGCCCGAAATCTGAATCATGGGGTAGCAGTTGACGGTGGCGTTGGCCGTAGCCGTCAGGCCGTTCATGAAGCCGAGGGAGCTGACCGTGAGCAGGACGCCCGGAGTCTTGGTGAGGTAGCCGTGGGTGGCGGCGGCCATGCCGGCCTGCTGCTCGAAGCGGAAGCCGTAATAGTTTATGCCCAGCTTCTGCATGGCATAGGCGGCCTCCGTAACGGGAATGCCGACGAGGCCGTAGACATGCATGAGCCCGAGGCGGCGCAGCGATTCGGCAAGTATGTACATGCCTGTGACCTGCTCGGGAAACTGCGGTTTGCCGGCGGGTGCCGGCGTTGTATTTGTAGTCATTGTTTTTTTATTTTCAGTGTGTTGAGAGAGAGGAGAATGGCCGGTGCTACGCCTGCGTGGCAGAGAACCCGCCCATGCAGGACGAATTCTCCGCCGGAGACGTATGAAAGCCTTATTTTGCGGGTTCTGCTGCCGGTTTGGGCATAGGCGCGGTGGTGCCGTTGGCCTTGAAGCGGGCGATATCGTCGGCCGTGTAGCCGAGTTCGGTGAGCACTTCGGCCGTGTTGCCGCCGAGTTCGGGGCACGGGCCGTAGGTGGGCTGGAAGTTGCTCATGGTGAAGGGCACGCCCACGGTGACGAACTCGCCGATGTTGCCGCCCTGGTTGATGCGCACGAGCGTGTTGCCGTCGTAGAGGCTCTCGTCGGTCATGATTTCCTTGGTGGAGAGCACGGGAGCCACAGGCACACCTGCCTTGCTGAGTATCTCGGTGACCTCAAACTTGGTCTTTTCGGCGCACCATGCCCCGATACGGGCGAGAATCTCGGCCTTGTGGCGGTCGCGGGCATCGGCGGTGTTGAAGTCGGGATTCGTCAGCCAGTCCTGGAAGCCGAAAGCCTGGCAGGCGAGCTCGAAGTCCTTGGCGCCGCGCTGCAGAATCACATATACGTAGTTGTTGGCGTCGACTTCGCTGTCAAGGCCGCCGGCGGCCTTACACTTGTAGGTCCATCCCAGCACGCCGCTGCCCTCGGTGTTGCCGGAACGGGGCACGCAGTCGCCGAACTTGCCGTCGGGGTACTGCGGGAACTGCGTCAGGTAGCCTATGCGGTCGAGCGTGAGCTGGTCGCGGGTCTTGATACGGCAGAGGTTAAGACATGCGTTGTGCATCGACTGGTAGACGTAGCAGCCCTCGCCGGTGCGGGCACGCTGCTGCAAGGCTGCAAGCAGACCGATGGTGAGGTGCATGCCGGTGTTGGAGTCGCCGAGGGCGGCACCGCTTTGCGTGGGGATGTTGTCGTCGCCGCTGTACCAGCCCGTAGTGGAAGCCGCACCGGCCGTCACCTGTGCCACAGGCTCGTAGGCCTTGAGGTTGGCGTACTTGGACGATACAGGGAATCCCTTGATGGTGCCATAGATACACTTGGGGTTGAGTGCATGCACGGCTTCCCAGGAGAAGCCGAGCTTGTCCATGGCGCCGGGATGCAGATTCTCCACGAAGATGTCGCAGCCCTGAATGAGCTTGGTGAGGATGGCCTTGCCGTCGGGCGTCTTGGCATCGAGAGCGAGTGATTTCTTGTCGCTGTTCAGCTGAAGGAAGTAGTAGCTGGGATCGTTGGGGTCGAACTGAAGTTCCTTACGAGTGGCGTCGCCGACACCGGGACGCTCTATTTTGATCACCTCGGCACCGAGCCAAGCAAGAAGCTGTGTGCAAGAAGGGCCGGATTGCACTTCCGTAAAGTCCACGACTTTGATACCCTGAAGAGGAGCAGTTGTCATATTCCTTAGTTTTATAAGATGAGTTGATTGTTTTCGATTTTGGTTCTGATAAAAGAACATCCCGGCCCGCGGAAAGTTCATTCCGCGGGCCGGGGAGAGGGGCTTAGAGACTGTTAAAGAACGGGAATTAACACCAACTCTTAATCAAATAGAGACAGCTGACGGGACTCCACCGGATTTTTACCCTTGCACAAAAGCGACAAGTTCAGCCTCATCAGGATGGTTTTTGTAATGACCCTTTTTGAATCAGGGAACACCAGGGATTTCAATAATGACTGTATCGGATGGCTTGAAATTGCATTCAGCAAACTTCGTGCCTCTTCCTCGTTGTCAAAACCCAATTGATAACACGTGTCATCCACCATTACGGGCTTCCCCTCATATGGTGAAACCAATATGAACTTTATAGTCTTATACAAGGCCGAAATCAATACCTTATACGGCTTGAAAGAATAGTCCCCAACGCCAAAAATGCTGAATCGGTCTTTCCCTTTGTATATACTGCTTTTTCTACCGGAAAAAACAGCTTCATATCCTGATAAATACGAATAGGCTAAAGGATGCGTATGTTTCAGTTCCGATGTATCCTCTCCCACCCTATGCTGAGGCACTATCAGGAATTTCCTGACCTTATCGCCTTGGTAACCGTTTATATCCGAGCTTTTGAGCAACGGATATATTAAATCGTCCTCAATGCGGACAGCTTCGCCGTAGCCGTTAACGTACACGCCATCAGATAATGTAAGTTCCAGAACTGAAGCACAATCATGCTTAATGCCGGAGCGCCATACATACTCGGAATGGCTGTCGTATTCTGCATAATCCCGATATAGTTCTATGTCGGAAACGAAAGAGCCATCAACCCATCCGTACTTTCTGATGTATGTGTCGGCATAGAAATCCTTTAAGCAGCACGTCATAGACGGCGCACAGCCAATCTGTGCCGAAAAGCATGATGCATCCACCGCAACATTGAATTCAGAAGAGGAATCAATCATGCTCTGCTCGATATTCCCTATGCGAACAGGAGAAGCAAATTGCTTTTCCATAATGTTGCGAATGACAGAATTTTTGAGAAGGAAGGAAATTCCGCCTTTGCCCGTCTGTGATAAGTTCAGCAAATGCAACGTAATGTATTCGCTTATATCAAAATTGCTTTTACCCGTAATAGCATCTATACCTTTAAGTCCGTAAATATTTTTCTTTGACGGAAGATTGCGTGAGTTATTCTTTCCCTGCCGACTGTTTGTCACCCATGGCGGATTGCCTATGATGGCAAGATTCCAATTGTTCTTTTCACTCTTTTTTACGATTGGCAGAAAATCAAACTCAAAGAAATCAGCATTATAGATATAAATATCCGGGTGCTTTCCCACGGGCTCATGCAAACGGTGCAGAAGCAACCTGTACTTTAATTCAGCGGTGTATTGGCGGTTAATCTCCAATGCATGTATCTCATATACATCAGGGAAATATTTCAAGGCAGAAAACAGAAATGCTCCAAGACCGCATGTCGGCTCGACTACAATATCCGGCGCTCCGAATTTTGCGATATGTTTTTCGCATACTTTGTCGGACAGATGTGCCGGTGTCTGCCAGTCGCCATACGACACACGATCCTCACAAACAGCATCAGAATCTGCTTCATGAACGGAAACAAATTCGAGTTTATCATCTTCTGTGGAAAAAAAATCCACAATTCCACTTATGCGTCTGATAATGGAATTTGCCTCAGTATAAGATATACTGCGAATTTGATTAATCAAATTGTTCACTTTGATAGTCTGATTATCTGCTCTATACCATCCACTTTATCCGACAATGAGACAACACGTCCGTACTGGAGTCTCCACTGAAGCGCATTTGATATTGTAAGGTAGCCAATTTCGGGCGGATTATTCAGAATGTCTCCCGCCATCTTATATAACGTCACTTCATCACCGGGAATATTATGCTCCACCAGGAATGCAAAAATATCATCCTGATTGCCTTGATTGGACAATATATGCCGGATACCTGTAGTGGTCTGAAAATCAGCCGTACGACTTTTTTCAACAAAGCTACACGATACAAAGTCAAGCAATCCTACATGTCTTTCAGCATCATCATACTTCTTATAGACGAAAATGAGGAGATTATACCCCAACCCATAGATTTTCTGCTTGCTGTCCTCGAATGGACAACTTGATTGAGGTTGTCTGACGGATGTGACCTTGATATCGGTATTCAGCGACGGCAAATCCAAACCTCCGGCAGAATTTCCTATCGTCAAGTCATATCTCTCCTTGAGATAGTTCTGAAACTGATGTTCAACAAACGTACCGATAGCCTTCCCGTCTGTAACACCAAATAGTTCAGCTTTAGGCTGACCGGAATTAATGTTACAGAAGTGTCCTGCCTCAGCTATTAATGACTCTATTGTAAGGGGCTTTTTCATAAAGCAAATTTAGCAATTATATTTCAGATATACAAATGTATAAATAGACTCGGCGCTGACTGTATATATTGAAAAAACTGCGTTTTCCATGAATTTTGAGGGTCATTTTACTGCGTTTTCCTATAATTTTACCCCTCAAAAAACTGCGTTTTCCGTTCTGTGGCGTGCGGCGGAGACAATAAATACTCCAAATCGTATTATAAAAACAAACCCTCTGCAACTATATGAGTTACAGAGGGCCTGCGGTGCCCGGAACCGGGATCGAACCGGTACGGATTGCTCCATCGGTGTTTGAGACCGACGCGTCTACCGATTCCGCCATCCGGGCTTTGCGGCGCAAAGATACGAATTTTTCCGTCCATATGCAAAGTTTTCGTATATTTGTAGGCCCGCTGGCCGACAAAGTTCAGCCGCGGACCATACATTCGACAGACATCAATATGAAAAAGACGCTGCTTATAGTGGGAGCCGGTGGCTTCATCGGCGGTTTCATCGCCTCGGAAGCCCTGCGCCGGGGCTACGAGACATGGGCCGGAGTGCGCCCGAGCACATCGCGCCGGTGGCTCGGCCAGGAGGGGCTGCATATCGTCGACTTCGACTACGACGATCCGGACGCCATAGCCGCGACGCTGCGCCGCGAGGCGCCGTCGCCGCAGGGATGGGACTTCATAATCTGGAATCTGGGAGCCACCAAGTGCGCCAACTTCCGCGACTTCAACCGCATCAACTATGAGTATGTGCGCGATTTCACGGAGGTGCTCCACGAAGTGGGCATGCTGCCGGAGCGCTTCCTCTACATGAGCTCGCTCAGCGCCCTCGGCCCCGGCGACGAGAAGACCTACGCGCCGCTGACGTCGGCCACCGTCCCGAATCCCAACACACGCTACGGCCTCTCCAAAATCAAGGCCGAGACGTGCCTCGAGCTGCAGCCCGACCTGCGCTGGACCATCTTCCGCCCGACGGGCGTCTACGGTCCGCACGAAAAGGATTACCTCATGATGATAAAGAGCATCGACGCCGGATGGGATTTCGGCGTGGGCTACCGCCGACAGATGCTGACATTCATCTACGTGGCTGACCTCGTGGACGCCATGTTCCTGGCTCTCAACACGCCGGCGACGCTCCACCGCAAGTATATCCTCAGCGAGGACCGGGCGTACTCGCAGGCCGACTTCCGCCGCCTGACGGCACGCCTGCTGGGGCGCCGCTTCGTCATCCCCGTACGCCTGCCGCTGTGGGCGGCCTACGTAGCGTCAGTCGTGGCCGAGAAGGTAGCCGCACTTCAGGGCAAAGCCTCGACGCTGAACCGCGACAAGTACCGCATCATGCGTCAGCGCAACTGGAACTGCGACATATCCGACGCGCAGCGCGACTTCGGCTTCACGCCGCACTGGAGCCTGGAACGCGGGCTTCAGGCCACGGTGGAGGCCTACCGCGAGACAAAAAACAAAAAAGACAAGAAATGAGGCGCGGCATCTCCAATCCCTGGCTCAAGGCTGCCGTCGTCGTCACGCTGCTGCCGCTGGCCGCATGGCCCACGCTCATAGGCCGCGCCGCGGAGCCGTCGTGGATGCTGTGGGCCTATCCCGCAGTCATCGCCTTCTATGCCTATGCGGCGCTCGCATGTGCCCGCGAGCGCATCGCGCTGGCGTGGGTGCTCGCGGCCATGAGCCTTCTCACCTCAATCGCAATATGGATGCTATGATGAACTGGGACTCCCTGATATGCGACAAGCGCTTCGGGCTGGAGCACTACCACGACCCGAAGAAAAGCGCCCTGCGCAGCGACTTCCGGCGCGACTACGACCGCCTCGTGTTCTCCTCGCCCTTCCGCCGCCTGCAGAACAAGACGCAGGTGTTCCCCCTGCCGGGCAGTATCTTCGTACACAACCGCCTCACCCACTCGATGGAGGTGGCATGCGTGGGCAAAAGCCTGGCCGACCGCGTGGCCGACGCCCTGCGCGAGCGCTATGCCGGGGAGGCATGGGTGCATAAGCTCGGCGCCCTGGGCGACATCACGGCCGCCGCATGTCTGGCCCACGACCTCGGCAATCCACCTTTCGGCCACAGCGGCGAGCGCGCCATCGCCACCTTCTTCAGCGAAGGCGAGGGCGTCCATCTGCGCGAACGCCTGAGCGACGCCGAGTGGTGCGACCTCACGACCTTCGAGGGCAACGCCAACGCCTTCCGCGTGCTCACCCACCAGTTCAAGGGACGCCGCGCCGGCGGCTTCGCCATGACCTACTCCACGCTGGCGGCCATCGTCAAGTATCCCTTCGAGTCGTCGCTTGCGACCCGCGGCAAATTCGGATTCTTCACCAGCGAGCGCGACGACTTCGTGCGCGTGGCCGAGACCCTCGGCATGAAACGACACCCGACGCCCGACGGCACCATACACTACGCCCGCCATCCGCTGGTATTCCTCGTCGAGGCCGCCGACGACATCTGCTACGAAGTGATGGACATAGAGGACGCCCACAAGCTCAAAATTCTCGGCACCGACGAGGTTATCGACGCCTTCATGTCATTCTTCGACAGCGGGAGGCAGGCCCACATGACCGGAATCATGAACACCGTCGACGACCCCAACGAGAAGATAGCCTATCTGCGCTCATGCGTCATCGGCGCCCTTGTGGAACAGTGCGCAGAAGCCTTCCTGCGCCGAGAGGACGACATCCTGCGCGGCGACTTCCGGACGCCGCTTCTCGGCGACATACGCCCGCTGGAGCGCGAGGGCTACAAGCGCTGCACCCGCCTCTCCAGCCGCCGCATCTACTGCGCCGGCTCCGTCGTGGACGTGGAGCTGGCCGGTAACCGCATCATCTCCTACCTGATGGAGAAGCTCATCCGCGCCGTGACGCATCCCGAGCTCAACTACTCCCGTCTGTTGCTTGCCAAATTTCCGCAGCAGTACGACGTGCAGGCCCCTACCCTCTTCGGCAAAATCCAGGCCGTGCTCGACCACATCTCCGCCATGACCGACGTCTACGCCCTCAACCTTTACCGCACCCTCGAGGGCACCAGCCTCCCGGCGGTATAGGGATAAATTGAGTTACCATTGGCTGTTGGAGTCCTGCATGTTTACACTCCTCGAATATCATTGACAGACCACGGCTCCAATGCTCAATTACGCCGCTATAATACATGACGCGTGCAATTATCTCGTTAGGCGGCTCTGATGTATGAGAATCACATTTTGCTCATGGCATTGGAGATTTTGATGCAAAAATAATCATTACGGCTGACCCGGGCAAATGTGGATTTCCCGGACCAAGGTCCATAAGCACGCGCTGTCGCTTCCTGCCGGAGCTCGGCGCGTGAGGAGGGTGGTGTGCTGACCCATGGCTCGTCGGCTTCGCCTCCTTACGCATGGGCTGAAAACTGCCCGCCGCGCTCCGCAGGCTTCCGTAGATTGTATCCTGTTAGCTATTAAAACGACTCGTCGATTAGTTACATATTTTTATTCAAACACCCAAAGCATCCCAATTAACATTATTTAACTTTAGGGGGGGTAGTTTGCATGATATTTAGTATCTTTGCAACCGATTTAAATATATATTAACAAACAGTAACACTTTAAACCAATCACGTATGAAACTTAAGAAAGAGCTGCTGCTCAAGTTCATGATGATGCTCTTTGTTGCCGTTCTCGCAGGCGGTGCAATGACATCTTGCAGCAACGATGACGAACCCTCCAAAAGCGACCTCGTAGGCAAATGGATGTATGAAGACTTTGACGAGGACTCTATCTGGCTTCAGTTCAAATCTGACGGCACATGCATTTTAGGCGACGGTTATGGCTACTCCGACACCGAATCGTTCACATGGAAACTGAAAGGCAAGAAGCTCACCGTCAAATCAGAAGAAGGTGTTGGGGAAATCGAAATCACAAACCTCACTGAGCACACACTCTCCTATCGCACCTACGATGAAGAGTATGAGGAGTGGGATGAAATGAATTTCATTAAAGTGGAAAAATTCCCTTGGGAATAATCGGTAACATACACAACACACAGACTAAAAACAAAAGCTCATTATCAGACATATAAAATCAGGCCGACAGTACGAACGCTGCCGGCCTGATTTTTATGTCTGCGAGATTACTTACTTGCCTGCAAGGCGGAGCATGGTGGGTGCTATCTCGTTATTGTTGTTGAGGCCCTTGAAGTTGCAGGCGCCTACGCCGATGGCGCAGAGAGGTACGGGATTGCCGGTGTGGCTCGTGGTGGTGAAGCCGATGCCGGCAGCTTCGTTCACCAGGCCGAATACGGCTACGGAGAAGGCGTCGAAGTTGGCGTAGAGCGTCTTCTGGTCCTCGCTGTTGCGCAGCTCGAAGGTTGCGGTGAACTTATCCTTAAGCATCTGTTCCTGCTCGGGGGTGACGTGAATATGGGAGAACAGGCCGAAGTCCTCCTCAAGTATCTGACGCATGTCGTCCCAGGTATACACGCGGCGGTCGCGGAGCATGGCCTGGCAACGGCGGCTGAAGGCTTCCTTGCTCTTGCGCTGATGGTTGAAAAGCTGAAGCTCCGACTTGTAGCCGATGGTACGGTTGCCGAGAGCCATGCCGCCGGTGTCGTGATCGGCGGTGACTACGATGAGGGTTTCGTCAGGGTGCTTGAGATAGAAGTCGTAGGCCACCTGGAGCGCCTGGTTGAAGTTGATAATCTCCTTGATGGCGGCACCGCCGTCGTTGGCATGCAGCGCGTGGTCTATATTGCCGCCCTCCACCATCATGAAGAAATTCTCGGGTGAATTTTTCTCCAGGTGGTCAAGGCAGGTCTGCGCCAGCAGCGGCAGTGTGAGAGCATTGTCGATGGAGTCAACGGTGTAGCCGATGTCCCATACATTGTCCTCATTGGCGTCAAAAAGGATAGCCCTGCGGCTGCTGATGGCGGCTGCGCCTTCGGGGCCGCGCACTATCTGCACGCCGTTCTGCTCCAGGAGCGAGCGTATCTCGTCTTTCTTGTCGCCCCGCATGCCGCGGAAGCCGGGACCGCCCAGGAATTCGTAGCCGCAGCGCGCATACTCGCAGTCTATCTCATAGTTCATGCCGCGGTTGGGCACATGGGCGTAGAATGCGCCCGGGGTGGCGTCGTCGACCGATACGCTCGACGTCAGGCCGACGCCCCAGCCTGCATTGTGCAGCACCGTGGCTACGGAATAGACAGCCGTGGTGTCGGGACCCATGCCGAGCATGCCGTTGCGGGTCTTGGTGCCGGTGGAGAGGGCAGTGCCGGCGGCCGCAGAGTCGGTGGTGGTGGACGATGCCGACCATGTCTGGCACCACGACACGACAGGGAAGCGGAGCATCAGCAGGGGCTGCTCGTTGCCGAGAACCACACGGTTGTAGGTCTGCGCGGCCATAACAGGGCCCATGCCCATGCCGTCGCCGATATAATAGAAAATGTACTTTGGAGATTTTGCGGGAGCGTCCGTATGGCACTGAGCCTGAACAGCTCCGGCTGTCAGGATGGCAACAGCCAGCAACAGGTGTCGGAATATTTTCATTGGCGTGGAAATTAGGTTATGATGTGGCAAAGGTAATGAAAAAAAATTTCCTTAAAATGTGAAAAAAGCAAAAAAGGCAGTTCCGTCACTGGCGGAACTGCCTTTTTATCAGTAGAAGCGTCTCTTATTTCACGGTGGGATTCACATCCAGCACCTCGACGTCGAAGATAAGCATGGCGTTGGGGCCGATGCCTGCGCGGGGTGCGCCGTCCACGCCGTAAGCGAGGTCGCCGGGAATGTAGAATGTAGCCTTACCGCCCTTGCCGAGCATCTGAAGACCTTCGGCGAAGCCGGGCACTACACCGGCGGGCGAGAGGCGGGCGTCGTCGCTGCTGTCGAATACGGTGCCGTCGACTAGGCGGCCGGTGTACTTGATCTGGGCCACGTCGCGGCGAGTGATCTTAGCAGTGTCGCCGGGGTTCTCGATCTTGTAGCCGAGACCCGACTCCGAAACTTTCACGGCAGGGTCGCCGGCCTTGGCGGCAGCGAGAGCCTTCTCGCCGGCAGCCTTGTTGGCAAGTGCCTCGGGAGCGTTGGCCTTCTTCTCGTCCTCAAATTTCTTGCTCTGCTCCTGAATGCGGCCCATGAGCATCTGATATGCGCTCTGTGCCTCGCGGAACGACTCGATGTCGGTACTGTCGGCCAGGAATGCCTTCTTGAAAGCGTTCATGACGGCGGTGCGGTCGGGCTCGACGCCGATTTCCTTCATGCGGTTGAGGTTGCCGAGCATCTGCATGCCGATCTGCATGCCTATAGCCACGCCTTCCTGGTCGGGAGCGCCGAGGGCATACTGTATACCCTTGATGATGTCGGCCTTGGGCTGCTTGGCGCGCATGGCCGAGTCGAGGCGCTCATACTCGCCGAGTATGCTCGAGCCCACGAAGTTGCCGAAAGCGGCGTTTACGGAGTCGGAAGTGGCGGCCGACACATGGAATGTCTCCTCTGCGGCAGCGTCAGCGCCTTTGTTCTGCGAGCAGGATACTGCTGCGACAGCAGCCAGCACGGCTGCTCCAAACATTAATTTCTTCATTTTTATGCGTTATGTTGGTTGTGAAATGTTATTTCTCTTTTTGTACTCCCAGAAGCTCCACCACGAACTGAAGCGCGGCACGTCCCGGAATTGCACCGGGGATGCCGCCCTCGCCGTAGGCCAGCTCCGGGGGAATGGTGAGGCGGTACTTGCCGCCCGGACGCATGAGCATAAGCCCCTCGCGCAGGCCCGGCACAAGATCGGGCAGAGGGAAGACGACGGGATCGTCCGTGGCGTCGAAGATTGTGCCGTCAGAGAGGCGCCCCACATAGAAGAGGCTGACGCTGTCGTTCTCGCCCGGCATGGCGCCCTCGCCCTCGGTGATGACCTCAAGCACCACGCCCGAAGGCGTGCGCACGGCGCCCTCGCGGGCGGCGGCCTCGTCGAGGAATGCCGCCTGCGAGGCGGTGTCGAAGCTGTCTACCCCGGCTATGGGCTTGAGCAGAGCCAGCATGTCGTTGACGAGCGCGCGGGCGCGGTCAACGTCCATTGCGCCGGGACGCCCCGTAGCCACACGTACTGCACTCTCGGCCACCACTCCGCGGTCCACGGCGATACCTCCGCCCTCGAAGGCGTCGACAATCTCGGCTATGGACGTGCCCAGCACGGTGCCGAGCGCGACGGAGAGGCTGTCGGTGGCGCCGGCAGCGGGAGCCGGCGTCTGTGCGGCGCCGGGAACAACGGCGGCAACGGCCACGGTCAGAGCCGCGAGCAGGCGCTTCATTTGCCTTCTACCTTGAGCAGTGTGACGTCAAAGATGAGCGTCTGGTTGGGGCCTATGGCGCCGCCGGCACCCTGGGGACCGTAGGCAAGTTCGGAGGGGATGAACAGGCGCCAGGTGCTGCCGGCGTTCATGAGCTGCAGAGCCTCCACCCAGCCCGGGATGACCTGAGTGACGCCGAATGTGGCAGGCTCGCCGCGCTCCTCGCTGCTGTCGAATACAGTGCCGTCGATGAGGCGTCCCGTGTAGTGTACCACCACGCGGTCGCCGGCGGTGGGCACGGGGCCGTCGCCCTGCGTCAGCACCTCATATTGCAGGCCTGTGGCTGTGGTCTTCACTTCGGGGCGCTTGCCGTTCTCGGCCAGGAAGGCCTTGCCGGCCTCGGCATTGACCGAAGCCATCTTCTGCGCGGCTTCCTGCTGCTTGGCCTCAAGTGCCGTAAAGTATTCGCGTATGATGTCCTTGGCCTCGTCGTAGGAGATGCGGGGCTGGGCGCCCTCGTAGACGGCGGCCACGCCGGCCGCAAAGTCGGCGCTGTTGATCTTTTCTATGCCGGATGCTTTGAAATTATGTCCCATGCTCATGCCGAGGGCATAGCTGAGACGGTCGAAGTCGGTTAACATATCTATATAAGTGTTGGTGTATGATACTATAACAAAAATCGTGCCAATAAGTTAGGCGCTGACCTGCACGGGGATGCCCGTGGCGGCGGTGATGCGCTCGGCGGCGGCCGCCATTTCGGCGCGCGGGATGTGTTCGAGCGACTGCTCGGGTGTGCGGCGGTCTATGGTATAGAGCATTATCTCGCGCGGACGTATGCGGCGGTATGCCTCGATGAGCGCGTCCAGCTCGGCCGGAGTGGTGTTGTCCACTGTTATGCCGTCATGCGTGCCGCGTGTCAGCATGGTCTGCACTATGGCCGATGGGCCGAAGGCGGCAAGCTGCTCCACCACCAACGCCACGGTGAAGGCAGGCGACGCCGGGCGGTCGAGCGCCCGCATGGTCTCCTCCACGGCGCTGTCGAGCTTGAGGATGGCGTTGTCGGCGCGGCGCAGCGCCTCCACCACATCGGGACGGTGCAGCTGCGTGCTGTTGGCAAGCACGCTCACCTTGGCACCGGGGCAGTAGCGGTCGCGCAGACGCAGCGTGTCGTCTACGATGCCGGCAAATTCCGGATGCAGCGTGGGCTCGCCGTTGCCACTGAACGTGAGCACGTCGGGGCGCACACCCTCCGCCGCCAGCTCACTCAGCCGCGACTCCAGCAGCCGGGCCACCTCTTCGCGCGGGGGAAGGCCTGTGGTGCCCGGTCCCTGCGCGTTGTAGCCGGCCTCACAGTACAGGCAGTCGAAGCTGCATATCTTGCCGTCGCGCGGCGAGAGATTTATGCCAAGCGAGATGCCCAGCCGGCGGGAATGGATGGGGCCGAATATGGTGTCGTGGAAAAGTATTGTCTGCATTATTTCTCCAGGTCTTTGGTAAAAAGAAGGGTTACAAGGGCCGAAGCCACGGCGCCGACAGCCACGACGGCCGCCACGACGAGCAGGTCGGCGGCATGCACCTCCACGGGATACACCTGAATGGTGAGCGCGTCGGCCTCGGCATTGAGGCGCACCCACCCGAAGTGCTGCTGCCCGAGGCTGAGCGCCACGCCGAGCACGCTTCCGAGCAGGCCGCCGCAGAGCGCTATCAGCGCGCCTTGCCACATGAACACACGCCGCGTCATCGCGCGCGATGCGCCGAGAGCGCGCAGCGTAGCCATGTTGTCGCGCTTCTCTATGACGAGCAGCGACAGCGTCGACACGATGTTGAACGAGGCCACGGCCAGGATGCACACGAGAAGCAGGAACGTGAGCCACTTCTCCACGGCGATCATACGGAACGAGTCGGCGTTCTGGCGCGCACGAGTCAACACCCGCACGCTGTCGCCCAGGGCGGCACTCAGGCGTGCGGCCTCCGCGTCGGGGTCGGCGCAGGCGGCAAGGCGTATCTCCACGGCCGAAGCCTCGCCGTTCTCATAATCGAGCAGGCGGCGGGCGGTGGCGAGAGGCACTATCATGCGGTCGCCGTCATAGTCGGGCCGCTGCGTCTGCCACACGGAGCGCACGGCCAGCGAGTCGCCTCGGAATGCCGTGGCGGGATTGGCAGGATTGATGCGGCCCACGCGCCGCGGCACGTAGACGCCCACGATGTTGCCCACGCGCGGACTCAGCCCCATGTAGCCCGCCACGCCCACCGAAAGGTGCGCCGGACCGTAGCCGTACACACTGTCCACGGCATACGCCCCGTCCACGATGATGGAATCCATATCGGTGACGTCGGCAAACGCCGCGCCCACGCCCTTGAGGCGCACGGGCATCTGCGCCGACGGCGAGACTGCCAGCGCGCGCTCGTCGATGACAGGCACCGCTGCCGCCACCTGCGGCATTGCGGCCACGCGGGCGGCCAGACTGTCGGCTCCCGCGATGGTCTTGCCAGCGGCAGGCTCCACGCGCAGGTCGGCGTCGAAGAGGCCCATCTGCTTCTCGGCAAGGCTTGCAAAGCCGTTGAACACGCTCAGCACCACCACTATGGCCATGATAGCCACCGACACGCCGCCGATAGCCACTCCGCAGATGATGTTTACGGCAGAGTGGCTCTTGCGCGACAGCAGGTAGCGTCGGGCTATGTTCAGTGCAAGCATTGTCTAATGAAAGGTTGGCAGCGCGCCGGCGGCGACTATTTCTCGAGCAGATGGTCGATATTCTCGATATAGTCGAGCGAGTCGTCGAGATGGAACGCCAGTTCGGGAGTCTTGCGCAACTGGAAGCGCACGCGCTGAGCCAGCTCGTAGCGTATCGTCTTGGCCGAAGCGTTTATGCTGTCGAGCATCGCCTGCGCCTTGTCGCTGGGGAACACGGAGAGATAGGCACGGGCAATGGAGAGGTCGGGCGACACGCGCACTGCGGTGACAGTCACCAGTGTGCCGTGTGTCTTCGCCGTCTGCTGGCGGAAAATCTCGCTGAGTTCCTTCTGCAGCAGGCGGGCTATCTTGGCTTGTCTTGTAGATTCCATAATACTTTGTCTTTTATGATCTATAAAGATACAACGAACGGAAGTGGCACAAAGTTACGTATTATTTTGGAAAATGCGGCTAACTTTATGTCTCCTCCGAAATAATCGCCACGCATCGAGGGAAAAGCCATTTGTTACTAATTCCCGTACAATCAATCATTAATAACATATTCCCCCATGTATGTTTGGTTTATTCTGCGCTCAATATCCCTTATTGTAACTGCGCCCGTCGATAATTGCGCCTTATTAACAAGGAGATATATGGTACTCGTGGTATCAGCAATCTGGCAAAACGTCTCCGGACCAAATAAGTTAATCATCATGCGCTGATAAAATCTGAATCTCCGACTTCCCTCTTGCACCTTTCTCCCTTTCACGTCCCCTTCAAGATCAGGTGCAGCTACAAATCCGAAAGACGCCAAACGGTTCTTACGATAATATTCCAGCATGACCTCAACGCATGAGCGCACTATCGTACGCGGCTCATAGTCATTCGTTAGCAAGGAGTAGCGATTCTTGCTCTTTTCCACTCCTTTCCAATAGAACTTCAAGCCCCAGAATTCATTCTCAAATCCCTCGACTTCAATGATATACCTTTTATTACTTTTGAGCGACCGAAACGTCCATATATCAATAATGCGAAGCGAACTGCTGTCCCGGCTCCGCATTATGAACTTCGGCTCATAGTATTCCGCACGATATATCACGGAAGTATATACTGATACGACGGAATTCGCAGCCTCTCGCGCTCTGCGTCGCTCACTGCCTTCAGCCTGATTGCAGAGGCTGAGGCAACAGCGGCTTTGTTTCGACCTCCATTCTGAGACATGGACGTCATCGACAGGACGGTTTTCTTCGATAATTTCATGATTCCCGGTTTTAGAGTTCGATATTCTGACTGCAAAACTAATACATTTCTCGCTATGCAGCAAATAATTATCACGAATATTTTTCTATTTATCACTATTTTAATATAAAACAACATCATTGACGGGAATGTTACCCGATTTTCGCATTTTATCCGTATCTTTGTGCAGTCATGACTAAGCAATACCATCGGATACGCGTGGCGCGGCAGTGCGTCGGGGCGGCGATAGCCCTGGCTGTCACGGCCGCCGTGGCCCTTGGCGCCCGCTGCGTCGCCACCCGCATGCAGCTGTTTCCGGCCATTATGGCCGGCAGCGCCGTTTGGCTCGGCCTCTGGAGCGTGGCGACCCTGCTGCTGGGGCGTATCTACTGCTCCACGGCATGCCCCATGGGCACGTTGATGGACGTCGCCGCCCGCCTGCGCATGGCCCTGGAGCGCCGGCGCCGCGGACGCGCGACGCGCTATCGCTACGAGGCGCCCTCCCTGCGCGGCCGCTACTCGGTGCTGGCCGTCACCGGCATATGCGTAGCCCTGGGATTCACCATCCTGCCCTCCCTGCTCGACCCCTACAGCGCCTACGCGCGCATCGTGGCCGCCGCCCGCTGTGCGGTGGTATCGCCCGCCGGACGCGCCGCCGGCATCGGCATAGCCTCGGCCGTGGTGGCCCTCGCCACACTCGGCGTCGTGGCCGCCGTAGCCTGGCGACGCGGACGCCACATTTGCACGACGTGGTGCCCCATAGGCTCGACGCTGGGCATCGTCAGCCGTTATTCGCTGTACCATGCCGACGTCAACACCGACCTGTGCGTACGCTGCTCGCGCTGCGCCGACGTCTGCAAGGCATCCTGCATCGACCCCGCCGACATGACTGTCGACACCTCGCGCTGCGTGGTGTGCTTCAACTGCATGGACGTCTGCCCCACCGGCGCCATCACCTACCGCCGCGACCGCCATCGCCTGACGACGCCCCTGCTTCAGCCCACGCGCCCCGCAGCCACGGCCGGCTACACGGGCGACGCCACCTCGCAGCCCGTACGCATGGACCGCCGCAGCTTCCTCCGTCTGGGCATAGTAGTGGCCGCGGCCACAGCCACCGGGCGCCTCGCGGCATCCGACCCCGCCTGGGCACCCCGTCCGCTGAAAGCCCTCAACGCACCGCTGCCCCCGGGATTCGCCTCGCGCAACGCCTACCTGCGCCGCTGCACCGCCTGCGCCGCCTGCGTGGCCGCCTGCCCCACGGGCGTGCTGCGCCCCTCCGTCCGCGAGTTCGGACTCGAGCACACCCTCCAGCCCGTGATGGACTACTCGGCCGCCGCCTGCGCCACCGACTGCAACCGCTGCACGCAGGTGTGCCCCTCCGGCGCCATCGTGCCGCTGACCGTCGGCGAGAAGCGCCGCTTCGTCATCGGCAAGGCCCGCATACGTCTCCAGAATTGCCTGGCCTATGGCCGCGGCGAGACCTGCGGACGCTGCGCACGGCGCTGCCCCTACGGAGCGCTGACGATGACCGTCTTCTCCGACGGCCGGCGCGGCCCGCAGCTCGACCTCACAAAATGCACCGGTTGCGGACAGTGCGAGACCGTATGCCCATCCGAACCCTACAAAGCAATAGTAATAGAAGGAACCGACTGACACCATGAAACAATATCTCGACCTCCTCCGCGACATACTGGAGAACGGTAACGACCGCGGCGACCGCACCGGCACAGGCACACGCAGCGTCTTCGGACGCCAGATGCGCTTCGACCTCGCCGACGGCTTCCCCCTCCTCACCACCAAGAAGCTACACCTCAAGTCCATCGTCTACGAGCTCCTCTGGTTTCTGCGCGGCGACACCAACGTCCATTACCTCCAGGACCACGGCGTGCGCATCTGGAACGAATGGGCCGACCCCGCCACCGGCGACCTCGGCCACATCTACGGCTACCAGTGGCGCTCCTGGCCTGCCTACGACGGCACGGCCATCGATCAGATAGCCGCCGCCATCGACACCATACGCCGCGACCCGGAGAGCCGACGCAACATCGTCAGCGCCTGGAACGTCGCCGACCTCGGCCACATGAACCTGCCGCCCTGCCACATCCTCTTCCAGTTCTACGTCGACCGCGGACGTCTGAGCATGCAGCTCTACCAGCGCAGCGCCGACTGCTTCCTGGGCGTGCCCTTCAACATCGCCTCCTACGCCCTGCTCCTGCACATGATGGCGCAGGTCACCGGCCTGCAGCCCGGCGAATTCGTCCACACCCTCGGCGACGCCCACATCTACCACAACCACATCGACCAGGTGCGCCTGCAGCTTACGCGCGAGCCGCGTCCGCTGCCCCGCCTGCTCCTCAACCCCGACGTCCGCGACATCTTCGCCTTCGACTACGGCGACATAAGCCTCGAGGGCTACGACCCGCATCCCCACATCGCCGGCAAGGTAAGCGTATGACACAGCAAATCACCATCATAGCCGCCGTGGGCCGCGACGGCGCCATAGGCCGCGGCGGCAGCCTCATATTCCGCATCCGCGACGACATGCGCCGCTTCCGTGCCCTCACGATGGGCAAACCCGTAGTGATGGGGCGCCGCACCTTCGAGTCGTTGCCCTCGGCCCTCCCGGGCAGGCGCAACATCGTGGTTACCGGCCGCCCAGGCTGGCGTCCCGAAGGCGCAGAGACTGCCCCCGGCCTCGCCGAGGCCGTCGCCATGTGCGCCGATGCGCCGGAAGTGATGATAATAGGCGGCGCGCAGCTCTACCGTGCCGCCATGGACATCGCCACCGTTCTGGACCTCACCGTCATCGACGCCGACACGCCCGACGCCGACACAGCTTTCCCCGACGTCGACCCCGCCGTATGGCGCATGGAGGCCGATTCCGGTCCGCTGTCCGACCCCGCCTCGGGGCTCGGCTACCGCTTCGTCACGCTGCGCCGCGTCAGCGCCGGGTGATGCGTATGCGCTGCCGCGCGGCCGGGCATCTGTCGCGTCCGTCTTCCTCCATCTCGCAGTCCACCGGAGCGCTCAGCCGCAGCAGGTTCATCACCTCTCCTATGCTCTCGCCCTTGAGCGTGATGTGATAATTGTCCGAAGCCACGGCACTGTCCACGTCGAACTCCACATTATATATCTGTTCCAGCCGCGCACATATGTCCGAGAGATTCTCGTCGTCGAAGAGCAGTATGCCGTCGCGCCACGAGCAGAACTTGCGTATGTTGGCGTTGTGCGTCACCGTCGCGTCGCCGTGGCTCAGCGCCAGGTGCTCGCCCGGATGCATCACCACCGTGTCGCCCGGCGACGTCACCTCCACGCGTCCGTCCACCAGCGTGATGCCCGTCGAGCAGCTGCGCGGATAGGAATTGACGTTGAACTGCGTGCCCGTGGCCGTGACCGTGATGTCGCGCGCATGCACGCTGAAGGGATGCTCCCGATCCGACTGCACCTGGAAGTAGGCCTCGCCCCGCAGGCACACCTCGCGGCGCCGGCCCTCGAACGACGCCGGATACGTCAGCGAGCTGTTGGCGTTGAGCCACACGCGGCTGCTGTCCGGCAGCACCGTCTCCATCGTGTAGCCGTAGGCGGTCGAGATCGTCAGCATCTGCCCTGCCGCCTCCCGGTCGTCCGTGCGCAGCAGCACATACACCAATGCCGCCAGCAGCGGCAGCACCAGCACTGCCGCCACGCGGCTCCACGCCCTCAGCACCCGCGCGGCCGCGCTGCGCACCGGCTGCGTTTGTGCGCCGAACACGGCCGCCATGTTGCGACGTTCGGCCGCCGACACGTCTATCTCGTCCGCCGCGAACGGCGGGTTCAGCGCATGCCATATATCCCGCTGTGCGAAAAAACTGCGGCGGTTGGCCTCCGAGCTCTCTATCCACTCCAGCAAGTCGGCAGCCTCCTCCTCAGTAGCCTCGCCGGCAAGATAGCGCGCTATGATTATGTCGATATCCGGGATGTCGTTTATATCCATAATGCAGTATTGTTGACGGTATTATTAAGGAGAACGGCGGCGCCGGCCAGCACGGGCAGGCGGTAGTGGCGCAGGCTCTCGCGTATGATTTTCAGTGCTTTGCTCATGCGGGTCTCCACCGTGCGCTGCGACACGCCCAGCCGCCTGGCTATCTGCGGATAGCTCAGGTTGTGGTTCAGGCGCAGGCTCAGCGTCGCGCGCACAGGCTCGCTCAGCATCGCCATCGCCTCCCGCAGCGCACTGTCAAGGTCGGAGTAGAACATATGCTCCTCCGGCGAGAGCGACAGGATCTGAAGGTGCACCCCCGTTGCGTAGTCCGACTTCACCCGGTTGTGGCGCAGCTCGTCCAGCGCGCGGTTCTGCACCAGAGCCGTCAGAAACGACTTCAGCGAGCGCCGTATCACCAGCTCCCTGCGCTCGGCCCACAGTTTCGTCATCACGTCCTGCACTATGTCCTCGCACGTGTAACGATCCGGTATGAACTGGCCGCAGAACACCACCAGGCCCGCGTAGTAACGCCGGAATATCGTGAAGTAGGCCTCATGACTGTCCTGACGCAGGGCAGCCAGCAGAAGCGAGTCGGTGGCGGGAGTTTCTTCCATAGAGTCCGTAAAGATAACCATTTGAACACACGGCCGCAAGCTTTTTGATGAAAATCTCTTCATAAACATAATTTAACTAAATTTGCATGTGGAAACCTCTGTTTCGGCACGTCTTAAATAATTTTTCACTTTGCCGGGCATTTTATTTAAAAAAATCTTAAAAAACATATGTGGTAAAACGCCCCCTCGCACGTCATCTCTACGTATTACCTGAAATACCATTGAAAAACCTTCTTCAATTACTTATGGAACAAACCAACCTACGGACTATGCTCTCCGCCATGCGGAGGCATGCTGTCACGGCCGTGCTCACCCTTGCAGCACTCTTCTCATGCATTCCCGCATGGGCCGATGACGCAGCCAGCAACGTCACGCTCGACGCCACAAACGCGCCACTCGAAAGCGTGCTCCAGAAAATCGAAGCCCAGACGGGCTACCGATTCTTCTACAACCGCGATGTCATCGACGTCTCGTCGCCCGTCACCATCCGTGTCAGCGACGAGTCCCTCGACTCAACCCTCGGCAAGCTCTTCGCCTCCCGCGGCATCAGCTTCGTCATCGACAAGAAGCAGATCGTCCTCAACAAGGCTCCCCAGGCACGCAACGCTGCCGCCGCCACCGTCAGGGTGCGGGGCAACGTCTGCGACAACACCGGCGAGCCCCTCGCAGGCGTCTCCGTCACCAGCCCCTCCATCCAGGGAGGCACCACAACCGACGTCGACGGCAACTACGAGATACAGGTCCCCGCAGGCGCCACACTCAACTTCTCCTACGTCGGCTGCACGCCCGTCAGCCGCAAGGCCGGACAGGGTGGCAAGATGAACATCACCCTCAGCGAGAACACCAGCTCGCTCAACGAAGTGGTGGTCGTAGGCTACGGCGTACAGAAGAAACGCCTCCTCACGGGCGCCACACTCAACATCAAGGGCGAGGACATCCAGCGCCAGAACACCACCAGCGCGCTCGGCGCGCTCTACAGCAGCGTCCCAGGCGTCAACATCGTACAGAACAACGGACAGCCAGACGCCGGCTTCAAGGTCAACATCCGCGGCATCGGCACCACAGGCAACTCCAGCCCACTGTACGTCATCGACGGCATCGCCGGAGCCGACCTCAACTCCCTCAACCCAGCCGACATCGAGTCAATCGACATCCTCAAGGACGCCGCCTCCTGCGCCATCTACGGCTCACGTGCCGCCAACGGCGTCATCCTCGTCACCACCCGCCGCGGCAGCAAAGGCAAGGTCAACGTCAGCTACGACGGCTACTACTCCATACAGCGCGCCAACCTCAACGGCGTCAAGTCCGTTTCCGGCCTCGAATACATCGACCTCGTAGACCGCGCATTCGTCGCCAAAGGCACCATCAACGAAGGACAGAGCATCCACGACTGGCAGCAGCTCATGCCCGGACGCTGGGCTTCCCTGCAGAACGGCTCATGGCGCGGCACCGACTGGCTCCACGAGTTCATCAACAACAACGCGCCCAGCTACAACAACGCCGTCACCGTCGACGGCGGCAACGACCTCGTGCGCTTCTCCATGGGCTTCACCAACACCAACACCGAAGGCACCCTCGGCGTGCCCAAGCCCCCGAAGTACAACCGCACCACCGTACGCCTCAACACCGACTTCACCATCTGGCGGCGCGGCGACCTCGACATCATCAAGATAGGCGAGAACGTCACCTTCTCCACCTACAAGAGCAACAGCATCTCCCAGGGCAACATCTACGGCAACAAGCTCCACGACCTCCTCGTGCTCACACCCCTCCTCCCCGCCTACAACGACGACGGCTCCTTCTACACCTACGCCGACCAGCAGGCCGAGGACATGCAGCTACCCAGCAGCGGCTACAACATGCTCGAGGACAACTCACTCCGCAGCTACGACAACCGCCGTTTCCGACTCCAGTCCAACTTCTGGCTCGAAATCAACCCCCACAAGGACTGGCGCTTCCGGTCCACCTACGGCTACAACTACTACAACCGCAACAACCGCACCTACACCCCCAAGTACGAACTCTCGAGCCGCGACTACTCCGAGTACGACCGCGTGCAGCAGGAAGCGTCCACCAACACATTCTGGACCTGGGAGAACACCCTCCAGTGGACCCACGACTTCGGCGAGCACCACGTCGACGCACTCGTCGGCATGTCCATGGAGCAGCAGGGATGGGGCATGAGCGTAGGCGCATGGCGCAAGGACACCAAGTTCGGCACATGGGAATCGGCCAACCTCAGCAGCAGCGACAGCCCCATCGACCCTGAGATGGTTTCCGTATGGGGCGGCAACACCATCCCCTACAAGAAGATTATATCCGGTTTCGGACGCGTCAACTACAACTTCGCCGAGAAATACCTCCTTACCTTCATCCTACGCCACGACGGATCCTCCAACTTCGCCAGCGGCCACCGCTACGGCACCTTCCCCTCCGTCTCCGCAGGCTGGATCATGACCAACGAATCCTGGATGGCACCCGTGCGCTCATGGATGGACTTCCTCAAGCTCCGCGGCAGCTGGGGACAGAACGGCAACTGCAACATCGACAACTTCCAGTACCTCGCCACCGTCTCCCTCGACGCGCCCTACGACTTCACCACCGGAGGCACATCCATCAGCACCGGAGCATTCCCCGACATCATACCCAACTCCGACCTCAGCTGGGAAAAATCCGAGCAGCTCAACCTCGGCCTTGACGCACGTTTCCTCAACCAGCGCCTCATCCTCGGCTTCGACTGGTACCGCAAGACCACCAAGGACTGGCTCGTCAACGCTCCCACACTCGACTCCTACGGCACGGGGTCGCCCGTCATCAACGGCGGCTCCGTACGCAACCAGGGCGTCGAGCTCTCGCTCTCGTGGTACGACCGCGTAGGCGACTTCAACTACAGCGTAGGCGTCAACCTCGCCACCAACTCCAACAAGGTCACCTCCATCGACAACTCCGACGGCATCATCCACGGCGCCACAAACGTCATCTCGCAGAACCTCAGCCAGTACAACGCCTACGAGGCACGCGTCGGCAAGCCCATCGGCTACTTCACCGGCATCGCCAGCGAAGGCATCTTCCAGAACCAGGCACAGATCGACGCATACCGCGATGCCGGCTACGCATTCATCGACGGCTACGACAAGGCCCGTCCCGGCGACGTCATCTGGATAGACCAGGACGGCGACGGCAGCTACAACGACAAGGACGTCGTCATGATCGGCAACCCACATCCCGACGTCACCCTCGGCCTCAACATCTCCATGAACTGGAAAGGCCTCGACTTCGCCGTCAGCGGCAGCGGCGCCTTCGGACAGCAGGTGCTCCAGAGCTACCGGTCCTTCGCCAACAGCGACTACGACAACTACACCAACAACTTCGTCAAGCGCCTCTGGACCGGCGAAGGCTCCACCAACTCCTTCCCACGCTTCACCGACGGCAGCCACAACAACTTCAAGTGCAACGGCTACGTAGGCGACATCTGGGCTCAGAACGCCGACTACTTCAAGATCCGCACCATCACCGTAGGCTACGACTTCAAGCACCTCTTCCCGCGTCTGCCCATGCAGCAGCTCCGCGTCTTCTTCACCGGACAGAACCTCCTCACCTTCACCGGCTACGACGGCTTCGACCCCGAAGTCGGCTACGGAGGCGACGACTCATGGGCTTCAGGCATCGACATAGGCTACTACCCCAGCCCAAAAGCCTACACATTCGGTCTTAACATCAAATTCTAAGAGCCATGAAACACACCATATACGTCATCCTTGCCGCGGCCGCGGCACTCTGCGCCGGCTGCGACGACGCACTCGACACAACCAACTACTCCAAGTACGACACCTCCACCTTCCCCACCTCACAGAAGGATGCCGAGCAGATCGTCACCAGCATCTACAACCGCCTCGGCGAAGTCTACAAGAACCCCGAGGGAGCCACCGTCTTCATCCACGTCCTCGCAGGCGACGACATGTTCGGCGGAGGCTCCACATCCAACACCGGCGCACAGGGCTGGGACCGACTCATGTACGTCTCCACCGACAACACCTCCATACAGAGCACCTGGAAGACAATGTACGAGGCCACCTTCCGAGCCAACTACGCCATCGAGCAGATTCCACTCATCGCCGACGACCTCTTCCAGTCCCGCGAGTGGAAAGACTACCTCCTCGGCCAGGCATACTTCCTCCGCGGATGGATCACATGGGAGATGGCCAACCTCTACGAGACATTCCCCGTGCTCACATCCACCGCCATCGTCAACAATCCCCGCAGCGACGTCGAGACCGTCTACACATCCATCAAGGACGACCTGCTCAAGGCCATAGAACTGATGCCCGCACGCTACGGCTACAGCCGCGAGGACAACCTCGCCGGACGCGCCACCCGCTACGCCGCAGAGGCCCTGCTCGGCCGCGTCTGGATGTTCTACACCGGCTTCTACCAGAAATCCGACCTCTTCGGACTCACCAAGGAACAGGTGGTGAACTACCTCAAGGACTGCCGCGACAACTCCGGCTTCGACCTTGAGAACGACCCCCGCGAGATATGGCCCTACACCAACGAGTTCTCCTCAGGTTTCGCATTCAACACCGACTTCAACACCTACGCCTCCCGCAACGGCCTCCACTGGGTGGGCAACCACTCCAAGGAGACCATCTGGGCATGCCACTTCACCCTCATGCTCGGGCACAGCAACACATCCTACAACCGCATGGGCGAATTCTTCGGCCTCCGCAACTCCAAATCCGCCCCCAACGCCGAATGCTACCCCTACGGCATAGGCTACACCAACGGCACCGTCAACCCCCGCATGGTCGAAGACTGGGCCACCGACCCCGACTACGGATTCGCCGACAAGCGCCTCTGGGGCTCCGTCCTCGCCGTCGACAACGCCGCCGAAATCTACGGCGGAGGCAACGGCGGCAACTGGATGGCCGGACAGACCGCCGAACTCGCCACACACAAGGGCAACGACGCCAAGGAAGTAGAAAAGACATGCTTCCACAACAAGAAGTACATCGTCTCCACCTGCTACTCAGCAAGCGACGCCGCCACCATCTACAAGAACTTCTTCTACGCATTCGGCGGCGGACTTGAGAACAGCAACCAGTACGACAACCGCAACGACGCCATCTACATCCGCTACGCCGACGTCCTCCTCATGCTCGACGAGCTCGAGCACACCTCAGCAGGCATGGACCGCCTCCGTCAGCGTGCAGGACTGAAGCCCTACGGCAGCTACACCTTCGAGCGCCTCCAGAAAGAGCGCCGCTACGAGCTCGCCTTTGAGGGACAGCGCTTCAACGACCTCCGCCGCTGGTACCCCCAGAACGCCGGACAGATCATCAGCGACAACCAGCGCGGAGCCTACATCCAGTACATGGGCGCACGCGTACCAGGCGGATACGCCGAAATCTCCGGCAACGGGCTCCAGAAACGCTACCAGGAGACACGCGGCTTCATTCCCATCCCCGACAAACAGATCATACTCACCGAGCAGGTGCTCACTCAGACTCCCGGATGGGGCGAAGGCTTCGACTGGCAATTCTCCAACGGCAAGCTCCCGTACCCTGTCAAGTACGATGATTCCTTAAAGGAATAAGAACAGTTTTTAGGTAGAACCCGTCCGGACTCCGCGAGGCCTCCGGACGGTTTTTTTACACCCCATCAGGCAAACTGGGGGGTGTTGCAGAACTCATCAACTTGTAGGGACGTGCCTTTGGCACGTTGACGTAACACACTGATTAGCAGCCTAACATCCCAAAGGGATGTCCCTACAAATAGATCGGTACCGTGGTTCTGCAACAGCCTCTTGCGCCACTCCTCACTCCCTCACTGCGCGAAGCGCGACCTCACTGCGGGCGCAGCCCGCCCCCCTCTTACATATCCCCTCTCGACTATCAACCAAAAAAAATTTTGGGGTATGTGACAAAAACTACATTCAAACGCATTTTCGTGTTGTAACTTTGCACCGTCAATTGCAAAGTTATGAAAACCGTTAGAACAAATCTCACGGCACTCTGCGGCAGGGACACCGCAACGACGTGCCACAACCTGCGCCCCCTCCCGGGCGGCGCTCTCGCTCCCGTAGGACAACTCAGATGCGTTACGCCGGCCGGCATGAAAGCCGTCCTGCTGTTCTCGGCCCCCGAAGGGCTGCGCCTGCTCTGCGCCGACGCCCGGCACAGACTTTACGTGACCGATGCCGTAAGTGGAGGCGGCGAGGACGTCACGGAAGCCTTCTACACGGGCGACGAGGCACCGCTGTGCGCCGAATTCACGGGCGACACGCTGCTTGTCATGTACGCGGGCGGACTCAAAACATTCTCTTATCCCGGGCTGCGGCTCCTCGGAGGCGCCGTGCCCGCCACGCTTCCGGCGCTGTGCGCAGTGCCCGCCGGGCGGCTTGTCGTGTCAGTGAGGAGCCGGCAACTCGTCACGGAAGGACTGCGCACCGCGTCGGCCCTCGTGGCAGCCGACGCGCGGGCCGTGGAGGCCGACTATCGCGCAGCCGTGGCGACGCTCGCCGCCGAAGCCCGGGCGCAGGGAGTGCTGACGCAGCCCGTGCTCGCACGCTACGTGCTGGAGGACGCCGCGGGCAACGACGTATTCACGTCGCCAGCCGTGCTGTTAGGGACGGCGCAGCTGGGCGGCACGCGCACGGCCGGCGTCGACTCGGGAGGGCTCATGGCGGGCTACACTGTGGAGGCCGACACATGGAGGCTGCACCTGGAAGTGCCTGCGGGACTCGAAGACGCTGGAGTGAGGAGAATCCGCGTGATGGTGTCGCCGCAGTTTCAGACGGTATTGCCGGAGCAAAGCGCCGTCGACCTGCGTCTTGCGCATCCGTCGACGGGCCAGTACGTGGCGCAGGTGGCGGTGGGTCTGCGGCCCGTGGCCGAGGCCCTGCTGCCCTCCAATGCCGACGCGGCCGCACGCGTGGTGGCCGACGCCGTGGCGCGCATGGCGGCGCTGGAGCGATGCGTGGCGCAGACGCCTGCCGGGGCTGCTGCGCACACCCTCGTGTGCGGCGCAGCAGGCGAGCCGGCCGAGGAGTATGCCGACGTCGCGGCTGCCCTGCGGCGAGCCGTAGCGGCCGCCGCACCGGCCGATGTGCTGACGGCTCCGCCCCACTCTTTCAGCGCCCGCTGCGCGGCCGTGGCAGGACGCACCGTCATGTGGGGCAATATCAGCCCGCGCCGTTTCCGAGGCTACCCCGTGCAGCTGTTCGCCGCCACCACCCGCGACAAAAGCTGGCGCGGATACATCACCGTCGATTTCGCCGACGGCGGCCGCGTCGTGTGGTCTGCGGCGGAGAGTACCGGCGCGCCCGACGCCATCGAGCCGCTGCTGAGCTATCCCGCGCCCGACGCCGTGGCTATGACGGTGGTGCTCGCCGTGGCGGGCGAGGGCGTCATCAGGGGGCGTTTCGACCTCGCGCCTCTGGCCGACGGACGCTCGTCGGCATGGCTCGCCCCGGGACTCGCGCCCTTCAGGCTGACGGAGGAGGCGGCCGAAGGCGAGGACACGCCGCCTGCGGCGGTCGACACGGGCAGCGCGCTGCCCGACTGCGTGGTGGCCGCCGACGCCGCTGCGCCGGCGTGGGCTCTCGCCTCGGCGCGGGGTTTCGGAGGGGAGATACGGCGCATGCTGCCCGCGGCGGGAGGCACGGCGGCATGGGACTTCGGCCGCGAGCGCGTGGCCGTGTTCTCGTCGGGCGGACTGTTCACGGCGGCGCTCGGCAGCCGCCGCGACGTCGTGGCAGCGGGACGCATCGACGGGCGCCGTGTGGAGGACGCCTCGGCGGTGGTGCGCGGCACCGACGGCGATGTCTACGTCATAGCTTCGGGAGCCTTGCTGCGTCTGAGGGGTCGCAGCGTGGCTACCCTGCTGCCCGATGCCGGAGAGGCCTCGGCGCTGGCCTTCGACCCGGCGCGGCGCGAGCTGTGGCTCATAGGCGGCGGCACGGCGAGGGTGATATGCACCGCCGCCGCGGACCTTCCGGTCTATACTCGCGGCGCGGAGGGCGCCGCGGGTGTGCTCGACTCGGCGCATGGCTCCATGCTGCTCACGCCCGATGGAGTGAAGGCCGTGGGCCGCGAGGAGGCGCCGGAGCATGCCGAGGTGGCCTGGCAGGCCGATGTGGAGCTGCCTGCGGGCTTCCGGCCGCGCACGGCGTGCCTGCGCATGGCAGGGACGGACGTGGCGCTGTTCGCCTCGCTCGCGGCGGCCGGACAGGCGGCCGCGGAGAGGGTGCCGACGCTGGGGCTGCGCGTCAGCGGCGACGTGGCCGACACGCTGCGCGTGCGCCTCGTGTCAAGGCCGCTGCGACGCATGCGCCTGAGGCTGGCGGGCGCCGTCGGGGCCGATTTTCGTTTTCATGGTGTCGAACTTCATAATGCCTGAACCGATGGATATAAATGACATACTGGAGGAGGACCGCCGCCGGCGCAAGGCACGCACGGAGGCGGAGGGCGGCTACGACCCCGTCACGGGCCGCGGCGCGTGGGGGCGACGCACGCAGGTGGCGACGCCCGTGCCCGGCCTGCCGCTGGCCTTCGTGCCGGAAAGCATGACCGCCGACCCCGACTATACGGCCGCACGCGCCGACCGTACGGCCTGGCAGCGCCTGCGCTGCCGCCACGACTTCGAGTACTGGTGCGTCACGTGCGTGCGCATCAAGCACAAGACCCTCGGCCGCGAGGTGCCCTTCGTGCTCAACGCCCCGCAGCGGCGCGTGGCCGCCATCCTGGAGGCCGACCGCACCGCCGGGCGACCCATACGCATGATTATGCTCAAGGCGCGCCAGTGGGGCGGCTCCACGCTGGTGCAGATGTATATGGCCTGGATTCAGTCGTGCCTGCGGCGCAACTGGCACTCGCTCATCTGCGCCCAGGTGAAGGACACCGCCGCGTCCATCCGCGGCATGTACACCCGCGTGCTCGCGGGCTATCCCAAGGAGCTTTGGGAGGGCGACGAGGAGCCCCGCTTCAGGCCGTTCGAGAGGTCTATCAACGTGCGCGAGATAGCCGGACGCGGATGCCGCGTCACCATCGGCTCAGCCGAGAACCAGGAGGCCGTGCGCGGCGCCGACTACTCCATGGCCCACCTGAGCGAGACTGCCTTCTGGCCGTCGACGCCCAGCAGCTCGCCGGCCGATTTCATGCGCGCCATCTGCGGCGCCATCGCCCTCATTCCCTGCTCGCTGGTGGTGGTGGAAAGCACCGCCAACGGCGTCGGCACCTACTTCCACCGCGAGTGGCTGCGCTGCGTGGCCGGACGCGGCGACAAGCGCGCCGTGTTCGTGCCCTGGACCGAGATAGAAATCTACCGCCTGGAGCCGGAAGACCCCGCGGAGCTGGCGGCGACGATGAACGAGTACGAGAAACGCCTCTGGGACAGCGGACTGTGCCTCGACCAGATATACTGGTACCGCCGCACGGCAGCCTCCTACGACACCCGCGAGATGATGATGGCCGAGTTTCCGACCACCGACGACGAGGCTTTCATGAACACGGGCGCGGGCGTCTTCGCGCCCGAGGCCGTGGCGCGCATGCGTCGCGGATGCTCGCAGGAGGCACGGCGCGGCGAGATGACGGCCGCCGGATTCCGGCCCGACTCGCTCGGCGCGTTCCGCATGTGGCGCGACGTCGAGCCGCGCTCGCGCTACGTGGTGGCGGTGGACATCGGCGGCCGCTCGGCCAGGGCCGACTGGTCGGTGATAGCTGTGATGCGCGAGGCCCGCGGGGCTGCCGACGCGCACGAGGTGGTGGCGCAGTGGCGCGGACACACCGACCACGACCTGCTGGTGACGACGGCCGAAAGGATAGCGCGCCACTACAACTATGCCCTGCTGGTGATAGAGAGCAACACCCTGGAGGCGGAGGAGACCGACGGGGCCAACCTCTTCGTACTGTCGCGCCTGGCCGAGCGATACAGCAACGTGTACCGCCGCCAAAGCTTCGACCGCGACACCGGCACGATGGGCACACGCGTGGGATTCCACACCAACCGAGCCACCAAGGCGCTCGTCATCAGCGCGCTGATAGAGGCCGTGCGCGACGGCCTTTACACGGAGCGCGACACCGGCGCCTGCGACGAACTGCTCACCTACGAGCAGCGCCCCAACGGCAGCTACGCCGCCCGCAGCGGCTGCCACGACGACATACTCATGACCCGCGCGCTGGCCCTGCACGCCCTGCACTCGGCGCCCGTAGCCCCCGCGGCCCTCGACCCCCTCCCCGACCGATTGGTGTGGTGAAAGTTACCACCACCCGGCGTTATGGATACAGAAACACACAAATCAACAAAAACAACAAAATTATGAATTACCACATACCAAATAACCTCCTGCATATCAACATCTATCGACACTTCCGCGGCTGTCGCAAAAGTCCCTAAATTGTAGGGACGTGCCTTTGGCACGTTGACGTAACACACTGATTAGCAACCCAACATCCCAAAGGGATGTCCCTACAAATAGATCGGTACCGGGGTTCTGCTTTTGTCGCTTTTGACCTTATGTCTTTGCGTATCCGTCGGGCGATTGATTTTTCCGGCGATAAAAAAGATTGAGGAGAGTACTATCGGCGGAGGGTGCCCATGCCGTTGTTCTGCATGAGGCCACCGCCGCCGGCACGGTTGTAGGTGTTGTTGCCGCGGCGGTTGTTGCCGTAGCCGGCGTTGTTGATGAAGTTGGAGCTGCCGAATTCGTCTTCCTCCTCTTCGTCATCCTCGCCGGGACGCTTCTCGCCGGGACGGAGCTTGGGCTTGTTCTTCTTGATGGCGAGAGGCTTCTGCATGTCGACGGGCAGCTCGTTGACGTTCCAGTCCTGCGCCACGTCCCAGTTCTTCTTGAGCTTCAGGGCCTTGGGGAAGTAGTAGACGTCCTCGGGCTGTATGCTGTCGAGGATGCCGGTGTCCCAGCGGCCGTTGCCGTTGCGGTCGGCCACGAGGCGGGCGTAGTATGTGCCGGGGTTGAGGTGGCGCAGCACGGCGTGGCCGTCGGCCACGCGGGCGAAGTAGACGGGCGCGTCGCTGCCGTTGAGCAGCTGCACGAAGGCCGGAACGGAGTCGAGGCCGGTGATGTTGAAGTCGACGGAGGAGTATTCCTCCTCGGGCTTCACGGAGAACTCGTGCTTGAAAGGCTTGTTGAAGTTGCCGTATATGCCGGTGATGGCGGCCGAGTCGACGGTGAGGCGGTACTTGGCGCCGGGCGTCCAGTCGTAGGCGAGGCGTCGGCGCAGCAGGTTGAGGCTGTCGGAGAGCAGGCGCGGAGGCTCGACGGGTATGTAGAGGGTGTCCTCCAGGACTTCCAGGCGTATGGCGGCCGTGTCGATGGACGCAAGGGGCTGGTCGGCCTCAAGCACCACGGGCAGGTGGACGTCCTGCGAGGAGCCGCCGCCGGCACGCAGGTTCAGGAACTCGATGGGCGGAGGGGGCGGCACGGTGTCGGCCCCGAGGCTGTCGGCCTCCTCGGCTTTCTTCTTTTTCTTCTTCTCCTTGGCGGGCTTGGGGTCCTTGAAGAAGAAGCGGAGGGTGTCGGTGGTCCACTGAAGCTGCTCCAGCGAGTCGGGCTTCTGATAGCGTATGGCAAGGCGCAGCGAGTCGGTGCGGTAGACCATCGAGTCCGTAATCCAGTAGCGGAGCGTGTCGCGCGTGGGGTTGATCTGCGCCAGCAGCCAGTCGGGGCGCGGGTCGATGCGGCGCGCTCCGGGAGTGGTGTCGTTGACGACGCTGATCTGCGGCAGGGAGTCGCAAGTGGCGCCGAAGCCCAAAGTGAGGGTGCGGCGCGTGGGGCGCGCGTAGTCCTTGAGGTACTGCGCACGGTAGCCTTCGTTGAACCACGTGAGCAGCACGTCGTTGGGCAGATAGCGCACGCCGCCGTGGGTAACGAGCGAATCGGTGCCCTGGCTGGAACGCAGCGTGTCGGTGACCTCTATGGCCTCGACGGAGGGGCTGATGTCGAAGTCGTACCAGGCGACGTCCTCCGAACGGTCCCAGTGGTAGTCGCGGTTGATGTCGTTGATGGCGTAGAGGCGGTAGCGTCCGGCGTGGAGGCCGCGCACGGTGAACTGTCCGAGCTGGTTGGTGCGGGCCACGCGCTCCATGCGCAGGGTGCGCACCGTGGAGTCGGCGAGGACGGAGTCGACGCTGTAGACGCCCACGAGCATGCCCTGCGCCGGCTCCAGGTTGTCGGCCTTGAGCACCATGCCTGAGATGCGCAGGGTATCGATAGAGGAGCCGGTGGCGAAGTCGAGGGCGAAGCCGTCGAGGATGTTGCCCTCGTTGAGGTCCTTGATGGCGTCGCCGAAGTCGATGGTGTAGGTGGTGTTGGGGATGAGCGTGTCGCGCAGCTCCACGCTCAGGCGGCGTCCGTTGGCGCTGACGGCGGGCGGGGTGGTCTGTGCTGGCGAGACGATGACCTTGTTGAAGGCGTCGTCGAGCTGTATGTTCTCGTCGAAGAAGACGGCGAAGCGCGTGGTGCCGACATCGGTGGAGCCGGGGGCCGGGCGCGCCGACACGAACACGGGAGGGGTCTCGTCGCGCGCGCCGCCCTCGGGCCGGCCTATGCTGGCGCAGGCGGGGGCCAGAAGGCCTCCGGCCACGCTGAGCAGAGCAAGCAGATGTCGCCAGGAGAAGCGCATACGGTTATTTCGTCGCTTTCTCAAGCCACTTGACCATGGAGAGCATCACAGTCATGGACAGGAGGCAGAAGCCTGCGAAGACGGCCCAGCACATCCACTGCTGCGGGAACACGTTGAGCATGGTGACGCCGAGGGCGATGAAGAGGTTGCCGACGGCCGTAGAGGTGAGCCACAGGCCCTGGCAGATGCCCTGGAGATGCTTCGGGGCAATCTTCGACACGAAAGAGAGACCTAGCGGCGAGATGAACAGCTCGGCCACGGTGAGGAACAGGTAAGTGATTATGAGCACGTAGGGGCCTGACTTCATAGCCATCTTGACGGACTCGCCGAGGCTGCGGAACTCCTCGCCCGAGGGATAGCCGTGAACCACGGCCACGATGATAAGGAAGATGTAGGCCAGGGCTGTGATAAGCATGCCGTATGCTATCTTGCGGGGTGTGGAGACCTCCTTGCCGCGCTTGACGAGGGCGGCGAAGCCGAGCATGATGAGGGGCGTCAGCACGATGACGAAGAAGGGGTTGATGCACTGCCATATCTCGGGAGCGACGTTGTCGGTGGTGACGAAGTCGCGGGCGAACACGGAGAGCGACTGGCCGTTCTGATGGAACGAGAACCAGAAGAACACTACCACGCCGAGCACGGCATAGAGGGCGTACATGCGCTGGCGAATCTCGCGGGCGTCGTGCTTCACCTCCTCAGCGCTGACTGATGCGGCCTTGACCTTCTTGACGGGGTTGGGCAGACGCTTCATCACCCACACGAAGACGCCCATGGAAATGAGCATCGCCACTACGGAGGCTATGAACGAGAAGTGGACGCCGGTGTTGAAGATTTCGAGGTAGCTGGTGCAGAAGCCGCTGTCGACGGCTCCGTTGAAGCCCACTCGGCCTGCCAGCTCGGCGAGGTTGGCAGAGTCGGCGGGGCTCATGCCGTCGGCGTCGTTGATGAACATGTGGCAGAGGCGGGGCAGGTCGGCGTTGTACTTCAAAGCGTGTGCGTTGAGCCAGAACTCGCGGAGCAGGGGCGCGATGAAGGGCGCGATGACGCCGCCTATATTGATGAATACGTAGAAAATCTGGAAGCCGGAGTCGCGGCGCGAGCGCGCAATCTCCAGTGCCTCGGGACCTTTCTTTGCGGCCTCGGCCTCGAAGTTGTCGTACATCTGGCCCACGATGGCCTGAAGGTTGCCCTTGAAGAGTCCGTTGCCGAAGGCTATCAGGAACAGTGCGAAGCAGGTGAACACCAGAATCCAGCTGACGCCGCCGTCGGCCGTGCCGGAGAAGACGGGTATGGAGAGCAGGCCGTAGCCGAGGGCCATCACCAGCAGGCCGGATATGATGGTGGCCTTGTACTTCTGCGTGTGGTCGGCAATGAGGCCGCCGGGCAGGCTGAGCACGTAGATGAGGAAATAGAACACCGCATAGATCCATCCGGCCAGGTCGTCGGAGATGCCGAACTTGGAGCACAGGAAGAGGAGCAGTACGGCGTTCATGATGTAGTAGCCGAAGCGCTCGCCCATGTTGGCTATGGCGGCGGGAATCAGGCCCTTGGGGTGCTCGCGGCGCGCCTTGATGATGTAGAAAACTAACAGCGGAACGACGACCACCAGGATGGCGCAGAGGATGGCTACCGTCTGATTGTTGTTCCAGAAGTCGGACAGAAATTGTAGCATGCGATGTGGTATTTAGATTAATTTTTAGCTTTGAATGCAAGCGCGTAGATGCGCATCTGCTTGACCATGGCGACGAGGCCGTTGCTGCGCGTGGGCGACAGGTGGCGGCTGAGGCCTATCTCGTCGATGAAGTGGAGGTCGGCGCCGAGGACCTCGTCGGGAGTGTGTCCGTCGAGCACGCTGACGAGCAGCGAGATGATGCCCTTGACGATGATGGCATCGGAGTCGGCGCGGAAGTGTATCGTGCCGTCGTCGGCGAGGGTGGCGTCGAGCCATACGCGGCTCTGGCAGCCCTCTATGAGGCGGTCGGGGGTCTTTAGGTCATCGGGCAGCGGCTCAAGCGCGTTGCCCAGGTCGATTATGTATCCGTAGCGGTCCATCCAGTCCTCGATGTCGACGAATTCGCCGACAATCTCCTTCTGACGTTCTTCTATAGTCATTTCGCTTTTTCCTTATAAATCAGGTTCAACAGGGTGGTACCGACGCGGGCCAGCGACTGCGGGTCGATGGCGGGGAGGTCGTCGGCGTGGGTGTGCCAGGCGGGCGGGAAGCTGCCGGTGGCGGGGTTGAAGCTTTCGATAATGTCGACGGCCGGAATGCCGAGGCGGTTGACGTAGACGTGGTCGTCGACCACGGCTCCGCCGCGTGCGTTGGGGAAGTAGTCGGCATAGCCGAGCGCGGCGGCTTCGGCCCAGATGCGGTCGACGACGCGGGCGGCCGCGGCGTCGCTGAACTGCTCGCGGTGGAAGCGTGCGCCGGGGCCGCCCACCATGTCGAGAAGCACGGCGTAGGCGGGCGCACGGCCGGGAGCGTAGGGCCTGGATGCGGCCCACATCTGCGTGCCGAGGCACCATGAATCGGCCGGTTCGGGCATGCCTTCGGGGGCAATGAGCTCGCCGTAGCCGCTGTCCTCGCCGTCGACGAAGAGCATGTCGACGCCGACAGCGGGCGGCACGGCGGCCATGACGCGGGCCATCTCAAGAAGTACGGCCACGCCGGAGGCGCCGTCGTTGGCTCCTGGTATGGGCTGCATGCGGCGAACTGGGTCGGGCTCCATGTCGGCCCATGGACGGGTGTCGTAGTGGGCGAGCAGGAGGATGCGACGCGGGGCGTCGGGGCGGAAGCTTGCGAAGACGTTGCGCAGGGGCAGGCTGAGTCCGTCAAAGCGGGTGGCGGTGCAGGTCTGCACCATGACGGTGTCGGCGCCTGCGGCCCGCAAGCGGTCGGCAATCCATCCGGCGCATACGGCGGCAGCGTCGCTGCCTGGCACACGCGGCCCCATGGCTACCTGCGCGGCGACGGCCTGATAGGCCGAGTCGGCGCAGAATGCGGGGACTTTCAGCGCAGACTCCGCGGCATGCCCGGCTGCGGGAGCCTGACGGCTTCCGCCGGCGGAGCAGGCGGCCAAGGCGGCTGCCAGCATGAGTGCCGACAAGTACAGTTTTCGCTTCATACTGCGAATTTACTATTTTTTTCGGTATTGAGAAAATTCTTTTTTTAGTTTATAGTTGAGAGGGGAGAGGTAAGAGGGGGGCCGCAGTTAGGAGTGAGGGGGCGCTTCGCGCAGTGAGGAGTGTGGAGTTTAGCCCGCCCGTCCCGGGCTTTGTTACGTATGGCATCTTTGCCACGCGTGGTTAATCATGGATTCGCGCGTCCCGCGCTTTTCTTTTTTTAGTTGATGAGAGGGGATAGGTAAGAGGGGGGCGGCCGGAGGCCGCACGGACGCAAGCTCCCCGAGCTTGCAGTCTTTGGGCGAGCTCTGCCCCAGGAACGCGGCTGCGCCGCTTATCCCGGGGTTCACAACGGACACGTCCTCTTCGAGGACTTGATGGCGTGAAGTTTATTATACGGGATTGGCGAGGCGGGCGGGGATGAGGCGGGAGGCGAGGTCGCCGAGGCGGCGGGCGATGGCGGTGAGGGGCCACGAGAGAAGCCAGAAGAGGAGGAAAACGACGACGAACTGCCCGATGACGAGAGTCATGGAGCCGGATTCGTGGAAGAGGCGGTTCTGCCAGGCGTAGAGGATGGTGTGACCGAAGATACCGTCCTGCAGGAGGTAGCAGCCTACGGAGGCGAAGCCGAGACGGTTGACAAGTGCCGACCGGAAGCTGAGGCGGGCGCAACCAAGGAGTATGGCGCAGGATGCAAGCGTCATGAACATTCCGGTATAGTTCAGAATTCCACCCCTTCCGTAAAAGTCAAGCAGGATGCAGGCATTGAGCGGCACAAGGGCGATGACAAGGATGGCAAAGGCAAGCAGGAAATATCGCCGGGCCGACCAACGGCTGAACAGGTCGATGTCGCGGCGGAGCCACGCTCCGACTATGTAGAGGTACAGCCCGAGGATGAAACTCGCCCCATATCCCGAGCAATTGTGGCCGATGGTGCAACTGTACCACATGGCGCACGACAGCAGGAACACAGCGCTGCGGAGGGCCGGCAGCCGCATCTGCGCCAACGAGGCGTTGAGGAAGGGGGACATGAGCATCACCAGCAGGTAGACCTGCATGAACCAGTACATGGAATGGCTGACAGGGAAAGCGACAAGCTGAAGAAGGTACATAGCGCCGAAATGCTCGCCGGCAGCCAGAGTCATGGCGACGTTGACGGCATCGAAAAATGCGATAAGCACAATGAACTTCACGACGCGGACCAGGGAGAGACGAATTCCGAAAAAGCCTGTGATAAGGAAGAATACATCAACCCCGAAGTACACGAACATGTTGAGGTTGAGGTACAGCGCGCCGTCTATCTCTTGCAGCCGGAGAGCATGAAACAGGAAATGGTGCAGCATGATGGCCGACATGGCCAGCACCCGGGCCAGCTCGAGATTGCTTTCGCGTCGGGAGGGGACGGATGTCATCGGATGTCGAGGAGCTTGTGGGTCTGTAGGGAGAGGCGCCAGCGGGGATGGGCGAGGATGTAGTCGATCACCTCGGGGGTGTTGAGCCCGGAGCAGGGCTGGAGGAAGAGATGGCGCGCTGGGAGCAGGTCGGCGATGGTCTCGACGTCCTGACCCTGATACACTACCTTGAGCTCGTCGATGCGTCCTACCTGCCAGGGGGCGTCCTTGGGTGAGCATGTGACCCAGTCGACACCGGTTGGGACGGGCATGGAGCCGTTGGTCTCGACCTGTATGTAGAATCCGGCGGCACGGAGGGCGCGCACGAGCAGGTCGTCGAGTTGCAGGAGGGGCTCGCCTCCGGTGATGACGGCATGGCGGGCGGGGAAGGCCGACATCTCGGCCACAATCTCCGAGGCGGTCATCTCACGGAAGGCGGCAAAATCGGTGTCGCAGAAAGAGCAACGGCGGTTGCAGCCGCTGAAGCGCAGGAAGACGGCGGGGGTGCCGGTGTAGAATCCCTCGCCCTGAAGCGAGTAGAAAATCTCGTTGATGCGGTAGGTTTTCTCCATGTCAGTCAATGGTGTAGGTGGCGAGATTGCCTTCGCTTTCCTGCACGTCGACACGGTAGCAGTTGGGCACCTGCTCGCAAATCCAGCGTGCGAGGTTCTCGGCGGTGGGATTGAATGGCACTACCTCGTTGATGGCCTTGTGGTCGAGGCGGTCCATGACGCGGCTCTTGATGTGGGTGAAGTCGGTGACCATGCCGTTGGCGTCGAGGGATTCGGCGCGGCAGTAGACGGTGACGATCCAGTTGTGGCCGTGGAGGACGGAACATTTGCTCTCGTAGTCGAGCTTAAGATAGTGACTGGCGGATATTTCGAGACGTTTCTGGATGTAGTACATATTAATACGGGGTGTAATAAATCAACTGCTTGGTTGCATCGAGTTCACGACGAAAATAAGGGTTGCGCACAGCATCCTCCGACACAAGATCAACGTCTCTGCCAAAGAGAGTCTTAAGTTCATCCAGGAAGTCAAGAAAATTGTCGGCATAGTCAAGCAAGCCTATCTCGTCTTTCCTGAAGCTGACAGAAAGGTCAACGTCGCTGTCGTCGTTGAAACGAGGAGTGAGTATGGAACCGAAAACCAACAACTTCGCCACCTTGTACTTTTTGCACAAGGCTATGATTCTGTCCATGTTTAATTCTATCAGTTTCATAGCGTTGCAAATATAGCGATTAATTTTGGAATATTACTTCTCCTTATAATATTCCTCAAGGTCGACGGCGGGGGAGAGGCCGAGGGAGGCGGCGAGGGTGACGAGGTAGTCGATGGCGGCGGGGCGGGTGTCCTCTATCTCGCAGTCCTTGATGGCCTGCCTGAGGCCGCTGACGAGGGTGCCGACGACGGGCGAGGGCGAGAGTCCGAACATCTGCATTATCTCGTTGCCGTCGATGGGGTTGCGGCGTGCGCGCTCGGCGTCGAGGGCCCGGATGTAGGCGTATTTGCGCTCCACGATGTCGAAGTTGTCGAGGAATCGCTGTTTCTTCTCCTCGTTCTTGCTGGTGATGTCGGCGCGGGCGAGAATCATGAGGTCGTCAAGGTCGCCCTCGGCGTAGTTGACAAGGCGGCGGACGGCGCTGTCGGTGACCTCGTCCTCCACAAGAGCGATGGGGCGCATATGCAGCTCGACGAGTTTCTGCACGTAGCGCATCTCGGCGCCCATGCCGAGGCGCAGGCGACTGAAGATACGGGGCACCATCTTGGCGCCTATGAAGTTGTGGTTGTGGAAGGTCCAGCCGGTGTGGTCGTCGAAGCGCTTTGTGGCGGGCTTGCCTATGTCGTGGAGCAGCGCGGCCCAGCGGAGCCACTCGTTGTCGGAAGCGGCGGCGACGGTGTCGAGCACCTGGAGCGTGTGGTAGAAATTGTCCTTGTGGCCGCGTCCGTGCACCACCTCCACGCCGGCGAGGGCTTCCAGTTCGGGGAATATCAGCGCCAGCAGGCCGCTGCGGTTGAGCAGGTCGAGGCCGACGGAGGGCCGGGGCGAGCGCATGATCTTGCAGAGCTCGTCCTTGATGCGCTCTATGGTGATGATCTCGATGCGCGGGGCATTACGGCATATGGCCTGAAAGGTTTCCGGCTCGATATCGAACTGCAGCTGGGCGGCAAAGCGCACGGCGCGCATCATGCGCAGGGGGTCGTCGGAGAAGGTGATGTCGGGGTCGAGGGGCGTGCGGATAAGGCGCCGGCGGATGTCGTCGAGGCCGCCGTGGAGGTCGACGAGGTCGCCGAAGGTGGCCTCGTTGACGCTGAGAGCCATGGCGTTGATGGTGAAGTCGCGGCGTGCGATGTCCTCCTCGAGGGTACCACTCTCGACAATGGGGTTGCGGCTCTCGCGGCGGTAGCTCTCGCGGCGTGCGCCTACGAACTCCAGCTCGAGGTCGCCGCGGCGAATCTGCGCCGTGCCGTAGGTGCGGTAGACGTTGACGCGGCAGCGGCGGCCGAAGCGGGCGGCGACGGCCTCGGCCAGCTCGATGCCGGAGCCTACGGTGACGAAGTCGATGTCCTTGTTGTGGCGGCCGATGATGAGGTCGCGCACGTAGCCGCCCACCACGTAGCAGGGGCGGCCGATCCCGTCGGCGGCGGAGCCGACGGTGCGGAAGACAGAGTCGGTGAGTCGTTGGGCGAGATTCATTGCTGAAGGCTTATGATTTCTTCCGGAGCGTTGGTGATGCACTCGGCGGGGAGGCCGCCGTCGCGCACAATGTAGGTGTTCTCTATGCCGACGGCCCCTACCCCGGGAAGCACGAACTTGGGCTCCACAGCAATGCACATGCCGGCCCGTAGCACGTCGCGCGAGCGCGGAGCCAGAACGGGCGCCTCGTTGATTTCGATGCCCACACCGTGGCCTACGAAGCCGGCATGCTGGCGGTGGCCCATGAAGTAAGCCTCAAGTCCGGCTTCGGAGGCCATGCGCAGGCCCTCGGCGTAGAGGCCGGCGGCAGCGGCGCCGGGGACGGCCATTCCGGCGAGCCGGCGGCAGATGGCACGGCTGACGTCGTGGGCGCGCAGGGCCTCGGAAGGGATGTCGCCGAGGCTGAAGCAGCGGGTCATGTCGGTCATATAGCCGGTATAGTTGCCGTTGACGTCGACCATGACTGTGGAGCCGGGACGGATAACGGAGCCGTCGGCGCCGACGGGCAGCGAGGGGTCCATGCCGGCGCCGCCCATGGCGAAATCGTAGGGCGACGGGGCATCGGCATTGGCACCGGTGAGCACGTTGCCCATGAAGAGTTCCATGTCGGAACCTGCGGTGCGGAACTGGCCGAGGCAGCCTTCGAGGCGCGATGCGCGCTCTATCTCCACCTGAAGCTCGTAGTCGGTCATGCCCTCGGTGTAGAGCGACGGCACGCGGCGGTAGACGGTCTCCTGGTGTAGCCCCGAGTCGCGCATCATGCGCAGCTGGGCGGGGGTCTTGACGGCGCGCACGGCACGGAGCGCCGGGCCGGCGCTGACAATGTCGGCTTCGCCGAGGCCGAAGGCCCGGGTATAGCGTACGGCGGCATTGTAGCTCAGGATGTCGAGCTCCAAGGCAAGACGGCGCACGGCGGGGAGGGAGGCGGCGAATTCCTCTATCTTGTGGATGGTACGGACGACGGCGCCGCGGAGATGGGCACAACGGCGCAGCCCGAAGACGGCCTCGCCGGAGGCCGGAACGAAGGCGAAACCGTCGAAGACGCGGCCGGTGAGCCAGTAGAGGTCGGCGTTGTCGGCCAGCAGCACGGCGTCGGCCAGAGGCGTTACTGCCTGCTGAAGGCGCCCGAGACGCAGTGCGTACTCGTCGGGCGATATGAGGATGAGGTTATCGGAATTCATAACGTAAGCAGTTGGTCAAATGAGCCTATGGTGTGCTCGGCGCCCTTGGCGCAGCCGAAGCCGTAGGAGCACCACACGGCGGGAATGCCGGCCTCGTGGGCTGAATCTATATCGAGCTGGGTGTCGCCCACGTAGACGGGATTCTGCAAGCCGTTGGTGCGGACTATCATGGCGATGTTGGCGGCCTTGTCGAGACCGTTGACTCCATGGGCCGCGGAGCCGTCGAACACGTCGTCCAGGCCCGTGAAGCTGAAGAAGTTGCGCAAGCCCGAGGCGCCGCAGTTGCTCACGAGGAAGATGCGCGCGCCGCCGGCCCGCAGGCTCTCTATCACCTCGCGGACACGCGGATATAGGCGTCCTCCGCGCACGGGCACGATCTCCTTCTCGAAAGCGGCGAGGCGGCGCATGAACTCCTGCCGGTCGTAGTCGCCGGGGATGAGGGCGTCCATGATGACGTCGAGGGGCTGCCCCATCTGCGTGAAGAGGCGGTCGCGGTCGATGCGCGGGCAGGCGAGCCCGAAGCTGTCGATTGCGGCGTTCCAGACGTCGCAGTATCCGTCGACGGCGTCCCAGAGGGTGCCGTCCATGTCGAAGATGTATGAGTCGTAGGCCATAGCAAAAGGGTGTTATGTACGGGTCACGAAGACACCCACCTGCTCTATGCCGTGGAGGGTGTCGAGGCGCATGTCGTGGTGTATGCGCAGGGTGTCGGCGGGGCCGAGGGTCACGCCGCGGAGTACGGTGTCGGTGCGCTCGAAGGCGAGTCCGAGGCCCCGGCCATACCAACGCCCGAAGACGTCGGCAAGTTCGACGCATACGGCTCGGGTGGTGTCGGGCGCGGCGATTTCCAGCCAGATGTTGCTGTAGGGGTAGTCGTTGCTGTGGCGCACGGTGACGGCCACGTCGGCCCGCACGGGGAGGGAGTCGTTCATGGCTTCAAGCGGAAACACGAGGGTGTCGGCATATCGCCAGCCGCGGGCGTCGACGGGGCGGAATCCGCTGAATACCGTATCGCCGCCGTCTCCCCCCGGCGCACAGGCGCCCAGGAGGCAGCACAAAATCGGGATGAAGAGGAGCAGGCGGCGCATGTTGTCAGTCGGTTTGCTGCGCGTCGCCTTTTGGTGCGCCTCCATCGGCGCCTTTGTTGCGGTTGCGGCGGTTGCGGTTGCGGCGTGCGCCGCCGTCGGCTTTGCGTGTCGCGGCATCGGCCTCTGCTTTGTCGGAGGCGGCCGGAGCTGCGTTCGCGGCGGCAGGCTTGCGTTTTTTCTTCTTCTTTTTCTTGTCGAAGCGGGTGAGGTCGTCCTGTCCCAGAAGGTCGCCGTAGGCGGCTTTTTCCTTGGGCTGTGCCTGCTGTTCCTCGCTTTCGAGCCTGAGTGGCTTCTCGCCGGCCTTGTTGAGGGCGATGACCTCGAAGGCTCGGTCGGCATCGATAGTCACGAGGTTGGCGGCGACGCGCTTGTCGGTGCTGTAGGTGATGAGGCGGCGGAAGATGTCGGTCTTGAAGTGGAAGTAGGTGGCATCGGCCGTCTCAAGCCGTATCTCGCGGCTGGGGAGGCTCTTCACAGCCTCCACGTAGGCGTCGACCTCGAAGTTGAGGCAACACTTGAGCTTGGCGCACTGTCCGGCGAGCTTCTGCGGGTTGAGCGATATGTCCTGATAGCGTGCGGCACCGGTGGCGACGCTGACGAAGTTTGTCATCCAGCTGGAGCAGCACAGGGGGCGTCCGCAGGGTCCTATGCCGCCGATTCGCCCGGCTTCCTGGCGGGCGCCTATCTGCTTCATCTCGATGCGCACCTTGAAGTTCTCGGCGAGCACCTTTATGAGCTGGCGGAAGTCGACGCGCTCGTCGGCTATGTAATAGAATATGGCCTTGTTGCCATCGCCCTGGAACTCGACGTCGCCTATCTTCATGTTCAGGCCGAGGCTCTCGGCGATGCGGCGGGCGCGGATCATGGTCTCGTGCTCGCGGGCGCGGGCCTCGCGGTACTTCTCGAGGTCGGCGGGGCGGGCCTTGCGGAAGACACGCTTGATCTCGCCGTCGTTCTTGCCGCGGCGGCGCAGACGCAGGCGCACGAGGGGGCCGAGCAGGGTCACCTGACCGATGTCGTGGCCGGGCGAGGCCTCGACGGCCACCATGTCGCCCTTGGCGAGGTCGAGGTGGGTGGTGTTGCGGTATATGCCCTTGCGCGTGTTCTTGAACTGCACCTCCACCAGGTCGCAGTCGCCGGCGGGTATGTCGGCGAGCCAGTCGGTGCAGGAGAGCTTGCCGCGTGGTTCGCCGCAGCCGGCGCAGGGGGTTGTGGTCTTGTCGTTCTCGTCCATTACTTAGCGAAGCTGACGGAGCGTGTCTCGCGTATTACGGTGATCTTGACCTGTCCGGGATATGTCATCTCGTCCTGGATGCGGCGCGCTATCTCGGCGGAGAGCTTCTCGGTCTCGGCGTCGTCGATCTTGTCGGCACCGACGATGACGCGCAGCTCGCGTCCGGCCTGGATGGCGTAGGTCTTGAGCACGCCGGGGTAGCTCATGGCGAGCTGCTCAAGGTCGTTGAGGCGCTTGATGTAGGCCTCGACAATCTCGCGGCGGGCGCCGGGACGGGCGCCACTGATGGCGTCGCACACCTGCACGATGGGAGCGAGCAGGGATGTCTGCTCCACCTCGTCGTGGTGGGCGCCGATGGCGTTGCATATCTCGGGTTTCTCCTTGTACTTCTCGGCCAGCTTCATGCCCAGGAGTGCGTGGGGCAGTTCGGGCTCCTCGTCGGGCACCTTGCCTATGTCGTGGAGCAGGCCTGCGCGGCGCGCCTTCTTGGGGTTGAGGCCGAGTTCGCTTGCCATGATGGCGCAGAGGTTGGCCGTCTCGCGGGAGTGCTGGAGCAGGTTCTGGCCGTAGCTGGAACGATATTTCATCTTGCCGACGAGGCGTATCAGGTCGGGATGCAGTCCGTGGATGCCGAGGTCTATGGCCGTGCGCTTGCCGGTCTCCACGATTTCCTCCTCGATCTGGCGGCGAACCTTGGCGACCACCTCCTCGATGCGGGCAGGATGGATGCGGCCGTCGGCCACGAGCTGGTGCAGTGCCAGCCGGGCAATCTCTCGGCGCACGGGGTCGAAGCCGCTGAGCACGATGGCCTCGGGGGTGTCGTCGACGATGATCTCAATGCCTGTGGCGGCCTCCAGGGCGCGGATGTTGCGGCCCTCGCGGCCGATGATGCGACCCTTGATTTCGTCGCTGTCGATGTGGAACACGGTGACGGAGTTCTCGATGGCCGTCTCGGTGGCGACGCGCTGGATGCTCTGCACCACGATGCGCTTGGCCTCCTTGTTGGCCGTGAGCTTGGCCTCGTCCATGATGTCGTTGATGTAGCCTGCGGCGGCCGTCTTGGCCTCGGCGCGGAGCGACTCCACGAGTTTCTCCTTGGCTTCCTCGCAACTGAGGCCGCTGATGTGCTCGAGCTGCTCGCGGGCCTGGGCCTGGAGCTTGTCGAGCTCGGCCTGACGCGCCTCGAGAGTGGCGGCCTGAGCCTCGACGTTGGCGGCGCGGGCCTCCAGTTCGTTGCGTGCGCGCTGGTTCTCGCTCTGCTGCTGGTTGAGCTGCATCTCACGCTGCTTCAGCTTGGCGTCGCGCTGGTCGGCCTGCGCCTGACGGCGCGATGCCTGCTTCTCGGCCTCGGTGGTGATCTTCATGGCCTCTTCCTTGCCTTCGAGCTCGCGCGTGCGCTTGATGTCGTCGGCCTCGCGCTGGGCGTCGGCGAGGATTTCCTTGGCGCGCGTGCGAGCCATGGTGCGCTGCACTGCCAGGGTGATGCCTATGGCGACTGCCGCACAGAGCACCATAAGGGATATTGTTGTTATCAGGCTGAATGTCATATAGTTATTATTATCAGTGTGTTAAACAAGGGGTTATACATCAAAAGAAAAACGCCCCGGAAGCCCGTGCCGCCGTACTGCCCGGAGGCAGGTGTGCGGCTCGAATCAACCGAGGTGCGGGAATTGGTTTACGGTCCACTGATGTGTTGACGGCCCGCGCCTCTGCGCGTGTGCCTTTTCGATGGTGTGCCCCGGCGGCTTGAGGCGTCAGCTTGCCGGAGACCCTATTTCAGGTTCAAGAATGCTGTCGAGGCGCTGCTCGAACCGGGTAAGCACTCTTGCCTGCGCTTCAAGCAGGTCGGTCTTCCGATAGTATAGCTCGGCGAACGCGAGTGCGACGCGGGCCATAACCTCCATCGGCGACTGCTTCTTGCCCATGCCTTCGCGCCACTGGTCGTAAAGCTTGTTCACATGATACTCGGCTTTGCGATATATGGCTTCCTCGGCACGCTGGATGTCGAATCTTATCGGCTCGACATCGGCAATCTTTATTGTTATGCGTAGGTTGTCGGTCATTAATCAGCAGTGTATTGGGAGCATCGGTGCCTCCGTTCAGCCTTCGGCAATGTCGGCTATGCATCGGTCGATGTCCCGCACCAGTCCGTCTATCATGTCCAGAGCCCGGCGGGTGTCGTCGGCGCCCGGCGCCACGGTGTGGCTCAGCATGAGATACTGCCTCTGCAGCTCCAGCTCCTCGACTTTCCGCTGCTGCTGCAGGAGCTGCTGCCGCAGGGATTCTATCTCGGCCCGCGCCTGCGCGAGGCGCTCCTGCATGAGTGCATATTTCTCCAAGACGAGGGTGGTCTTGGCATTAACGCGCTCGAGTTGTTGCCGCAGGTCTATGGCCATGACTTTCGGAATTTTTACAAAATTAGTCTTTTTTTCTCAACCGCGGTCAAAAAATTGGTATTTTTTTGACCGCAGACAAGAAAAAAGTGTCATTTACAGGCCGATGTACTGCTTCAGGACCTCTACGTATTCCTCAAATGCGCGGCGTCCGGGGTCGGTGATGCGGCAGACCGTGCGCGGTTTTTTCCCTACAAAACCCTTGTCGACCGAAATATAGCCGGCGGCTGAAAGCTTGTCGAGCTGCACGCTGAGGTTGCCCGCGGTGGAGTCGGTTTTCTGCCTGAGGTAGACGAAGTCGGCCTCCTCCACGTTCATGAGAATCGACATCACGGCAAGACGCAGCTGGGAGTGCAGCAATGGATTCAGTTCCTTCATTGACGGCGGTTCTTTGAGTTGAGAATGTGACCGGGCACTATCATCATTGACACGAACGAGAGAATAAACAGCGGCATGTACCAGTCGGCGCCGAGGGGGACGCCGCCGGCCACACAGCACACGGTGATAATGCCCACTGTCAGGGCTATCATACCGCCGCCGATAAGACTCTTTTCCTTAATGAGCAGTCCCTGCGCAATCACGGTAAGCGGCATCGCAACAAGAGTGTATGCGAGCATTGTGGCCCAACAGTTTGCGCCGGTAAGGTACTTAATGACGATGCAGGCTACTATCGCCACAAGTTCGGAGATTCCGGCGATAGTCCACAGCCACGAGCTGACGGTGTCGGAATAGCTCTTAACGAGTGACTTTTTCTCATTGTGCCTCGCCATTATCGGCGTTGCGACGCAGCCGACGGCCGGAATCAGGAACCACAGCCAGTTCCAGACGCCATTGTGGGTGGCGGCGAGCAGCGCCCAGACGGCGATGGAGACGACGGCGGTGAGGTAGCCCCACAGCAGCATGATGTTGCCGTTGGCGATGTAGCGCTCTCGGGTGCTCTCGATCATTGCGGTGATGATCTCAAGGCTCTCTCTTTCGGAGATTTTCTTTTCTTCCATTTTTGGAGTTGTTAGAAGTTGGTAAATCGGTTTATGTTATAAACCATTTGTCTCTGAAAAAGAGCAGCTCGCGCGATTGCTGCTCTGATTCGATGCAAAGATTAACAAGTTTATTTTATAAACCAAATATTTTTGAGGATTTTTTATAAAAATGGGGGAGTTTGAGGGTGTTATCGATACAAAAAATAATAGAGTTGGTTTTTTAGTTGGCACGGATGGAGAGAAACAGAGAGACAAAAGGTCAGAAGGGACAGAAGGAGTATGGAGTATGGCGTTTTAGCCCGCCACTCCGTGGCTTTAGACATATGGGATCTTTAACCCCGCGTTCCGCTGCGCTTCACGCGGGGTTAATCATGGATTCGCGCGTCCCGCGCTCGGTTCTCCTGACTTTGACAATGGGTCACCCAAACGGCTTAGCCGGGAAGCAGTGGTGCC
>CAPNHY010000011.1:0-61544 GCA_948665475.1 uncultured Muribaculaceae bacterium | reverse complement strand
TGGAATCAGCCCTAATTTGTTCCTGTCTCAAAAATTTTTACCGGACAGTAATAATCTTAAATGAAAGAGCCGTGCCTGTAAAATATTTTATTGCTGTCCGATAAAACGGGAGCAACCCGCGCTCGTCGCGGGTTGAATGTGGTTAGCTGCGAGTTAAGGAGCGACCGTAGGGAGCGACATACTCGCGGAAGAGGTGTGACAAACGCATCAACCTGCCGGATGGCGGGTTGCACAGCGTCCGGGTTTATTATCAGATTTTCAGAAGGGTGCGCGGCCGTAAGTCGTGCAACCCGCCATGCGGCAGGTTGATGCCCCTTACTGAGCTTACCGCGGATACGGCGCTGTGCGCCTAAATCCGCGGCTAACCGTATTTTACCCGCCATTCGGCGGGTAATCACCGATGAGTAGGGCTTGTATGGAGGTTAATACCTAATATATTGTATTTTATGATGTTTTACCGGACAACAATAATAAAAAATGTCTTCTTTATTGAACAGTCTGAGAGTTGCTTAGCTGTCGATGCGCATGATGTCGCGCTCGAAGGTGTCGCGGCTTATGGCGCGGGCTTTCAGGCGGTTGCGGTAGGCATAGATGGTGTTGAGTGAGTAGTTGAGCACCTGCGCTATGCTCGACGAGTCCTCGATGCCCAGGCGCATGAATGCCAGTATGCGCAGGTCGGTGTTGAGTCCTTCGCCGTCCTTGATTTCAATCTGTTTGTCGGGCTGAAGCAGGGCGTTGACCTGTGCCACGAAGTCAGGGTAGATATGCAGGAACGCGTTGTCGAAGACCTCGTAGAACTCCCGGCTCTCGTCTTCGACGAATTTGCCGTTTTTCGCCATGCGGTAGAGGTCATCGACTTGTCCGGCGCCGATTTTTCGGGTGACAAGTTTGCTGAACTGCTTCAGTTTGTCCATATACACAGAGCACAGCGTCAGGAACTGGCTGATGTATACTTCCTTGGACCGGTTGGCCTCGCTGAGCCTTTGCTGCATGCGCTGCATGCGGCGCATCTCGTGGCGCAGGGTGAGCAGGGTGAGAAAGAGGATGACGAGGAGGACCGCCATCGCAATGAGTGCCCACATGGTGCGCCGCTGCGATTCGGCCGTCTTACCTGCGTACGCTTTTTCAATATAGGGCAGGGCGCGTGCGCTTTCAAGCATGCGCACGTCGGCTCCGCACTCCACGGCGTTGGCAAGCGCCAGCGACAGACACGAGTAGGCGCGGTTGATGTCGCCCTGGGAATACAGCAGTGCGCCGAGTTCCTGGAGCGAGGCCATTTCGCGCGTGGCCGAATGAATATCGGCTATAGCCGATTCGGCCAGATAGTAGGTGCGCGCGGTTACGTCGCCCTCCGCGCTGGCTATCGCTGCGAGATGGTGGGCCGAACGGGCGCGCAGCTTGTCACTCAGTCCTTTTCGGCCCATCAGTCCACGTAGCAGCACACCTGCCTTGTCGTAGTTGCCTTGCACGAATTCGAGTTCGCCGGCGTTGAAGATATATTCGTCGCTTTCCTTCGGGAGCAGTTCGAGCAGGCGTTCCTGCATGGACGCCGCAAGGGTGCCATAGCGCATTTCCAGTTCGGGAGAACGCGAGAAGAATGCCGCGAAATAGCTGTACATCTGGCGTGTATGGTCGTAGTATTTTATCAGTCCTTCGGGGCTGAGCATGGTGGTGTCGACTTGTGCGAGCTTCGCTTCCGCGCTGTCGAAGAGACCAGCGAGAGGCAGAAGGGCGGCGAGATGGATGCGTGTCTCCTGAAGGTCGGGCCCGGAGGCACGTTCTTCGGCGCGGCGCAGGTAGGCCAGTGCGGAGTCATTGTTGAATCCGGCATAGGCGTGTGCCACCTCGTTGTATGGCGCTGCGTCCGGTCCTGTGGCTTTTGCTGCGAGACTGTCGATGTGGCGCATGCGCAGACCGGTATATATGTCGCCGCGTGCGATAGCGCCGTCAAGGCGTTTGATGGCTTCTTCGACATCGGCCTGCGTGACCTGCGCTTTTGGGGCTGCGTCGGCGGTAGTGCAGGATAACAGAATCGCCGCGAGGACGGGAATCAGTCGTGGGATTGTCATTGGAAGAGATTGTCAACGGTGTCATTGTCGATGACCGCCATCACGCGCAGTCCGTCGGGTGTATATGCCGGAGCCGGAAGCCGCATCAGGTCGGCGGTGAGGGTTTCCATCTCGTCGTTGGAGAGTATGCGTCCGGAACGGATGGCTGCGCTGCGCGCGAGCGCGAGCGCGGCCGCCGAGCGCAGTCCCGGGCCGTCGCTTTCGCCCGTGGAGGCAAGTTCCTCGGCCATGGCAACGAGCAGCTCGGCCGGGGCGTTCTTGCCGAGGTCGGCCGGTACGCCGTTGACAGCCCAGGTGGTGCCCTCGCCGCGGGAGATGTCGAATCCCATGTCGGCGGCTACGTCGGCGGCTGCCGCGAGTGCGGCCGACTGTGCCGGGGTGAGCTGCACCATGTCCGGGAATATGAGAGCCTGTGTGGCCGACGAGCCTTCCCGGCGTGCGGCAAGCAGCTGTGAGTACAGCACGTTGATGTGGGCGCGGTGCTGGTCGATAATCATCAGTCCCGAGGCGCCCGGTACGGCGATGTAGCGTCCGCGCAGTTGCAGACATGCCGCTGCGCCGGGAACCGCAGCCATGCCAGGCAGGACGTCGTCCGGCTTATCGACCGGAGCATCCGGCACATTGTTTAGGGCGCTTCCGCGCACCTCCTCCAGTCCGGCGGCACGTTCGCCGGCAAATTGTTCGTAGAGCTTCTGCCAGTCGGTTGGCGCATGATGCGAGGCCGTGGCGGGAGGCATGGCGCCGTTTATGCGGCTGCCGCGTGTGGCCGCCGGAGTGTCGGCCGCGGGAGTGGTGAAAGGGTTATAGCCGTCGTCGGTCGATGCTTCCGGCGTAGCCACGTGCAGGCGCGGGTCAATAGCCGGGATGAAGGGCGCGTCGTCCATGTCGAAATCCATGGCCCCGCTGACATTGAAGCGCCCAAGACTCTCCTTGACGGCAGCCACAAGCACCTCGCGGATAGCCATCTCGTCCTCGAACTTGATTTCGTTCTTCTGCGGATGCACGTTGACGTCGATGTTGGCCGGGTCTACTTCGAAGCTTATGAAGTAGCTCGGGCGCGCGTCGGCGGCGATAAGAGGCGTGTAGCAGTCGAGGATGGCGCGGTGGAAGAACGGATGGAGCATGTTGCGGCCGTTGACGAAGAAAAACTGCTGATAGCCGCGCTTCTTGGCCGCCGAGGGCAGCCCGATGAATCCGGAGATACGCACGAATGGCGATGCCGTGGCAACCGGCAACAGCGAACGGTCCAACGCCTTGCCGAAGAGGTCGATGATGCGCTGTTTCTCCGAGGCATGCAGCAGCTGGTGGAGGGTGGTGCCGTCGCTTATCATGGTAAAGTCGATTCCGGGATTCACCAGAGCCAGTCGCTCGAACTCGCGCAGTATCTGCGCCAGCTCCACGTTGTCTTTCTTGAGAAACTTGCGTCGCGCCGGCACATTGTAAAAAAGGTTGCGTACCATGATGTTGGTGCCGGGTACGCCAGTGACGGCCTCGCTGCTGACGAATTTCGAGTCGGCCATGCACAGGCGGGTAGCCATCTCGTCGCCCTTGCGCATGGTTCGAAGCTCCACCTGAGCCATCGACACGATGGACGGTAGCGCCTCGCCGCGGAATCCCATGGTGTGGAGCGTGTACATGTCGGCCGCGGTGGCTATCTTGCTGGTGGCGTGATGCTCGAAAGCCATGCGGGCGTCGGCCGGCGACATGCCGGAGCCGTTGTCGATGACCTGGATGAGCGTGCGTCCGGCGTCCTTCACTACGATGCTTATGGACGTAGCTCCGGCATCCACGGCATTCTCGACCAGTTCCTTCACCACCGACGCCGGCCGCTGCACCACCTCGCCGGCCTTTATCTGGTTTGCCACGGAATCGGGCAATACTTTAATTATATCGGGATCCATGCTTCAAAATTTTCACAAAATTACGAAAAAATCCGTGGTTACGACCTGAGGAAACACTTTTTAAAATATCTATGAGTTCTGTTTCCGATATGTCGGGAATTCTGCTTATCTTTGCATTATAATTAGAATAAAATTCAATGAAAAGATTTACCATATTGTCTGCCGCGGCGATGGTCTCCGCTGTCATGGCTACGGCTCAGATAAACTCCACGGCGACAGACGGCTACATGGCCCGCGGGCTGGCGATGCTGTCGTCCGGCAACTATAACGGCTGCATAGACCAGCTGGGGCGCGTAGACCGTTCGACTCTCTCTGCGGCCGAGCTGGAACAGGTGGACTGGGCTCTTGCCGAGGCTGCTTTCGGCAACGGAGGCGCATCGGCGCTGCCTCATTTCAAGCGTTTCCTCGCCGTGTATCCTTACTCGCAGCTGCGGGCACAAGCACAGATGAGGGTTGGTGATTGTCTTTTCACACGCAGTTATCCCGAGGCGCTGAAAGCCTATCTGGAAGTGCCCGGCGGTGCGCTGAACGCCGACCTGCGCGAGGACCTGGACTACCGCACGGCCTATTGCATGCTTCAGACCGCCGACTTTGACGGAGCCGCCACGCGCTTCGCTACCCTGGAGCATACGCGACGCTACGGCGCGGCCGCCCGCTTCTATACCGCCTACATAGCCTATGCCCGCGGCAACTACGCCGAGGCAGCGCGCCTCTTCGCCGCCGCCGACAGCAATACCGAGCCCGGCTGCATGAGTCCGTACTATCTGGCTCAGATCCGTTACAGGCAGGAGGACTTCGGGAAGTCGTTGGCCGAGGCTCAGCGTCTGCTCAAACGCCGCACGGCGCCCGAGGCTTTCAAGGCCGAAGCCGAACGCATAGCCGGCGAGTCGCTCTACCGTCTGGGCCGTCCCGGCGAGGCTGTTCCATATCTGCGTAAATATGTGGCTGCCGCCGCCGAGCCGCTTCCATCCTCGCTCTACATTCTCGGACTTTCGGAATACGCCGACGGGGATTATTCAGCAGCTGTGAGCCATCTCGAGAGCGTCACCGGCGAGAGTGACGCCATGGCCCAGAGCGCCTACCTCTACATCGGTCAGGCCCTGATGCACAGCGGTGACGTGCAGCCCGCACTGCTTGCCTTCGACAAGGCCGTGAAGATGGACTTCGACCCCGAGGTACAGGAGACGGCATACTACAATTACGCCGTGGCCCGCATGCAGGGGGGGCGCGTACCTTTCGGCAGCTCAGTGGAGACACTGGAGGACTTCCTGCGCCGCTATCCCGCAAGCCGCCACGCCGCAGAGGTGCAGGAATACATCGTGGCCGGATATATGACCGACAACAACTATGAGAAAGCCCTCGCAAGCATAGAGAGAATGAAGCGTCCAGCCGACCGCGTGCTGTCGGCAAAGCAGGCCATACTCTATACACTCGGTTCGCGGAAGCTGGCTGCCGGGCAGGCCGCCGAGGCGCTGCCGCTGCTGCGTGAAGCCGACGGGCTCGCCTCAAAGGGCGATGCCGCCACCGTGCTCGAGAACAAGCTCGCACTGGGCGAAGCTCTGTACAGCACCGGCGACTACGCCGGCGCCGCCGATGCTCTGCTACAGTATGTGCGCCGTGCGCCTGCAAGCGGAGACAACACCGCCGTGGCGCGTTACGACCTCGGCTATACACGCTTCGCGCAGAAACGCTACGACGATGCCGCGACCAACTTCCGCCACGCCGTAGAGAACTCCGGCCGCCTCTCTCCCGAGGCCGTGGCCGACGCCTATAATCGTCTTGGTGATACCCGTTATTATGCTACTGATTTTGACGAAGCCGAGAAATATTACGACAAGGCCTTCGCCACAAATCCCTCGGCCGGCGACTACGCGCTGTTTCAGAAAGGCGTGATGCAGGGCTACCGCCGCAACCACAGGGCCAAGCTTGCGACGCTCGACGACATGATGCGCCGCTTCCCCTCGTCGAGCCTCGTACCCGACGCCCTGCTCGAGAGCACCGAGAGTCACATACAGCTTGGCGACAACCGCGGCGCCATAGCGCTGTACCGCCGCCTGGTGAGCGAATATCCCGGCACCGCGCAGGGCCGCAATGGCCACCTGCAGATGGCTCAGACCATGCTCAACACCGGCGACCGTGCCGAGGCCATAGACACATATAAGGACATCATCCGGTCGTACCCCACAAGCGGCGAGGCCGCCGAGGCGGTAGAGGCCCTGAAGCGCGTGAGCGCCGAGGACGGCACGCTCCAGCAGTACATACAGTTCCTCAACAGCGTGGACAATGCGCCCAAGATGGATGTGGCCGAGGCCGACCGCCTCAGCTATGAGGCCGCCGACAAAGCGCTCGTGACACGCGGCGACGTGGAGCGCATGCGGCGCTACGCCAACGAATACCCCGACGGCGCCTACCGCGCACGCGCCGTGGAGAGCATGATGGCCTATTACAGTGAACACGGACAGGACGCCGAAGCCCTGCAGTGCGCCGAGGAGATTCTGCGCCGCTATCCCGACAACGCCGCCGCGGAGCAGGCACTCGTGGTGAAGGCCGAGACTGACTACGCCGCCGGTCGCGGCGAGGCCGCGCTGCGCTCGTGGCGCCAGCTGGAGCAGCGCGCATCGTCGCCCTCGAAGCTGAACGCTGCGCGCCTCGGCATAATGCGCACGGGACGCGACACCGGCGATTACGAACTGGCAGGCCGCGCCGCCGACGCGCTGCTGGCATCGTCGACACTCGGCTCCGGCAACCGCAGCGAGGCAACCTACACCAAGGCCGCGGCGCTCTCGGCGCAGGGCGACGAGGCCGGCGCCCGCAAGCTGTGGAAAAGCATAGCCGACGCCACCGACGAGCTGTACGGCGCCATAGCCGCATGTTCGCTGGCTCAGAGCTATCTGGACAGCGGCGACACCGACAGCGCCCGCCGCGAGGCCGAGGCACTGACGGGCAGCGGTACGCCGCATGCCTACTGGCTGGCCCGCGGATTCATAGTGCTCAGCGACGTATATGCCCGCGAGGGCAAGACTTTCGAAGCCCGCGAATACCTGACAGCTCTGAAATCCAATTATCCCGGCACCGAAACCGATATTTTCGACATGATTGATACCCGTCTCAGCAAGCTCAAGAAATGAAATACAACATAACACTCGCCCTCGCGCTCACAGTCGCCCTCGCGGCGCAGGCGCAGAATCTCAGCACCGAAGTGAAGGTGGACCGCACGGTAGTGCCGGCCGAACGTCCGGCCGAACGTCTTGGCTCGGTACATCCCGGGATAGTGTCGGTGCCGGTATCGGCGCGACGCCTTGACATCGCGGAATACGGCGGTGACGGCACCATCACGCGCTCGGCGCGCCTGCTGGCTCCCGCAGCGTGGGGAGACACCTTCGACATATCGCGCTACCGCGGCTACGTAAGCGCCGGATATTTCCCTGCCTATAACGCCGCCGTGTCGGCCGGTTACCGCATAATACAGAATGCCACTACGCGCCTGGGTGTCTGGGCGCAGTTCGACGGCTACAGCTTCAAGCGCGAACTGCCGCATCTGCTCAAGGACCGCTTCAGCAACAACACGTTCGCCATAGGAGTGGATTTCGACCACCGCGTGCGCAACACCGGCGTGCTGAATCTGAAATTCGCCACGAACTATGGTCGCCTTGAAGCACCTACGGGCTACAGCGCCGGCAAGCATGACATAGGCATGACCGACCTCTCGGCCGCCTGGTGGGCACGTGCAGGCCGTGTGGGCTATCACGTCGGCGCATCGTTCCACCGCTTCGGCTTCGACGAGGACAAGGATAACGACCTGCTGTGGGACGGCCCCGTGCCATCCCGCATCCTGCATACCGACGGCGCTGAAATACTTTTCGGTGCGACTGCCGGTCTGACTTTCCGCACCGGCAATGACCGGGGAAGAGCCGGCCTGGAGGTAAAAGCCGACTTCCTGTCGCGTCCCGACGCGTCGGCGCTTGCCGCCACCAATGCTGACAATCCCGGGCACCTTGATGTGGTGTCGGCAGAGGGCAGCACGCTCGGCGTGGTGTCGCTGACGCCGTACTACGCCTTTGGCCGCGGCCGCGGCGTGGACCTGCGTCTTGGCGCACGCGTAGACATCAGCACCGGAGGCACGGGCAAGAAATTCCACATCGCTCCCGACGTGACGCTGACCTACAGCGCCGACGCCGCTACCGTGTACGTGCGCGCCACCGGCGGCGAGGTGCTGAACACACAGCGGTCGCTCTATGCCTACACGCCGTTCTTCCCCGTGGGCTGGCAGTACGAGCGCTCGCACATGCCGCTGAACGTGGAGGGCGGCTTCAATCTCGGTCCGTGGTCGGGATTCAGCGCCGAGGTGTTCGGCGGATGGGCAAGGGCCAACGACTGGCTGATGCCGACACTCACAACCGTTGGCGCGGGTACGGAGCTGACCGTGATGCGTCCTGTTGACATTATGGGCGCGCATGCCGGCCTGCGCCTCAGCTATGCCTGGCGCAGCATGGTGGACGTTCGCGCTTCCGTGGAGATGGCTCCGCAGAAGGAGGGTTCCGGCTACTACCTGTGGCGCGACCGAGCCAAACTCGTTGTCAAGGCCGACGCTACGGTGCGTCCCATCAAGGCGCTGGAACTGACCGCAGGTTATGAATTCCGGCAGAGCCGCGCCGCCTACGCTTATGCGCCCGACGGCACAGCATCGCTGCTCTCGCTCGGCTGCAAGAGCGACCTGACGTTCGGGGCGCGCTACGACATCACCCCGGCCATCAGCGTCTTCGCCCGCGGCGAGAATCTGCTGGGCCGCAAATGCCTGGCTCTTCCCGGCGTGCCCGAGCAGGGCATTCATGGTCTTGTCGGTGCAAGCTTCAAGTTCTGACAGCCATGTTCAATTTTTTCAATAAGAGCAAGCAGACAGAGCGCCTGTGGTTCGCCACGGACATCCACTGCCACATATTCCCGGGCATAGACGACGGCTCGCCGTCGGTGGAGCGCTCGGTAGAGCTGACGGAGCGCATGGCCGGGTGGGGACTGGAACGTATCTTCGCGTCGCCGCACGTGACGCGCGGCAGCTTTGAGAACACTCCGGCCACCATAGGCGCCGCGCGCGAGGCACTGCATGCGGCTCTTGCCGCCGCGGGTTCGGACATACGTCCCGGCAACAGCGCGGAGTACCGGCTCGACGACCTCTTCGACGAGCAGAGGGCGGCGAAGATGCTGCTGACGCTGCCCGGCGACAGGCTGTTGGTTGAGAATCCGTTCGTGCAGGAGCCTCTGGGTCTGGATGAGCTGCTGTTCGGACTCCAGGTGGAGGGCTTCAGGCCCATACTGGTGCATCCTGAACGTTACACATATTATTATAGTCATCCCGAACGCTACCGGGCCATCCACGACAGCGGTGTGCAGTTTCAGGTGAATCTGCTTAGTCTCTCCGGCTTCTACGGCAAGGAGGAACGACGTATGGCCGAATGGCTGATGGGGCATGATCTGATTGACTTCGTAGGTACCGACCTGCACGGGTTGCGCCATGTGGAGAGCATAGAGGTCTATCTGGGGAGCCGCGAGTACCGCAACGACCGCAAGATGCTGGAGGGGAAGATTAAAAACGACCGAATATGACACTGAAGCAGACCGACAGGATAATAACCAGCAGTCAGGCCGCCGCCGTGCTTGAGGAGGGAGGCGTGATAGCATATCCCACCGAGACAGTGTGGGGTATAGGCTGCGACGCCACCAACAGCTCCGCCGTGCGCCGGATATTCGCCATAAAGCGGCGCGCCGAGGCCAAAGCGCTGATAACACTGGTGAGCAGCGTCGGGATGTTGGAGCGCTGGGTCGACGATATACCCGATGTGGGCTATCAGTTGCTTGATGCGGCAACCGACCCTCTGACGATAGTTTATGACCATCCCCACGGACTCGCTCCAGAGCTGTTGGCCGAGGACGGTTCGGCAGGTGTGCGCATCGTCAACCTGCCCCTGTTCCGCCGCTGGCACAAGCCGCTGGTGTCGACATCGGCCAATATCAGCGGCATGCCGGCGCCCCGCACTCTTGAGGAAGTGTCGCCCGAGATACTTGAACAGGTGGACGCTGTAGTGAGTCCGTACGATGCGCCTCCGGCTGCGGGACGCCCCTCTACCGTGATAAAGCTGAGCGACGGCGGTGTGTTCAGAATACTGAGAAAATGAGAAAACAGGAATGAGTCACGCAAAGCTACAACGACAACGGCTATGCTACCTCGTCGGCGACTATCTGATGCTGAATCTGGGGTGGCTGCTCTTCAATGTGGTGCGTTTCAACTCGCTGCCAAATACCTGGCCTGGCAGCTTCAGCGAATTCCTGATATCAACTCCGGTGCTCGCCGGCCAGTGCGTGATACCGTTGCTTGTAGTGGGTCTGTACGCTGTATCGGGCTATTATAACCATCCGTATGCCAAATCGCGTGTTGACGATGTCCTCAACACGTTCGGCGTGTCGGCGTTTTCGGCGTTGGTTATATTTTTTGCAGTCCTTATTAACGACAATATCCCGGAGCGACTGCTTAATTATCAGATGCTTGGCATATTGTGGCTGCTGCTTGCGCTGCCGGTGTACGCCTGCCGCTATATGCTGACATCTCATGGCAAACGGATGCTGAAGTCGGGCCGGCTGCGGCAGCCGGCCGTGGTGATAGGCGCATGGCGCGGACGCAGGGCTGACGTGCCTGCCGAGTTCGACATCCGTGACGTTATCGACCATGAGGATGCCGAGGGGATAGCACGAGCCGAGAAGGACGTGCGCTCCGGCCGCATCGGTGTTGTCATTCTGGCTTGCGATAAGGCTGACGGCCAGCGCACGGCCGAGCTGCTGGGCCGCTTTCTTATGCTGGATTGCTCCGTGTACATGATGCCCGACATCTACGATATGCTGACGATGCGCACACACATAAGTTCCGTGTCGCACGAGCCGTTGCTGAACATAACCGCCGGTCTGTCTCCGGCCACCGCAAATCTTAAACGCCTTGGCGACATAGTGGTGTCGGCTTTCGCTCTTGTGCTGCTGGCGCCGGTGTTTGCGGCTATCGCCGTGGCCGTGAAGTACGACTCGCGCGGTCCCGTGCTGTATTTTCAGGAGAGAATAGGGTACAGGCGCCGGCCGTTCAACATCATAAAGTTCCGGACCATGCGTCCCGACGCCGAGAGCGACGGACCGCAGCTCAGCAGCGAGTCGGATCCCCGCATCACACGTGTGGGCGCGTTTCTGCGCAAGTACAGGCTGGACGAGTTGCCGCAGTTCTGGAACGTGCTCGTTGGCGATATGAGCCTGGTGGGACCTCGCCCCGAGCGCGAGTATTACCTGAAGCGGATAGCCGAGCGCGCGCCTTACGTAGGTCTTACGCACCTCGTGCGCCCGGGACTCTCGTCATGGGGCATGGTGCGCTACGGTTATGCCAGGAATGTGGACGAGATGCTCGAGCGTCTGCCCTACGATCTGCTGTATATAGAGAATGTGTCGCTGGGTGTAGACCTGCGCATAATGCTCCATACCATCAATACTATCTTTACGGGCAAAGGCCTGTGATACAAGCTTAAAAAGAAATATGTCAGACAACAATACAGATACCGTCGACGGAGTGTACGGCCTCAGTGACGATGACGAGGAACTCGGTGCCGAAAGCTGTAGCGATGCCGAGGCGTCGGCCGGCCGGCGCAGCCTGCATGCCGCGCTGATGCGTTTCATACTGTGGCGCGAACGCCATGTCAAGGAGAAAAATTTCGTGCTGGTGCTCGCTCTGTTTGTGGGCGTATTCGCCGGTCTGGCGGCTATGGTACTGAAATGGCTTATCCATACCATCAGCGGCGTGCTCACGACCCACATCAATGTGGCGCAGGGCAACTATCTGTACATCCTGCTGCCGTCGGTGGGCGTCGTGCTCGTGGCTTGCTACGTGCGTTACATAGTGAAGGACAACATCTCGCACGGCGTCACGCGCGTGCTATATGCCATATCGCAGAACAAGAGCCGACTGAAACGGCACAACATATACACATCGGTGCTGGCGTCGAGTGTCACCATCGGCTTCGGCGGTTCGGTCGGTGCCGAGGGGCCTATCGTGTATACAGGCGCGGCCATAGGTTCGAATCTCGGACAGATGTTCCGCCTTTCGCCACGCATTCTGATGATACTTGTTGGCTGCGGTGCCGCGGCCGGTATCGCCGGAATCTTCAAGGCCCCCATAGCCGGCATGCTTTTCACGCTGGAAGTGCTGATGCTCGACCTCACCACCGTAAGCGTGATGCCTCTGCTTATAGCCTCCATCACCTCGGCCACCATTGCCTACGCCTATACGGGCTACGACTTCGAGTTCTTCTTCGTGCAGAGCGATGACTTCTATATGTCGAAAATTCCGTTCGCCATAGTGCTCGGTCTGGTGTGTGGTCTTGTGTCGCTGTACTTCACGCGCGCCATGAACATGATGGAGAATTTCTTCGGCCGCTTCCGCAATCCGTGGATCCGCACGGCCATAGGCTGCCTGATACTGTCGACGCTCGTGTTCCTGCTGCCGCCGCTGTACGGCGAGGGCTATGGCTCGATAAACAGTCTGCTGAACGGTGACCCGTCGAGTATCGTGGACGGTTCGCTGTTCTACGGCGAGGGCTCGCGCACATGGTTCATAGTGCTGTTTATCGGCGTGATAATCCTTGCAAAAAGTTTTGCAACCTCAGCCACCAACGGTGCCGGAGGCGTGGGCGGCACTTTCGCGCCGTCGCTATATGTGGGCTGCATGACGGGTTTCCTTTTCGCGTTTGTGGCGAACATGATGGGATTTGATACTGTACTTAGCACCAAGAACTTTGCGCTGATAGGCATGGCCGGCGTGATGAGTGGCGTGATGCATGCCCCGCTGATGGGCATCTTCCTTACCGCTGAACTCACCGGCGGCTACGATCTGTTTCTGCCGCTGCTGATAGTCAGCACCATAGCCTACGGCACCATCAAGGTGTTCGAGCCGTACAGCATATACACCATGCGTCTTGCAAAACGAGGCGAACTTATGACCCACCACAAGGACAAGACCGTGCTGACGATGCTCAAGATAGACAATGTAATAGAGACCGATTTCCTGCCGGTGCATCCCGATATGTCGCTTAAGGACATGGTCGACACCATAGCGCGCAGCAGCCGTAACCTATTCCCGGTGGTGGACGAGGCCGGTAAGCTGAAAGGTGTGGTTGTGCTCGACGAGATACGCAACATCATGTTCCGTCCCGACCTATACCGCAAGATGTTCGTGCGCAAATTTATGTCGGTGCCTCCTGCCCGCATCGAGGAGGGCATGAGCATGGACAAGGTGATGAAGATATTCGATGATACCGGCGCCTGGAATCTGCCCGTAGTGCGCGACGGCGTGTATGTGGGCTTCGTCAGCAAGAGCAAAATCTTCACCTCCTACCGCCGCGTGCTGCGCCATTACAGCGACGACTGAGGTGTATGTAATACTCTTGAGATTACGTATATATTTGCAATGATAAGGTGTTTTTTTTAAATTTTTGCTTGTCATTGAAAATTTATTATTAACTTTGCTGCGCAGACCTAAACGCAGAAGCCGGGTCACGGGCCATGCGGGAGGGAGCTGCAACATACATAATGAAAAGCGTTTATCCGCGCTGATTCTTGACGTTCAGAAATTCTCGCAAAATTTCAGGTCTAAGTCAAGGGTTGAGCAACGGTAGATGCCCGCGGATATGTGATTATCTTGCTTTCGGCATGATATTTCGAGAGAAATATAGGCCGGATGCAATGATTGCATATACAGGCGTAGGGCTTCTGCGTTGCCGTCCGACTTAGACTGGGCAATGCGAGAAGCCTCTGAATGTAGGACGGTAACAGGTACAGATTCCTACGCTTTTTTCACATAAACCAATCAATCGCCAACGAGAGGATGACCGCGGCACCCTTTTAAACAATGAAACATAAAGCTCTATTCCTTAACCTGCTCATTGTGCAAATGGCAGCATTGTGCGCATTGCTGTTCGCATCATGCGGCAATAACGATGAACCAGACCAAAATAAAGAAGAAATAACTCAGGGAGAATGGTATATCGCTCCGTATGCAGCATCTTCCGATTTCAAAGAGGTCAATTACGCTATAGATTGTGAGGAACTGTTGTCGGACTATGGAAGCTATGGCAAACATTATGCCGAGCCGGATTTCTTTTTTGAGAACTACGGATGGTACGACAGCTCCGCATCCAATTTCGGCCGACTGAATGGTATTCCAAGCAATACTTGGACTACGGTTGTTCATGTGGTCGATGAATCCACAATGGAAATATACTATAATTGTTTTCTATATAGAATCAACGATGTACCGGGAAAGAAATTCAAGGTAATTGACGCCGGAAACCTCGGGATATTATGCTATTCAAGCAGCGACAGTCCTACCATATACACATACGTGAAGACTCAGAATAAGTATATCCTCAGTAATGGCACGATATACACCAAGTTTGGTGATTCGTTGGCGGAAGACGGTACAAGTACGTCTCTGACACGTTTTACTCCTGATTTTTCATATGAGCCGGAAGACAATCCTTCAAAACCCGACTCATCCAACGATGCCATTCCTCAGAAAGGCGCTCTTGATCTTGATGGTTATGTGTTGTCAGCTGTACGATTCGGGAATGAGGAATACACATTTGAATATGACTCCAAGGGACGACTGATAAAGACTTCAAACCGTTACGGCGGCGAAGAGGATGTGTATAAAATAAATTATGAAAAGAAAACTATCACGTATACAAGCGATGGAGATGTGACAAAATATCAGGTCAAGTTTAAACCTACAGGACAAATAACATATATGAAGGATGTTGACAGCAGTGAGTCCTGGTCGATGGAATATGACAGGGACAAGCACCTGCAAAAAGTTATACACATCGATTCATACGCTGATAAAACCGAAATTGATTTTAAGTGGGACAAATATGGAACGTTGCCGTCAATCAGCTTCAGTTATAATGATTCGTATAGAGGCACAGCCAATATCGTATACGGAAAGGAGATGAATTATAACGGACAGTTCTCATATTCGTTAAGTTGTGCTATGGGCAAGGATTTTGACGGTATGACAGAACTGATCCTTGCCGGGTTGTTTGGAAAGGCTCCGGTAAGAGAGGTCAAAGAGATTGATGGGTATAGCGGAGTATTTTTCCATTCTGTAGATCAATACTACAATGGTATACTATTGTGGAACGAATATCTTGATGACTCTATGGTAGAATACGAGTATCAATAGACAGCAGAACGTTGAGATGTTCACCTCTATACAAGCCCTATTTATCGGTGATTACCCGCCGAATGGCGGGTAAAATCCGGTTAGCCGCGGATTAAGGCGCCCTGCGCCGTATCCGCGGTAGGTTCAGTAAAGGGCATCAACCTGCCGCATGGCGGGTTGCACGGCCTCTAACAGTCACTAAACCTTCTGAAAATCTGACAATAAGCCTGGACGTTGTGCAACCCGCCATCCGGCGGGTTGATGCGTTTGTGGCGATTCTACCGCGAGTATGTCGCTCCCTGCGGTCGCTCCTTAACTCGCGGCTAACCACATTCAACCCGCGACGAGTGCGGGTTGTACCCGTTTTATCGGACAACAATAAAATTCTTAGGAGAAGAAAGCCACCCCGCCGGATTGTGCCGGCGGGGTGGCTTTTTTCGGGTGAGGGTGTGGTTCAGTCGGCGAGGCCGCGGTTGCGGAGGAGGGCTTCTACGCCGGGTTTATGGCCGCGGAAGCGTACGTAGAGGTCCATGGGGTCGGCGCTGCCGCCCATTTCCAGGATGTTCTTCTTGAAGGATTTTGCGGTTTCGGGATCGAAAATGCCTTTTTCCTTGAACAGCTCGAAGCCGTCGGTGTCGAGTACTTCTGCCCAAAGGTAGGTGTAGTAGCCGGAGGCGTAGCCGTCGCTGCCGAAGATGTGCTTGAAGTAGGGCGAACGGTAACGGAAGGTGAGTTCGGCGGGCATGCCGAGTTCGTCGGCGACCTTTTTCTCGAAGGCCAGTACGTCGATGTCGCCCTCGGGGTTGAGCTTACCGAACTGCAGGTCGAGGAGCGCGGCACCGGCCAGCTCGGCGGTGGCGAAGCCCTGGTTGTGGGTGGCTGCGGCCTGGAGCTTGGCGATGAGCTCGTCGGGAATCACTTCGCCGGTCTTGTAGTGGTGGGCGTATGTGCGGAGCACTTCAGGCTCCATGGCCCAGTGCTCGTGAATCTGCGAGGGAAGCTCGACGAAGTCGCGGTCGACGTTGGTGCCGGCCTGCGATTTGTAGCGTGCGCGGGTGAGCATGCCGTGGAGTCCGTGACCGAACTCGTGGAACATGGTCTCGACCTCGTCGAGGGTCAGGAGCGAGGGCATGTCGGCTGTGGGACGCGTGAAGTTGCCGACGTTGAAGATGACGGGGCGCGAGGAAGTGCCGTCCTCGTTGGTCCATGAACCCTTGAACTCGCTCATCCATGCTCCCTGGCGCTTGCTGGGACGGGTGAAGTAGTCGGTCATGAACACGGCCACGTGCTCGCCGGTGGCGGCGTCGGTGACGTCGTAGACGTTAACTTCATCGTAGTATTTGGGCGCGTCCTTCATCTCAGTGAACTTCACTCCATAGAGACGCTCGGCCATGCCGAAGATGCCGAGGCGCACACTGTCGACGGGGAAGTAGGCGCTGACCTGCGACTCGTCGAAGTCGTACTTCTTTTGGCGTACTTTCTCGGCATAGTAGTAATAGTCGTAGGGCTGAATCTTGAAGTCGCCGCCCTCGGCGTCGACGATGGCCTGCATTTCGGCCACTTCCTCCTTAACCTTGGCAACTGCGGGTTTCCAGATCTGCATGAGCAGGTCCTCGGCTGCCTGAGTGGTGCCGGCCATCACGTTGTCGGTCATGTAGGATCCGAAGTCCTTGAAGCCGAGCAGGGCGGCTTTCTGAGAACGGGCCTTAAGAATCTTGTTTATGACGGGCAGGTTGTTGTTCTCGCCTTCGGTTGCCTGTGTGGTGTAGCCCTCATAGATGCGACGGCGCAGGTCGCGGTTCTGGGCGAACTGAAGCACCGGCAGACGGCTGGGGGCGTGCAGGGTAAACACCCACTTGCCTTCCATGCCGCGGGAGGCGGCTTCCTCGGCTGCGACAGCCATGGTGCCGGCGGGCAGACCGGCGAGGTCTTCCTTATTGTCTATGACGACGGCGAAAGCGTTGGTAGCCTTGAGCAGATTCTTGTTGAATGCGTTGTAGAGGTCGGTGAGCTCGGCGTTTACGGCCTTGAGCTTCTCCTTATCGGCATCGCTGAGCAGGGCGCCGTTGCGGACGAAATCCTTGTAGGTCTTTTCCACGAGCAGGCGCTGGTCGGGTGCGAGGCCGAGGCTGTCGCGGTTGTCATACAGATGCTTGACGCGGCCGAAGAGTGCGTCGTTCATCATGAGCTCGTCGGCATGTGCCTGATAGAGCTGATGGAACTGCTCGCCAATCTCCACCATCTCGTCGGAACTGTTACTCTCCTCCAGGGCGTAGAACACGGGGAGGACGCGGTCGAGTATGGCACCGCTGTGTTCGAGGGCCAGGATGGTGTTGTCGAACGTGGGCGTGGAGTCGTTCTCGGTGATGGCCTTGATTTCCTCGTTCTGCTGTTCGATGCCGGCCTTGAGTGCGGGCAGATAGTCATCGTAGGTGATCTGGTCGAATGGCGGAATGCCGTATTCGGTTGTGTATTCCGCGAGGAATGGATTTTCGTGCATTTTCTCTTTGTGGCAGCCCGTGGCTACGGTCATGGCCGCGGCGGCGAGCAGGGTGATGCTTAAACTGTGTTTCATATTTTATCGTTTATTTTCAGTTTTGCTGTCTTCGTCCCATACGAATGTGGCTATAAGCGGTGCGTGGTCGCTGTAGCGGACATTGCCGCGGCGTATGCCGGCCGGACGCAGGCGTCCGCGCCACAGCATGTGGTCGATGCGGAAGTAGAAACGGTTGTCGAAGTAGGTGTAGGAGGGACCGAAAGCCACTTCGGGCCAGACTTCCTTCATGCCGCAGTCGGCCAGGCAGTGCAGCGTGTAGCAGCCAGGCACGTCGTTGAAATCGCCGCATACGATGACATTCTCGCCGCCATAGTATTCGATGTAGCGGCTGAGCATCTGTGCCTGGTCGGCACGGTGTACAGCGGCTGTCTCCAGTTTTCCGATCAGGGAACCGCGCAGTTCGCCGAGATTTTCTTTTTTCTCAAGGCGGGTGAGACTAAGGTATTCCGCCTTATCTTCTTTTGTAAAGCTGAAGGATTGCAGATGCAGGCTGAACAGGGCCAGTCTGCGGCCTTCTACGTCCACTTCCCATGCACCCATGTCGCACCAGCCGCCTCGCCGGCGCGAGTTAATGTCGAGATGAATGTTGCGCAGGGGGTAGCGTGACAGTGTGACTACGCCGTGAGCGCCGAGCATGATGTAAGGGTACTTGCTCTGGAGACTGTCAAGCTGCGCCTGCGTGAAGTGGAACTGCTCTACCGGTTCGAAATAGTTCATTTCCTGCAGGCACACAATATCGGCGTCCTGGCTGAGGATATAGCTTACGGTGGGATTGACGCCGCCGGGGTATCCGCCACGGAAGTTCTTCAGCTGGCACACATTGTAGCTCATGACGGTGAAGACTCGGTCAGGCGACGTGCCGCGTGGGATTCCTGAGGATATGTTGAACGGGCATGTGTTCCATACCATAGGCCATGCTGCCAGTATGCAGCCTATGGCTATGAGCGACGTCTTGCGCCACCAGATGAGGTCAGCGACGAGCATAACGGCGGTTGCGGCGAGCCATCCGGGGAATGTCAGCGGCAGGACACCCATGAGTGGGCGTTCCAGCGGATTGATGTACCCGGAATAGGCCGTGACCAAGAGTGCGGCACCGAGCAGGACGTTCAGTGCCAGGACGCATGTGTTGAGTATGTTGCGTATGGCTCTGTTCATCGTTTTGTCTTGTAGGATAATTCAAACAGGCGGTGCCTGTCGCGCGCTGAAAGCGCTTCGTAGCCGGATGTCCTGACTTTATGCAGCAGGGTGTCCAGTTCGGTCATGGCATCAGCATGGATGTGTGTGCGGTGTCGGCGGCGCGCCAGCCCGGCGAGGATGCCGAATGCGGCGCCTCCGGCATGTGCGGCAGTGGATGCTGCGCTGCCTGTGAGCCCGATGCAGAACAGAGCCACCAGCGCCGTAACTATCCATTTGAGCCTGACTTCGCCGAGCACCCACATGCGCAGCGGCAGGTCGGGGACGTCGACAGCCGTGGCCGCTGCTACGGCCAGCACGGCGGCTGAAGAACCCAGCAGCGATGCCGGTCCGAGTCCGGGACACAGCGTATAGACGGTAAGGAAACATACCGCACCGCATATGGCTCCTCCGGCGAGCACAGCGGCCAGACGGCGCTGCGTGGCGTAGCCGAGCATTATGCGGCCGAAGGCATAGAGCCACAGCATGTTGAGCAGCAGGTGCATGAGGTCGGAGTGAACAAAGGCATAGGTCAGAGGAGTCCAGGGCAGGGCCGCAAGTTCCGATGCCTGCGAGTGGAGCACAAGCGCCGCCACCCATGAGTCGCCTATTCCGGCCGCCGACGTGGCAAGCCCGGCGACGGTGACGAGCGCACAGACGGTCATGACGGCGTAAAGCACGTTGCCGAGAATGTGTCTTTTAAAAGAACCAATGGCCATTGAAGGTGCCTTTCTTTTTCCAGTACAGAATCATGACGAGGCCGATGAGCATTCCTCCGAGGTGGGCGAAGTGTGCTACATTGTCGGCTACGCCGCCGAGACCATAGGCCAGCTCAAGTACGCCATAACCTACTACGAGCCATTTGGCCTTGACGGGAATGGGGATGAACCAGATGTAGACCGGCTGGTTGGGGAAAAGCATTCCGAAGGCGAGCAGTATGCCGTAGATGGCACCGGATGCTCCCACAAGAGGCGTATTTACCAGCGCGTTAAGCGTGGCGGCTGTAGGGTCGGAGAACGTCATGTTGGTCTGTAACAGATTCCATCCCTGCTCGATGACCTGCTGTGCGGCCATGGGCGGAAGCATTGCTTCGTAGCGGCTGACGAAGATGGCGCTCACGCCTTCCTGAATGAGTCCGGCTCCTATGCCGCAGGCCATATAGTATAGGAGGAAACGCTGCGAACCCAGGGCGCGCTCGATGATGCCGCCGAACATCAGCAGGGCGAACATGTTGAAGAACAGATGGGTGAAACCACCGTGCAGGAACATATATGTCACCAGCTGAAACGGCTGATAGCCCGGCGACGAGAAGTAGTACATGGCGCAGTAGCGCGTGAGCGCACGGTCAATTCCAGGAATCAGGGTCATGAGTGCCCATACGAAGAAGCACAGGCCGGCTATGTTTTTGGTGACAGGCGGAAGCCGCTTGAAAAAATCGGATAAAAAATTCATATAACAGGTATTTCCATCGGGGCATCCCCGGTAGTGGGTGTCTGAATGTATTCTTGATGCTGCAAAATTACAAAAAATAGCCTAAATGAAACTTGAAAACATCTGTAAAAGAGGAAAAACAACATATTACTGCATTTTTTAAGCATTTTTTTATTGCAGTTTCAATTTTATGGCTATATTTGCAGCATAATAAACAAACCAACCCATTATAAATTATTTTTATGAACAAGACTGAGCTCATCAATGCCATCGCCGAGAAGGCCAATCTGACCAAGGCTGATGCAAAGGCTGCGCTTGACGCAACCGTAGCCGCTATCTCCGAGGCCCTCGCTGCCAACGACAAAGTTGCCCTCATCGGCTTCGGCACTTTCTCTGTAAACGAGAAGGGCGAGCGCACGGGTATCAACCCCCGCACAAAAGAGACCATCACCATCGCCGCCCGCAAGACTGTCAAATTCAAGGCAGGCAGCGAGCTCAACGAGGCCGTGAAGTAAGCGTCCAGAAACGAATTAAAAAAAATCCGCAGTCTCTCAGCGAGATTGCGGATTTTTTTATACTTAATACCTAATACTCAGACTTATTTCACCTGCCAGGTGTTGCCGGCGAGGATCATGTCGCGGAGCGAGCCGTAGTTTTTGCGTGAACGCACTTCGGCTACCTGTTCGTCGAGGGTGTCGTTGTATACGGGGGCCTCGACATCGCGTATTACGCCCACGGCCAGAGGCAGATCGGTGCCGTCCATCATCGCCAGCTGCTGGTGCAGGAAATTGGACGGGGTGTGGGCGTCGTGCACGAGCACGTCGTCGAGCGTGTATCCGTCCTGGCCGATTGTGACGGCCTTGAGGAGGAATCCGTCCTGCACGAGTCCGCGCTCGCTGTTGGCTCCGAAGAGCATCTTCTCGCCGTGGCGCAAATGGATGGTGCGCTCGGCGCGGTGCTCGCGGTCGGTGACGGAAGCGTGGATGCCGTTGTTGAATATCATGCAGTTCTGGAGTATCTCCACTACGGAAGTGCCCTTATGGCGCGCAGCGGCGACGAGGACTTCTTGCGATGTGGCCAGCTCAACGTCGATGCTGCGGGCGAAGAATGTGCCGCGGGCGCCGAAACATAGTTCGGCAGGGATGAAGGGATCCTCGACGGTGCCGTAGGGCGATGATTTGCTGACGAAGCCGCGGGGGCTGGTGGGAGAGTACTGACCTTTGGTGAGGCCGTAGATCTTGTTGTTGAACAGCAGTATGTTTATGTCGATGTTGCGTCGTACGGCATGGATGAAGTGGTTGCCGCCGATAGCGAGTCCGTCGCCGTCGCCGGAAATCTGCCATACGGTCATCTCCGGATTGGCGATCTTGAAGCCTGTGGCGATGGCGGCCGCACGGCCGTGGATGGTATGGAATCCGTATGTGGCCATGTAGTAGGGCAGACGCGAGGAGCAACCGATGCCGGAAATGACGGCGGTGCGGTGCGGGGGCACGCCCAAGGTTGCCATAGCCTTGTGGAGAGTGTTGAGGATGGCGTGGTCGCCGCAGCCGGGGCACCAGCGCACGCTCTGTCCGTTTTTGTAGTCGGCGGCTGTATATTGTGTTTCTTCCATGACGTTACTGGTTTATGATGTTTTTGACTCCTTCCACGAGCTCGCTGACGAGGAAAGGCTGTCCCTGCACTTTGTTGATGCGGCGGATGTCGATGCCCGGTACGTGGCACTGGAGCCAGTCGGCCATCATGCCGGTGTTGAGTTCGGCCACGATTACGTGTTTGTAGCGGCGGAGCACATCGGCGGTGTTGGCCGGCAGAGGATTGATGTAGCGGAAGTGGGCGAATGCGGTGGGAATGCCCTGGGCGCAGAGTTCTTCGGCTGCGGAATGCAGATGGCCGCATGTGCCGCCCCATCCTACGAGCAGCGTATCGGCATCTTTGTCGCAGAGAACTTCGAGTTCGGGAATATCGTGTGCTATGCGCTGTATCTTCTCGTGGCGCAGACGCACCATTTTCTCGTGGTTGGCGGGGTCGGTGGATATGGCGCCCGTAGCGCAGTCTTTTTCGAGGCCTCCTATGCGGTGAGCCAGGCCTTCGGTGCCCGGTACGGCCCAATAGCGTGCGAGGGTCTCTTCGTCACGCATGTACGGTTGCCAATTTCCGGCGAGCCGAATGTCCTCGGGTACGCGACGAGGGTGTATTTCGGGATATTCGTCAAGTTCGGGGACACGCCAAGCCGAGGCTCCGTTACCTATGAAAGCATCGCTCAGCAGAATGACGGGGGTCATGTGTTCCACGGCTATGCGGCATGCTTCGAAAGCCATGTCGAAGCAGTCGGTGGGAGTGGAGGGGGCGACAACAGCCACGGGACTCTCGCCGTTGCGGCCGTAAAGGGCCTGCATAAGGTCGGTCTGTTCTGTCTTTGTGGGCAGACCTGTGGAGGGTCCGCCGCGCTGTACGTCGATGACTACCAGAGGCAATTCGGCCATGACGGCAAGTCCGATGCCTTCGCTCTTGAGCGCGAGGCCCGGGCCTGAGGTGCTGGTGACGGCCAGGTTGCCGGCGAAACTGGCTCCGATGGCGGAGCAGACGCCTGCAATCTCGTCCTCCATCTGCACGGCTTTTACCCCGAGGTCTTTGCGCTTGGCAAGTTCATGGAGGATGTCGGTGGCCGGTGTGATGGGGTAGCTGCCGAGGAACAGAGGCAGGCCGCTTTTCTCTGATGCCATGATCAGTCCCCAGGCTGTGGCTGTGTTGCCGTTTATGTCGGTGTACAGGCCGGGACGCTGGTCCTCGGTCTCTATACGATATGTGGGGACGGATGCATGCACGTTGTGGCCGTAGTCGAATCCGGCCCGGAGTACGAGTTTATTGGCCTCGAAAATCTGCGGTTTCTTGGCGAATTTGCCTGCAAGATGGTTCTCGGCCTCAGTGAGAGGACGGTCGAAGAGCCAGCACACGAGTCCAAGGGCGAAGATGTTGCGGCACTTGAGCATGCTCTTGTTGTCGAGTCCGCTGTCCTTCAGTGCTTCGCGTGTGAGCTGTGTTACGGGTACCTGAAGCAGATATTTTTCATCGATTCCGAGCTCGGCGAAGGGGTCTTCGGTCTTGTAGAGGGCTTTCTGGAGGTCGGCGGGACGGAATGCGTCTATATCGACGATGATTGTGCCGCCGGGACGGAGGAAGCGGATGTTCTGTTTCAGTGCGGCGGCGTTCATTGCCACCAGCACATCGCATTTGTCGCCCGGAGTGTGAACGCCGGCGCCAACGCTTACCTGAAAGCCGCTGACACCGCTGAGGGAACCCTGCGGGGCGCGTATTTCGGCCGGATAGTCGGGGAAAGTAGATACTCGGCAACCCATTGCGGCCGATACGTTGGTGAATATATTGCCGGCCAGCTGCATGCCGTCGCCGGAGTCGCCGGAGAAGCGTACGACCACTTTTTCCAGCGTTTTTACCTGATGTTTTTCAGACATAAGATTGGTTTGTTCAATTGCTCGGCAAAGCTACAAAAAATGTATGGAATGCGCAACTTTCCACTTCTCAAATATCGTTTCAATGCGTGCTCAGGCGGCAAAATGCTTCATACGCCTTTCTTCGGCAGCTGCAGGTAGGCGCCGCAGTCGAGGTCGGCGCTCGGCGGGTCGAAACGGTAGCATCCGCCTCCATGATAACAGGTGAGTTCCCCGACGTAGATGTGGCCGTCGACATTGTAGAAGTCGGTGCGCAGGAATGTGAATCCTTTAGAGAACTGACGCGCCAGTTGCAGCATGCGGTCGAAGCCTTCCGGCACCGGTTCAACATGGTCTTCCGGTGCTTTGATGCCCGGATCGTCGAAGGGCAGACGGTTCCAGTCCATGTCGAGGTATAGCGAGCGATGGTCGGTGCCTCGGTTGAAGTCGATGCTCAGGAATTTCGGTTCTCCGTTGCAGCAGAAAATCTTGTAGTCCTTGAGGTCGCCGTTGCTGTCGCAGACGTACTTTTCGGCGATGATGCGCTTGTGCATTCCTTTGTAAGCCCATTCCCGGCCTGCGAGATACAGGTCTTCTTTCATCGCTTTGTTGAGTCTGATGCGTGCGGCATTGCGGTCGAATGTTTCTTTATCTGTGCAAATCACGACTCCTGTGCATGCGCCGGCATTTGTGGCCTTAAGTACGAATTGACGGGGCAGTGAGTTGAAGTCTATTTCGTCGAAGCTGTCCCAAGCGCCGTAGAGAGGTATGACGTAGTCGCTTCCGATGGTGTCGGCAATGTATTGCTTCAGCGCATACTTGTCGGCGTAGACCTTCATAAGCGGCAGTCGCTCGTTTACCTTTATCCATGATATTTTCTCGTTAAATGTGCGAGGATGCTTGATGCTCAGTGCTTTATCTCCCGCTATGGTGCTGTTCAAATGCATGTCGACAAACCACCGGTCCGGCAGAAAGGTGAGATGCTTCAGAGCTGCGTGGCGCAATGCTTCGATTGTTGGTATCTTGGAAAATGGATTCATGAATAGTTAACATCTGTTTTTAAACAGCCTCTTATATATGTATAATAACGACAGCCGGAGCATTTGCTTGATGCTCCGGCTGCCGTGAGGATGCATTTACTTGTTTTTCTCGGGGATGAGGTAGTGAATCTTGACTTTCACGCTGCGGCCCAGTTTGGCGTCAAGACCTCGGGTGGAGGGATCGTTGACGGGCTTGATGCCGTTGGCGAAGAAAGGCTCGTTGGATGTGAGGTGATGAACCTCGGCCATGTTCGGGTGTTTCTGGAGCCATGTGAGCACGGTGCGTGCGCGGTTTTCGCTGAGGGCGTTATTACGGTCCTTGCCTATCTGCTCGGCGTTTTCTCCGGTATAGTTGTCCTGACTGGTGGCGAGACCCTCGAACTGGATGAGGGCTATCGTGCCGTTGTCGAGGATGTCCTTGATGCGTGCCACGGTGGCTGCATCAGTGTACTGCTTAATGTAGCCGGTGTTGCCGTTGAGGGCGGCGTAGACGTCGGCGAAGCTGACAATTTCGTCGTTGTTGACCGGCTTGCCGTCCTTGCTCTCCATGCGGTCTATGACGATGGGGAGGCCTGCGTGGGCGTTGAGACCGAAGGTGTTGGTCTCCTTGTAGTTGGCGTCGCTGATGAGCTGCTGGCCCTTGGTGGCGTCGTCTATGCGGTAGTGCCACTGGTGCTTGCCGTCCCAGATGGGTGCGTAGTAATAGCCGGCTTCGAGGGCGAAGTGGGTCATGTCGGCAGGCTTGAGGCTGAGGCTCATCGGCTCGGTCGAACTCATTTCGTAGCCGCGGGGTACGTCGGTAACTTCAAAATCTTTGCAGGCTACTTCGGTCTTCACGTCGTCGTATGGCAGAGAGTTGGTGCTGATGCCGGCACCGATGCGTCCCTCGGCGTCGCTGCTGCTGCGGAAGCGCTTCTGTGTGTATATGCCGCCGGCAAGGTAGTCGAGGGCGTTGACGGGTGCGTCGGCAATCTGAGGGGCGTCGTTGCGTCCCGAGTAGTTGTTGGGGTAGAAGACATAGAAAGAGAGTGTCTTGTACTGTACGGGCTTGGCTTCGGCATCGCGCTCACGCACCACTACCACTTTCTCCTCTCGGTAGTCGCGCTGGTATAGCTTGGTGGTGCCGTGTCCCCATCCGTGTGCGCGTTTCTTGCCGAGATACCATGTGAAGCCTACGTCTACGCCCACATTGGCGTCGAATTTTGATGCCGCGTGGTTGGCCTGGCCGTATTCGAGGTCGAAGTTGGTCTGGTAGAACAGGCCGCGCACCTTGAAATCGAGACTGAATCGTTTTGCAGGGGTGAAGAAGCGGCTGTATTGCAGCTCGGCGTGGAAGCTGAGCTCGTTGTCAGAGCCGTGGCTTTTTCCGTAACCCATGTGGTGCACGCCGCCGATGCCCAGGTTGAGCAGGAACTGGTTCATGGCCTTGCGGCTTCCGTATCCTTCATAGCCGTGGTAGAGGCGCGTGAGGTTGAGGATGACGTCGAGGCTGATATCCCACCAGCGTGTCTTCATCTTGCGGTATGGCGTGCCGTCGGCGCGGAAGAGAATGTCGCCGTAGCCGTAGTGTCCGGTAAGGTATTCGGTGTAGCCTTTGGAATCGGATTTGATGAATTCCACTTTCAGACCAACGCCGGGAGTGAACCATTTACCGATACCTACGCTCCAGTCGGGCGACAGCGTGCCACTGAATTTGCCGCAGCCCATATAGTCGCCGATGAAGGTGTGCGCGCCGCCGGTTGCGAATACGAACCAGTTCTTGCTGAATTTGTTTGTTACCACGCGTGTGGGATCGAAGACGCTGTCGCGCACGACTTCCGTGACCGTCGGAGCCACGTACTGGTGTGTGCCACGGTAGACTTCCGTGTATGTGGAGTCGGCGAGGGCATCATCAATATTGTTGTATTTCTGAGCTGCCGATTCCGCAGGCATGAGCCACACCGCGGCAGCGACCGCGGCGGCAGATAGCCTTCTGTAGAATTTGTGGAAATGCATCGTATGTGATATTGATTGTTTTGTTATTCATTAATGGGTAGAGGACGGCTGCTGAAAGTCGTCGCGGCATATATACTCCGGAACTATCCTGTGCATGAGCAGTAGCGTTGCGTTCTCGTCGTAACTTTTGGCGGTTTCAATCAGCCGGCTGATCTGTGACTCAGCCTTCTCGAAATCGACAGGACGCATCTTCGCTATTTTGATTTTGGGATGTCGGGTGGGGAGGACTTTTTCCTCGTCGGCCAACAGCTCCTCGTAGAGCTTTTCGCCCGCACGCAGGCCGGTATATTCTATTTTTACATCGGAACGTCCACTCAGGCGTATCATGTTTTTGGCAAGGTCGTCTATGCGTACCGGCTTGCCCATGTCGAAACTCATGACTTCGCCGCCGTGTCCCAGAATGGCTGCTTCCAGCACAAGGCTGCATGCTTCGGGGATGAGCATGAAGTAGCGTATGACGTCGGGATGGGTTACCGTGACCGGGCCGCCTCGGCGTATCTGCTCGCGGAATGTCGGGATAACGGATCCGTTACTGCCCAGTACATTTCCGAAGCGTGTGGTGATGAATTGGGTGGAATTTTCGGGCAATGTCTGCGCCAGTCCCTGACAGTATATCTCGCATATACGCTTGCTGCAGCCCATGACGTTGGTCGGGTTTACGGCCTTGTCGGTGGAAATCATGATGAATTTCCGCACGTTGTTGCGCACAGCCAGGCGAGCGAGCTTTACGGTGCCGTCGATGTTGTTGAGCACGCTTTCCACGGGGTTGTTTTCCATCATGGGCACATGCTTGTAGGCCGCTGCGTGGAAAATTATCTCAGGACGGCTTTGTGTCATGATGGCGTCCATGCGCCCGCTGTGGCAGATGCTGGTGACTATTGTGCGGAAGTTCAAGGCCGGGAATTCGCGTTTCAGATGCACGCGAAGGTCGTGAAGCGGTGTCTCGGCCTGATCGATCAGTACCAGTTCCGTCGGTTCGAAAGCGGCCAGCATCCGGCTCAATTCGCTGCCTATGCTTCCAGCGGCTCCGGTCACCATCAGTCTGCGGCCACGCATCGCGCCGGCAATGGCCTGGATGTCGACGAGAATCGGATTACGCGGAAGCAGTTCGGAAAGCTCCATGTCGAGCAGGGTACCCGAGCTAAAGCCGTAAGCGCCTCCGGGAATGCGCTCCCGCAGATAGTAGTCGTAGAACCATTTTGCAAGCATGCGTATGCCGCACATGGCGGCTGCTGCCAGAAGGGTCAGCAGCACAAGGTCGCGCAGACGCATTGGCAGAAACACGCGGTCAAGATGAACGAACACCCGCAGGAGTACGATGATGCATACGCCGAGCGTGAGGGCGGCCGACACGCGCAGCAGATCGGAGATGGTGGTGTTGCGTATGATGCCGCTGTATGTGTGGAATACTCTGAATCCTATGCAAAAGCAGGCGGTGCAGAGCAACAGGGTGCTAATCAAGGGCCGGAAATTGGCCGCTACCGCAGCCGGACCATGATCAAGAGTATAAGCGAGCCAGCCGGAAAGAAGCACGATGACACAATCGCAAAGAAATACACACCAATATGGCATGCAATTACGCGACAGATACCAGTCGAGCAGCTTTTTACGCATTATAAGGTAAGATTAAGGATTTGATGGTTTGTAAAATAAGAAATGTGTTTGATGTAGTATCATGAGCATGTGATGCTCACCGTGTGTGCAAAATTACAAAAAATATTTGTGAATATGTGTGTTTGCCTATGATAAAGGTGATACTTTTTTGTCTTAATGTGGTGTGATATGTTAAAAAAACAATCTGAGGGGATTATTTCAGCTATTTTTGTGCCGGACGGCTTCTGTTGCAGCCTTGTAGAAGTCCAGCTGCAGACGGCGCAGTTCTTCCTGTTCCCAATGCGCCCTGATATGTGGCCTTGCGGTAGCCGCCATCAGGCTGCGCGCCTCGTGGTCTGTAGCCATGCGCATCATTGCACGGTAGAGAGCATTGACGTCGTGCGGTGGGACGACGAAACCGTTCACGCCGTCGCTGATGATTTCGCGGGAGCCGTTTATATCGGTCACTATGGATGGTAGCCCCATCGCTCCGGCTTCGAGCACTACGTTGGGGAATCCCTCACGGTAGCTTGGAAATACGAGAGTGTCGGATGCCGCCATCCACGGGCGCACGTCGGATTGCTCGCCGGTGCAGTGTATTGCCGGGCATGTCCTGAGTATGGTGTCCGTTTCGTTGTCGAGGGGATCGATGGAATCCTCTCTTCGGCCGACAATCAGCAGGCGCACACCGGGCATCCTGGCGTATAGCCGATTGAATGCGACGCCCAGTTCGCGCATGCCTTTGTCGGCCACGATGCGTCCTGCGAATATGAATATGAAAGAGCCTCCGGTGTTGTGGCGTATGTCTTCAGCTTTCTTTTCGATGGCCTGCGTGCGTGCATAGTGGCGCATGTCGATTCCGCGCATGTTGCCGTAGCCGATGACGCGCAGCGGCTTTCGGGTTATTCCGTTCTTCACGAGGTCAGCGCGCACACCCTCTCCTTCCGGGATGATGTGAGTGGCGCATGCGCAGGTGATTGTGTCGGTGAGTTTGAGCAACCGTCGTTTCATCCCCCTGGCGGTGGGGAACACAAGTCCTGTAAAGGTGTGGATGCGTACCGGTACTCCTGCCATGCGGGCTGCTGTCATGACGAGGAGGCCGGCTTTAGGCGTCATGCTGTGCACGACGTCGGGGCGCTCGCGGCGCATGATGCGCCACAGCCGCCATAGCGCGCGCAGATCGGCCAGCGGGGAGATGCGCCGGGCCATCGACACAGGCAGTGTGCGGGTTTGTGCTTCCTCTGTCAGTGCGTCAAGGTCGTAATCCGGAGAGGCAAGCGCTACCACATCGTGACCCAGGGCACGCAGCCTCCGGGGCATGTCGGCATAAAACGTGCGCAGCGACAGGGCTACTGTCGAGGCCAGAAGAAACTTCATCAGTGACGTTTCAGAAAGTATAGCGCAATCCCATGGCGGCTCCCCCTGGCAGAGCTACCGCGCTGACGCTTAGGTTCTCTCCTTTGGGCTTTTTTACAACAACGTGGCGTGGACCTTTGCTTACGGCTGCGTCGATAAGGTTATAGATGTAAAGTGCGGCAGCGGCTCCGAATGCTATGGTCCGAACGTTGCGATAGCTGGTGCGTTTGCTGTCGAATTCAGGAGCGTCCGACATGTCATTAAGCTTGCATTGAAAGGCAATGCCGGTGGCGAGCAACACGGCCTCGGCGCCCATGATTGTGAAGCCTTTGGCTTTCTGATTTTTGTAAATCTGCCCCAGTCCGGGGACGATAGACAGCACGGTTGCCTTGCCGTTGTATTCGTTGTTGATTTCAAACTCGTCGAACTGTGGCTCGACATCGGGGCGTCCGATTGCGAAGAGCTGATAAAGATCCCATTCGTAATCATTGCTTTCAAAGTCATCGAAAGTGCAGTATTCGTCTATGCGCTGTGCTTTTACGCTGTGGCGCGAGCCGTTGTTCTTGTCGGTGTAGCCCACGGTATAGACGGTGCCGCGGGGAGTGGCGATGCTGTCGAGGGTGATGCCCTCGGGCTGCGCGCTGTAGTTCTCGCGCACGTACATGAACAACGGATTGAAACGCTCGGCACGGAGTACCTTGTGATCGGCATTGTACGTGTTGAACATTTTCAGCTCGTAGCTGTCGTTGGTGCGTTCTTTGTTGAGTGCATCAGCGCTTTTGCCGGCCCAAAGCGGCTTGTCCTGGGCCTGTGAGTACAAAGCTGCCGCGGCCATCATGGCGCATACGGCTAAACGTAAAATCTGTTGCATCTGTGTTTTTTTATAGTTTATGTTCTACGGGTATGTTATTTCGGTATCGGGAGTAAAGCTTAATCAGATGAAGGACAGAGGCCGGATAGCGTACAGCTACGGACTGAAGAGGCTTGTCGCCGCGACTTTCAACATATGATGAATGTGCTCTGTGCAGTATCAACTCAATTTGTGCGGGGAGGCAGTGCCTGTCCAAATGTTTCAGCCAGTCACAGTATATCCAGTCGAGGCAATCGCGCTGGAATTTATTGCGAGCTAACGTAGAGTTTGCCTCGTGAAAACGATAATGATATGTAACATGCTTGCACAGCGCAATGCTTCGTACCTTTTTAGCCATGAAGAAGTTCAGATGCAGATCTTGCGCAAGGATTCCTTGCCGGAAACGCAAGCTGTAATCGTTAAGGAATTTGCGGCGAATGAGTTTATTCCATGGATACGCCGGCAGGAGACGTTCTTTCAGCATGGCTTTTTTCGCTGATGCAGAGGTGGCGTAATGGTCGGGCATGTCACGGCCGATAAGGTCAAGCGTTTTCACAACATGTTGCCAAGGTTTGCCTCCGCCCTCACAGAACACATGGCCTGAGCCATAGACAATGTCAGCATCCGGATATTCTTCAGCACATTTTGTAAGCTTTTCCAGGCAGTCGGGAGTGAGATAGTCATCGCTGTCGGCGAAAAAAATGTATTTGCCCTTTGCCTTGTCCATAGCCATATTTCGGGCAACCGACTGACCGCTGTTAACAGGAGTGCGCAACGCAGTCATCGGGATGTCGGTAACTTCGGAGGCGAGTTTCATGGCAATCTGCATGGAACGGTCGGGCGTGCAGTCATCCACCAGAATCAGTTCGAAGTCGCGGAATGTCTGATTGATAATTGAGCTAATACATTGTTCAATGTATTTTTCAACGTTATATATTGGTAGAATGACTGAGATATAAGGCATGAGTTCAAAAATACAGCTGCAAAGTTACAAATTATAATTGATAATGCTAAGGATTATTTCATTTTGTAAATCTTTTGTAAATATCGTTGTAACCTTGTGCGGTGTCCTCGATGTTGAAATCTGCAGCGCGCAGGCGGCATGCCTCGGCCGTGTCGTTCCAAAGTTGACGGTCGCAGCAGAGCATATGTATTTTACCCGCCAGAGCTTCGGCGTCGCCGTCAGGGAAAAGGATTGCTCCAGGCGCTATGGTATGGCGCAGTCCGTCGACGTCGCTGGCTATAAAAGGTCGGCCGGAGGCCATTGCTTCTACTGCGGCAAGACTCAGCCCCTCATGGTGTGTGGCAAGTACGGTGACGTCAGCCGCCGCGTATATAGATGTTATGTCGGGACGCGTACCTGCAAAGAACACACGCTCATAGACTCCAAGGTCTTTTGCCATATTAATGTGTTCCTCAAGAGTATCGCCGGTGCCAGCTAATACAAGTGCGTAATCATTGGGAAGAATAGAAAGTGCGCGTAGCACCGTAGCATGATCTTTCTGCGGTCGGAATGCCGCTACCATTACGATGATTTTTTGTGTCGGATATCGCTGCCTGATGTCGGCGGCGGGTGGAGCTTCGGCAAAAGCGCAGAGGTCTATGCCATTGGAGACTACGCTGATCTTATGTGACAGCTCCGGCATATAGGCGCATAGGCTGGATGCTGTCTCTTCTCCGCAGGCTATAATGGAACGGTAGCGGCTGTACATCATGCGGTCTATGGGGCACCACAGCTTGTTGTTTCTCCGCCGATTATCGGTATTGTGCTCGGTTGTGACGAGAACTATGTTGCGAGGGGCGACTGCTGCCGTGAGCATTTGGCAAGGTGTGTTGTGCGTATGAACTATATCGTAATGCCCTTTGATAAGAAAGCGGCGAAGACGCCCGGCAAGCAGAGGATTGTGCATGGCAGTTGCTCCGATTCCGAGTGAGTTTATCTTTATCCCACGTTCAGAGGCCAGACTGGTAAAGATACAATCCGTGCCGTCCATCACGAGCAGATCCACCTCATGTCCTATGGCGCGAAGACGCGGAATAAGGTCCAGAACAAGCCGTTCGGCACCCCCGGTGCGCAAGGAAGTTATGAAATGCAGGATTTTCATTTTTGCTTCAGGATATAAGGTGGAATACGCCGATACGCTTCGGACCGCACGAAATGAATGCCATCGCGCAAACCGCGGAAATAATTCTTGATGAGAGTAGGTCGCAGTGATGCCATTGCAATGGTTGCATTCCATACCGAACGAAGGGCGAAGCATGCGGCAGTCAGAGGTGACGGTGCCGGTTCGTAGATACTGCGGTACCAGATACAGAATGTGTTTTTAGTGCGCACGTACATCCTTCGGGCCATGTTGCGGCGAAATGCACTGCTGCTGTTGCGGCTGTCAAGATGTACGGCGCCGGAACCAAATAGTACAAACAGCGTTCCTCCATTGGCATAGAGCTTGTAGTAGCATAATTGATCCTCGCCATAAGCATAGCCGTTGTCCTCAATCCATCTCTCGTCGGCATAGTTCATTGAGATAAAGCTGTCTTTTCTCCACATTGCCGCAGGACCGGCGGCCGATTGAGAGGGATAAGCCTCACCATCTTTCGGATTGCTGAGATAAGAGAATGCTCCGCAGCGGCGTATGCGGAAAGCCTCTTTTTGTTTCTTCGATGGTAGTACAAGTCCTACCGCAGCAGCGAACAACTTTCTTTTCGCCGGCATCAGATGGTTGGCAAAAGTGTCGGCGGCCACGCAGTCTGCATTATTGTCTTCCAGTGCATTTAGCATGCGCAGGGCCGTGTCCGGATGAAGTTCCACGTCGTCATCAAGCATAAGAATGCAGTCCGACGAAATCTCACTGTAAGGCAGCGCACGCTGGGCCACCATTCCTTTCGGCACGGCCACATATTCTTCACGGCCCACTCTGAAATGCGGTATTTCATAGCCTTCCGCGATATATACCAATACTCGCTGCGGCTGCACGCTCTGGCGTGTTATACTTTCGAGTTGACGGCGATAGGTATCCCCGCCCGTTCCGAGTGTTCGTATGGCTATGGAGTAGGTCAGCATTATTTATGTATGCTGTTAAAGAGATTCATCCACATGCCCGCTACCTTCTGTGGGGTGAAGCGCTCACACGATTTTAGGGCAGCCTCGCCCATCTGTTTCCGAAGCGATTCGTCTTCGATGAGGCGGCAAATACGGTCGGCCATAGTGGCCTCGTCACCTGCTTCCACGAGATAGCCGTCCACACCGTCTGTAATGATGTCGCTTGGGCCGCAAGGGCATTTATAGCTAACTGTCGGCACACCTGCCGCATACGCTTCCGGAATCACAAGAGGGAATCCTTCGTACCTTGATGTCAGTACAAATATTGAACTTTGTGCCAATAGTTCGGATGCGTTGCGGACAGCACCGGGTGCGAATACGTTTTCGGTCAAGCCCATAGACGTGATTTGGGCTTTAAGATTGGGGTACAGATCCCCGTCGCCATAGATATATAGTTTCCAGTCGGGATGATGTTTAGTTACTATAGACCATACTCTTATCAATGATTCGTGGTTTTTCTGATATGCGACGCGTCCTACTGTGACAACTGTTTTTGACGATAGATCGGAGGGCAAGCTTCCTTTTCCCCCTGTCAGAGGATTGGGTATTACGTGTACTTTATTTCCGATTTTCGATTTAGACCAGTTGCGGTTGAAGTCTTCATGAGTAAGAACTGCTATAGCATCATATCGGCGGATTTTCCACCCGTAATCATACAAGTCGGTAAGCCAAGCCTTTATACGTCCGATAAAACTTGCTGACACATATTTGCGATAATCTTTCGCATAGTGGAATTCTCTTACGAGTGCCGGGTTGCACGGCAGTTTCAATGACGGTACAAGATATTTTTCAGACTGGCCTACTGAAATGATGACATCTGGTTTTATCGGAGCAAGAGCCTTCTCCAGTGCTTTCTTATGGCGGTGGCGAAGACGGGTTGCACTTTCTATGCGGTAATATAGTCCAAGCTGGTCTTTCGCATAGTATCTTATCCTAAGATCAATTGTGCGCACACGTTTGTCAAGTGGGAACACCGGCTCGGGATGCTTCTCGTCAATATCGGTGTATGCGATCCATACCTCATTGCCTTCAATAGCCGCAAGCGCGTTAGCTTTTGCTATCACTACCCGGGCAATGCCACCCAGATGGCTGATGCTGTTTATGCAGTAGACTATTTTCATTTTTCGGTAAGTTCTTTAAATAGCAAAAGCCATTGATTCATAATCCTGTCGCGCGAAAAATTCCTCGCTTTCGACATCGCCTCGTTTGACATGCTCCTACGCATGTCGCAGTCTTCAATCATGCGGCAGAGCGCCTCGGCAAAAGCCGCTGAGCGTTCCGCATCGGTATGCCCACGATAGGGAACAAGGAGTCCGTTGCGTCCATCAGTAATGATTTCGCGCGGACCGTCGGGGCAGTCGAAGCTGATGCACGGCAATCCGCATGTCATAGCTTCTAAAAGTACCAGCCCGAAGCCCTCATACCGAGAACTTAATGCGTATATGGAGTGACTCGCGTAGGCTTGAGCCATATCACTGCATACTCCTTTATAATGTGCGTTGCGCCTTATGTCGTCTTTGCTTAGACGGTTTAGGAGGCATTGCATAGCATTGCTACCTGACGGACAATCGCCGTAGATGTCGAGATGCCAGTCAGGGTGTTTACGTATTACGATGCTCCATGCGTCTATGAGCAAGTCGAAGCCTTTTTCAGGAGATAAGCGGCCTGCGGCGATTATGCGTCTGGAGTCTGCATCGTAATCTCCTAACGGCTTTATATCGGTAAAATTAGGTATGGATGCTACTTTTTTCGCTCCGGGCCATTGGGCGGCTGCCGTCTGCGTCAGCGTTACAACGCATGCGGCCCGTCGTTCGGCCAACGCTACCTTCAGTCGTTTGTAGCTCTGACGTTTTTCGGAACTGAACATGTAATCACGCGATGAATGCGACTCCATGACGAGCCGACCGGGTGCGAACAGCATCGACAGGGTGAGCCAGGTGGGCACAACAACCACGATGTCGGGGTGGAACTGCCGCGTAATGCGACGAACCCTCAGGTTTTGTTTTATTTTGAATTGTACACTCCCTAAGATTGATTTCGGCGCAGGCAGCGCAATGTCGTACAATCGTACTGCGGGGTTGATATCATACGCCGGTTTTTGTCCGGGCGGATTGTTCACGATAAGGCACACATCATGTCCGGCCTGTGCCATAGCATTGGCCTTTTCTACGATGATTCTTTCAAGACCTCCGTGTATGCATATATGCTGACATGTGTATGCTATGCGCATAAAGCTATTTTTTAGTTAAATCATTGAACAGTTCTATCCAGCGATCAATAATTGTATCGCGTGAGAAGGTCGCCGCCTTGGCTATGGCTTCCTGCGACATGCGCAGGCGCATGTCGCGGTTCTCAATCATCCGGCATATGTTTTCTGCAAGAGCCTCGGCGCGTTGCGAGTCGGAGAGTCCTCGGAATGGCACAAGAATACCGTCACGCCCGTCAGTTATGATTTCCGAAGGTCCTTCCGGGCAGTCGAAGCTGACGCATGGTACTCCGCAAGTCATTGCTTCGAGAAGTACCAGGCCAAAACCCTCAAAACGGGAACTTAGCGCGAATATTGAGTAATGAGAAAAAGTCTTGGCGATGTTGTCAGATGCGCCGCATAGTCTGACCGAAGATTCAAGATTTTGTTTTTCGATATCGTGCTGAAGCCTTGTGCGCAAAGAGCCTTCGCCATATATGTCGAGATTCCAGTCCGGATGTCTCCTGTTGATGATATGCCATGCCTTAATAAGGATGTCAAAACCTTTCTGCTCCTCAAGACGGCCTGCCGCCACAATACTTTTGATATCAGAGTTGTAGGGTGCATATTGCTTTACGCTCGTAAAATTGCTGATACATACGGCTTTTTTTGCCTTGTTCCAAAATTTCAGGTCTTTGGAGGTCAGTGCGACAACTACATCGGATTGTCTTGTAGCAGTTCTGGTCTGAATTAGCCTTGTCATGGGAATCAACGATAGGTTAATCGTTTCGTTTTTGGAACAATGTGATTCCAGAATATGCGGGCATCCTCCCATATGGTACGGCAATGCGATGTCGTAGGTCAATGATACGGTAATGTCAATGTTATGTTCTTTTACAAATGCACGAATACGTTTTTTAAGTTCCCGCCGCCAAAGAAACCAGTTAAAGCAAAAAGAAACGGGTCGTATCATGACAGAGTAACCGGGATTGAATACCAGATCAAAATTAACAATATGTACCCGAGAATCGACGTTGAATCCGGGCACGTCATTATCGTGTCCGGCTGCGCATACGATGTATACCTCTATTCCTTGGCGTTCTGCCAAGGCGTTTGCCTTATCAATGATAATGCGTTCTACGCCGCCTTTATTGGTAAGTGTGCTTAAGATGTAAGCGATTTTCATTACTTAATTGTGTGCTTTGTGTTTTATATATAGTGCAAGAATAAGTCCGGCGGGAGAAGCCAGCAAGGTGAGCAGCGGGCGGGGTGATGCGGCGAGCCAGCGGTGGTCGCGTGCCAGGATGCACGATGCCACATAGTGGATGGCACAGCGGAGTCGGTTCCTGGGTGTGCTGCGGTGCAGGGTCATCTCCAGGCGACGGAGTTTGGCAAAGCTGCGCGGAGAGTCAACATACTGTCGGAAGATGCCGGCCGACATACTGTCGGCGCCTGTCTGATAGTCCACCCAGCACAGGTTTTCGTTGACAACGAGCAGCGGCCGGCTGTCGCACACCTGCAGCTGCATGTAAACCGGATTGAAGTTTTTCTCTCCGGGATAGCCAATTTGAGGCGCTACACGGCGTACAAGGTCGGTGCGCAGAGCAGTCTTGGTGTCGGCTCGGTGGATGCGGTGCAGATATAGGTCGAGGAAATAGCATTCCGTCATGTCCTGTGGAAAATATCCGCCGATGGGCTCGCGGGTGTGGCAGTCGAAGTCAAGGCCGATGACCCCTGCATAGTTGTCGCCTCCACGTTCGCGCCATGTGTTCAGGATTGTCTCCACCGCGTGCGGCGGTATGTAGTCGTCGCTGTCTACACAGCATACGAGTTCGCCGCAGGCTTCGGCATAGGCTGTGTTGTAACCCGTATATAGGCCGCCGTTCTCCTTATATATATAGCGGATGTCTATAACCTTCTCGTCCAGCCAGCCCTGCACTAGTTCACGCGTGGAGTCGGTACTTCCGTCATCCACCACAATCCACTCGAAGTCGCGGCACGTCTGTTCGCACATGCTGCGGTATGTGCGTCCTAGCAGGTGTGCGCGATTGTAGGTGGGAGTGAAAACGGTGAGCATTTGTTTACCAGTAGAGGGTGTTCATGACAACGGTGAAACTGACGTAGGCGATGAGTATCTGGGCAGTCTTGCGGTCCTGGTCGGGCCATACGCGCATCATGATCAGCGGATAGGCTATGATGACGGGATACATGAACCACGAGAGGTAGGCGAAGCGGTTTGAATAGGCTATACGGATCACAAGCACCCAGAACGCGTTAGCCAGACAGTAGGTGCTGAACAGTACGCGATACCAGTTCTCGCGCATGCCGCGGCGTATGAGCACAATGTATCCCATGAGTACGGGCATAGCGCTGTATATCAAGAAGTCCCAGCGGAACCCGGTCCTTGAGAATCCATCGTCGACATATGCTCCGGATGCATAATTAGTCATACGGTCATCAAAGTCCATACCTCCGAGCATGACGACGAAGAGGTTTCCGGCCAGCAGCGACAATACAATGGAACCGAGCCAAATATACAGTGCGACACGCACATCGCGTATGGCCCATCGGGAAACGACCATCGCCGCTATCGGCAGTGCTATGGAACGGTGTATAGAGAATCCCGCTGCGGCAAGCACGGCAGCCGGCAGGTATTTTGAATCGAGAAAATATGACATCGCCAGCAGCAGCATGTGGCAAGCCATGCCGTTACGCAACCCGTTTACGCCGAAGCTGAAGTACATCAGCGATCCGCACACGAATATCATGCCGAGCAGTGCATTCTTTGGCATCAGCCGGTAGACTGCCCACAGCGCGGTGAAGACGTAGATGAATTCAATTATTGTAAAGAATTCGGAGACGTCCATACCTCCTTCCTGACAGAGATATATCAGTAAGTTGAACAGCCATTCCTGATGGAAGTCTATACCTCCAAAAAAGACTTCGCTGTTCTCGTATGTAAGGGCGTAGTTGACGGTATCGCCGAATTCGCCGCTTACCGGCCGCATACCGAGCCATACCGTGAGCACGATGCATAGCGGGATGCAGAGCAAAATGCTGCTGTGCATGCCTTTCTCTGAGCGCGCATCGGTGGGCGATGACAGGTACATCGCTGCCATGATGGCTGCAAGCAGCGACACAACGCTCAGGAACAGGGGCTGGTATAGCGACGGTGCCATGATGTGGTCAGAGTTTAAGCAGGCGACGTATGCGGCCGGAGGCGCTTATGCCGATAAGCCGGTGGGCCAGCCGTGACAGGCGCACACGTCCGGGCGACGAGTTGTCGCACCACGTCTTGGCATAGTGATGGATGCTGTGCGTTTCCGGCCCGACGCGCATACGCCCCGTCAGGTCGTCAAGTGGATTGAACCACTTCTCCGGATATATGGTGAAGCCGGCGACATGCTGCTTGCCGCGCCGGTATTCATAGCCGTGTTCCTTAAGCTTTGCGGTTGTGTGGGTTACAACAGTACCTCCGATAAGTCGGCCATCGGTATTGACGAAGTGCAGAGTAGCGTAGTAACGCAGCATTTCGTCGAGGAACGGCATTCCGGCCTCAGCGGCCATGCCGAGGCCTGGATTGACTTTATCAGCCTCCTGCCCCATGAAAGGACCCTCGGCGAGCACATCGTCGAAACTGCGTAGCACCTCCACATCGGTATCGAGGTAGACGCCGCCATGGCGATGCAGTACGTCGAAACGCGCTACATCGCTTATGAACGCGTATTTCCCGCGGTCGTAAGCTTCGGCGGTATAGGGCGTTGCGTACACGTCGTAGTTGCTTTCGTCCCAGCGTCGTATCTCCCATCCTGGAAAATGACGGCGCCATGAGGCGATGCAACGCTCGGCTAAAGTCGGCAACGGTGTGCCGCCAAACCAGCAGTAATGTATGATTTTCGGAATCATCGTTCAGCTGGTGTGTCGGTCAGGCGTTCTTGTCGTCCTCGTGGCCGTAGCCATAGCCATAGTGGCCGTAATGATAGCCGTAGCGGCTGCCGTAACGGTGGTATCCGTAGTGGCTGAAGCCGTCGCCCGTACCGTTAAGCACCACTGTAAGTCCGTTGTACCGGCGGTCCTCGTACCATTTTTCTATGTCGGGGAGGGCGTCACGGTCGAGTAGCCCGGCACGCACTATGAATAGCGTGCGGTCGACGTAACGGTTTATAATGGCGGTGTCGGCTACAATTTCCACCGGCGGACAATCAAGGAAGATGTAATCATACTCTTTCTTCAGTTCGCTCATCATTGAAGCGAACCGGTCCGACATAAGCAGCTCCGTCGGGTTGGGCGGAAGTTTGCCGCATGGGAGCATGTCTATTGCGTCGAGACGCTTTATGTATCCGGTATATGACTGGCTGCTTCCCGAGAGATACGTCGTAAGACCCTCTCGCGGATTGCCTACATAGCGCGACAGCGAACCCTTGCGCATGTCAAGATCTATGGCGAGGACTTTCTTCCCGAGTGTTGACATTATGTCTGCAAGGTTGGCCGATATGAAAGTCTTGCCACTGCCTGGGTTCATCGATGTCAGCATGATTACGTGGTGCGTGTCGTCAAAGCCGAGTACAAGCTCCAGATTGGTGCGCATGACGCGGAAAGCCTCGTTGATTACGTCGCGCGAACCGGCTTTTACAAGCAGTACCGGCGTCTCTCCCTTCTTTCGCCTGCTGCGCCGCTGGCGCAGTACCGCGCTTTCGGAACGTGGCATCTTGCCATGTTGCGGTATCTCGCCGAGGAACGGTACGCTTATGTTCTCCAGGTCTTTACGCCCCCGGACGGCTGTGTTGGTAAACTCGCGGCCGAAGATAATCAGGCCCGGTACGGCAACGCCCAGTAGAAATGCCATCATGTATATGCCCCTGCTGTCGGGCGACACCGGAGCCGGCGAGCCGTGAGGCGGCTCGATGAGCTGGTTGTTGTAGGCTGTGAATGCCTGGGACAGTTCGTTTTCTTCGCGTTTCTGCAGGAGGAAGAGGTAAAGCGACTCCTTTACCTTTTGCTGGCGCTCGACACTAAGCAGATATTTGGCTGACCCCGGGTTGGAGGCCACTTTGGCTACGGCCTGTCCGTAGGTCGACTGTACGCTGCGTTTCTGCTGCGAGAGGCGTGCCATCTCATTGTCAAGTCCCTGGAGGATGGTGGACCGTATCACGGCGAGATCGTTGTCGAGGTCTTTTACCAGTGGATTTTGCAGCGACGAGTTGGCAAGGTGGCTGTTGCGGCGCATAAGCATTTCATTGTAACGTGCTATCTGGCCTTCTATCGCGCCGTTGTTTATGCCGGTGTTGCTGGGCAGAAGCTCGTTCTCATGGATGCCTTGTGTGAGAAAATCACGCACGTAGCGCACCATGTATATCTGGTTGTCGAGTGCGGTGTTTTGCTGTTCTGCGGCATTGGCCTGTCCGAGAGCCATGCTGCCGACGGCGTTGACATCGGGCATCAAGTGTTCCGATTTGTAGTCGGAAATGTTTTGCTCCACGTTGCCGAGCTCCTGCTCGATGACTCCCAGTCGGTCCTTGATGAATTCGTTGGTGCTGATTGTGCGCTGGTTGCGGTCCTTTACCCAGTTCTCATTGTAAACGCTGATGAGGGTATTCAGTATGTCGACAGCTCTTGCCGCCGACATGTCGGTATAAGTGAGGTCTATGATAGATGTGCCTTTGCGCACTCTTGCGACAATGCGGCTGCGCAGCCTCTCGGCGGCTTCGTTGAAGGGCGTCCGCGTCACTTCGATGTACTCGCTTGTCTGCCCCGGTATATATGCGGGAGTGACAGAAATGGTGATTTTTCCCATCGGGGTATTGGTAGGGGTGCCTAATTTTACGTCTGTTTTGGCGTCTATAGGCTTGCCGCAGTACACCATGTCGCTGATGGTGGCTTTCCCGTCTTTACGTACATGAAGGCTGAAAGAGGCCGATGCGGCGTTGTCGATGCTGTCGAACCGTACGCTCACCGGGCTGTCTATGCCGTAGAGTGTGGCATTGTGGAATGTTCCTTTTTTGAAATAGTCAATATCGAGATGCATGCGTCTCACCACTTCTTCTGCTGTGGAGACTGTGCGGAAGTTCATCACCTCGTTCGTCAGGTTCAGGTTCCTTGATGTGACGATTTCCTGCATTATGAGTTCAGCGTCGTTGTCGTTGTTGTCCTTGCTCTTGATCAGTATGCTTGCGCTGCGTTCATAGGTCGGGGGAGTGCACTTGATGTACAGCCATGCGGCTCCGAGGCATACGGCAAGCGACAGCACGAACCATTTCCAGTTGGACAGTAGCAGGAAGCTGTAGTCGCGTAAGTTGAGCTTGTGTATCGAGAGCGAGTCGTTGCGGTTTTTGCGCTGCGGCTGAGCTGCCGGTGTGGCGCCAGCGTCGGAGGGTACTCTTTCCATGATTACTTCACGAATATAAGTACGATAGTAGTTACCATTGATATGAGTGAGAACCAGAATGCCGGCTGGTGTGTGGCGTTGGCATTCCAGTCTGTCTCGTTGATGCGTTTCTGGTTAGGAAGCACATATATGAAATCGTCCTGCTGCACATAGTATGCCGGCGAGCCGTAGACGCTTTCCACTTTTGTGAGGTCCACGCGGTAGGGCACCTGCTGGCCATCGACGGTGCGTAGCACGAGCACGTTCTCGCGCAGTCCGTTGATGCTGAGGTCGCCGGCTTCGGCAATAGCTTCAAGCAGATTGATCTTGTCGCGGTTGATTGTCTTTCTGCCGGGAGAGTTGACTTCTCCTATGACGTAATAGCCCATGTCGGCATAGTCAACGTTGACTATCGGGTCGCGTACAAGTTTGTTGGCGAGAAGTTTGTATTTGATTAGATTGGAAACTTCGGAACGCGTGAGACCGGACACGTTGATAGGGCCGAGCACGGGTATGTCTATGATGCCTTCTTCATTAACGGTGTATTTTGTGAGGTCGCTGGAAGTTTCGTTCAGCCCGCCGGAAGTCCCGTTCCCGTTTAGGTTGAACATTTGCACGATTTCCTTGTCGCGGCTGTGCACCATTATGCTGAGTTTGTCGCCGGGCTTGAGCCGTATGGGCTTGTCTTCCTGTAAGGCTATGAGCTGGTTGGGCTGTATGTCTTCGATGTAAACTACTTTTTGTGCCGAGTTGCATGCCGCGAGAGACATCATTGCGGTTGTGCATACTGCGGCAAATAGCCGCATTGCGCTGCGGCGAAACTGTGTTTCAGTCATTTAATGTGTGTTTTGTAGATTTGTCAATTCGAGAATCCTGTTGGCGACCGATGCTTTGATGGGGCGGCTCATGAATGCCAGGGTGCCGCGCAGACTGTGAATGTCGGTACCGGCGAGGCCGTAATATTTTTTTTTCAGGAGAGATTCGGCTCTGGCTGCTGCTTCCTGTCCGTAGGCTCCGGCCACCGACGGCAGATTGAGCTGCATCACCACTCCCATGTCGTGCAGGCGTGCGTAGTCGTCGCTGTTCATGTACATATAGCGTTCAGGGTGCGCGAGCACAATACGGTATCCGTTGTGCATGATTTCTTCGAGCAAGCGGTATAGCCCCGCCGGAGGATTGAAATAGGAAGTCTCTACGAGCAGGGTGTTTTTTCCGTCGAGGGTCAGCAGGTCGTGTTCGCTCAGACGTCTGGCAAAGAGTGTGTCCAGCATGTGTTCGGCGGCGAGATGTATCTGCATCGTGTCATCTTCTTCCTCGGCCCGGTAGGCCGTCAGCAGTTCGTCGAAGCGGTGCCGCAGGTCGGCGGTGGTGTTCGGATAGTCCTCCATTATGTGCGGAGTAAGCCACAGGTGGCTTACTCCATCCTGGCGGTAACGCCGTAATGCGGCCAGTGAGTCGGCCATGGTGCGCATGCCGTCATCCACTCCCGGTAATATATGCGAGTGGTGGTCGGCGAGGCCGTACATGACGCCGAGCTCCAGAAGAGATTTTTTATTCTTGAAGGGCCACATCGTTGTGTCTTGTTCAGGATGGGCGCTGGCGAAAGTTGCAGCGCGAGCGTGAAAATGCGTTTTAAGCTGGTCTGTTGTTATATTATGCAAAGTTAGAAAAAAAAATTGGGAATGTTTAACATTTTAGCCCTATTTAACATGTGCTTTTCATGGCTTTTCCTCTTGCGTGGCCGGAGTTATTTGTTGAGAAATTCCTTATTTATATTGGCCGATAAATGAGAAATAATTCGTAACTTTGCGCTTGACAATAGCGTACAAGACGCACGTGTGCACTAAAACATTAATGTTCCAATACTTACGACTCCAATGAGATTCTTTTCTCTCACCAAGGAAATTGCAATCGACCTTGGCACTGCCAACACTATTATAATCCATAACGACAAGATTGTCATAAACGAACCCTCTATCGTTGCGCTTGACACACGCACCGAGAAACTCATAGCGGTCGGCAATGAGGCACACTTGATGGAGGGCAAGGGACACCCCGGCATACGCACAGTGCGTCCGCTTCGCAAGGGCGTGATTGCCGATTTTAACGCTGCCGAGCTCATGATTCGCGGCCTTGTCAAGAAAGCGAGCACCAAAAGCAACTGGTTCTCGCCGTCGCTGCGCATGGTTGTAGGCATACCTTCCGGCTCTACCGAAGTCGAGATCCGTGCCGTGCGAGACAGCTCCGAACATGCCGACGGACGCGACGTCTACATGCTTTACGAGCCCATGGCCGCAGCTCTCGGCATTGGCCTTGACGTTGAGGCTCCGGAGGGCAACATGATAGTCGACATAGGCGGCGGCACTACCGAGATTGCAGTAATTTCTCTCGGCGGCATATGCTCCAACAAGAGCATACCCATTGCCGGAGATGACCTCACCGAAGACATTCAGAACCATATGCGCCGAGCCCATAATGTCAAGGTGGGTGTGCGCACCGCCGAACTGATTAAGATGAACGTTGGCTCGGCTCTTACCGAGCTTGAGAATCCGCCTGAGGACTATGTGGTACACGGCCCGAACCTCATGACAGCGCTTCCTATGGAGGTGCCCGTGAGCTATCAGGAGATAAGTCACTGCATAGAAAAGACCATCAGCAAGATTGAGGCGGCTGTGCTCGGCGCACTGGAGCAGACTCCTCCCGAGCTGTACGCCGACATCGTGCGCAATGGCATCTACCTTGCCGGCGGCGGCGCTCTTCTGCGTGGTCTTGACAAGCGTCTCACCGATAAGATCGGAATCCAGTTCCACGTTGCCGAAGACCCTCTGCTGGCAGTGGCGCGCGGCACAGGAGTGGCACTGAAGAACATCGACAAATTCTCCTTCCTTATCCGTTAACGGGCCGCGACAGCCGTGCATGAGCTTATAGCGTTTTTTGCGCGCAACAGCAAGTGGTTCGTCCTCGCAGTCTATGTGGCACTCAGTGTTATGCTGCTGGCCGGAGGCGACCCGTACCACCGCCATCTCTACCTTACGTCGGCCAATGGCGTGAGTGCCGCCGTCTATGGTTTCAGTTCCAATGTTACAGGATATTTCAACCTGCGGGAACGTAACGCCGACCTCAATCGCCGAAATGCCGAACTTCAGAGTGAGGTTCTGGCGTTGCGCAGGCGTATAAGCCTTGATGCGGAGCGCTTCTGCACCGATACGATGCCTCTCGACTCCACGATGCAGCCTTTTAGCTTCATCGTCGCCAATGTCATCAACAACAGCATTGCCCGTCCGTTTAACTATCTTACCATTAATAAGGGCAGCCTCGATGGTGTAGCCCCGGAGATGGGTGTGATTGATGCGTCGGGCGTGGTGGGCATAGTCAGTGTGGTAGGGCGTCACAGTTCGCGCGTGATATCGCTGTTGAATCCCAATTTCCGCCTGTCGTGCAAGCTGCATGGCTCCGACAACTTCGGCTCGCTCGTGTGGGACGGCAACGATCCGGGCGTCGCATTGTTGGAGGAATTGCCGCGACATACCGTATATCAGCCGGGCGACACAGTGGTCACATCGGGATATTCTTTGGTTTTCCCGGCTGGTCTGCCCGTCGGTATAGTTATGGCCGACGATTATGACGATCACGAGAATTTCTTCACGCTGAAAGTACGTCTGCTCAGCGACTTCTCGGCCTTGGGCAATGTGCAGGTGGTGGTAAGTTCCCTGAGTGGCGAGGCCAAGGCTCTGGAGGCCGGCGAGGATATGGATGAAGAACGAGCCAAAAAGGCTTTCAACTGAATGCCATTGTAATATCAACATAATCAATACACAAGCAATTGAGTAAAACCATTGTCAACAGTCTGATGCTCCTGCTGGTGCTGATTCTCGCCCAGACCGTGATTTTCAACAATCTGGCTCTGTACGGCGTAGCGCTCCCGCTGGTGTTTATCTATGTGCTTGTGTCTCTTCCGGTAACTCTCGGTACCAACTGGGCCATGACTATCGGATTCCTTTCGGGACTCGCCGTGGATATATTTTCCGATACTCCCGGTCTCAACGCTCTGTCGTGCACGTTGCTGGCCTTCATGCGCAAGCCTGTGCTGCATCTTTATCTTCCGCTTGACGACGAGATTGGTCCCGTTTCCCTCGGCTTGCGTTCGCTGGGTGCGGAGGTGTATCTGAAGTATATGTTCACTATGGTGCTTCTGTACTGCACGCTTGTTTTCACCATCGAGGCCTTTGAACTATTCAATCTGCGCCTTTGGTTGCTGCGCATAACCTGCAGCACCGTCTACACTTTCGTGTTCATCTACGCTTTCGCAAGTCTGGCCGGACGCTCCCGTAATGAGAAAAAACTATAATCTCGAGAAACGCAAGTATGTGATCGGCGGTTTCATCGTGCTGATTGCTGTCGTTTATCTTGTACGGCTCTTTGACCTGCAGATAAACGATGCCCGCTATAAGGAACGTGCCGACAGCAATGCCTTTCTGAAAAAGACGGTGTATCCGTCGCGCGGCCTCATGTACGACCGTAACGGCGAACTGGTAGTATTCAATCAGCCGGCCTACGATGTGATGCTGATTCCGCGCGATGTGCAGCCTTTCGACACTGCCGATTTCTGCACGACACTTAACATTACGCCGGACGCGTTGCGCAAGCGTTTTGCCGATATGCGCGACAAACGGCTTAATCCGGGATATTCCTCGTATACTCCTCAGAAACTTATCACGCAGTTGTCATCGCAGGATTACGGACGCCTTCAGGAAAAACTGTATCGTTTCCCGGGCTTCTTTATTCAGAAACGAATTTTGAGGCAGTACAATTATGCAACGGCGGCCAATGTGCTCGGCAACATCCGCGAGGTCAATGCCGACGATGTGGAGCGCGACGAATACTATGCCGCTGGCGACTATACCGGCGACCTCGGCGTGGAAAAGAGCTACGAACCGTATTTGCGAGGTCACAAGGGAGTGGAAATACTTATAAGGGATGCGCGCGGACGCATTCAGGGTCGCTACGATGGCGGCGCGCATGATGTGGCTCCGGTCAGCGGCCGCGACCTGCGCCTAAGCCTTGACGTCAAGCTCCAGCAGTATGCCGAATCGCTTATGGTGGGCAAGCGCGGCGCAGTAGTGGCCATCGAGCCTGCCACCGGCGAAATCCTCTGCTTGGTGTCGTCGCCGACTTACGACCCGCGTCTGCTCGTAGGACGTCAGCGTGGAGAGAATTACCGGCGCCTTGTCAACGATGAAACATGGCCTCTCTTCGACCGGGCTCTGATGGGAGCCTATCCTCCGGGCTCCACTTTCAAGCCCACTCAGGGACTGATTTTCCTTCAGGAGGGCATAATCGACCTGCACACTACATATCCGTGCTATCACGGTTACATTAGCGGCGGATTGCGTGTGGGCTGTCACGGACATGCCTCGCCGCTTCCACTGAAGCCTGCGCTGCAGACCAGTTGCAATGCCTTCTTCTGCTGGGGATTCAAGGCAATGATCGACCGCCGTAGCAAGTACGGTTCGTCGGCCAACGCCTTTGAGGTGTGGAAAAAGCACCTTGTAAGCATGGGTTACGGATACCGTCTCGGTGTAGATCTTCCGAGCGAGAGCCGCGGTTTCCTGCCAAATGCAAAATTCTATGACAAATTCTATTCAGAGGGTCATTGGAGCGCCAACACTATTATATCCGTTTCCATAGGACAAGGTGAGATTCTCGCCACACCTCTGCAGATTGCCAACCTTTCGGCCACCATAGCCAACCGCGGCTGGTTTGTCACGCCGCATGTCGTAAAAGAGATACAGGACACGGTCATGCCCCCCGCATTGCTGGAGAAACGCTATCCGACGGTCGATGCCCACTGGTACGGCGATGTGGCCGAAGGAATGCGTATGGCTGTACTTGGCGGTACCTGCCGCCGTGCTGCAATCCCCGGCATACCTACCGCCGGCAAAACCGGTACGGCGCAGAATCCTCATGGCAAGGACCATTCGGCGTTTATGGGTTTCGCTCCTTATGAGGAGCCGCGCATAGCCGTCGCCGCTTATATCGAGAACGGCGGCTGGGGCGCAACCTACGGTGTGCCTATCGGTAGCCTCGTCATGGAGAAGTATCTCACCGGCACCATCGCTCCCGAGCGCAAGGCCATGGAGGAACAGATGCTGAAATCAACATTGTATTATGCCCCTTCAGGAAAGAAATAATTTTGCAATCACGCTGCGCAACCTCGACTGGTTCACAGTAGTGGTATACCTGCTTATGGTGCTTGCGGGTGCTGTAAGCATATATGCGGCCAGTTACGATTTCGACGAGGCAAGTATCCTGAGTTTCGATGAGTTTTCCGGCAAGCAGCTGCGATGGATCGGTCTCTCGCTGGGACTTGCGTTCGTGCTTCTGCTGGTCGATTCGCGCATGTATGAGACCTATGCGTTCCCGATATATGCCCTGCTGATGGTGCTTCTGCTTGTGACGCCGTTTGTCGCCCCGGACATCAAGGGTTCCCACTCGTGGATAGTATTGGGTCCCGTGAGTCTGCAACCCGCCGAGTTTGCCAAGTTTGCTACGGCGCTGGCTCTTGCGAAGCTTTTCAGCGGCTACCATTTTGTGCTCAATGCGAGCCCGTATAACTATGTGCGTGCCGTTTCCATAATACTGCTGCCGGTGATACTGATTCTGCTGCAGAATGAGACCGGTTCGGCGCTCACGTTCATGGCTCTGTTTCTGGTGCTGTATCGTGAGGGCATGAGTGGACTTATTCTTTTCGCTGCATTTCTGTCGGTGCTGATATTCGTGCTGGTGGTTAAGTTTGCCGAGAGTACTGTGCTTGGTATCCCCGGCGGAGAGTTCGCCGTACTGGTGATTGTGGAGATAATAGTCGCTGTGATGGCCGTAGTCTATAGCAAGCGTTTTGAGATTGCCCGCAATCTTGTGCTGTGGTTCGGAGGCACAGGTATTGCGATATGGCTTGTCGCGGGCGTGTTCGGCGTAGAATTTCCCGGTATGGCTGTGATGCTGTCGGTTATCGGCGTTGCTGCGGTGTATGTGGCGGTTGAGTCGGTTCGTTCGCGTGCGCGTCGCCTGCTTACGGCTTCCGCAGCCGCACTTTTCAGTATCGTGTTCATGTTCAGTGTGAACGCTGCGTTCAGCCATCTTCAGCCTCACCAGCAGATGCGTATAAAGGTCGTCCTCGGCATAGAGCAGGACCTGCGCGGCGCGGGCTACAATGTGAATCAGAGCAAAATAGCGATAGGGTCGGGCGGCGTCACCGGCAAAGGTTTCCTTAACGGTACGCAGACCAAGCTGAAGTATGTGCCCGAACAGCACACCGACTTTATCTTCTGCACCATAGGCGAGGAGCAGGGCTTTGTCGGATCGCTGTTCGTGACGGCCTTGTTTCTTGCGTTGATACTGCGCACCATCGCTATCGCCGAGCGTCAGCCGGGAGTGTTCTCACGCGTGTATTCCTACTGCGTTGCCTCCTATTTCATCTTTCATTTCTGCATCAACATCGGCATGGTGATAGGCTTGTGCCCGGTCATAGGCATACCGTTGCCGTTTTTCAGCTATGGCGGCTCCTCGCTTTGGGGCTTCACCATTCTGCTGTTCATTATGCTGCGCCTCGACGCCGGCCGACGCGGCCATCGCTGAGCGTAGCCTCATTCCTCCGCGCCCATGTCGGCGAGGATTTTGCGCGCCATGCGGCGGTTGCGGTTGTAGATAGTCAGTCCTATTGCTAATCCTATTGCAAGACCAACGATGGTGCCGACGAGCAGAATGCTGTCGTCGAGGCTTGCGAAGTGCGCGAACAGCGGCACCAGAACTACGGCGGCGAGTATCATACCGGCGCAGCGCAGCCGAGCCTGCCACAGGAGCACTTTGTGCACATGCCGCAGCGCCTCGTTTGTGGGCAGCGAAATGTAGTCGCAGCCGTCAATGAAGAAGGAAAAAGCTAAATTCATCACGCCCATTGCAGCGCCTATGATGGCATAAAGGATACAGATCCATTGCGGCGCGATTGCCTGCTCTGTCATCAGCATCGCCAGCAACGGCAGCAGAAAGACGGACAGGATGCCCGTAGCGCGGTAGCGTACGGCCAGACGGTGACGCCTGTTGCCGGCGCGTTCGGCTGCCAGTTTTCGCGACAGTTCGCGGTTGGTCTCGTCGAGCCGCTTATTGTCGAGTTTCATTGCCTGCCATTGGCTGCGTATGTCTTCGAATTCTTTGTCCTGCTGGTTCATATCCTAATCCTTTTCGGCGCGTTGTGCGAGTTTTTCTTTGATTCTGTGCAGACGTGTGGCTACGTTTGCCACGCTGAGACCCGTTACTGCCGCAATCTCGGCGTACGACTTGTCGTCGAGCCACATCGTCACTATGGCCTTTTCCATGGGCTGCAGCGTGCTTATCATGCGGTGCAGCTGGCGGTAGCGATCCATTCGGCTGTCGGTTTCGTTGTCGGCGAGCGCTATGGCGTTCTCTATTGGCGTGTTGAGGCTCTGATTGCGGTTGCGACGCAGCCATGTGATGCATGTGTTGATGGCTGTGCGGTATATCCATGTGGATATTTTTGCCTCTCCGCGGAATTTGTCGAGTCCGGTCCATATGTTGGCGGCGACTTCCTGATACAGGTCATCCACACCGGCTGTCGGTGAGGAATACACGTAGCACACCTTGACTATCAGGCCCTTGTATTCGTCCAATAGTTGCAGAAACTGTTGCTGGCGTGCGCTTGTATCTCTCATAACACTATATAAGACGCACGCATGATTCAAAAATTACACCATGGGGCAAAAAAATGTAATCTAACGGACATGCGAAAAGGCACAAGGCTTGAATCGGCCTTATGCCTTTCTAAAGAAGCAATGGAGTTTAGAGTGTCGGTGCGGGAGCGCGATGGAATGTCAGGTCGCGCTTGCCGAGCTCACATGAGAGTATGTCGTTCGATACCTTTACATCGTCGAGTTTGGAGTATTCAAAGAACTGCTTGGCGGCGATGCTGCGCATTGAGGTGAGCCAACGTTCGGCGGTGACGGTGCTGAGCGAGTCAATCATCGGCTGCTGGGCTCCTGTGAGCAGATTGCGGGAGAAGGTGACGCCGTCGGGGTCGACGTTTATCTGGAGGCTGTTATTATCGAGGAACAGAAGAATGTCGTCATCTTCGCCGTCCTCGTAGCTCCATCGGCCGCTGATGGTTGCTGTGCCGGTTACGCTTACTTCGTAAGGCTCGGCGAATCCGACGGTCGCGCCGGAATCCACAGGTTGCGTGGCGTCAATAACCATTGTGACTGTCACCGGTCCCGACTGGGCGCCCTTGGGAGCGTCGAAATTGATGCTGAGTACGCTGAATGCATCAGCGGCATACTGCATGTTGTCTATGTGTACGGGGGTGGCGGTCCACGTGCCGTTTATATCGTTGCGCTTTGCGCACGATGCGATGGCGAAGATAAGGATGGCTACGCTGATTATAGCTTTTGTTTTCATTACTAAATTATTTTTAACTTAGTAACAAACAAAAGGCACTATTGTTCATCGATTACGCTTCGGGTAGCGCCGAGGCTATGGCTTCGCGCGACTTGGCGATAAGCGGCTGGAGGTCGTGGCCCGTTTCGCCTGCTTCGATGGGGCGGTGTATCGTGAGCGTGATATGCCCGGGGCGTGGCAGCCACGCGGTGCGCGGCATCACACGGTATGCGCCGTCGATGGTAACCGGCACCACCGGCAGACCGAATTCCACGGCCAGCGTGTAGGCTCCGCGCTTGAATGCATGCAACTTTCCGTCGGGAGTGCGCGAGCCTTCCGGGAACACTACCACGCTGCGTCCTTCCGACAGCTGGCGCTCGGCGGTCTGCATGGTGCGCCGTATGGCCGATGGAGTGGAATTGTCGACAAATATCTGACCTGACACGGCGCAACTGAAACCTACGAGTGGTATGCGCCGGAGGCTCTGTTTCATCATCCACCGGAAGTCGTGATGCAGATAGCCGTAGATGGAGAATATGTCGTAGGCACCCTGATGGTTGGCTACGAACACATAACTGGTTGATGCGTCTATGTTTGAACGTCCCCGTACGTCTACCTTCACCCCTGCCAGAATGCACCACAGACGTCCCCATAGCGATGCAGGATAAAAACCCCACCACTTGCCGCCGCCGAGGGCGCATCCGACTACAGTTGTCGTCGCTGCCAGTATTGTAGCTACAAGCAACAGCGGCAGCATGATGAAAATCTGATATATACGATAGAGGAGCATACTTTATAAACAGATAAACAGCCTTTTAGTCAAGTTGGATGTCTTTTACCAGTTCCGGCTGCAAAATGCGCATCAGGCGCAGGTCGGGGTAGGACTCAAGCCGCACATCGCGGTCGAATATCATGGTGTGTCCCTGATGGTAATTTATTCGGCGCCAAAACGGTGTTATGCTGTTGTTAGGATTGCCCGAACGTGCGAATGAAGCCCAGCAGCGGCTCATGATTCTTGCAAGGCGATTGGCTTCCGTGCCGCCGACACGGGCGAACTCTGCGTTTTCCGGGTTGTTGAATACGAATGGCATCTCGGAATTGCGGAAGCTCATCATATGGCCGTTGTGCAGCGGTGTCACCCAGCAGAACAGATACATATAGATCGGGGCGTCGCCTCGTTTGAGCAGTAGATCGGCCATGCGCAGAACGTGGCTGCGCACTACTGTGTCCATCATGAGCACCTCGCATAGGGGACGGTCGGGGTAGCACATGGTAAATGCCAGCTTTACGTCCTCTTTTTTGTCGCCGAATTTTTTATCCATTTCGGCATCAAGTTCTTCGTCCGACAGCATATGCACGTCGGGCATCGCCTCGCTGTCGTTGCCTGTAAGGTGATATTGCGTCGCTCCTTCGGAAAATGTAGTTCCTATTATGAGGGGAATTGAGGCGTCAACGTTGGTGTTGCTGTCTGTGAAAACCGGTTTAGGCAGCAGAATTCCGTCTACTACAGGCGCGAAGCGTATGCGCGAAGCGATATCGGTATTGAATTCTCGGTTCAGGCCGTCTATTGCGCGGTTTGAAGCGGCAAGAATACTGTCGTAAGGCAGAACTGCCAGTTCTTCAGCCGAATTCACGCCGGCATTTTTGATAGTATTGGCTGCAACGCGCCGCGACATTTCGGCTGTCTGAGTCATGCCCTCAAGTGTGCCACTTTGTATGATCGCTTTGTGGAACAAGCCTTTGGCCGCCGGCATAGCCATCAGTGTCAATATTTTAACGCCGCCACCACCGTGGCCGAAGAGGGTGATGTTGTCACGGTCGCCTCCGAACGCGTTGATGTTGTCGTGAATCCAGTGCAGTGCTGCCACAATATCGGCCATGCCTGCATTTCCGCTGCCGTGATATTTATCTCCATAGGCTTCCAGGTTGAGAAAACCGAGGCAGTTCAGTCGGTGGTTGACGGTGACTACCACCACATTCTCGGTATTGGCAAGCTTATAACCGTCGAAGCAAAGATGGTGGTGCGAGCTGCCATAGTCGAAAGCACCGCCATGCAGCCATACCATCACCGGGCGTTTGTCGTTGCCTTTACGCAGCGGTGTCCATATGTTGAGATTCTGGCAATTCTCACCCATGAATAGCACTGTGTCGACGGGTATATAAGGATTGCTCTTTCTGGAGGCGGCTTGGGGCGAAATGCATCCGAAGCGTGTGCAGTCCATAACGGTGTCCCATCTTTCAGGCGCATGAGGGGGCATGAAACGCTCGGCTTGCGCGTATGGTACACCTTTGAATATAAGTACGCTGTCCTGAATATAGCCGCGTATTTTGCCAAATTGTGTGTCCGCGACAGTGTAGTTCTTATCATTGGCAGAACTGCATGATGCTGCGGCTATGGCTAGCAGAAATATGCTGAACAGTCTGATTGGTTTTAGTAATGTCATCAAGTATAGTCCCATGCCTTTGGGGCGATGGTATTACAAAGATAGGTAAAAAAAATGATTCAGCCATTTCTTTGACTGAATCATCACGCTATTGTCATAGCTTTGTAGCGGGACCGAGAATTGAACTCGGGACCTCCGGGTTATGAATCCGACGCTCTAACCAACTGAGCTATCCCGCCGTTTGCGAGTGCAAAGTTACATCCTTTTTTTGAATCGGCCAAATTTTCCTCCAAATTTTTATTATTGTTTTCATTTGGAAGGTTATAAAAGCGAAGAGGCACCGGCTGTATCCGGCGCCTCTCGGATGGCTCGTCAGCCCATCAGTTCGACGCCGATGCCGGGACGGTCGGGAATTGTTACTTTGCCGTCCACGATCTTTATGCCGTCGAAACGGTCGTTGGCAATGAGAAGATTGCCATCGAGGTCGGCCCAGTCGACCATGGGCGAAAGCTGTGCGGCGGCTGTAACGGCGCAGCTTGTCTCCGTCATGCATCCGATCATTACTTTCATGCCTAAGGCACGAGCCAATACGGCCATCTTATGGGCTTCGTGGAGGCCGGTGCTCTTCATAAGCTTGATGTTGATGGCATCGTAAACGCCGTGTGCGCGAGTCACGTCGGGCAGTCGCTGGAGGAATTCATCGGCCACGAGTGGCAGCGGCGAGCGCTCGCGCAGCCAAGCCGTCTCGTCTATCATTTCTTTGGGCATAGGTTGCTCCACGAACAGGCAGTTCTGTCCGGAGAGCCATTCGCACATCTCCAGGGCCTGCTCCTTGCTGTTCCAGCCTTGATTGGCGTCCACGCATATCGGTGTGTCGCAAGTGCGGCGCAGAGTCTCTACAATTTCCTTGTCGTGGCCCGTGCCCATCTTCACTTTCACTACCTTGAAGGGGGCGCACTCTTCTATCTCCTTGCGCATTTCGCCCGGGTCGCTCTGATAGCTGATGGTGTAGGATGTGTCAGGCGTGTTGTCAGGGTTTAGACCCCAGATCTTGTACCATGGCTGACCCATGATTTTGCCGAGAAGGTCGTGGAGGGCGATGTCTACCGAAGCTTTCGCCGCGCGGTTGTCGGGTGCCACGCTGTCCATGTAGGCATGTATGTCTTCGATGCGGAACGGGTCGGTGAACTGCGCAAGGTCAAGGCTGCTGAGGAGGCGGCATACGCTGTCGACGCTCTCCCCCAGATAGGGGGGCATGGAGGCCTCGCCGTAGCCGGTTATGCCGTCGTATTCTATCTGCACCTGCACTCCGGGTGTGGTGGTGCGCTTGTTCTTTGCGAGGTTGAAGGCATGGCGCAGCTTCAGCTCGTAAGGCTGGAATCTGAGATTGAGGCATCCGGTCTTGCCTGTCTGTTTTGTGGGCGAGCCGAATGCGGAGAACGATATGGGCGACATGGCAAGTGCTGAGCCAAGGATGGATGTGCGTAGGAAGTTGCGTCGGTTCATGGATTGATGTTTGTGGAGAGTTGATTTTGTTTATCTGTCAAAGTACCATGGATGGTCGGCGGCTCGAACTATGCCGTCGGTTCCCTCGTTGCCGTAGATGCGCACGGCGTGGAGGAATGGGGTGGTGAGGTAGTCCTCGGCCGCGGGGTCGATGCTGTTTCGCTTTACCCGGCCGGAGGCGTGTACGTAGTGGCCGTCGTGGTCGTAGATGGCGACATGGGTCACGCGGCGCGTATCGGCATTGCCGAAGAAAAGGAGGTCGCCGGCACGGCACGTGCGCCAGTCGCCGGGTTCTATGCGCGTACCCGTGAGCGCCTGCTGCGAGGCGTCGCGCCGCAGTATTATCCCGTTGGCCAGATAGGCTGTCTTTGCCAGGCCCGAGCAGTCGGGCGCCTTTACCGAGGTGCCTCCCCAGAGGTAGGGTGTGCCCTCCGTGGAGTAAGCGATGTCGAGAATCAGGTCGGCGTCGAAAGGTTGTGCGGCCCACTGCTCTACAGTGGAGAATGCTTTTGCATCGGCCCAGCCGCGGCGTCCGTCGGGCAGCTTGATCTCCACGCGTCCGTGGCGTGGTTTGTCCAAAGTGCCTTCCACTATGCAGCCGTGCACGAGGTCAGTGACTACGTCGCGCGGACCCGTAGCCGTCGGTGAATTGTAGGCGCGGAGCTGATAGGGTGCGGTGACTATTAGCCTCGGCGCATGACGCCACGCATGCATTGCCGAATCTGACATAGCCGTCAGCGACGAAACGGGCGAGTAGGCTATATAGCCGTCGGGTGTCTGCACGCGCTGCCAGTCGCCTTCGCGCTCGCCTATCAGGCGCACGGGCATTCCCATAAGGGCCTGCGAGGCCATTTCGGCAGCATGGCGCGGCCCTGTGCGCAGACTGGTTACGGATATGCGCGGAAGCGCCCACAGCGTGTCGGCGTACACCTTTATATTATTAATGTATACCAAGCCTGTCTGTCGGAGTTCTTCGTCGATGGCTTGCCGCAGGGCTGCCTCAGTAGTCGTTCCGTTCAATTCTATGACGCCGTCGGCATTTTGTCGGGCGTGGATGTCGGCCAGAGCCTGACGCTTGTCGGGGGCATACTGCCGTATGGCCTTGTCGACTATGCTCTGAGCCACATCGGCGGGGCGTTCGACCGGAGAACATTCCAGTATCTCCATGTGTCGGCGGAACCCCGGATAATAAATGTTGCCGCGTGAACATTCCAGCTCGCCGGCCTGCTGGTCGACGGTCTCGCTGCGTACGAAACGTTTGGCCGGAACCAGCGGACCGCACACACCACTGTTTGCGGCGAGGCGGTAATGGTCCATACCGGTGGAGTAGAATGCACGGGTTCGCGGGTCGGCGGCATTTTCCATGCGTCCGAATGACACGTCGACGGGCACCCAGCCGACACCTTCAAAATATACTTCGGCCCAGTCGTGGTAGTTGACGGCTCCGGGATGCATCATCCATCCGCTTTCCCAGCGGGCGGGCACTCCGAGCGAGCGCATCAGCGAGATATACAGCAGTGACACTTGGCCGCAGTCGCCGTGGCCTTCCGCCAGCACGTATTCCGGTATGCATTCCAGTGTGCTGTATTCTCTTGCTCCGGCCCACGGGAAGCGGCGGTATATATAGTCGTAGACAAGTTCGCTCTGCCGCAGGGGATTGGTTTCGTCGCCCACGATGGCACGTGCCAGCGAATCGAGCCGCACTATGTGGGGCGCCTCCATGGCCGTGTAGCGGCGGTATGTGTCGCTCTGCTTGTCGTAGGGCTGCATCGCGGCGAGTATCGCATCCGGCGAGTAGTATTCGGCCGAGGCGGTATATTCGACTGTTATGTCGAAATGCGTGTCCTTACCCTTCCTTACCGGCTGCTCCAGATAAACGCTGCGGTGAACGCTTGCGCTCGGGTCGGAAATGCTGTGTGCGGCGGGATGGCTCTCCACGAGGCGTATGCCCGACTGGCGCTGCGTCGGCCGCGGCATGGGCAGCCACAGACGCAGAGTGTCGCCCCGGAGTTCGTCGGAGTAGGACACGTCCACGCTATAGCGGTAGCGTATGCGTCGTGCGGCGCTGCTCCCCTCTTTTCCGTCTATGGCGCTTAAGATGCTGTCGACCTCGCAGATGCGTTCTTCCGATGCAGGGGAGGTGCGTCCCGTATAGCCGCCGTTCATGTCGGGATTGACAAGCGCGAGGTTGCGCGGCGACTTTACGTGCATGCGCTTCTGCCCGTCTATGTCGCGTACCTCGAGGTATCGTTTGGCGATGAAACGGTTGATGTCGGCGTCGGTGATGCCGGGGTGCAGCTGCCTGACGCGCTTTGTGCCTTCCTTGAGTGTGAGGCTGAAGTCGGCGCGTGTGCGTGCCTCGATTGCGGCGGCCGAATCGTTTTCGAGCCAAGCGGGTGGGGCGCCTGCGGCGGTGACAGACGAGGCGATGGCGATAATAGCGGATAGGATGGCGTTTTTCATTCAGGTGTTAGCTTTATTGCAGTGTCATGACACCGAAAAACTCCGGACGGTGGAAATCGGGCGTCGGAGTAGGTATGGGATTCCAGCTCAGGTAGTGTGGCTGCGATGTGGCCGAGGCGCATTTGTAGAAGTTGCCGCGCATCTCCACCGGTTTGCCTTCGTAGCTTACGCCTATGAGGTCAAGCGGAATTGCCGTCAGCAGATTCCACGAGAATATGCCTTCCAGCTCCCGGAACGGCCGGTTGCCGCAGCTTGCTATGCGTTGCACGCGCGCGAGTTCGTCGGGCGTGAGGCGCACCGGTTCGTTGCGTGTCACGCGGTGTGAGGCATTGAGTGTGCCTATGCAGTTGAACTCAAAGTTCCAGTATTCGCCGCCGCTGTGGGGCTGAACGAAAAATTCCACGCATGAGTCGCCGCATACGGGCCCTAAATCCTCGTACACCTCTGCGCGAAGGAAATTTGTGCGTGAGAAGAAATCGATGTACAGGTTTTTTCCGCTGTGTGCTATGGTGAATGACGACAGCGGATGGTACGGAAACATGCCGGGCCAGTTGTTGCAGCCTATGATGCGGCGTTCGCCTCCAGCCTCGAGGGTGGATATTATTGTATCCGGATTGTCGCACGCATCCAGGGCAGGCAGGAGGGGAACCGTGAGAGAGTTGGTGTTGTCCATGTCAGAGCAAGAAGTAGGTTTTAAGGGCCACGCCGACACCCACGAGAGCCATTCCTATGAGTATGGTGCCGATAATGCGGTTGAAGAGCCACATCGAGCGCACGTTGAAGCGGCGTCGCAGCTTGTTGACTATCCAGGTGATACCGTACCACCACGCCAACGCGCCTCCGAGGATGGAGAGATAGGCTGATATGTAGTGGTGCACGCCGAATTCCGGCAGTATGAAGTTGAAGCGGGCGAATAGGCCTATTATGAAAAAGAGTATCAGCGGATTGCTGAACGTCAGCAGGAAGCCGCTGACGAGGTCGCCCCAGTAGCTGCCACCGGCGGCCTTCACCACTGCTTCCGTGCCGGGCGCTGCTTTCAGCGAACGCGTGGGATTTTTGCGGAACAGATATATGCCGAATGCAGCCAGTACGAAACCGCCGACAAACTGGAGCAACAGCTGGTGCTTGTCGATAAGGTCGGTGATGAAGCTCAGGCCGAAGCCTGTAAGCAGACAATAGAACAGATCGCTCACCGACGCGCCGACGCCCGTGAACATGCCCGGCCAGCGGCCTTTGCTGAGTGTCCGCTGTATTACGAGCATGCCGATGGGTCCCATCGGCGCCGAGATAAGCACTCCGATGAGAAGCCCTCGCGGCAATATGTACAATATCTGCTCCATGCAAAAAACAAAGTTAGCACAATTTTCAAGATTTTTACAGTAGTTCGTGTGCAAAAAATGTAAAAAATGTTCAATAACATAATAAGAGAGATGCGTCGTAGCGGCGCATCTCTCGTCGGATAAGTATGTAAATGCTGTATTACTTAGTGCTTGTGATTCTCATTTCGTTTTGCTGAGTGTCGACGGTGATCGAATCAATATCGCCCGGACTCATCGCGTTCAGTTCCGATACGCCTATGGCTTTTCCGTCAAGAAAAATCTTCATGCCTTCGGGTAGGGCTGACTGTTTCCCGTTGAGCCCTATGGATATGGTCTTAGTGCCGGCCGGGGTCGTGCTAACTCGCACTGCCGAGGATTGAGCGTTATTGAAGAAGTCTTCAAGGTTGAACGGAATCTCGAACCCGTTTACCGTCAAGGTCATGGAGGTGTTCTCAAATACGCTTATGAACGGGAATGTGGCCGTGATGACGGCCTCGCCGTCAGTCATGCTGCAATTCAGCCCGTTGGCCTTATATGTTTTGCCTGCCGTTGTGAATGTGCCGCCGGATACCGTAAGATTGTCACCAAGGCCCTTGCCCTTGATGGTGACAGTGGTTGCGTTTCCGTTGTTGTTGATGTTCGTAATTTTAAAAAACTGGACGGAAGTACCGGTGACTGACGGATTTTCGTTATCTTTGCCGACTGAAACATCGCAACTGCTGATTTTTGACACGGCAGCGCGCACGGCCGGCATTCCTGCCACGCCGAATGCCAACGCGAGCATCGGCACAAGTGCGAGGGCTTTCAATTTACGCCCCGCACCACTCTTTTCTTTGTACATCATGGTGATACGTTTTTTAAGTTTACTATGATTCAGGCTGTTGGCTAAGGACGGGAATCTGGCGCCGACAGCCTTTTTTATCAATAACATCTGGTATTCCTGCGGGTCGTGACCGTGGTCTATGACAGCCATATCGGCCTGATATTCATGCACGAGCATCAGCTCGTCGCGCATGAGCCATGCCGCGGGGTTGAACCAGTTGATGATGCACACAGCCTGAGCTATGAGCAGGTCGACCCAATGGCGTGACCTCACATGCTTTAACTCGTGCGTGGCTATCGCAATGCAATGACTGTCATAGTCTTTATGGCTCAGCACTACGTAGTGCATCCAGCTGAATGGGGCGAAACGTTCGTCATCGGTTACCACTAACGTATATCCCTCCTTTTCGATTTGTTTTCCGGAACGGATTACGTTGGTGAGCCTTACCCACGTGACAATTGTCCTGACGGTCACGACAATCATCCCCGACAGAAATATCCACACAAGCACGGTGCCCCACAGCGGTTCTGAATGCGGTGTTGCAGCCATGGCGAGGGCTTCTGTGCCGTCCGCGGCAGACTGCAGAGCGTTTTCGTGTGCATTCATACTGCCAAGCAGATAAATCGCGGGTAACGTCAGAAACGACACGGTGTATATGAACAGCAGCACTCCGCGGTTGAAGCCGTATTGCTTGTCCCTCGCCAGAAAAAGGCGGTAGGCAAGGTACATCGCCAGCATCAGCAGCCCGCTTATAATCGAGTAGGACAGAAATTTCCCCATCTTATTTTCCTTTGTTTTGGACGAGTTCGAGCAACTCCTTCAGTTCGTCTGCGGATATTTTGTCTTCGGCGACCAAGGCCGACACAGCGCCGTAATAGCTTCCGCCGAAATAATTACTGATAAAATTACCGAAACTGCGGCTTCTGAAGCTCTCCTTTTTTACTATTGCATAGTATTGGAAAGAACCGCCGGTCTCGTCGTGACTCACGAAACCCTTTGCCTCCAGCCGGCGCACCACTGTCGACACGGTATTGAAGTGCGGTTTAGGGTCGGGATACAGTTCTACGAGCTTGCTTATTGCTATCGGGCCGTACTCCCAGAGCAGTTGCATAAGCTCTTCCTCTTTGGGCGTAAGTTGGTCTTTCTTCTTCATAACTATTTTTGTAGTTTGCATGGCAAAGGTAATAACTATTTTTGTAGTTGCAAGCTACGTCCTCAACTTTTAACCTTCATTAACTACAAAAGTAGTTTCGGGTAACTGTTCAGCGGACACGCTGAGATAGTCGCCTTTTAGAAAAGGGCGAGT
>CAPNHY010000010.1:44778-62277 GCA_948665475.1 uncultured Muribaculaceae bacterium | reverse complement strand
TCAACCTGCTGGGCGGCGGCGGCAACAAGGGCAACCAGCTGATCCAGACGGGCGGCTCGCTCAACTCGCTCAGCGGCACGCTGACACCCTTCTTCGTAGGCGCACTGATAGGCGCGCTCAGCCCCGAGACATCCATGAGCCAGGTGGCTCCGCTGCTGTGGATAGCCATGGGCATCTTCGCCGCCGCGTTCGTCATCATCAGCTTTGTGGCAATCCCCGAGCCCAACCTCAAGAAGGACGGCAGCAAGCCGAGCTACACACACAGCCCCTGGAACTTCCGCCATCTGGTGTTCGGCGTCATAGGCATCTTCTTCTACGTGGGTATCGAGATCGGCATCCCCGGCACGCTCAACTTCTATCTGGCCGACCAGGGCGCCGAGGGCGCCGGCGTCATCGGCGAGGCTTCCAAGATAGCCGGCGCCGTGGTAGCCATCTACTGGCTGCTGATGCTCGTGGGCCGTTTCTGCTCGTCGATCATCAGCGGCAAGGTATCGACCCGCGCACAGCTCATCACCGTATCCACCACAGCCATCCTGCTGGTGGTGCTCGCCATCTTCATCCCGAAGACCGTCACCATCGGCGTTCCTGAAATAGTGTACAGCGGCGGCGCCGTCGTACCCGTGAGCGCCCTGCTGCTCGTGCTCTGCGGCCTGTGCACCTCCGTGATGTGGGGCGGCATCTTCAACCTGGCCGTCGAAGGCCTCGGCAAATACACCGCGCAGGCCAGCGGCATCTTCATGATGATGGTGGTAGGCGGCGGCGTCATGCCTCTGATACAGAACGCCATCGCCACCAAGGCCGGCTACATGGTGAGCTACTGGCTCGTGGCCGCAATGCTGGGCTATCTGCTCTTCTACGGCCTCGTAGGCTGCAAAAACGTCAACAAGGACATCCCTGTGGACGAGGAAACACCCGACGCACGCGACCTCTGACAGGACATTATCCTACACAAACGCGCAGGCGGAGCGAACCCTTCCGCCCGCGCGTCTGTTAATAAAATATAAACATAACCGACAACCTCAATAACCTATTACATATACTATCTGACAAATGGAAAAAGAACGCCTGACACGTGCGGCCGACAACATCCGCATCCTTGCCGCCTCAATGGTGGAAAAAGCGAAGTCGGGACATCCCGGCGGAGCCATGGGCGGAGCCGATTTCGCCGCTGTGCTCTACGCCAAGTACCTTATCACCGACCCGGACGACCCGAAATGGCCCTTCCGCGACCGCTTCTTCCTTGACCCGGGCCACATGTCGCCCATGCTCTACTCCGTGCTCGCGCTGACCGGCAAGTTCACGCTCGACGAGCTCAAGCAGTTCCGCCAGTGGGGCAGCCCCACGCCGGGACACCCCGAAGTGGAAGTGATGCGCGGCATCGAGAATACATCCGGTCCCCTGGGACAGGGTCACACCATGGCCGTGGGTTCGGCTATCGCAGAGGCATTCCTGGAGGCCCGCTTCGGCGACGTGGTGGCCCACAAGACCTACGCCTTCATCAGCGACGGCGGCGTGCAGGAAGAAATCAGTCAGGGCGCCGGCCGCCTCGCAGGCTATCTGGGTCTCAACAATCTGATCATGTTCTACGACAGCAACGGCGTGCAGCTCAGCACGATGGTTGACGCCGTGGACCGCGAAGACGTGGCCGCCAAGTACCGCGCATGGGGATGGAACGTGCTGGAATGTGCCGGCAACGACCCCATGGCGATTGCCGACGCGCTCGACAAGGCCAACTCCGAGACACAGCGCCCCACCCTCATCATCGGCCACACGGCCATGGGCAAAGGTGCCGTCACAGCCGACGGAGCATCGTTCGAGGGACAGTGCAGCACCCACGGTCAGCCCCTGAGCAAGAGTGGCGCCGACTTCGCCGCCACCATCCGCAACCTCGGCGGCAACCCCGACGAGCCGTTCGAAATCTTCGCCGACGTAGCAGCTCTCTATGCCGAGCGCGCCGACCAGCTCCGCAAGCTCGTCAGCATACGCCGCCAGGACTATCAGCAGTGGGCCGCCGCCAATCCCATCCTCGCCGCCCAGCTCGAAGGCTTCCTGGCAGGACGTCTGCCCGAAATCGACTATAAGGCCATAGCCCACAAGCCCGGCACCTCCACACGCCAGGCCAGCGCCGACGTGCTCGGCGTGCTCGCCCAGGAAGTGCGCAACATGATAGTAGGCTCGGCCGACCTCGCCAACAGCGACAAGACCGACGGCTTCCTCAAGAAAACCCACGCGCTGACCCGCGGCGACTTCAGCGGCGCCTTCCTGCAGGCAGGCGTGGCGGAGCTCACGCTGGCCTGCGTCATGAACGGCATCGCCCTCCACGGAGGCTGCGAGGAGGCCTGCGGCACATTCTTCGTGTTCTCCGACTACATGAAGCCCGCCGTACGTCTGGCCGCCCTCATGGAGCTGCCCGTAAAATACATCTGGACGCACGACGCATTCCGCGTGGGCGAGGACGGCCCCACCCACGAGCCCGTGGAGCAGGAGGCCCAGATACGCCTGATGGAGCAGATCCGCAACTTCAGCGGCAAGCCGTCGCTGCTTGCGCTGCGTCCCGCCGACGCCGCCGAGACCAGCGTGGCATGGATGATGGCTATGAACAACCACGACACGCCCACCGCACTGATACTCTCGCGTCAGGACATCCCCGACCTGCCCGCACCCGAAGGCCAGGACCGCTACACGGCAGCCCTTGGCGCGCTGCGCGGCGGCTACACCGTCATCAAGGCCGAGAAGCCCGACGTGGTGCTCGTGGCCAACGGCTCGGAAGTGAGCCTGCTCTGCGAGGTGGCCGTGCTGCTCGACGCCGCAGGCATCAGCGCCAGCGTGGTGTCGATGCCCAGCGTGGGCCTCTTCAACGACCAGCCGGCCGACTACCGCGCCAGCGTGCTGCCCGAGGGAGTGAAGCAGTTCGGCCTCACAGCCGGCCTGCCCGCATCGCTCAAGATGATCGACGGCTTCACCGGCAAGGTGTTCGGCCTCGAACGCTTCGGAGCCTCCGCCCCCTACAAGGTGCTCGACGAGAAATTCGGCTTCACGGCTCAGAACATCCTCACCGTTGTGGCCGAATACCTCGGGCGCAAGCTTTACGACCAGCAGAACTGATAACGCTTTTTTGCGCGTTGCCGTAGCTTTTGTGCTACGGCAACGCCTCAAAAGAACCAAAAGCGACAAAAAACAGTCCTAAATCGCGCTATAATTAAGATTTTTTTCACTAAAAGGCCACCTTTTTAAAAAATAATTACTAATTTAGCACCCGATTACGTATACAGCATATCCAACAACACACTAATATTAGTTATTTAATTTTATGAAAAAAACTACTTTCCTTGCATGTGCCTGCGCCCTTTTCATGGGTCAGTCGCTCATGGCCCAGGAGTCGGCACAGGAAGTAACCTATGTTGAGGATCCCTCACAGGGTTACCTGCTGAACAAGTTCGACAACAACTGGTTCATCACTCTCGACGGTGGCGCCGGTGTGTATTTCTCGAAATACGACTCGCACCGTAAGTTCTTCGACCGCTTCGCTCCCGCAGCCGACATCTACATCGGCAAGTGGTTCTCGCCCGTAATCGCTCTCCGCGCCGGCGCAAGCTGGATGCAGAACAAGGGCATCACCAACGGCCCCGTTGCAGGCTGGCTTCAGGATGAAAACCTCTACCACGGCAAGTACAACAAAGTTCGCTACAACCAGGTAGGTCCGGGCGCTGACGTAATGCTCAACCTCACCAACTGGTGGTGCGGCTACAAGCCCAACCGCGTCTACAACGCCATCCTCTACGTTGGCGGCGGTGTTTACTGGACATTCGGCAACACCTACGACAAGGACGGCAAGCACACATGGCAGAACCTGAAGGACACCAACTTCTTCGGTCGTGTAGGCCTTATCAACAGCTTCAACGTAAGCAAGCGCGTAGCCCTCAGCCTCGACCTGCGCTGGACCGCCATGGACGGCCATGCAGAATACACCGGCGGCGACAAGATCTTCAGCAGCCTCAACGCTTACCTCGGCGTTACCTTCAACCTCGGCAAGACCACATGGAACGCACCTATCGTTCCCGTATGCCCGCCCGCAGAGAACTGCGACGCACTCCGCGCCCGTCTCTCCGCTGCTGAAGCACGCGTAGCCGACCTCGAGCGTCAGCTCCAGGACTGCCTCAACCGCAAGCCCGAAGTCATCGAAGCAGAGCCCGAGGCTCTCGCCACCATCTACTTCCCCATCGGTGTAAGCCGCCTCACCCGCGAGGACAAGAACATCGTCAACGCCGTTGCCGACGTCCTCAAGGCCGACACCTCCAAGAAGTATGACGTCAAGGGTTATGCCGACAACTACACCGGCAGCGACGCCATCAACAACCGTCTGCGCAAACAGCGTTCCGAGAACGTCGTTAAGCAGCTCGTAAGCCGCGGTGTAAGCGCCGACCAGGTTACCGCTGTTCCCGTACAGGGCAACCTCCACGGCGACAACGAAGCTCTCGTAAGCCTCGACCGTTGCGCTGTCATCATTGAAAAATAATTCGGTTTTTCTAAAAAAGAACCCTGCCGACATCACGAGGGCAATAAAAAAGTCCCTCTATAAGATATTGGCGTGAATCAGTCGGCACATACCAAGTAACAGTCTTGGATATGTGCCGATTTTTTGTACCCTGAAGAAAGAGCAGTCGTCTCAGAGCTACGCGGTGCCTGCATCTACCCCGGCCGTGTGGCAAAGGGAACTCCGAGGGCGGCAATCTCACGCCCTCGGAGCAGCGCAACCCGAACAGTTACAGAAATGTGTATGCGAACTGTTAATATTTGCCCGATTCACTGAAAATTACTACCTTTGCACGTCTGCCGACAGCAGACGCTTTTCTAACGCTTACTGTAGATAATGAGCAAACGGACAGCTTATTTGTTTTCGATTCTCGGTTTCCTTGCATTGCCGGTGAAGGCCGATACAATTGTACTGAAAGACGCCACCAGGATGGACGTCTACAATGTGGAGGAAGCCGGCAAGTGGATTCTGTATACTGAACAGGCTGAGGCCGACGCGCCGTTGCAGCGCATAGCTGCGGACAAGGTGTTCGCAATCAAGGTCGGTGACGGCGAGCTGAAGACAATCGGCGCGGCACCGGCCGAAAACGGAAATGTGGAGGCTGAAACGGCGCAGCCGCAGGAGGAGGACGGCCCTACAATGCTTGAAGCCAGGCCGTCGGCCGACAATGCTCAGAGAATCGCTTCTTATAATAGCCCGGAGCTGAAGCTTAAGAAACCGAAGGACGGGAAGTTCAATGAAAAACATGCCGACGATTTCTGCTCGGAATTTCTGTCGGTGTGGGGCGTGACATCGTCATCGGTGCTGTCCGACGACAACGTCGCCATCGATTTCGAGATGGAGATGCCTCAGGGCAAGAAGGTAAGGCTCCTGCCGCAGCTCAAGGTCAAGATCACCAACAAGACGGACAAGCCGCTGTACATCGACCTCGCCAACAGCTTTAAATTCGCGGCGAACGGAACGGCCAAGCCTTTCTACACGAACTCCGTGTTCACCGAAGGCCGCACGGGCGGCCACGGCGCGTCGATGAACCTCGGCGCGGCCGCAGGCGCGCTGGGCATAGGCGGCGCCGTTGGCACTCTGGCAAGCGGCATAGGCATAGGCGGCGGCTCGTCGAAGACGGCCACTGTCACCACCACCGAGGACCGCTTCCTGATGATACCGCCGCACGGTGCTGTGTACATGCCGCCGATGAAGTATGCCAGCGGCAACGAACTGCGGGAGGACTATGAGACGCTATATTTCCGCACCACTCCACTGGGCGGCGCGATGACCCGCGACGGCGACATGAGGAGATACGACGGTAACAAGGGGTACGTCCATAGCCTTGAGGAGGACGGAATCGACAACGAGCGCTACACAAGGGACGAGATAAAGGCGCCGATCGGACTGACGCGCGTCTTCGGCGAAGAGGATACGCCCAAGAAGCTGCGGCGCATAATCATGTACTCCACGTCGCCCTCGTTTTCCACATACACCAACATTGAATTCACGCTGTACATGCGCGGAGCGTTCGGCGGCAGCCTGCGATGGAATGTGCCTGTGGACTACGCCGCATCACAGTTTGAAAACGAATACGACGGCCACCTGCTCGTAGGCGCCGGCGTAGTAAAGAAATAACAATAAACCTACCTGATTTTGGATTTAGACCCTTTCCCGGCCATATTGCCGGCCGACCTTATCCCGGCGCTGCTGTGCGCGTTGCCTTCTGGCTTCAGCGCGGCGCAGGCCATAGCGCTGACGGTGGCGCTGCTGTGTCTTATCATCTCCGGCTTTGTAAGCGGCAGCGAGATAGCGTTTTTCTCCCTGACTTCGGCGCAGTGCGACGAGCTTGACGACACGCCCTGCGGACCGGCCGTGCGCTCGCTGCTGGCGCGCCCCGAGCGATTGCTTGCCACCATACTGATAGCCAACAATCTGGTGAACGTCACCATAGTAATCCTCTGCAACTTTGCCCTGGGCCCGGTGTTCGACAATATGCCGGAGATTCTGAGCTTCGTGCTGCAGACGGTCATCCTCACGTTCCTGATTCTGCTTTTCGGCGAGATACTGCCTAAAATCTACGCCAACAACTACCCTGTGCACTGGGCGCGCTCGGCCGTGGGCGGCATCACCTTTTTCGAAAAGCTGTTCTCGCCGCTGTCGGGGATACTGGTGCGATCGTCGTCCATCGTCAAGCGTGTGGTGAGCAAGCGCACGGACAGCGTCACCACCGACGAGCTGTCGACGGCGCTCGACATCACCGACGTCAAGGCCGGGGGCGACAAGGACATCCTGCAAGGCATCATCCACTTCGGCGACACGTCGGCCTCGGAGATAATGACGCCGCGCATCGACATCACCGACCTGGACGTCTCCCTCAGCTTCGGGGAGGTGATGAAGGTTGTGGTGGAAAGCGGCTACTCGCGTCTGCCCGTGTGCGACGGCTCGCAGGACAATATCTGCGGTGTGCTGTATTCGCGCGACCTGCTGCCCTACGTGGGGCGTACGGCCGAGGACTTCCAATGGCAGAAGCTGCTGCGCGAGCCTTACTTCGTGCCTGAGAGCCGCATGATCGATGACATTTTCGAGGATTTCCGCAAGCTGAAGATACACATGGCCATAGTGGTGGACGAGTTCGGCGGCACGCAGGGCATAGTCACCATGGAGGATGTGCTCGAAGAGATAGTGGGCGACATCAACGACGAGTACGACGACCAGGAGAGCACCTACAAGCGCCTGCGCGACAACACCTTCGTGTTCGAGGGCCGTACGCTGCTCACCGACTTCTTCCGCATCACGGGTCTCAACGCCGACGACTACTCCGAGGTGACGGACGACGCCGAGACGGTGGCCGGCATGATACTCGCCATCAAGGGCGACTTTCCGCGCGACAAGGAGCCGCTGGTCTACGGCCGTTGCCGCTTCCTGGTGCTGGACGTCACGGACCATCGCATCACCTCCGTGCGCGTGATGGTGATGCCGGAAGCCGAAGAACAATGACACGCCTGCCGCTGCTGACGGTTCTGCTGCTGGCTCTGGCGGCAAGCGCCTGCGGCGACGCCGCGGCGCCCTCCGACGCCACCCCGCGCCGACGCGGCTATCCGCGCCTGCCGGAATACGACAGCGCCTACGCGGCCGCCCCGCGGGCGCCGCTGCATCTGGAGCTGAACGCCGCGGCATGCGTGGCCGACAGCAACGCCGGACGCTGGCTGACGGTGAGCTATCCGCGGCATTCCTCATATATATATATAACGGTAAGCACGGCAGCGTCGGCTGACGCCCTGGCCGACATCCTCGCCAACCGCCGCGAGCGCATAGGCCTCAACCTCGGGGGCATGGCGGGCGAGACCACGCATATCGCCTCGGCCGGCGGCGGCTTCGAGGCCGCGCTGGTGGAGGCGCCGGGCGCCGGCACGCCCCTGCAGTTCGTGGCTACCGACGGCGCGGGGTATGTGGTAAGCGGTGCCGCGCGCATCGACGTGGCGGCCGACGCGCCATATGACTCCATCAGCCCCATAGTGGCGACGCTGCGCCGCGACATCGTCCACATGCTGAGCCATCTGCAAGCGCCATGACGCAATCCGCCACAGGCATAGAAGAGCGCCATTATGGCGACGTGCGCGTGCTGCTGGCTCCGCTGCCCGCGGCGCCCACGCGCCGCGAGGCTGAGCTGGAGGCGGAGCGCATGCTGCTGCCGGGCCTCTCGATACGGCACAATGCCGACGGGGCGCCGTCGGTGGAAGGGTCGGACGAGGCCATCTCCATCTCGCACTCGCGCACACACATAGCCATTGCCATCGGGGGCGAGGTGCCTCTCGGCATCGACATCGAGACTCCGCGCGCGCAGCTGTGCGCCGTGGCGCCGCGGGTGCTGAGCACCGCCGAGCTTGATGCGTACGGCACCGCCACGGACGTGCTGCTGCGGGCCTGGACGCTGAAGGAGGCGCTCTACAAGGCGGCGCTGACGCCGGGGCTTGACTTCCGGCGCGACATACGTCTTCCGCTTGACCTTACAAAAAAAGAAGCTACTGTCGTGCTTCCGGGAGGAGGTACGAAGAGCTTCATTATTCTTGCGGCCGAGGCGGCGGCCGGCGGGTTCCTTTCGCTGGTGCGCGGTAAGGTTTAAAGTTTATGGTTTAAACCAAAGACCGCCGCGCAGCGGCTATTCCTTTTCGCCGTAGGCGAGGTCGCCGGCATCGCCGAGTCCGGGCACGATGTAGCTGTGCTCGTTTATGACGGGGTCTATGGCGCCCACCCAGATGCTGGTGCGGTCCTGCGGGAACACCTTGGCGATATAGTCCACGGCAGCTTGCGAGGCTATCACGGAGGCCACATGGATGTGCTCGGGCATGCCCTTTGTGAGCAGGGCGCGGAAGCTTAGCTCCATCGAGGCGCCGGTGGCGAGCATCGGGTCGCACAGGATGAGGGTCTTGCCATCGAGTCGGGGCGAGGCGAGGTACTCTATGAGGACGTCGAAATTCTCTTTCTCCTTATATTTGCGGTAGGCCGACACGAAGGCGTTCTCGGCGTTGTCGAAGTACTGGAGGAAGCCCTGATGGAAAGGGAGGCCTGCGCGGAAGATGGTGCCGAGCACCACCTGCTCGTCGGGCACGTCGCAGACGCACTTGTCCAGAGGGGTTTCCACCTCGACGTGCCTGTAGCGGAAGTCCTTGCTGATTTCGTAGGCCATGATTTCTCCCGCACGCTCGAGATTGCGGCGGAAGCGCATGGAGTCGCGTTGCACAGTGGCGTCGCGCATCTCCATCATGTAGCGGCTGAGTACGGAGGGTTGCGCGGCAAAATTGGTAATCTTCATATATATGTTTATATGCAACCGCTGAATTGCGATTGTGCAAAGTTACGAATTTTTCCCGAATTATTACCGTCCGATTAAATGCGATAAGATGGCTTCCATCTGCCTGTAGAGACGCACGGCGCGTGGTGCAATGCGGCTCAAATAAGATAATTGAATGCAGTACAACCTATTAGATGTAGAAGAAAAGAGAGCCCGCGGAGCGTGGCGTGCAGTTTTCAGCCCACCCGCTTCGCGGGCTTCCGATACAGAGGCTGTTGCAGAACTCGCCAAATTGTAGGGACGTGCCTTTGGCACGTTGACGTAGCATACTGATTATCAATACAACATCCCAAAGGGATGTCCCTACAATTAGATTGAAACCGTGGTTTTGCCCCCCCATTAATATATACGCAGCGCATTGCAGTTCGATAAAAAGAAAGCTGCCAGCCGCCCGGCAGGCAAGAACCAAATGCCCCGGATTCGTGTTTTAGAAAGAAAGAGTATCAATAATCCATCAGTTTGTGCTTTCAGAATGAATTTTTTATGTTTTTCAGCATATTTTTGTAACATATTGTGTATCAAGAGCTACGAGTGCGCAAAGTGTTAATTTTAAAGAATATCACACTATCAAAGTGCTAATCTGAAAGAAAAAAAACATACAAAAATGTAAAGATTATTAAAATTTATTGTTACCTTTGCACACTCTTGCATAGCTACAGGAGTATCCAATAGGCCGGACATTGCGCTCCGGCGGTTCGTTCCGAAAGTAATTCTATAACATATATGTCTAATTTCTAATTAAGTATGAAAAAGCTGTTTCTATTACTTCTCGCAGTATTTGCGATGGCCGTATGTGCGTCGGCGCAGACGCGCACGGTCACGGGTACTGTCGTGGATGCCGACAACGACGAGCCCCTGACGGGCGCCTCCGTATCGGCAGGCCATGGAGTAGGAGTTGTTACTGACGTGGATGGCAACTTCACCATCCAGGTGGCAGCTAACACTACTCATCTCACTATTTCCTATGTGGGCTACACACAGCAGACCGTCGCCATAGGCAAGGGCAAGCTTGAGGTGAAGCTCCATCCTTCCACCTCCCAGCTCGACGAGGTCATTGTCGTGTCCTACGGCACCGTGAAGCGCTCGGAGTACACCGGTTCGGCCGGCGTCGTTGCAGCCGACCAGCTCGAGAACGCCCAGGTCAGCAACGTCACCAAGGCCCTCTCCGGTAAGATGGCCGGCGTGCAGACAATCAGCAACAACGGCCAGCCCGGTACGTCAGCCACCGTATATGTGCGCGGCGTAGGCTCCATCAACACCAGCGCACAGCCTCTCTACGTTGTGGACGGCATGCCCTACGACGGCGAAATCAGCAACATCGCAGCCAGCGACATCGAGCAGCTCACCGTCATGAAGGACGCCGCATCCACGGCTCTGTACGGTGCGCGCGGTGCCAACGGCGTCATCATCATCACCACCAAGCGCGGCTCCGAGGGCAACGCCAAGGTGACCCTCGATGCATCGTGGGGCGCCAATGGTCGCTCCCTGCCCACCTACGACATCATCAAGAGCCCCGAGCAGTACCTCGAGGTCCTCTACCAGACGATGTACATGCAGCAGCGCGGTCTCGGCGCAAGCCCCGCAGCAGCCAACGCCTACGCAAACGAGAACCTCTGGCTCGGCGCCATGCAGACATTCAGCGTGCCCGCAGGACAGAGCTTCATCGGCATGAACGGAAAGCTCAACCCCGCCGCCACCCGCGGCTACAGCGACGGCACATACTACTACACGCCCGACAACTGGATTGACCACACCTTCCGCAACGGCCTCCGTCAGGAGTACGCCCTCACCATCACCGGCGGCACGCAGAAGCTGAACTACTACGTCAGCGGCAGCTACCTGAACGACGAGGGTATCCTCGAGGGCTCGCACTTCCAGCGCTTCAGCTCGCGCATCAATGTCGACTACCAGGCCAAGCCCTGGCTGAAGGTCGGCACCACAAGCAACTACGTCTACACCAACAGCGGCTATCCCTCGCAGCAGACCGCAGACAACGACAACAGTACAGCCAACGCTTTCGCCGTCGCCTACCAGATAGCCCCCATCTATCCTATCTTCGCCCGCAGCGCCGACGGCGCTGTCCTGCGCGACCCCGCCACCGGCAAGCCCATCTACGACTACGGCATGGGCCAGGAGTTCAACAGCCTCGGCGCCAAGATGATGGCACGTCCCTCCGGCGCATGGGCCACCGCCAACCCCGCAGGCGCAATGATTTATGACAAGCGTGAGTTCATCGGCGACGTCCTCGACTCAAAGTGGTACGCCATCCTCACTCCCATCGAGGGCCTCACCATCAGCGGCACCGCAGGCCTGTACCTCAACAACCAGCGCTTCCACAACCTGGACAACAATCTCTACGGCCAGCTCGTCAGCAGCGGCGGCGGCGCCCAGCAGCAGCATGCACGCTACAGCACCCTCAACCTCCAGGCGCTGGCCAGCTACAACCGCACCTTCAACGACGTCCACAACTTCGACATCATGGTCGGTGCCGAAAGCCAGGACTACGCCATGGAATACGTTTCCGGCAGCGGTAACTACCTCTACATGCCCGGCAACTGGTTCCTGAGCAACACCATCAACAACTGGACCGTGGGCGGCGGCCGCGAGGAACTCGTTCACCGCAGCTTCTTCGGACGCCTGAAATATAACTTCAACGACCGCTACTACGCAACGGCCAGCGTCCGCACCGACGCCTCCTCTCGCTTCCATCCCGACCACCGCTGGGGCACATTCTGGAGCGCATCGTTCGGCTGGGACATGAACAAGGAGAACTTCCTCAAGGACAAGACCTGGATCGACATCCTCAAGTTCAAGGCCTCCTTCGGCCAGAACGGTAACGACAACATCTCCACCACTCTGATCAACTACACCGACTTCTACAGCATCAGCGGTGCCAACAGCGTATGGTCCGACTCGCAGCTCGTCTACAAGGGCAACCCGGACATCACCTGGGAGAAATCGAACAACTTCAACGTTGGCTTCGACTTCAGCTTCTGGCAGGGCAAGCTCTCCGGTACGGCCGAGTACTATCTGCGCCAGACCAGCGACATGCTCTTCAGCCTGCCCGTGGCTCCCTCGCTGGGCTACAGCAGCATCCCCAGCAACGTGGGCAGCATGCGCAACAGCGGCTTCGAGCTCTCGCTCAACTACCGCGCCGTCAACACCAAGGACATCACCCTCGAGGTGTTCGCCAACGCCACCTTCCCCAAGAACCGCGTAGTGAAGCTCTCCAAGAGCATCCTCAACGAGAACGGCGCATGGGAAGCCGCCAGCAACCGCCTTGTGGAAGAGGGCGAGAGCTACTACCGCCTCTGGGTAGTGCACTACGCCGGCCTTGACGAAAACGGCTCCGCACAGTACGTGGCACGCCGCAACGTCCTCGACGACATGGGCGAACCCGTGCTCGACGCCAACGGCAAGAACGTCACCGAGGAGTACCTGACGACCGACTACAGCACAGCACGCTCCACCAACCGCAAGTGCACCAAGGACATTTTCCCCAACGTCTACGGCGGCTTCGGCTTCAACATGGAGGCCTACGGCTTCGACCTCAGCGTCGGCCTGAGCTACCAGCTCGGCGGCAGCATCTACGACACGAGCTACGCCAGCTACATGGGCCCCGGTCTCACCTCCAGCCTCGGCAAGACCTGGCACAAGGACATCCTCAAAGCCTGGACCTACGAGAACACCAACACGGACGTGCCCCGTATGGGTAACTCGGGCGAGCTCGTAGACTATGCCACAAGCTACAGCGACCGCTTCATCACCAGCAGCGACTACCTCTCGCTCAACAACATCACCCTGGGCTACACCATCCCCGACCGCCTCACCAAGAAGATGGGTCTCAGCGCACTGCGCGTCTACTTCGCTGCCGAGAACGTCGCTCTCATAAGCGCACGCAAGGGTCTCGACCCGCGTCAGAGCTTCATCAGCTCCAACAACGCCACATACTCGCCCATCCGCACTCTCACCGGCGGTGTGCGCGTAAGCTTCTAACCTCTCTCAACTATTTAACAACGACACAATAATGAAATTCACCAAAATACTCTTCGGAACTCTCGCCGCAGCCTCCCTCGGAGCCTGCGCCGACCTCGACACGGAGATTCTTGACAACTACGTGTCGACCGAGCAGAAGCAGGAGACTCTCACACTGAACCCCCAGATGGCATCGGCATCTGTGATGGGCGTGTACTCACAGTTCTCCTCTGTCTTCACTGTGTACGAGGAACACCTTGATTTCGGCTATCCCGCAATCATGATATCCTTCGACTCGCAGGGCGTCGACTACATATCCAAAAACTCCGGCTACAACTGGTTCTTCAACTACAACGAGCTTGACGACAACTCCAACACAGGAGTGCGCTCCAACTTCCTCTGGCATCTCCAGTACAAGCAGATAGGAACCGTCAACACCCTCATCGGCTCCATCCCCGCCGACACGGACAACGACGAGCTGAAGTTCTTCCGCGCTCAGGGTCTGGCCACGCGCTCGTTCGACTACTGGACCCTCGCACAGGTCTACGCCTTCAACTACACAGACCACAAGACCGCCCTCTGCGTGCCCGTCATCACCGACGAGAACAGCCAGGAGGCAGCCCTCAACGGCGCGCCCCGCGCAACGGTGGAGGAAGTGTACGTGCAGATAATGAAGGACATCAACGAGGCCATCACCCTGCTTGAGAACACCAAGACAAAGGCCTCCGACGTAGTCACCAACAAGCCCAAGCGCTGCGTAACTCTTGCAGCCGCCTACGGCCTGCGCGCACGCTACAACCTCACCATGGGCCTCTACGCCGACGCTGCCAACGACGCCGAAAAGGCCATCGCAGCCTTCTCCGGCAAGCCTTACAGCATGGAGGACGTGAGCAAGCCCACCTTCACCAGCATCAACGACGACGCATGGATGTGGGGTATCGCAATCGACGAGACTCAGGACGGCATCACCGGCGGCTCCATCGTAAACTTCCCCGCCATGAGCTGCTCCTTCAGCCACGGCTACTGCGACCAGGGCGGCGCATGGCGCTGGTGCTCCAAGGTGCTCTACGACTGGATTCCCAACACCGACGTCCGCAAGGGATGGTTCCTCGACGCCAACCGCAAGAGCCGCAACCTCTCCAAGGAACAGCAGGCCTACCTCGACAAATTCGTCACGGGAGCTCCCACCTACGGAGAGGACGCTTCGACCAACCTCATGCCCTACACCAACGTGAAGTTCGACTCCTATCAGGGCGTGCTCGAGCAGAGCCTCAACGCCAGCGACATACCCCTGATGCGCGTTGAGGAAATGTACCTCATCAAGGCCGAGGGCCTCGGCATGAGCAGCAACCTCGAGGGCGGCAAGCAGGCGCTCACCGACTTCGTCCGCACCTACCGCGACCCCGGCTACGCATGCACCGCAACAACCGCAACCGACTTCCAGGACGAAGTGTGGCGCCAGCGCCGCCTCGAACTCTGGGGCGAGGGCCTGAGCTACTTCGACATCATGCGCCTCAAGAAGCCCATCGACCGCCGCGGCGCAATGTATCCCGTAGCATGGCGCTACAACGTGCCCTACGAGAGCCCCATCATGCTCTTCCTCGTACCCGACTCCGAGATGTCCGCCAACAAGGCCATCACCGAGAACAACGAGTTAGGCCAGCAGCCCACTCCGGCCGAGTGATAAACCCAACATCAAACAACATTTCATAAACGCACAAAATGAAATTCTTCAGATACAGCGTCCTCGCCATCGCGCTCGCCGCAGGCTTCGCCTCCTGCTCCGACGATGACGACCCCGTGCTCGGACCGCAGTCGCCCGGTGTCTACTTCCCCACCGACGACGCTCTCGAAGTCACGCTCGACCGCAAGGCCAACACCTTTGAGGTAACGGTGTCGCGTCTCGGCGAGACCCCGGAGGTCACCTACAACCTCGTGGGCGAAGCCGACAGCGAGGTATTCACCCTCCCCACCTCCGTCAAGTTCGCCGAAGGCGAGACCACAACCAAGGTAAGCATCGCCTACGATCAGGATGCGATGAAACTCGACAAGGCCTACGACGTGTTCCTCGGCTTCGCCGAAGGCACCGTCATCAGCGACTACGGCTACTCCTCGCTTGAGATGGCCGTCACCCTGCCCGCACCCTGGAAGACCATCGGCACCGGCACCTACCACGACTGCTGGCTCCTGGCTATGACTAAGCTCCCGGAAGACCCCGAATTCAAGCCCGAATGGGAATGCGAACTCCAGCAGAACGAGGTTACACCCACGCGTTACCGCTGGGTACACCCCTATGGCGAGAACTTCGCCAAGTTCTGCGCCGCCAACGGCGTTGGAACCCTGGAAGACAGCGAATACGACAGCAAAGGACAGTACTATGTGGAGTTCGTATGTGATCCCAAGTACGGCAAGGCTGTCATTCCCCTGCAGAGCCTCGGATTCCAGTTCTTCAGCGATGGCGTGATGAATATTCTCAACGACGCCTACTATATAATGGCATCGGAGAATAAGACTTACGCACAGGTAGCCACCGAAGATCCGGAATCCTGCGCCCAGGTCACCTACGGCAAAGTCAAGGAAGAAAATGAGAATGGTGAAGAGGTGGAAGTAGAAACAATCCTCTCCGTTTTCTCAAATGACAAGACCTGCCTCGCAGGTTTCGAAGGAGGCTCAAGCCTCTACTACGCCGGCAGCGGCTACAACTGGGTACGCGAGGGCATCGAAATCAAGGATTACAACATCAATATCGCCTACGAAGGTGTCCTGACCCTCCCCAACGAATCGGAACGCGTATTCGCAACGATTAAACTCGGAGCCGACATCAAAACAGCCAAAGCAGGCCTTGTGAAGACAACCGACCTCGAAGCAGCCATCGCAGCTGTTGAGAAGGACGAGGTTGCGACCCAGACCCTTGAAAAGCAGGATAACTCCGTACGTTTTGCATTCGACGGTAGCGCAGACTACACGCTGGCTGTCATCGGATACAACGACAAGGACGAAGCAGTAGCCAGCAACACACTTACATTCTTCGTTGCTGATAACTCCAAGCCCAAAGACTGGGTAGCAGCAGGTACCGGTACATATTACGACCGCTTCTGTCTGCCAATGTACGGCATGGGCGACACCAACGCCTGGAGTGTTGACATTGAGCAGAATCAGACCGATCCCACTCTCTACCGCTGGGTACACCCCTATGGCACAGCGTTCTTCAACTACATGGTTGGAGAGTTAGGTAAGCAGATATCACCCTCTCAGTACGACTCCAACAACGAACTGTACGTACAGTTCCGCGTAGTTGACGGCCTCGTTGCCATTCTGCCCAGCGACAGTGGCGTAATGTTCAACGAAGGTGACGGATATATGACGATAATGAATGCCGCCGGCTATAATCTTGATGGTGGAATTTCATGGGACATTATTTTGGCAAACAAGCCTGAATTCTTCGGAAATGCAGCGATGGAAGGCAACAAGATTGCCGAAATTTCATCGAATGCCGACGGTTCCCTCGTATCCTTCCAGTTTGATGAAGGTCCATACAATTGGAGGGATGACAACGGCGGTCTGAACTGGGAAAGCGGCGCATCCAAAGCTCCCGCCAAGCTCCCGTCGCTCAAGGAAGCAAGAAACTTCACCAAAGCACAGAAGATCAAGAGCAATGCTATCCTGGAGATGGATCCCCGAACATTCTGCGGCAGAGAGTCGAATCTGACACTCATTCGTTAAGCACATAGAATAGCTATCATACTACCCGGCACGGCGGTGAACTTGGTGTTCATCGCCGTGCATTCTTTTATTCTGCCCACAATGAACGCAGAAAGCCCGATTCGCCACCACATCTTGCAGCGCACCAGGCGATTACGGAGTGTTGCAGAACTCCTCAAATTGTAGGGACGTGCCTTTGGCACGTTGACGTAACACGCTGATTGGCAACATCCCAAAGGGATGTCCCTACAATCAGATCGAAACCGTGGTTCTGCAACACCCTCCTTGCACCACATCCGGATTTATCTCAGAGTCTATTACCTATCCCCTATAGACTATCGACTAAAGAAGAATATAGAGCCCGATTCGCCGCCACATCTTGCAGCGCACCAGGCAATTACGGAGTGTTGCAGAACTCCTCAAATTGTAGGGACGTGCCTTTGGCACGTTG
>CAPNHY010000010.1:0-44678 GCA_948665475.1 uncultured Muribaculaceae bacterium | reverse complement strand
AAGAAGAATATAGAGCCCGATTCGCCGCCACATCTTGCAGCGCACCAGGCAATTATACTCAAAAAGCTTTGAATTATATCACAAAATCTATAAGCTCAACTCAGAGATCGCATTGCGGATGTTTGTGCAAATCTCGTCGGTGCCGGGGAAACGTTTGTAGAAGTCGAGCGCCGGCTGCAACAGTTCCAGAGCCTCCTCGCGGTGGCCCAGATGGCGGTGTGCCATTCCGAGCATGAACTGCACGTTGGCAACCGCCGCAGGCGTATCGGCCAACTCCTGCGCTTTGACAAGCACCGGCATCATCAGCTCAGCGGCATGAGCATAATCTGCATCAGTTCCCAGCGCCTGTGCCTTGGCGATATAGGTATTGAACAGCTTGCCGCGCAACGCCTGCCGCGCCTCGTCGTCAAGATTCTCTAAATCGCTAATTATACCGTCAAGATATTCTAACGACTGCTCCTTTTCGCCCATGCTCAGGCTCACACGTGCAGCCGCGAAGCGATAATCCACGGTGGAGAGACGTACAAGCTCCGGGTCGGCAGCCATGGTACGCTCAACCATTGCGATTGCCTTACGGTAATACTCCAGAGCCTCGGACAATCTATCAGGGTCGGCCTGCTTCGTCGCCTCATATTCACTTATATCGCCGAGCGTCTTGTAGGAGTTGGCAAGCATCGGGTTGTCATCACCGAAATTTGATATGACTATATCGACAGATTCGAGAAAATATACACTCGCGGAGTCAGGCTGACCGGTTCCCAAGTAACTCTGCGAAAGCATCTCAAGATACGGTTTGCGGCGTACGCTGCGGCTTCCGTAAACCGAATCGCAAACCTGAAGAGCCTCGCGGCAGTAAGCCCGCGCCCGTTCGGCATTGCTGCGCTGTGCAGTTGTGTCGCCGCGCATCTGCGCCTGCCCGGAAAGAGCGAGATAATACTGCGCGAAATTCCCCGCAGCGTCGGCCTCCGAGCCGTGACGGCCGTTCACGCCTTTCATGATGCCGCCCACGCACTCGCTGAAAGCTCTGAAGTGGCGCAAAGCATCGTCGAAGCGTCCGTCGCGCATGTCGAGATTGGCTGTCTGCACGCCTATCGAAACCGTGGTAAAGCTCCGCGAGCCATAGGCGGAGGAGGAAATAAGGTCGGCACGGCTCAGCAGCGAGCGTGCATGTTCGGTGCGTGGCTCAGTGAAGGAGCTCAGATTGGCAAGACCCTGCAGCGGACCGAGACACATTATATTAGTGGAACCGTAATTCTTCTCGGCGATGTCGAGAGCAAGCTGATAGAGACGCTTCGCCTCATCGTACTGCGCCATATTCATTGCAGCCTGAGCCATGGTGGAATACAATCCGCACATCATAGGGCTGTCGGCGCCATAAGTGGCCGACTGAATGTCGGCGGCGCGTTTCAGCAAAGCCGCTGCGTCCGCCGAGTTCCAGCATTGCAGCTCGATATTGGCCAGCGAAGTCAGCACCGGCACCATAAATATCGACTCCTCGCCATAGCTGTCCATGAACTTCTTCTGCACTAAAGCGATGCGCTCGCGGGCACTCGTGATACGGTTGAGGTTGGCGTCCTGCATGGCATTGAGCAGGAGCTGCTGCCAGTAGGCCGGATTGTCCTTGCCATACTGTTCCACGCATATCTCTGTCGCAAGGGCGCTGTAGCGTTCCGACTCCCTGAAGTCGCAGAGCTGTGAGTATAGGCCGGACAATTTATTATAGCACGACACGGATGTGGCCGAACGCATACCCATAACCTTGTCTATGATTGCGAGAGCCTGCCTGTGGGCGGCGATGGCGTCGCTGTACTCGCAGCGCGCCTCGTGGATATTGCCGACAGCCTGAAGCGCGTAGGCGTACCGGATGCTCTCCTTACCCCACGCACGTGCCGTAGAGGCTTGAAGGCGCAGGGCGTCCAGTTCGGCATCGTCGTAGCGACCAATATTGATTTTTGCATTGCATACGCCCAGCAGAGCCGTGAGCGTGTTTGGCTGGTTCTTGCCGAACTCCGCTTCAAGTAGCGCCAGAGCACGCTCTTCCAGTTCCAGGCCACGCTTCATGTCGCCTATATTCATGTAGTAAGCGCCAAGTTTTGTCAAAGCCTCGGCAGTCAGGAAAGAATCCTCGCCATAAACCGCGGCCACCAGGTCATAGGCTTTCTGAAAACATTCCTGTGCATGGGCGAAATCGTAATCGGCGAGATAGCATTCTCCAAGGCGTACGTACAAGTTATTTAGCAGATACGACTGACTGCCGTAAAGACCTATGCCGGCGTTGAGTGCTTCAGAAGCAGCGCGCAGCGAGGCGGCACGGTTGCCTTTGGCGTCGTAGTATTCGCACATGTTCGCGCGCTGCATGACGCTCTGCGGACTGCCGGCGCCATAAATCTTATCGGCTATGGTCTGCGCCTTGTCGAGGTAGCGCAGCGCCTCGTCGGGCTTCATGTCCATCAGCAGGGCACCGGCCATGCTGTTGTAGTAAGCCATCAGACCCAACGCATCCGGACCGATGGTGCTGACCGTACACCGTATGGCCTCCTCGAAACTCTTCACGGCGTCGCGCGTCTGTCCCATAGCCATGTCGAGCTGTGCCCGCGCGGCGGATTGCTGAGCCCGCTGGTAGTCGCTTGCAATGCCGTTGCGCTCATATATCATGCCTATGGTGTCAAGCTGCGCCGCCGCGCTGCGGTAATCGGCGACGGAGCTGTAATAGTTCATGCGCGCATAGTGGCCGGGCAACGAGCCGGGGTGCAGCGGACCGAAACGCCCGGCGAGCATGCGGCATGCATTCTCGGCGGCATCGCGGGCGTCATCGGGATGTCCGGTGAGCATATGCATGGCCGACATATTGGCGCACGCCATAGCATACGACGGATGCTCGTCGCCGAGGATGTCGCGGTAAATGTCCGACGCACGGCGCACATCGGCCTCCAGTGCGGCGATGTCGCCACGTCCCATGTCGGTCTCGGCGCGGCTCAGCATCAGGGAAGCCACGTGGCAGCTGTTCGGCGACGACTGCGCTGTAATCGCCGCCATGGCCTCGTCGCAGAGCTGCGAGGCGCGCCCGTAATCGCCCACATTGTTCAGGCATGCTATAAGGCTGCAATAAGCGTCCTTCTTTGTCTCTATGTCGATGGCCGGGTCTGAGGCAATGGCCCCGAGCACAGCTTCCAGGGCGCCCCGCGCGCCGCGATAATCGCCGTGGGCGTACATTATGGCGGCGAGGCCGAGGCGTCCTTGCCAATAGGCTTTCGGGTTGACGGCACGCACACCGTCGGCCGCGCAGCGCGTCATGAAAGGTTTGCCGCCGCGGTAATCGCCGTTCTCCACGTGGCTGCTGCCCGTACCTATGAGCGCATCGTAGACGAGTGACTGCGCCTCGGGGCTGCCGTCGCCCCGCAGCAGTTCGCTGCCGCGGGTGTAATGCTCTATCGCGCCGGCGTACTCGCACATCTCGCGCAGGGCATCGCCCATGTGGATGTGGCAGCGGGCCAGCGTCAGGTTGTCGGTGCCTCCGATGCTGTCGGCGGCATGTATGGCCCGGCCGAAGCAGTCGCGTGCGCGGCGGTAGTCGGTGAAACGCACGTGCAGCAGGCGGCCCAGATCGCAGAGGAAATCAACATTGTCCGGCTCGTAGCGCAGACGTTCCTGCATGCGGTCGAGAGCACGGTCGTAGTCGAACTGACCGAGGGCGCTAATTACCATCTGGTTGAACTCGTTGATAGTGAGCTCGCGCGTCCTCTCAAAATTAAGCCGGCTTTCCTCGTAAGCATCCTTCTGTTTCTCATAATCCTCGCGGGCGCTGGTGAACGTTTCCCAGCGTTCCTCGTTGCTGCGGAGCGCCAGCAGCGAGTCGACGCGCGTATAATCGCCCTGCTCTATCGCCAGCATCACCTCACGGCTCAGCGCGTCCTGCGACTCGAAGTCAACCTTACGTATCGTTTTGTATATATGTTCGGCGATAAGCTCCTCGAAGTCGTCGAGTTTCTGCTGAAGCTCCTCCACCTGCCGCTGCTTGGCGATGCTGTCGATCTGTCCCCGGCGGTAACGTTCCTCCAGGGCGGCGAGTTCGCGCTCATGGCGCTCATTGGCGTCGCGCAGCGCATTCTCCCGTACGTAGGCCTCGTACTGTCTCAGTTCCTCGCGCGACTGCATGATGATGACGAGCGATGCGTCGGGGGTAAACTGGAGGAGCTGTCCGGGCGTAGGATACAGCAACTTGTAGCGCGTACCCTTGGGACCCGTCACCGACTCGATGGAATAGATTCCTTTGTTCCCCTTCAGCTTATCCAGAGAGAGTTCAAAATAACCCTCCTCGGGCAGAGAACGGCTCTCGGCCGGATTGGTTCCTTCGCCGGCAAGCACCACCACTGCGCCCACGATGCGGCGGCTGGGCTTGTTGGTGAAGCTCTGCGTGCGCACAATGCCCTTCTGCACCTTGGTGCGTACCTGGCCGAAAGCCACGGCCATGAAGCAAAGAATTATAATCAGGGAGAGAATCTTTTTCATCTATTTTAGTATTATGCAGTCGGTTGCGGCGCAGGGCATATAAAGAGTGGCGCTGCCGCCGGCGCCCTGTACGCGATATGACGGTTTCTGCTTAGCGAGTGGAATGTCGGCTTGCAGACGCCCAGCCGTGTCAGTGCGCAGCTCTGTGCCGTCCACAAGCAGCGGCGTGTCGGCCACCGGCATTCCGTCAGCCGAGAGCACCCTGACATCGATACGGCCGTAGCGTGCGGCGTTTCTGTGCAATGTCACGCCGACGTCCGGGCCGGCATCCAGCACGGTGTCGAGATCCTCGTAGTCGGCATTGCGCACGCTCAGGCGCATCTGTCGGCCCTTGAGGCGACCGGGTATCTGTGCGAACACGGCTTCGGCATCCGTGCCGTCCACTGTGTCGCATCGCTCCGTGCCGTCGATGACGGTACGCACCTCGATTTCGCGCGGCGCCGGCAGCCCGGGAGCCGCGAGGGCCTCGCGGAGACACACGCGCATGTCGAACGGGCGTTCGTACACGAAAAGCGCCACAAACGCCGCCACCACGGCCGCGGCAAGCAGAACACCGCGCACGACGCTGGCGAGCATCTGACGCCGACGGTGGCGCCACAGGGTGTCGAAGTCGAGATTGAGCATCTTCGACACAATCTGCACGAAGGCGCGCTCGCGGTTGAGCCACGGCAGGCGGTACACGTGCTCATGGATGTTTGCCCCGAGGTATTCCGGCAGCCCGAGGCGCTTTATCACTGGGTTGAAGCACTCCGTAGCGGGGTCGCCGCTGTTGGGTATGCCGTCGATAATGAAAAACACAATGTCGTCGGCGCGCCCGAGGCTGTGAAAATACTCTATCTCCTGCCCCACCCAGTCCGACTGGGCCGAGTGCGGCGAACATATCACCAGAAGATGGCGCGACTCGCGCAGGTGCTTCTTCAGCTCGTCGGACAGCGGCGCGGGCTGGATGTCGTACGGCGCGAAAAACAGCGGATTGAACGGCTTGCGCCTCAAGCCGTCCGAGCCGCACAGTCTCGACGGCAGCCGGTATTTTGCGAGCTTGCGGTGCAGCCGCTTGCCCCAGCGCACGTCGGCGGAGCTGTAGCTTATAAAGGCGAAATATTTGAACGCGTCAGCCATCTCTTATAATTGTTCAAGGTGGAATGTACTTTCTATCAGGCCGCTGAGCCGCATTGCGGAGGCGTCCAGCAGATGCAGGCGCGGAGGGGCTATCAGGGCTATGTCGTCGGCACGGCGCAGGGCTATGTCCAGCTCGTGCGTGGAAAAAACGATGCACTTTCCGCTGTCGTGAGCCAGACGCGCGAGCAGCGCGCACAGCTCGTGGCGGTTGGGCAGGTCGAGAAACGAGGTGGGCTCGTCGAGCAGCATCACAGGCGTGTCCTGGGCGAGCGCTCGGGCTATCATGATGCGTTGGCACTCGCCGTCGCTCATCGTGTTCATGTCGCGGCCGGCATACTCCGCCATGCCCACGGCCTCCAGCGATGCGAAGACTATGTCGCGGTCCACGGGCTGCATGGAGCCCATCCAGTTGGTGTACGGCGCGCGGCCCATAGCCACCACGTCGGCGCAGCGCATGCACGGGATGCGGGTGCGTCCGGTAGCCACGAACGCGATGGTGCGCGCGAGCGTGTGGCGCGGAGCACGGCCTATGTCGCGGCCGTCGACGATTATCCGGCCGCTGCACGTAGCGCCGGGCAGCGCGGCCATGGCACGCAGCAGCGTCGACTTGCCGGAGCCGTTGCGCCCTATGAGCGCCGTCAGGCGTCCCGCGGCGAAGGTGGCGTTCACGTCGCGCAGCAGTGTGCGCGAGGCGTCGTAGCCCATGGAGAAACCGCGCAGCTCTATCATTGCGTAAGGCTCTTGTTTTTAAGCACTACCCACACGACCACCGGAATGCCCAGCAGGGCACTTATAGCATTGACAGGCAGCACGAACTGTTTCGACACTATATCGCACAGCAGCAGCACGGCGGCGCCGACAAGGGCCGTGGCCGGAAGGAGAACGCGGTGGTCGCTGTCGTGCACGAGCATGCGCGCCACATGTGGCATCGCCAGACCTATGAAGCCGATGGGGCCGCAGAAGGCTGTGACGGTGCCGGCAAGCAGCGTGGTGGACAGAAAGATAAGGGCGCGCGAACGGCGCAGGTCAAGACCCATCGTCACGGCGTACTCCTCGCCGAACAGCAGCAGGTTCAGCGCCTTCACCGTGGCGACGGCTATCGCCAGCCCGGCAAGGACGGCAGGCACAAGCACGGCGAGGCGGCGAGCCGTAACGTCGCCGAGCGAGCCCATGGTCCACACCACGAAGGTTTTGAGCGATTCCTCGTCGCTGAGATATTGCAGAATCTGCACCACGGCGCTGACGCCCGACGAGAACATCATGCCGAGTATGAGCAGAACCATGATGTCGCGGACGCGCTGCGCCACGGCGGCGATGACGACGAGCACCAGTGCGCTGCCTATCCATGCCGCCCCGGCCAGGCCGACAGGGCTCGCCACTCCGGCCAGCACCACCAGAGCCACGCCCAGGCTCGCGCCTGAGCTGATGCCCAGCACATAGGGTCCGGCCAGGGGGTTGCGGAACAGCGTCTGCATCTGCAGGCCGCTTACCGAGAGGGCCATTCCGGCCAGGAGGGCCACCAACGCCTTGACGAGGCGGATGTCGACCACAATCTTCGCCACATGCGGAGGGCAGTCGCCGCCGGCGAGCGCCGTGAGTATCTGCGGCAGCGGGATGCGCACGGCTCCCACGCACAGGTCGGCTACAAAAAGCAGCAGAACCGCGATTCCGAGGGCTATGAATATGGTGGTAGTACGGCGCACGGGCTATTCCACTTTACGGTAATACGTAAATTCCTCTCCGACGAGTTCAGGATGGAAAATCTTGATGAGGTCGCGCAGCACGAGGTCGGGATGCACGATGGCCGACTCGTAGAAATCGTTGCCTCCGCCGGGAGTGCTCCGCAGGGTGTTGTTGTAGACACACCCGGCCAGCACCGGGGCGGTATCGGCAAAGCGCGGGCATTGCGCGAGCAGGCTGCGCATGTCGGATGTCTGCCCCGTGTTGAGCCAGAAGTCGGCTCCGGAAGCGAGCATATACGCCTGCTCGATATCGATGGTGGCCGATTTGTTGCCTCTCAGGTCGGCACACACATAGTCGGCGCCGGCATCGGAGATGAGTCGTGCCATATAATTGTCGGCGGTAGGCATGAACCATGCGTCGCCATAGGGCGTGTTCAGCATCACGCGGGGACGCTCGGCCACGGAGTCAGTGCGGCGGCACAGGGCGGTATAGGCCGAGTCGATGGTCTCGAATTTGCGCACGGCCGCATCGCGCATGCCGGCTGTCTCGCCTATCGCTACCAGCCATTCGGCCTTCCCGACAGGCGATTCCTCCAGATAGTCGCCCACATAGATGTAAGGTATGCCCAGCTCACGCAGCTTACCCTCCATGGCGCTTGGCGCTCCCACACCATAGAGCAGCACCAGGTCGGGGGAAGCACCCGTCAGAGCCTCATAGTCGATATTGCCGTCGTAGCCCACATCGGCCACGTCGTCGCCGAGGGGAGTGGATATGAAGTCGCGGCCCGAAACCCCGACGATATTGCCGGTTCGGCCGAGGGCATCGAGCATAGCCACATGCGTGGACGACATAGCCACCACCCTGGCTGCATCGCCGTGCAGTATCTGCCCGTCGAAGCCCTCGGGAGCCTGCTCGCCGTCGCGCAGTATCAGCAGCCGGGTGCACACACTGTCGGCGCCCTGCCAGGGATTGCGGGATTCCACCATCACACTGGCGCAGTCCGGTGCGCCCAGTATACAGAAGCCGCCGGCATGACGCGGCGCATAGAGCGTGTCGCGGAAGCCGTCGGCGGCAAACGCAGTCGCCTGCCCTCGGCGGCAGCCCGACGACGCCAGCAGAATGAGCGCCATCACTACAAGCGATACATATCTCATATCAATTATCAATCATTGAATAGTCCACGACATCAGTAACTTCGGTAGATATCTCTCCCAGCCATCCACTCTTGCCCACCGTAGCGGAGCGCACCATCACGAAGTCGACAAACGGGAGCTTCACGGGGGTGCCGTCGGCCGCCACAGCGTTCTCTATCCGCAGACCGGTATACAGTCCGCCGTGGCCGGCCGGAGGCAGCAGCTCAAACGAGTCGCTGCCGGCATTGTCGGCATAGCCCCATGCCGCGGCAGGCAACGTCCATGTTCCTCCCTCCGGATAATTGCGCGCAGGCAGCGAGATGCCGCGCAGCGTATAGCAGTCGGGCGCCCATGCCGGATAGTAGCATGGCTGGTCGTGAAACTCCGGCAGGTAATCCACCGTGCCGCGGCGGCCGTCGGAAGCAGTCCACGGCACATCGGTCTGCGGCACATCGGGCCTGTAATACGTCACATCGAGCATCTGCGTCCGGGGGCTGTCGGCCATGTCGGAGCCGCGCAGCACATACCATTCGTCGTCGGGCTCGCCGTTGCCGTTGGCATCCGGAGCCACCCATACCGTGCCCGGCTCGTTGCTGCTTCCCACCGCCGCCACGAAAGAGTTGCCGCCTACAGCTATGTCCCAGGCAGCTCCGGAGGGCGTTATGCTGTGGTCGAAAGCAGCCACGATATAGCCGCCATATGCACCCAGCGACACATAACCACCGGCCTGCATAGTCCGCAGCGCACGGATACATGCTTCGTCATGGTCCGAGCAGGCAAGGTCGCCGTTCTCGTCGACAAACTGTCCGGGTGCAGGCATGTATTCAGCCACGGCTGTCAGGCGCCGCGACGACCCGGCCGACACCGGCCTGCGCGCAGGTAAAGGCGAAACATACACTGCCACTGAAGCGCTTGCCGAGCGCCCCTCGTTCCGGCCTTCGGTTTCCGTTGCCGTCAGCTCCACGATGCAGGAAGCGGAAGGCACGAACACCAGCGCATCGCCGGCACCGGCGGGAGCGCCGTCAACAGTCCATGCGAACACGGGCGCCCTGAAGCCGGACGTCCGCGGCACAAGGCTCACGGGAAGCCCGGCACCCACATGCACGCCGCTGCCGGGATGCATCAGAAGCATCGGCGGGAAACTTACCGAGAGCATGCTCTCCACCACCTCTACCGTGATCTCCTGCGCCGCCGTGCCGTCGGCATTGGAGGCCTCCACGCGCACCGCGTAGCTGCCGGGCGTGTCGCGCACGAAAGAGAATTCCCCGCCGGTGCCCTCGCGGCGTCCGTCGACGCTCCACACTATCGCGTCGGCTGCCGGCCGGCCGTAGCGGAACTGCGGCACGAGCAGCAACTCGCAGCCGGCCTCGACACGGAAGCCTCCCTCGGGCCGAGGCAGCCAGAACACCGGCGGCTGCAGCTCGGCCACGCTCACGTACAGCTGCTCGCGGGCGGTGCCGGCATCGGTACTGACGGTGAGCGTGACGGTGTAGAATCCCGTTTCGGGCCATATGGCCGTCCACGACGGCTCGCGGCAGACCACCTCGCCCCCAAGAGTCCAGGAGTATTCGGCGCCACGGGCATTCTCGTAGTCCGGCGCGATAGTCAGCGATTCGCCCGGATGCACGTAATACGTGCCCGAATCGTCGCAGCCGGTGAGTGTGATTACCGGTGCGAACCCGTCGGCTGCTATCTCCTCGTCCCTGTTGCAGGCGCAGAGCAACAGAAGAACGGCTGTCAGTGCGGCTGTGCGGCGCATTTCTTTTTCTCAAGTATTTTCTGCAGGACCGGCTTCAGTTTGTCGGCGTAATGGCGGAAGCCGAGGTCGGTAAGATGTATGCCGTCCACGGTGCCGTCGTCCTCCACGCCGTCAAGTCCCTCCGAATCCACATAGTAGAGATTGTCGGGATTCTCGGCCTTCAGGCGCTCGTAGTTGCGGCGGAAAGCGGCATTCTTGCGCGGCAGATAGTCGCCGAAATGGCTGTTGTAGCGCGCATAGGGATAGATGGGGCCTTCCACCATCACTATCGGCACCTCGGGCCGCGCCCGGCGCAGGATGTTGACGAAGTCGTAGGTGAGCGTGTCGCACATCATCTCCGTGCAGTTGGGCACCGGGTCGAGCAGATACATGTCGGCATCGGGGATTTCGGCCATCGCGCGCGCCATGCAGAAGTCCATCTTGCCCTCGCCGCTGATGCCGATGTTCACCACCTCGCAGTTCAGCTCGCGCGAGAGGATGTTGGTGGCAGCCATGCCCGTGCGCGATGCGCATCCGCCCTGAAGAATGCTCGTGCCGTAGGCCACGATTTTGGTGTCCGCGTCGATAAGTTCCGGTCGGCCGGCGTTGATGGTGGCGTCGCTGTCCACCTTGACCCACAGGCGCTCCACGCCGTCGTACAGCGGCAGGTATATCATGTACTCGTGCATGCGGCCGTAAAGGTTCTCCACGTAGGTGCTCTCCACGGTCTTGTCCGTCTTGTCCTCCTTGTTTTTGAGGTAAGGGCGGTTGGTGTTGACATGGCGCCACACCGAGTCGCCCTCGAAGATGTACAGGTCGGTGCCTTTCAGGCCGGTATCGGCCATGTGTATCATGTGCGTGTTCCAGAGCAGCTCGTACTTCACGCCTATGCGCTTGGAGTCGGTGGCGAAGCGCACCGCTATGCCGCTGGAGCACTGCGAGCGCTCCCACAGGTCGGGGCGCACGCTGTCCTGCAGCGTGGCGGGGATGCGCGTGTAGGGGCGCAGCGTGTTTTCCCAGCCTTTATTGATGACACGCAGGTCCTGCGCGTCGACGTAGTACCACGGTTCTTCCCCGGCGGCGAAGCCGGCCAAAGCCGTAAAAGCCATTGCAAGCGAAATGAATATGTGCTTCATGAGTATGATAATGTTGCTTTTGAATGCAAATGTAACGAATATTTGGCCGATAAACAAATCGGCATGCGTTTCGGCAGTCAGAGGCTGTTTATATCTATGATCTGTAGCTTCGCCCGTGAAGGTTCTTCGTAGGCATTGCAGGCAGCGAGGTAGTTTTTAAGCTCGGTAAAATCGGTACCGTACAGGTTGTCGCTGAACTGGTGGAGTTTTGTCATTACGTTGATATATGCCATCGGGTCTTTGTGGCGGGTCAGCTTTCGCAATGCAAGAATGTAGTCTTCGCGGAATACTGTCGGTACAATTATACGCGACTGGTCGGCACGAACCAGCTCGGCATTCATCATCACGCGGGCGACACGACCATTGCCGTCGTTAAAGGGATGCACCTCACTGATCATAAACATCATGAATATCGCGCGGGCAAACGGGTCTGTCAAGGCCGCATAGTATTTGAAGCCCTGCGAGAGCGTGCCTTTCACAAGCTGATAGTCCACAAACTCTGTCATTCCGGCACGATTGTTTTTCGTTTTGAAAATTCCGGGATTCATGTGCGGTCGTCCTTCAAGCAGGATGCTGTGTCTGTGGCTGAGAATCGAAAATAATTCTTTTGGCGATGTCGGCGTCTTCATCATTTCAGCGCGGTTTGACAGCACCTTGAATGTTCCGAGAATGTCGTGTGAGTCTTCATCGCGCCGTGGCATTGGAATACCGGAGTCAACAATCGCTTTAGCTTCATCTACCTCAAACTCGGTGCCCTCTATATAATTTGAAAAATAGCTCTCAAAGAATGAAAAAAGGCGGAACGATTCCTCATCCGTATTGCGGTTGTTGCGGATGACGAAATACCGGTCCTTCACCGCATCGAAAAGCACCTCAAAAAGTTCAACCCTTGTCGTGTCAAACGGATTGCCGGCGGCACGTGCTTTTGCAGAGTCCGTCGACAACACTTTAGCATCATGAGTTGAGAGCAGCGCAGAAATGATATTGTTTATCTTTGCAAATTCGCTCTGCATCCCAAGCTCTTCGGCAACGGTTCTCAATTTGTCACGATATTCGTTTAGCCGGTCTTCTCCACCGGTCAGCAGTATCTGTTCGAGTTTGTTTTCAATCACACTGATGGGAAGAACGCGTGATTCATCACCGGACTTCCTTGATACCTGCATATTCTCAAGCATATACCTATGTTCACCTGATATGTGCATACCCATGAACGGTATATCGTGAGACGACGCTTTCGGCCCTTTTACAAAGTTGAGAATTATTCCCGGCAAGTCGGTAATTCTCCTTGTCGTTGAATTTGTCAGGAAGAAATCACCCGTCGCGGTCGGCCGCATCTCTTTGGCGCTGCGATGGCTTATTATAGCGTCCGGATACCTATATACAAGAATATCCATAAGATTGCGTCGTACGATATTTTCCAGACTGTCAATGAGATTTGTTGTGTATATGCGCGGGGCAACCTTTCGCAGCTCACCGTCCTTTTCCCTTTTGCCAAGCACACGGGAAATGTTCGGATCGGATGAGCCGAAGATAATCTCTTTCCGGGTATCAACTTTCACTGCCATACAAAAAATCACGATTAAGGGAATACAAAGGTACAAATTTTTGCGATTATAACCGCGAAATATACAAAAAAACTGAGTTTAGAGAATACACAACCCTCTTACCTATCCCATATCAACTATCAACCCACATTTCGTTAATATTCATTAACGCACCGGCTGTTATCATGAAAAAATCGTATTTTTGCATCAGAATGCGGAGGGTGCGCGCAGTGCGCTTCGGCCGCACTATCAGGTTGCAAATATAAGCACTACATAAATGACAAGTAAATGGAATTACTTGCCCCTGACTACAGAAGAACAGAAGCTCGAGGCAGAGCTCGCACGAAGGTTTGCCGCCGTCTCGCCGGTAAGCGAACTGCTGGTGCAGCGAGGCATTCGTTCGGTTGCCGAAGCTGAGAAATTTTTCCATCCTTCGCTGCGCGACCTCCACGACCCCTTCCTCATGCCCGACATGGACAAGGCTGTAGACAGGCTCAACAGAGCGATGGGGGCCAAAGAACGAATAATGGTCTACGGAGACTACGACGTGGACGGCACGACGGCCGTGGCGCTCGTGTACCGCTACCTGCAGAACTACTACTCCGAGATAGACTACTACATCCCCACGCGCTACGACGAGGGCTACGGCATCTCCAAGCCCACCATCGACCTGGCCGCCGAGCAGGGCGTGAAGCTTATCATCATCCTCGACTGCGGCATCAAGGCCAACGAGGAGATAGCCTACGCCAAGGAGCTGGGCATCGACTTCATCATCTGCGACCACCACGTGCCCGACGAGGAGCTGCCGCCGGCAGCCGCCATCCTCAACCCCAAGCTGGAAGGCTCCACCTACCCCTGCCCCCACCTCAGCGGATGCGGCGTGGGCTACAAGTTCATGCAGGCCTTCAGCATCAGCAACGGCATAGGCACCGCCGAGCTCGAGGCCATGCTCGACCTGGTGGCCGTCAGCATCGCCGCCGACATCGTGCCCATGGTCGACGAGAACCGCGTCATGGCCTATGCCGGACTCAAGCGCCTCAACAGCAACCCCAACATGGGCCTGCGCGCCATCATCCGCACCTGCGGCCTCGGCGGCAAGGAAATCACCATCAGCGACGTCATCTTCAAGATAGGACCGCGCATCAACGCCTCGGGCCGGATGCAGAGCGGCCGCGAGGCCGTGGAGCTCCTCACCGCCCGCAACGCCAAGGACGCCGCCGAGCTGGCTCTCGCAATCGACCAGTACAACAAGGATCGCAAGGAGCTGGACAAGCAGATCACCGAGGAGGCCAACTCCATACTCGAGTCGCGCGGAGAGATGTACTCGCCCAAGCGCTCCATCGTCATATACAACAAGAGCTGGCACAAGGGCATCATAGGCATCGTGGCCTCCCGCCTGACCGAGCTGTACTACAAGCCGGCCGTGGTGCTGACCCTCGCCAACGGGCTCGCCACCGGCTCGTCGCGCTCCGTGCAGGGATTCGACGTCTACAAGGCCGTCGACTCCGTGCGCGACCTCCTGGAGAACTTCGGCGGCCACGCCTACGCCGTGGGCCTGTCGATGAAGGTGGAGAACATCGACGAGTTCGCCCGCCGCTTCGAGCAGTACGTGGCAGCCAACATCCTGCCTGAACAGCTCACCCCGCAGGTCAACATCGATGCCATTATCAACTTCTCGCAGATAACGCCCGAATTCGTGTCGACGCTGCGCCTGTTCAACCCCTTCGGCCCCGGCAACCAGAAGCCCACCTTCTGCACCATGCGCGTGAAGGATTTCGGCACCAGCAAGCTCGTGGGCAAGAATCTGGAGCACATAAAGCTGGAGCTCGTGGACGACACAAGCGGCAAGGTAATCAACGGCATAGCCTTCAACATGGCGCCGTACTTCAAGCACATCAGCTCCGGCGCGCCCTTCAACATCTGCTACACCATCGAGGAGAACAAGCACCGCAACGCCACCTCGTCGCTCCAGCTGCTCGTCAAGCAGATCAACACACAGGTGTAACACCCCGATGGACACCCCGGAGGACATACTCCGACGCTACTGGGGCTACGACAGCTTCCGTCCGTGCCAGCGCGAAATCGTGACCGACATACTCGCCGGCCACGACGTCACGGGGCTGCTGCCCACCGGCGGCGGCAAGAGCATCACCTTCCAGGTGCCGGCCATGATGCTGCCCGGCGTCACGCTCGTGGTGACGCCGCTGGTGTCGCTGATGAAGGACCAGGCCGACAACCTCGCGGCACGCGGCATACGCGCCGCATGCCTCCACTCCGGCCTTACCCGCCGCGAGGCGCGCTACGCCGCCGACAGCGCACGCCTGGGTCGCGCACGCATAGTGTACGTGGCGCCGGAAAAGTTGCGCCGCAAGCCTTTCCTCCAGGAGCTGCGCTCGTGGGACGTAAGCCTTATCGTCGTGGACGAGGCGCACTGTATCTCGCAATGGGGCTACGACTTCCGTCCCTCATACCTGCACATAGCCGAGCTGCGCCCTCTCTTCCCGGACGCCCCCATGCTCGCGCTCACAGCCTCGGCCACGCCCGACGTGGTGGCCGACATTGCCGACAAGCTGGGCATGCGCTCCCCGCGCCTGCACGCCCTCAGCTTCGCGCGCCCCAACCTCAGCTTCATAGTGCGCCGCACGCCACACAAGGAGCAGATGCTGCTGCACGTGCTGAGCCACACATCGGGCTGCGCCATCGTCTACGTGCGCTCGCGGCAGCGCTCAGTCGAGCTCGCCGCCACGCTGCGGCGCGAAGGCATCGACGCCGCGCCCTACCATGCCGGACTCGACCCCATGACGAAGACGGCCAACCAGGACGCATGGCGCACGGGCGCCGTGCGCGTGATGGTGGCGACCAACGCCTTCGGAATGGGCATCGACAAGCCCGACGTGCGCCTGGTGGTGCACTTCGACCTGCCGTCCACCCTCGAGGAATACTACCAGGAAGCCGGACGCGCGGGGCGCGACGGCGCACCGGCCTACGCCGTGCTGCTGTACGCCCCCGCCGACAACGGCGTGCTGCGCCGGCGCATCAGCGAGCAGTTCCCGCCCAAGGAGTTCGTGGCGCGCATCTACGAGGAGCTGTGCGTCAGCCTCGACATCAGCGTGGGCGGCGGCTTCGAGGGCGTCTACGACCTTGACCTCCAGAACTTCTGCAACCGGCGACGGCTGCCCGTGCGCCAGACCCACAACGCACTCGCCCTGCTGACCCGCGCGGGCTACATCGAGTATAGCGACGAGCAGGCCATGCAGGCACGCGTGATTGCCACGATGCGCCGCGACGAGTTCTACGACCTGCGGCTCGAGCCGGTGCAGGAAGCCGTGCTGATGGTGCTTCTGCGCAACTGCCCCGGCATCTTCGCCGACTATGTGGGCATCGACGAGGGACGTCTGGCAGCCGCGGCCGGCGTGTCGCAGACCACCTTCTACGACACCATGCTCGCCCTGAGCCGCATGCACGTGCTGCACTACGTGCCGCGGCGTCTCACGCCCTACGTCTACTTCCCCTACGCCCGCATCGAGACGCGCCACGTGCAGCTCTCGCCCGAAGTCTACGACCTGCGCCGCGAGCGCGCCGAGCACCGCACCGAGCAGATGCTCCGCTTCGCCTCTGCCACGCAAGGCTGTCGCACCGGAATCATGCTGGAATACTTCGGCCAGCAGCCCGGCGAGCCATGCGGCAAATGCGACCTCTGCCGCGAACGGGCCGCGGTGCCGTCCTGCGCCGACACCGACCTGCGCCGCGCCATAGCCGGACGCGCCGCCGCACCCGGAGGCCTCGCCGTCAGCGACCTGCCGGAGCTATACCCCTCCCGTCCCGACCGAGCCGCCGACGCCCTGCGCTCCATGCTCGACGACGGCACCCTGCGCCTCGAAGGCAACATCGTCAGGCCTGCGACACAATAAACCACACATCGCGCGCGTTATATAATTTAACTTGTTCCGTACACGCAATGACCCGAATATATACTCTCCTCATAAGCCTGCTCTGCTCCGTCATCACCCTGACGGCGCTGCCCGCCGACACATACGCACCGCACTCCGTGCTCGCCGGGGGGCGCTGGGTGAAAATATCCGTCCCGTCCACCGGACTCTACCGCATCACTCCGGCGCAGCTGCGCGGCTGGGGCTTCACTTCGCCGGAGAACGTGCGTGTCTACGGCTACGGCGGCCGACGCATCCCCGACGCACTCACGGCCGCCAACTACATCGACGACCTGCCCCTCGTGCAGACCGAGACCTCGGCCCGAGGCATAACGTTCTATGCCATAGGCCCCGACGAACTCACCTACGCCAACGGCGGCTACACCGTCACCTCCAGCCCCTACACCACCGCCGGCTACTACTTCCTGACCGATAACGGCGCCGCCGCGCGCACCATAGAGCAGGGCGGCACGCCGGGAGCATCCTCGCCGGCCACCACCTTCACCGAAGTGATGCACCATGAGGTCGACCGCATGTCGCCGGGCGAGGCCGGCCCCATGCTCGTGGGCGAGGATTTCCGCATGACGCCGCGGCGCACATTCAACTTCGACGCCCCGCAGCGCGTCCAGACAGAGCCTCTGTGGCTCGCGTGCAGCTTCGTGGCCGTGACCCCCTCGGCCCAGTCGTACGTCGACCTCTCCGTCAACAACCATGAGTTGCCGCGCAACAGCTCCAGCGCAGTGCCCACGATGTCGACATCCGGCTACCAGCATGCCATGATGACAGTGGCGCGCCACACTTTCACACTCGAAGCCTTGAACGATCGCCTCGACGTGGTTGTGAGCCACGCGTCACCGGCGTCGGCCGTCTACAACGCCTGGCTCAACTATCTGACGGTCAACTACACCCGCCGTCTGGCTATGCCGGCCGCCGGCGTGCTCGCCTTCCGTTCCGCCTCGTCGCGCCTGAGCCTTGAAGGAGGCGCTGCCGATGGCGTCAGCATCTGGGACGTCACCGACCCTCTCGACATCCGGTCCATGAGCAGCGCCGCCGAGGGCAGCTCCGCCGTCTGGACCAACGACTACACCGGCACGCGCCACTACGTGGCATTCCGTTCCGAAGCCTCGCTGCCGGCCCCGACCTATGTCGGCTCCGTGGCAAACTCCGACCTGCACGCCCACAGCGGCTACGACATGGTGATATTCACCACCGCGGCCACACGCGACGCATCGGAGCGCATAGCCGACATCCACCGCAACGAGTCCGACTCCCTGCGCGTGGCCGTGGTGAACGTCGACGACGTCTACAACGAGTTCGGCAGCGGCGCGGCTGATGTCTCGGCCCTGCGCAAGTACCTCAAGATGCTCTACGACCGCGACGCGCAGAACCCCACCGCGGCCCACCGCCTCGGCTACGTGCTGCTGATGGGACGCGCCACCTACGACAACCGACGCCTCACGGCCGACCTGAAATCCTACACCGGGCCACTGATGCCGGCGTGGGTCAACCGCAACGACTCCGAGAGCCTGCACGACTCCTTCGGCTACTGCACCGACGACTTCATCGCCATGCTTGAGGACGGCAGCGGCGTCGACACCGGCCTCGACCGCATATCCGTCGCCGTAGGACGCATGCCCGTATCCTCCGCCAGAGACGCAGCCTCCGTCGTCGACAAGCTGAAGCAGTACGTCGACAAATCCGGCCGAACACCCTGGAAAAACGCAGTGGTAGTGCTGGCCGACGACGGCGACAACGAGATACACATCAAGCAAGCCGACAGCCTCTGCCACTACCTGATGGAGACCCCGGGCCAGCAGCACATCGTGAGCAAGATATTCACCGACGCATATCCGCTTGTCAACGGCGTCTACCAGAGCGCGCGCGACGAGATGTACCGCCGCCTCGACGAGGGCGCAGTGTGGTGGAACTACATAGGCCACGCCACCAACCACTCCTGGACCGGAGAGGGAATGCTCACCTTCTCCGACATCAACAGCCTCTACCTGCGCAACCTGCCGTTCATCTACGCCGCCACGTGCAACTTTCTGCGCTGGGACGCAGCCGAGACCAGCGGCGGCGAAATGATGTGGGCCGAGCGCAACGGCGGATGCATAGGCATCATCAGCGCCACACGCCCCGTCTACATCACCGACAACGGCTACTTCACCAACGCCATGGGGCGCTCCATAGGCGTCCGCGACGCTTCAGGACGCTTCTTGCGCGCCGGCGACGTCTACCGCCGCGCCAAGAACGACATACGCCGGGGCCAGACAGCCCCGATAGCCGACGACAAGAACCGTCTGCGCTACGTCTTCTGCGGCGACCCGGCCCTGAAACTCGTCACGCCGAGCAATCTCGTGCGCGTAGACAGCATCGACGGCAAGCCGTTCAATCCCGACGACCAGCCCACACTCGCCGCCCTGCAGCGCGCACGAGTCAGCGGACACATAGAGGACCCCTCAGGCATTCTCATGGCCGACTTCAGCGGCACGGCCACCCTCGAGCTATACGACGCCGAGCGCTCACTCACCACCGCCGGCAACAACGAGGGCGACATCTACACCTTCGACACCCAGGGCGCCAAGCTGCTCTCGGTCAGCGCGCCCGTCAGCACGGGACGCTTCACCGCCACCCTTGCCATGCCGGCCAACATCGCCGACAACTTCCGCCCCGCCACCCTCAACATGTACGCCTGCGAGGACGGTGCCGGCACACGCGAGGCCATAGGCGTCAGCCGCGACCTCTACGCCTACGGCGTCGACGAGACCGGCGTGCCCGACACCACCCCGCCCTCCATCGACCGCTTCCAGCTCAACCACTCGGGCTTCAGCAGCGGCGATGCCGTCAGCACCCACACTCCGATGGTGCTCGCATCCGTAAGCGACGATGTCGGCATCAACATCTCCTCGGCCGGCATCGGACGCCAGATCACGCTAATGATGGACAGCACCGTCACCTACAGCGACGTGGCGCTGTACTACCGTCCGCACGCCGACGGCACCCCCGGAGGCACCATCAACTATCCCATGCCCGACGTGGCGGAAGGCCTCCACACCCTGCGCCTGCGCGTATGGGACACCTCGGGTAACCCCGCCGAGCAGAGCATCGAGTTCTTCGCCAAGGCCGACATAGCCCCGCAGATTTTCGACCTGTACTGCGACGCCAACCCGGCACGCACCACCGCCGGTTTCTACATCACGCACGACGCTCCTGACGCCACCGTCACCGTAACAGTCTCCGTCTACAACATGCTGGGCAATCCCGTATGGACGCGCACCGAACGCGGACGCAGCGACATGTTCACCACCACCCCCATCCAGTGGAACCTCTGCGACGGCACCGGCCGACGCGTGCCGCGCGGCATCTACGTCTACCGCGCCACCATCAGCGTCGACGGAGAGACGCACAGCACCGCCTCGCGCCGCCTCGCCGTCACCGCGTATTAAGTCCGGTCATTACAAGCTGTTGCATCCCACCATCCATCCCGTCCGACAGGTCAGACAGGTCAGACCCGTCCGACCCACGTCCCCCGGCAAGTCCTCGAAGAGGACGTGTCCGTAGTTAACCCCATGATAAGCAGCGCCTTGCGCTGCGTTCATGGGGCAAGAGACGCCAAGAGAAAGGAACCTCGGAGAGGTTCCATCTGTGGCCCCCCTTTCCCCCCGGGATAAAAATTTTTCTGACGAAAATGCAAATTCTTTCTCCCTATCCCACAATAAGTTATCCTCGATTTTAACATTCTTTAGCTATGAAATGAACCGGGGGGTGGTTCATTTCATAGTTCCAAGGGGTATTTCGTGTTGTAACTTTGCAGCATCATGAAACATTCAAGCACATACCCCTTCCGCCGCTGGTACCGCAGGCCCCTCACGCCGCGCGAATCCGCCGTCATCGGCCTCCTGGAGCGCCGTCGCCGCCGCACAGGCCGCGTCAGCATCGTCATCACCGTATCAGCCGCCGAGCACGCCGCCATCAGCCGTCTGCTCCTACACTACGCCCTGTTCCTCAACAACCGTTGCACCCTAAGCTGCATCATCCTCGTCGCCACCACAGGCGCCCCGACGGCCGTAGGCCGCCTAACTCCTCACTGTACGGCGCACTGCGCCGTGCGCGGAGCAACTTACTCCTCACTCCACACTGCGGGCTTTGCCCGCACCTCACTCCTCACTGCGCGAAGCGCACACCCGGCCCGTGCCGGTCCTGCCAGCAAGTCCTCGAAGAGGACGTGTCCGTGGTTAACCTCATGATAAGCAGCGCTTTGCGCTGCGTTCATGGGGTGCGGGACTCCCCGCCACATGGCAAGCTCGGAGAGCTTGCGTCCGTGCGGCCGCAGAGGCGGCCGCCCCCTAAACTATAAACCTTAAACCGAGAACATTGACATTCTGATACAACCTCGCCTTGCAGAGCGTGCTGCCAACACCCTGACTTGTAGGGACATGCCTTCGGCATGTTGACGTAGCCAGCTGGACGTCAACAACCCGCATAACCACGGTATTGTTCAGCACCCTCCGCAACGCCCAGTGCAGGCAGGGGGCAACACAACGGAAACGGAGAGAAGCCGGCATCTCTCCGACAGGATGCGCACGTCCGTTGTGTTAGGTGATAGTCCCCGACGTCAGGGTTGCCTTGTGACCCGCATCGAGCCAAGCTCGGCCAGCACACTCTCGCGCACACAACACATACAGCCGCATGCCAAGGTATCGGCATGCGGCTGTTTTTGTATAATCCACAAATTCATTCCAAATAAAATAATATGTCGCTTATGACCTTGTGTCTTTATGTATCCCGCCCTCTGAGGCCCATCAACTCTCCTCGTCGTATTTCTGATAGAGAAAATCGTTGTAGGGGAAGCGGCTGAGATGAACCTCGCGGGCACGGTCATAGATCTTGCGCTTGAGCTCGTCAATGTTTATGCCGTTGCGGGCCGACACGAAAACGCAGTTGTCGCCGAGGCGCGCCATCCACGATGCCTCCAGCTCCTCCAGAGGGATATTCTCGCGCGTGGCGGGCGTGAGGTCGTCCTCGTCCTTGGGAACATGGGAGAAGGCGTCCACCTTGTTGAAGACCATAATCACAGGCTTGTCCTCGGCGCCGCATATCTCGCGGAGGGTGCGGTTCACAACCTCTATCTGGTCCTCGAAGCTGGGATGCGAGATATCCACCACGTGCACCAGCACGTCGGCGTCGCGCACCTCGTCGAGGGTGCTCTTGAACGACTCCACCAGGTGCGAGGGCAGCTTGCGTATGAAGCCCACGGTGTCGGTGAGCAGGAAGGGAAGATTCTCTATCGTGACCTTGCGCACGGTGGTGTCGAGCGTGGCGAACAGCTTGTTCTCGGCGAAGACGTCGCTCTTGCTCAGCACGTTCATCAGCGTGCTCTTGCCCACGTTGGTATAGCCCACCAGAGCCACACGCGTAAGCTTGCCGCGGTTCTTGCGCTGTATGCTTTTCTGGCGGTCGATGGCCGCGAGCTCCTCCTTCAGGCGGCTTATCTTGTCGAGGATGATACGGCGGTCGGTCTCTATCTGCGTCTCGCCGGGGCCACGCATGCCTATACCGCCGCGCTGTCGCTCCAGATGTGTCCAGAGGCGCGTGAGGCGCGGCAGCAGGTACTGGTACTGCGCCAGCTCCACCTGCGTGCGGGCCGTGGCCGTCTGCGCGCGGCGCGCGAAGATGTCGAGAATGAGGCTCGAACGATCCAGGACCTTTATCTGCAGTTCCTTCTCGATATTGCTCACCTGCTTGGTACTCAGGTCGTCGTCGAATATGATGAGGCCCACGTCGTTGGCCTCCACGTAGGCTTTTATTTCGTCGAGCTTGCCCTTGCCCACGAATGTGCGCGGGTTGGGATAGTCGAGTTTCTGCGTGAACCGCGCCACCTCCGTTGCGCCGGCGGTATCGGCCAAAAAAGCCAGTTCATCAAGATATTCAAGCACACGGGCTTCCGGCTGCGCGGGGGTGATGAGACCCACCAACACGGCACGTTCGGAACTTTCCTGACTGATTACAAATTCTTTCATATTGCAAAATTAACAAATTAGCCCGTACTTTTGATAGCCCGGCGCAAACTTTTTGCCCCGCCGGAGAGTTAGAATTGCAGTATCGTACCATTCATTCCTGATATGCTTGCCAATTCCGTCATTCCCACACACAAGGCCGCCGAGTGGCTTCTGCGCGAAATCGACCGCCTCCTCGACTTCCTCGGGCTGGAGCATGCGCCCGACATCGAGGAAGCCATATACCTGGCCGTCATCATGGGAGTGGCGCTGGCGGTGGGCTGGCTCGTGCGTGTATGCATAGTGTGGGTGGTACGCAAGATAGTGCGCGTGCGCGACGGCGCCGTAGGTCGCGGACTCCTGAAGCATCACGTCATCCAGAAGTGTTCCCACTTCATCCCGCCGCTGGTCTTCCTCGGGCTGGTACCCTTCGCCGTCGTGAAGGAAGGCTCGCTGATAATGATTGTCGACAGGCTCGCCGCCGTCTATGCCGTAGTCGCCACGGCCTACGGCCTCGGCGCCGTGCTCTCGTTCGTCTTCGACCAGATAAACCGCCGCCACAACCGCCGCCACCTACCCATCCGCGGCATCCTCAACGTGATTCTCGGCATAGTGTGGATAGTCACGGCCATCATTGCCGTGTCGATTATGCTCGACAAGTCGCCGGCCACGCTGCTCGCCGGTCTGGGCGCCTTCGCCGCCGCCCTGATGCTTATATTCAAGGACAGCATCCTGGGCTTCGTGGCCGGATTGCAGATGAGCGAGAACGACATGGTGCACGTGGGCGACTGGATTCTCGTGCCCGGTACGCCGGCCAACGGCATCGTGCGCGACGTCAGCCTCTCCACCGTGAAGATACAGAACTTCGACAACACGATGGTGATGGTGCCGCCCTACACGCTCGTAAGCAAGGGATTCCAGAACTACCGCGCCATGCAGGACACCGGCGCACGCCGCATAATGGTGAGCTTCACGGTCGACAGCTCCACCGTGGCACCGCTTACGGCCGACGTGCTCGCGCGCCTCTCGGCTAAGTATCCGGCCATCAAGGCCTTCGCCGAGCAGGCGGCCACCACTCCGGACGGCTGGATATGCGAGCCGGGCAACTATGTGGTGAACGGCACTACCGAGACCAACATCGGCCTGTTCCGCGCCTACCTGACGTCCTATCTCTCCGAAGGCGCCGCCCACATCAGCAAGAGCCAGATGATAATGGTGCGCCAGCTCGACCCAACCACCGACGGCTACGTGCTTCAGATCTACTGCTTCGCCGACACGGCCGCCTGGGTAGCATTCGAGTCAATCAAGAGCGCCGTCATCGAGCACGTCGTCGCCTCCATGGCCGACTTCGGCCTCGGCCTCTACTCCAGCGGCAGCATCGACGTAGACCTGACTTCAGAGACTCCCGCGCCGGCGCCTAAGCCCTAAAACTTACAGCATGGCGAGATACAGAAAGACATAAAGTCATAAGGGACAAAAGTTTTTAATTTGTTGAATATCAATCAATGATAATTCTTATGTCGCTTTTGACCTTTTGTCCCTGTGTATCTCGCACTCCGAGGTAACCCCCTCTTACCAGTAAACCATAAACTAAACAAACAGGCTTCGGAGGACATCGAGGCTACGCATGGACGCTGAGGAGAGGGCGCCGTGCAGCGCATAGTACTCCAGGATGCCGTCGAGCATCCGCGCACGCGCCTCGCGGGGGATATGCACGCGGGCAATGTTGGTCGGCGTCAGCCGGCCCAACAGGCGCACCGCCAGGGCCTCGTCGGCCTGCAGGTAGCGCCCGTGCAGCGGAGGCGTGATGCGGAAAAGCCCCTCGCGCATGTCGAACACCGACCCCGGGCGCCACGAGCCGAAATCGGGAGCTACACCCGTAAGCGTGGCAAGCGCGCGCAGAAACCACAGGTGGAAATTGGCGACGGCGCCGGGTGCCTGCAACGTATCCAGCGCGCGCACCGACCCTTCCAGAAAATCCCAAAGGCGCGCATCCGGCTGCGCCATCCGCAATACATTGTCCAGCACCTCGGCCAGGAACATCGCCACGGTGCTCTTGACGGGATGCTGATGCAGCGACGCCGCCACGGCCGTGGGGCGCAGCTCGCGCAACTGCACTATTTCTCGCCCGGGCCGCGACGCGTCCATGCCCTCGAACAGCGACAGCGGCATCGTCAGCGCGCGGCGACGCCGGGCCTCGCGCCCGTTGTCGGCCGGCATGGCTATCGCCACACGGCCGCGCTCGCGGCTCCACGCCGTGAGTATCGACTGGCGGTCGGTGTGGCGCACGGTGCGCAGCGCTATGCAGTGCAGCTGTTCGTACATGGCTTAGCCGGCCTTATTTGCGGCCGAAATCGGCGGGAATCTCGCCCCACTTGTCCGTGTCCCATTTGAGGATGGGATTGGTGATGCGGTGCGAGGCGAGCCACGCGTCGGCGCGCTCCAGGATGTCCATAAGCCGTCCGTTGGCGGCCGTGCGGCGAACCGTCGTGCGGGCGCGGCCTGCGCGTATCCAGGCCTGCGCCGTGCGCGAGTCGGAATATATGGGCACCGCCGGCATGCCCTGCTGCGCCAGCAGAGCCGCCGCGTGGATGATGGCGAGATACTCGCCTATGTTGTTGGTGCCGCCCTCGAGGGGACCGACGCGGAACAACTCCTCGCCCGTAGCCACCCACACGCCGCGATACTCCATCGGGCCGGGGTTGCGCGAGCATGCGCCGTCCACAGCCAAGGCATCGAGCCTGATTTCCGGAAAAGCCTCGTAGTTGACGCTCTCGCGGCTGTGCGAGGCTATGGCACGTATCAGGTCGAGGTCGGAACCCGGACCGCGGCGGAACATCTCCACGGCCGTGTCGGCGTCGGAGAAGGCTTTATAGCGCGCGCCCGGAAAGCCCTTCACCTGGGCCTCGGCCTCCTCCCAGCTGTCGTAGACGCCGGGGGCGCGGCCTTCCCACACCACATAATATTTTCTTGCGTAAGACGGTGCACTCATGAAAATTGCAGAAAGATGTTTATATCGACGGCGCGCACGCCCACGATGCGGGCTATGCGCTCGTTGACGGGCTTGCCCAGGAAGGTGTAGGCTGCGTCGCGCAGGCCGGGCTTCAGCTTCAGGGCATTGCTGGCGCCGTCGCAGGTGATGATGTCGGCGAGCAGGGTCAGCAGCGTGTCGCTCAGGGCCATTGCCGCCGAGCGCGCCACGGCGTTGCCGGCATTGATATAGCAGAGACGCAGGGGGTTGGTGGGGTCGGTGTCGGAGGGACTCGCCATAGCGAGGTCGATCTGCGGCAGGCCGGGGAAGGCCGGCGTCTCGCCGCGGCTGATGTCGAAGCATATCACGCCGCGCTTCATATCGCGCACCTGACCCTCGTCCAGCACGAAAGGCCGCTGCGTGGAGGTCACCACCACGATGTCGGCCGTGCGCAGCGCCGAGGACAGCACGCGCGTGTGGAGCGTGGAGGCCACGACGGCGGGGCCGAGCTCGTGCATGGCGTCGCGCAGGCTGTACACGTCGTCGTCGAACATGCGCACCACGGCGCCCAGCCCCACGGCCGAACGGGCGGCTGCGCGGGCGGCGATGTCGCTGCCCACTATCATCACCTCGCACGGCACCACTCCCGGCACGCCGCCCAGGAGTATGCCCTTGCCGTGCACCGAGTCGGCCAGCAGCGACGAAGCCATGGCTATGGCCGCGCGGCCGTCAATCTCATGCAGCACGTCGGCGAAGGGACGGCGTCCCTGCTCGTTTGTCACCAGGTCCAGAGCCAGCGTTATCACGTGCTTGCCCAGCAGCATGCGCAGGGCCTGTGCGTCCTGCCGCGCCGGATGCAGCAGCGTCAGCACCATGGCTCCGCGGCGCAGCAGGCGCGCGTCGGCCGGCGTTACGGCCGGCAGGTGCAGCACGATGTCGCAGGCCATGGCCCCGGCACGGTCGGTCACCTCCACGCCCTGCCGCGCATAGGCATGGTCGGGATAGTGGATGCACTCGCCGGCACCGGCCTGCATGCGCAGGCGGAAGCCGCGCGCCACCAGGGCGCCGGCCCCCTCGGGCGTCACGGCGAAGCGGCGCTCGTAGGCGCTCTCGCTGGCGGGGAGACCGATTGACACGGTGCGCGCCTGCGTGGCGACGGCAAGTAACTGTTCAAGCGGGGTGGGTGCTGGCATGGCAAGTGATGTTTTGGAATGGGTAAAGTTCGTAAAATTCTGCGATATATTCAAATTTTATGATTATTTTTGCAGATAAACAGCATTTACAAAACGCACTATCATGAAGAAAATTCTTTCTCTCGCGGCAGTTATGGCCGCAACCGCCGCATATGCAGCCCCCTACCACGTGACAGCCCCCATGGCCGATGACGCCGAGGGCGCGATGGTCTATCTCGTCAACTACGACACGGGCGCCGGCATCGACTCCGTCCTCGTGGCCGACGGCGTGGCCGAGTTCCGCGGCACCATCGACGAGCCCGTCCTCGCCCGCCTGCTCCTCGACGGCGAGCGCTACGCCACCTTCATCCTGGAGGAGGGCGGCACCGCCATCGACAAGGACCGCAACGCCTCCGGCTCCATGCTCAACGACCGCCTCAACCAGATAGGCGACTCGGCCTCCGCCCTCGCCATGCGCTTCCGCACCGCCCCGGACGAGGCCACTCAGCAGAAAATCTACGCTGCCTACGAGGCCCTGATGCAGCGCGAGATGGCCGACAACATCGACAACCCCATAGGCTACTACCTCTTCCTCCAGCAGGCCGGCGGCATGAGCCGCGACGAGTTCGCCGCCGCGCTCCTGAAGTACCCCGAGCTGGGCAAGTACGAGCGCGTGCGCCGCTACGCCGACTCGTTCTCACGCCAGGAAGCCACGGCCGAGGGCAAGCCCTTCACCGACTTTGAGATAGAATACCAGGGCACGAAGCACCGCCTGAGCGACGTCGTGGGCCGGGGCGACTATGTGCTCGTGGACTACTGGGCCAGCTGGTGCGGTCCCTGCATCCGGCAGACGGCAGTAATCAAGGAGCTTTACAACGAACTGAAGGACAAGGGCCTCAAGGTGCTCGGCGTAGCCGTGTGGGACGAGCCGGACGCCACCCTCGCCGCCATCAAGAAGCACGACCTCCCCTGGGAATGCTGGCTTAACGGCGGCAACGTGCCCACCGACCTCTACGGCATCATGGGCATACCCTGCATCATCCTTTACGGACCCGACGGCACCATCATCAGCCGCGACAAGCAGGACGACGAGCTGCGCGCCGCCGTGCGCGCAGCGATGGCAGGCAAATGAGCCGGCGCTTCACATCGGCCGAAACCACGGGCATGACGGTGCTGCTGCTCTGCATCGTCGTGCCCGTGCTGCTTCACTTTCTGCTCGGCGGCGGCTCCGGCCCGGCTGCCGACAACGCCGCGCGCAGCGACTCCATCCGCCAGGCGCGCATCGACTCGGCGCAGCGCCGCAGCGACAGCATCCTGGAGGTGCGCACCGCCGCCCGTGGCCGACGTGACTCCCTGCGGCGCCACCGCCGCGACTCCATCCGTGCCGCCCGTGCCTTCCGCCCCGACACCCGCGACCGCCTCAACGACGTCGTCAGCCACTGACCTCCATATCACATATGTATATATGCACAAGTTTTCCCTGATTCCGGCCCTCATCCTCCTTGCCCTCGCATGCTCCTCCTGCTCCCGCAGCGGCGCAGCCATCGCCGAGATGGAACGCGCTGAAGCGCTCATGGATTCCAAATCAATATTGCGGAAATATTTTCTCGGATTTCAGACGTGATTTGCCATCAGCCACGGAAAAGGAGTACCATCTTTATGTACTTTCCGCGCTTCGATTTTCGCCAAATGTAATAGCCTTATTTATGTCAGAATCCCGATTAACCAATGTCTATAATCGTAAACGCCACCTGAGAGATAAGATTAAAGAGCTTGAACCTACCCTTGCTGTACGTTATTTAAGTCTGATAGACTGAATTTTTGTTGGCAAAACGTATAATTACGCTCGTTACAACATCCTGTATTTCAAAAGATTACAACATATGCCAAATTTTACAATTTGGCACGTCGGTAATTTATTGATTTACAGATATATACAAATGTAACATGCCAACTGATTTTTGATGCAAAATTTGGTTTCCATAATGTTACCTTGTAAATTTGCGTCAAAAATTGAACGAAATGAAAAATTCATCATCACATTTTGCGTACTGATTGCCGCTTGTGCGATCCCATGTCAGGTAAATGCTTCGGATGCCAAAAAGCATACCACCATACAAAAAATCAAGACACCCAATGGGCGCCCCTCTGCTCCGTCGAATGAGGTAATAAACCTCTATATTGATGGCGACACTCTCATTTTCGACCTCCCGGAGAATGTCGAGTACATGACGGTGGAGCTAAAGCAGGGTGATGCGGTGGTGCTCACCGGTATGGTGGACCACGAGGATGCCTCGCTCGACGTCGCAGGACTGCACGGAGAATACGACATACTCTGCCGCACCGACGGCAATCAGCTCTTCGCCGGCAATATCGAACTATAAAATCACATACAACAAATGGAGGTATCCGAAAATCCTTAACAGAGTAGGAAATAATCAAATACTTTATTGATCTGGAAAAATCCAAAATCGAAAAGTTCGTCAGCGGCATCGTGGACGCCACTCTCCCTGAGGAGCAGCAGTCGTTGATTCTAAATTCCGACCTGGACAGCATGGGTTGCGGTACGAACAGCAAATGTACAAATTTCTCCGCGGATGGATGCAAAGGAACCAATAGTGGATGCACGAACGCAAAAACTTGTGGAGATAAATCCACCAATGAAAAGTGTAACAATGGCGTGACTGTGATAAACCCTGAGACTACGTGCCCCCGGTAAATTGAAATCCTCAAAGGCTGGAAAATAATGACTAAACGGAGTTCTGCTTATAGTGGTGCCATTGTTTTTCAGCCTCTGCCATATTCCCCCCTTATATGAAACAGAGCAGATTCACTACCTGCATACCGCTACAGAACGGTTATACAATCATTTACAACGCCCTGAATGATAAATTTATCGTCAGCAATTCCATAAATCTGAGTCTTCGCGGCAATCAGATAACCGGCAGCGCAGATAAGCTGACAGGGCAATTGTCGGAAGCAGGAGTACTGCTGGACGACGGCGTGGATGAAGTCAAATTGCTTGCCGACTTATTTGAACGTATCGACAACAATGACAGCGAGTACCATATCCATATAAATCCGACACTTAACTGCAATTTCCGCTGTTGGTATTGTTATGAGGAGCATCAGTCGGCGTCAAGAATGCAGGACGGCGTATTGCAGGCTGTGCTGAAACTTCTGGCAACGACAGTAGAGCGCAACTGTGAACTGAAGGTGCTGTATCTCTCGTTCTTCGGTGGAGAACCATTGCTATATTATCGTGATATTGCACTCCCCATAATACATCATGCACAGGATATCTGCGCGAAACGAGGAGTTGAATTGCAGTTGCATTTCACTACCAACGGATATTTCCTCAGCGGAAAAGTGCTTGAATCGCTAAAGGGCATAGATACAAGTTTTCAGATAACTGTTGACGGTGGTCGTGAATTTCATGATAAAACGCGTTTCTGCATCAACGGGAAAGGAAGCTACCACCGCATTATGAATAATATAAAGGAAGCGGCTAAAGACAATAATAATGTAATATTCAGAATAAACTACACAGCTGAAAATCTGAAAAGCGTATATGATATTCCGGTAGATATGGCCGATATTGATAATGATGCCAAAAAGAATATATCGGTTGACCTACAGCGTGTATGGCAAGATCTTGATTCTGACAACGACATCGAGAATGAAGTTTCCCACATTTGCTCCTTATTCCGAGACAAAGGTTTCAGTTGCCACACACACTATATGCGCGGCGCTCCCGGTTCGTCGTGCTATGGCGACAAACGCAACAATGTACTGATAAATTACAATGGCGATGTGTTCTTTTGCACAGCGCGCGATTTCAAGCGGGAAGACAGGGCCGGATATCTTGACGCGGACGGACAAATCGTTTGGGAAAACAATGCGCTGGAGCGTCGCATGGCTGTGAAGTTTTCAAGAGACGAGTGTCGCAATTGTCGCATCGCACCAATCTGCGGAGGCGGCTGCCGTCAGCGGGCGATGGAAAGAATCAATAGGGAAGGATGTCTTTTGGATTATTCCGAAGAAAACAAAACAGACATTGTATTACGTCGATTCGAACAGTTTTTTGTTAAAACTGAATCTGATGGAGATTTGTAATGATTGTATTACGGACGTCTAAGAAATAATTGTTATCTTTGCTGGCGAATAAATCGCATCTTGCTTATGAAAAGGGTTATACTGTTGATTATTGCTAATTTTATTCTTGCGCAAACTTTCTTGGCGCAAGAACCGGCACAACGCGCTTTCGGTGTGTACAGCAGCATCGACCGCAGGCCACTGGAGGGTGTGGCCGTGAGCCTGCTCAGCACTGCCGATTCCACCCTGCGGGATGTGGCTCTGACCGATGCGGCAGGGCGCGCGTTGCTTCCATCCGACAGTCTGGAGCATCGCATCCTGGCGCTCAGTCATCCGGGCATGACACCCCTAAGCATGATTGCGGCCAACGCACCCGATTCGCTGTTCATGACACCGACCGGCACTGAGCTGAAAGAGCTTACCGTCACAGGCAGCGCGCTGACGCGCAAAGCCGGCAAATTCATCTTCGATCCCTCCACTCTGGGCAATCATGCCACCAATGCCCGGGAAGCGGTGGAGCTTACGCCGCTGGTGTATATGGACAGCGAGGGCGGCGTGAAAATCACCGGCGTGGGAACGTCTGTGATTTACATCAACGGCCGGCCTCCGAAAATGGCCCCACAAGCCCTGAAGAATTATCTTGCAGCAATTCCATCCGGAAATATCAAGAGCATAGAGATTATCACCAACCCCGGCAGCAGCTACAAGGCGTCTATGACGGGGGGCATAGTGAACGTGATTCTGCGCAGACCCGACGAGGGAACTATATTCAGCCTGGTAGAGGACGGCTCATGGGCCGAAAACAGCCTGTCATCGTACACGACAGCTGTGGCAGGCTACACCAAAGGACATTTTTCGGCCACGGCATACGCTCTTTACGGCTACTACGACAGGCGCAACAAGACGCGCACCCTCTATGAGTACACTGATCCGGCTCTGACAGTAGAGAACACCGACCGCTTCAAAAACACCTCCAACAGCATTCTGGGCGGCCTGAACGGAGAGTTCAGACCCAATAGCAAAAGCACCATAGGTGTGGGGCTGAATCTTTCGGGCAATCAGGCCGACGACCGGTCGACGGTGCGCTCACTATCCACCGGGCCGGACGCTGACCCGACAGAAAGCGGCATGGGCATCAACAGACGCACTCCCTGGACATCGCCTACCATAGGCGTGACGTCTTTCTATACACTCGAAACCGATACTCTTGGCAGCTATCTGGACGTGAGTGCCGACTGGTCGACCATGAAAGCGCGCGTCAACACCGACTATCTTAATGACGATGAGCTGCGCCGCCAGGAAACACGCACAGACATGGACGGATTCAACATACGACCTACCTATCGCCGCGCCATAGGCCGAAGACACTCCGTGCGCGCCGGCTACGATTACTCCTACGGCCGCATAGACAATCACGAGAATCTGTACGGACAGATCGACAATTTCCGTTACAACGAACAGGTTCATGCCGCGTTTGCCGAATGGAACGGCAAGTTTGGCGAGAACCTGTCGGTAATGCTGGGGTTGCGTGTGGAGCATACGCGCACGACGGGCCGCAGCGCCGACGCTTCTCTCGATTTCTCGCGCTACTACACCGACGTGTTCCCCTCGCTGAGTGTGAGCCTGAATATTCCGCGAGGCGGCCAAAGCATATCTCTTGACGTGTCAAGAGACATATTCCGGCCTTACTTCAACAGGCTCAACCCCTACGTCTACTACACTTCCGGGACCACATGCCGCAAGGGCAATCCTCTGCTCCGGTCCGACAAGAGCTGGCGTGCAAGCCTCTACTACGGTTTTCTGAAGGACTTCACGCTGGTGTTGAATGCCGACTATACTCCCTCGGATGCCGTCAGAGAATACACCTACGGCAAGGACGGCATGACAGTGTCCAGTTTTCTGAACTCAGGCACTCAACTTTTCAGCCAGGCCTCGCTGACCTACAGCCGAACGTTCAGGGACTGGCTACGGGTGAAACTTCAGGGACAGATAAACTACTACAGGGAAACCGGCGACATCGGCGGCGGATGGATGGAGAGGTCGCACATAAGTTATTGTGCCGACATCAATCTGTCGGCTGTGCTCTCGCAGCGGCATATGCTGCGTGCCACAGCCTGGCTTAGCGCTAACTCACCCAGCGAGTTTTTCGGCTACAAGTTCGGCTGGCGCAACTACCTCAGTCTGGGGCTGCGCAAGAGTTTCCGATGCGGTCTGGACATAAGCCTTACCGCCGGCAACATACTGAACACACAACAATACGGGGCATTTCCGCACGCCGGCCTACAGCTATGACATTCGCACGAGCTACTCGCAACGCTCCGTGGAGCTGAGTGTGTCCTACGCATTCGGCAACTTCCGCATGCGCTATGCCGACACCCGCAGTTCCAATGTGGTGAAGGGCAGACTGAACACAAAATAGCGTAATGCGGCGGTGGCGGCACATATATTCCTACCAGCAGGTGGAACACTCCGACTGCGGCCTCGCCTGCATACGCATAGTGTGCCGCTACCACGGGTTGCGGCTGCCGATGAGTTTTCTGCGCGGACATGTCGAGATAAACCGCCTCGGCGCTTCCGTGCGCGACATTGCGGACGCCTTGCGTGGGCTACATATGGAGGCCACAGCAGTGCGCGTAGGCATGGAGTACATTGCCGAAATGCCGTTGCCGTCCATATTGTACTGGAACAAGCGTCATTTCATCGTTCTGTACAAAATAAGCGCAAATGGCCGTTACTTTTACATCGTAGACCCCGCAGAGGGCAAAATGAGGATAGACCGTGAGCAGTTTGAAAAGAGCTTTATAAACAACAAAGGCCGCGGCATAGCGATACTCGCCGAGCCCGCCGACGGATTCCTTGAACAACAAGCTGACATTCCGGCATCAAAGCACAGACTGCACAAGCTCGCGGTTACAGCCATAGGACGGCATCGCAAATCATTCGCTGCGGTATGTGTACTGATGCTTTTCGCCATGGCCGCCGATGTGGCGTTACCATTCTTTTTTCAGCGCACCGTGGACGAGGGCATCCGCAATAACGACATCCCTCTCATATGGCTGCTGGTAGGGTCACAATTGTTTATATTCTTGGGAAACTACGTTGCCAATACTGTGATTAACTATTTGCTTACACGTGTCGGCCTGCGGATGAGCATAAGAATGATAAAGGATTACCTTAACAAAATCATCATCCTGCCTATGAGCTTTTTCGCTAAAAAAGTAAGCTCAGATCTGATTCAGAAAGTCGACGACCATAACCGCATACGTTCGTTTCTCGTTTCGTTGCCCGATACGATACTTTTTACCGCTATTTACATAATATTGTTTTCCGCGATACTGATTTATTTCAGCCACGCGGTATTTGTTGCGTTCCTTGTTTTTACAGCTTCGGGTATCTTGTGGTCCACGCTGTTCATGCGCCGCCGCAGAGAGCTGGACTACGCATGCTTTTCTTCTCTTGCCGAAAACCGCAACAACCTGTATGAGCTTGTAAACGGCATAGACGAGATAAAGACGAATTGTGCTCAGCGCCAGCGTGTGACGGCATGGGACACTGTACAGAACAGAATAAATACCCTGTCGCTGAAAACCACAAGACTGAAAATGTGGCAGAACGGCGGGTATGTGTTTTTCAATCGTCTGCGTGATATAGCTATAACGGGAATATGCGCAACAATGGTGGTACACGGAGAAATGACAATTGGTCTGATGATGACCGTAAGCTATATCGTAGGACGGCTTGCCGTGCCGTTTTCCAATCTGATTGATTCCATCAACTCTTTTCAGGATGTGCGTATGTCCTATGAACGTGTGGAGGAGGTGATGGAATCGGACGCTACGCCCGCAGGCATCAAGCCGCTTCCGGAGGCTGATGCATTGTACTTTGACTCGGTCTGTTTCAGATATCCAGGCGCCGGCTCGCCTATGGTTCTTGATAATCTTTCCCTTACAATCCCCTATGGCAAAACCACTGCGATAGTGGGAGCAAGCGGATGTGGAAAATCAACGCTTCTGAAACTGATGCTTGGCTTCTTCACTCCTGCATCGGGGCGCGTACATGTGGGTGGCCTGAGCCTTAATGAAATTGATGAATATGCCTGGTTATCTAAAATAGCAGTAGTGATGCAGACCGGCAGTCTGTTCTCCGGAGATATTCTTACCAATATTGCACTTTCTGACGATCATCCCGATCTAAGCCGTGCACAAGAGGCCGCACGCACAGCATGCATAGATGATTTTATTGAGAATCTGCCCATGGGATACAATACTCCGATTGGCAAAACCGGAATGGAAATCAGCGGCGGTCAAAAACAGCGGATTCTTATCGCCAGAGCTATTTACCGCAATCCTGAAATTGTCGTTCTTGATGAAGCTACCTCATCGCTCGATGCAGTTACCGAAAGCCGTATTATTCACAATATCATGGAGTCATTTCGAAACCGTACGGTAGTAATAGTGGCCCACCGTCTCTCTACAGTCCGGAATGCCGATAACATAATTGTGATGAACGAAGGCTGTGTTGCTGAACAGGGGACACACGAACACCTGCTCGCCATTCATGGCCTATATTACGAACTCGTCAATAATCAAGTGGAGCACAATATGTACCAAGCCGTCTGACTACATGGGAACTATCTGATACACGCGAAAAGTGCACTGCTTCACAGCAGCGCACCTCCCTCATAACCAAAATTCAAGTATTTTTTCGCAGCAGCCCGGCGCGGGACGCGCGGGGTCTGCTGTTTCACATCCAACACGAGGTAATCCGATAATCGTCCGTCCGCAGGGGCGGACTTATCTTCGTGATGCAAAGTTACGAGTTTTCTCGCAACGAATTGTTAATTAACGCGTTAAAGCATTATAAAAGCTGTTAAGCCTGTTTTGTTAAATTACACGCAACTGCCTATCTTTTGCCTACTTCGCAAAAAAGCATTATCTTTGCACAAACAACACGACATAACCTACCCGCAACAATATGGAACTCAGCGAACAGGAAATCATCCGCCGCAAAAGTCTTGATACCATGCGCGCTATGGGCATCGAGCCCTACCCCGCAGCAGAATACCCCGTCGACGCCTACAGCGACGACATCCGCGCCAACTTCGACGACGCGCCCGACGCGCCGGTGCGCGAGGTGTGCGTGGCCGGCCGCATCATGACGCGCCGCATCATGGGCAAGGCTTCCTTCCTCCAGCTCCAGGACAGCCACGGACGCATACAGGTGTACATCTCGCGCGACGACATCTGCCCCGGCGAGGACAAGGAGCTATACAACACCGTATTCAAGAAGCTGCTGGACATCGGCGACTTCATCGGCGTGAAGGGCCACGTGTTCCGCACGCAGACGGGCGAGATTTCCGTCCACGCGTCCAGCCTCACGGTGCTGGCAAAGTCGCTGCGGCCCCTGCCCGTAGTCAAGGTGAAGGACGGCAAGACCTACGACGCCTTTGACGACCCGGAGCTGCGCTACCGCCGCCGCTACGTCGACCTTGTGGTAAACCCCGGCGTGCGCGACATCTTCCTGAAGCGCACCAAGGTGTACACCTCCATGCGCAACTACTTCAACGAGCACGGCTACATAGAAGTGGAGACGCCGATACTGCAGAGCATTCCCGGGGGCGCCTCGGCGCGTCCTTTCATCACCCACCACAACGCGCTCGACATTCCGCTGTACCTGCGCATCGCCGACGAGCTCTACCTGAAGCGCCTGATCGTGGGCGGCTTCGAGGGCGTGTACGAGTTCTCCAAGAACTTCCGCAACGAGGGCATGGACCGCACGCACAACCCCGAGTTCACCTGCATGGAGATCTACGTCAGCTACAAGGACTACAACTGGATGATGCGCTTCACCGAGCAGATGCTTGAGCGCATATGCCTGGAGGTGAACGGCACCACGGAGGTGCAGGTGGGCGACAACGTCATCAGCTTCAAGGCGCCTTTCCGCCGCGTCACCATGGCCGAGGCCATCCTGGAGCACACCGGCGCCGACATCACCGGCCTGGACGAGCAGCAGCTGCGCGACCTCTGCCGCAGGCTCGGAGTGGAGACCGACCCCGGCATGGGCAAAGGCAAGCTCATCGACGAAATCTTCGGCGAGAAGTGCGAGGGACACTACATACAGCCCACCTTCATCACCGACTATCCCATAGAAATGTCGCCGCTTACCAAGCGCCACCGCGACAACCCCGAGCTAACCGAGCGCTTCGAACTCATGGTGAACGGCAAGGAGCTGTGCAACGCCTACTCGGAGCTCAACGACCCCATCGACCAGTACGAGCGCTTCGTGGAGCAGATGCGTCTCGGCGAGAAGGGCGACGACGAGGCCATGATCATCGACCACGACTTCATCCGTGCCCTCGAGTACGGCATGCCGCCCACATCGGGCATGGGCATAGGCATGGACCGCCTCGTCATGCTCATGACGGGCCAGACGGCCATCCAGGAGGTGCTTCTCTTCCCGCAGATGCGCCCCGAGAAAAAAGCGGCACCGGCAGCCGAACCTGCCGCCGACGCCGCCGACAAGCAGTAAACCGTACGCAGCCATGACTTTTCCCGGTAACATAGCTGTGCTGGGCGGCGGCAGCTGGGCGACCGCCCTGGCAAAACTGCTGCTCCAGAACTGCGAGATGATACACTGGTACATGCGCCGCGACGACCGTATCGACGACTTCAAGCGCCTGGGTCACAACCCCGCCTACCTCACGGACGTAGACTTCGACATCAACCGCATAGCCTTCTCCAGCGACATCAACGAGGTATGCTCCGCTGCCGACACCCTCCTGCTGGCCATGCCGTCGCCCTACTTCAAGGATCACATGGCGAAGGTCACCGTGCCGCTGGAGGGCAAGTACGTCGTTTCGGCCATCAAGGGCATCGTGCCTGACAGCAACGAGCTCGTCACGGACTACATGTGCAAGCACTTCGGCATCAACCCCGACCACATGCTCTGCATCTCCGGCCCCTGCCACGCCGAGGAAGTGGCCCTGGACCGCCTCAGCATCCTCACCATAGGCTGCCACACGCCCGAGCTCGCCGACGCCTTCGCCCGCTGCATCGCCGGAAAGCACACCCACACCGTCACCTCCACCGACCTCAACGGCATCGAGTACGCCGCCGTGCTCAAGAACGTCTACGCCATCGCCGCGGGCATAGTCCACGGCATGAAGCTGGGCGACAACACCCTGGCCGTGCTCGTCAGCAACTCCATCCGTGAGATGGAGAGATTCCTCGACAGCGTGGACCACCGCCCGCGGCAAATCTGCGACAGCGTCTACCTCGGCGACCTGCTCGTGACGGCCTACTCCCGCTTCTCGCGCAACCACAACTTCGGCTCGATGATAGGCCGCGGCTACTCCGTCACGGCCGCACGCATGGAAATGGAGCAGACAGCCGAGGGCTACTACGGCACAAAGTGCATTCACGACATCAACCGCAACTATCAGGTGGCTATGCCCATTCTGGACGGCGTCTACGACATCCTCTACCGCCGCATGTCGGCGCAGAAGGTAATGAACCGCATCGCCGCCACATTCGATTGAACAAATCTTGCGGCGTAACGCACATGTAGCGCAAGCGTCACAGGTATGTAACATCGACGCCGTAACTTTGCGACAACCGAAAAACGGCCAAATCTAAATTCAGCTGAAAACCAACCTATAGTAGCAAATGTAATACCTGCAACGGCACGTCGATGACGACGCGCCGTTGCTGTTTCAGACAACATGGCAGACAACTATCTGGAAACGAAAATGGAGCAGTACCGGTCGGGCGTCCGGCCCGTGCGGCGCCGCAGCGCGGGGCAGCGTGTAGTGGTAGCCGGCAGCGACAGCGTCGCCGTGCTCGCCGAAGCCGCCCGCCATGCCGCCGCAGGCTGCCGCACGGCAGTGCTCGCCGCCCCCACCGGCACACCCTCCACGGTGCGCGCCTATCCCGCCTCCATGCCGGCCGCCGAGGCCCTGCGCCGCATCATCCACGACTGGCACGACGTCGACCTCCTCGTCCTCTGCGGCGACGCTCCGGGCGTCGAGGACGAGCTCGCCGCACAGCGCAGCGCCATACCCGCCCCCATCCGCAGCACCGATTTCCGAATCGACCGCATATCATTTAGTGCGCCTGACGAGAAACAGAAGGGCATAAGGTCATAAGGGACAGAAGATAGTGAGGAGTGAGAAGTGAGAAGTGAGAAGTGAGGAGTGGGGAGTGAGGAGTGAGGAGTGAGGAGTGGGGAGTTATGCGTTATCGAAACAAAAATACAAAGATGACAAAAATAACAAATTTATTTTTTTCTGCTTATGACCTTTTGTCCTTCTGTTTCTCGCCCTCCGAGCTAACTCCTAACTCTCACCTATAAACTATTTTTTGTAACTTTGCAGCATGATCACGACCCGAACGCTGAAATGCTGGATTGAAGCCATGCGGCTGCGCACGCTGCCCGTGTCGGCCGCAGGAGTGGTGGCCGCCTGCGGCTACGCTCTCCACGACGGCTGTTTCGACCCCGCGCCTGCGGGTATCTGCCTGATTTTCGCCATCCTGGCGCAGATTGCCAGCAACTTCGCCAACGAATACTACGACTTCACCGGCGGCCTCGACCGCGCCGGCCGCGACGGCCCCCGCCGCGGTGTCACCGAGGGCGACATCACACCCCGCGCAATGCTGCGCGCCACCTACATCACCCTGGGCATCGCCTGCGCCACAGGGCTCTCGCTCGTGGCCTGGGGCGGCTGGTGGCTCGTCATCGCAGGCATCTTCATCGTCCTTGCCGCACTGGCCTACAGCACAGGGCCCTACCCGCTGTCGCACCACGGCCTCGGGGAAGTGATGGTGATAATATTCTTCGGCCTCGTGCCCGTGACCCTCTGCTACTACGTGCAGAGCCGCACCTGCACCGCGGCCGTCGTCATGGGTGCCATCGGCATAGGCCTCATGGCCGCCAACCTACTTATAGTCAACAACTACCGCGACCGCGACGATGACCTCGCCGTAGGCAAGCGCACGCTGTGCGTGATGCTGGGGCGCCGCGCCATGCGCGCCGCCTATCTGCTCAACGCCGTCATAGCCGTGGCCCTGTCGCTCCCCGTGTGGCTCACGATGCCGGCAGCGGCACGCGTCATCCCCGTGGCCTACCTCGCCGCAGCGGTGGCCCTTTGGCGCATGCTCGGCCGCCGCAGCGGCAGCGCCCTCAACCCCCTGCTGGGCATGACCGCCATGAGCATGCTCGCCTACGCCCTAGCCTTCGCCATCGCAGCCGCAATATCTTAGAGGGTGTTTCATAAGAAATGTTAAATCAGGGGTTGCAGATTTTGAGATGGATTCTATCCTGCGGCCGAAGGAGCATACTTGATGTACGCGACCGAGGCAAAGGATAGAAGACACTCGAAAGATGCAAAACCAAAGCTTATTTTAAAATAAATGGAGAATAGCTTACGAAAATATAATATTACGACCGCCTCGGCCACTCTTTGGCGCTTTCGGCAATGTTTTTCGGTCGAGTGGCTACGGCCACACTCCCTCATCTCATTACCAAAATCGCTCAAAGATTGACCGCCCCTGAATTAACATTTCTTATGAAACACCCTCTAAAACTCTAAAATAACTGACAGATATGTTTTCCGGTATAGTAGAAGAAGCCGCCACCGTCACCGCCGCAAAGCGCGAGGGCGGCAATCTGCACCTCACCGTGCGGTGCAGCTTCGCCAACGAGCTAAAAATCGACCAGTCCGTAGCCCACAACGGCGTGTGCCTCACCGTCGTAGCCCTCAACCCCGACTCCACCTACACCGTCACAGCCATACAGGAGACCCTCGACCGTTCCAACCTCGGGCTGCTCCGCGAGGGCGACCTCGTCAACCTGGAGCGCTCCATGCTCATGAACGGACGCCTCGACGGCCACATCGTGCAGGGTCATGTCGACACCACCGCCGTCTGCACCGAAGTGGAGGAAGTGGACGGCAGCCGCTACTTCAAGTTCGAGTACGACGTTCCGTCCGAGATGGCCGCCAAAGGCTACATGACGGTGGAGAAAGGCTCCGTCACCGTCAACGGCGTCAGCCTCACCGTCTGCGACAGCGAGCTGCGCTCCTTCCGCGTAGCCATCATCCCCTACACGCTCGAGCACACCAACTTCTGCCGCATAGAGCCCGGCACCCGCGTCAACCTCGAGTTCGACATCATCGGCAAATACCTCGCCCGCCTTCAGGAAGTGCGGGACGCCGAGTGATCTGCTCCTGCTCTTAGCAGGAAATATGCTGCGGCGGCGGTAAGTATGGTGCCGGCCCAGTCGGCACACACGTCGGCGGGGTCGGCGCTGCGCACATCCGTCATCGTTCCCTGCATGATTTCCGTAATCACGCCGAAGGCCATCACCCACAGCGCCACAACCGCGATACCGGCCATGCGGCAGGAAAGACCGGCACGCCGCCGGTCGAAGACGGCCACCGCCATAAGCGTCGCCATCATGCAGGCGTGCACCACCTTGTCGGCGCCATCGAAGAGCTTCAGCCCCTCGGGCTGCGGCGGATTGGGCGTAAGCACGGCATAGAGAATCAGCGCCACCACCGCAGCAGTGGGCCACCACATCAGGAGGAAACGCTTAAAATGCCACATAGTCCTCGGGATTGAGCGCGACGCCCTTGTGCCACAGTTCAAAGCGCATGATGCCGTCCGGGGGCGTCACCCCTATGCGCGCACCCGTCGCAGGCATGTCGCCGCGCCGCACAAAGCTCTCAGCCAGTCCCGAGCATACGCTCACGAACTCGTTGGGGTGCTGTATCACTACGGTATAGAGGCCGCGTGAGTCGGTCGACGCGGCCACCACCGTGCCGCGGTATATCGCATCAATGCCCTGCCGGCGCTCGCCGTGCAGCTCCACACTCGTGCCGTCGGGCGACGCCTGCGGCTCGGCGCCGGGCGCCGGGCTGTAGAAGGCCATGCCCTCGGCGGCGATAGGAGCCAGCACAGAGAGATTGTAGCGCTGCGTGTTCTCGAACTTCTGCACGAAAGCGCGTTCGGCATCCGATGCAGCCATCAGCGTGTCCGACAGCTCGTTCAGCGCCGAGTGCGAGAGGCGCGCCGAGTCCGGGTCGACCCGGCCTTCGAGTATGGCGGCCACATCCGCCAGATAGCGTTCGTTCTGATGCATTGCTCGCGTGAGCGAGTCGAGGCGCAGCGTAGCCTCCACATAGCGGCCCCGCATGTCGCCCGGCAACTGGCCCGGCAGCATGGAGCGCAACGGCGTGAAAGCAATCACCACATACACCAGCGCGGCCACGGCGGCCACGGCCAGCGCGCCCAGCAGGAATGCCTCGCGGCGCGCGAAGCGCACGCTCCACACGCGCGAGAACGCCGCCTCGTTCACATAGTCGATGCGGCGGTAGCGCCTGCGGCGCTCCCCGCTGTCGGCCGAACCGAGGTCGGCCGACCCGGGGATGAAGCGTTCAAACAGTTTCATGATGCAAAGTTACAATTTTAGCTTTAACTATTTTTGCATCCGGCGAACAAATATTAAAGGCCGCATGTTTTTAAATTACTTACAGATTTATTAACGTTTCACTTATTCAACTCTCTCGTGATTATGAAAAAGCAGATTCTGGCAGCCGCGGCTGTCCTTCTCCTCCCCGGAGTATCGGCTCTGGCACAAGAGCCTGCAGTGATTGTGGAAGAAGAAACCATCACAGTAGCAGAAGTGCCCTGCGCCACACACTATTACAGCGGCCATGCCGACAACTGGTTCCTGCAGCTCGGTGCGGGCATCAACTCGCCATTCTTTGAGTACAGCGATGTCAACGGCAGCAAGAAGCACCATCTCACGGCCGTCTACGACGTGGCTTTCGGCAAATGGTTCACACCCTACTTCGCCACACGCATGAACTTCATGGGCGGCACGCTCCACTGGGACAACGCCACCTACCATAAGATGAACTACGTGGCCGGCTCCGTCGACTTCATGTGGGACATGTTCAACGGCCTCGGAGGCGTCAATACCGACCGTGTCTTCTCCATCGTACCCTTCGCCGGACTCGGAGCCGCCTACGCCTGGAATATGCAGCCCGCGGGCAACATCGCCGGCGGCAAGACACGCCACAAATCCACCACATGGGCGCCCGACATCTCCGCCGGCCTCCAGCTCCGCTTCCGCCTCAGCCGCTACGTCGACTTCTTCGCCGAAGGACGCGTACAGTTCCTGGGCGACGTCTTCAACGGCACAGCCTACGGCGTACCCGTCGACCTGAACATCAGCGCCATCGGCGGCTTCACCATCAACTTCGGCGGCAGCGGCTTCAACAGCTACAACCCCTGCGACTACACCGGCTACATAGCCAACCTCAACAACCAGGTCAACGACCTGCGCGCCGCACTCGCCACCACAGGCGCCGCACTCGCAGCAGCCGAGGCACAGCTCCCCTGCCCCGAAGTGGAAGTTGCCGAGATAGTGGAGGCTCCCGCCGCACCTCTCATGGCTACCGTGCGCTTCTCCCTCAACTCGGCCCGCATAGCCCCGCAGGAGGAAGTAAACATCTACAACATAGCCAAGTGGATGAAGGACAACCCCGACCAGAACGTCGCCATCGCAGGCTACGCCGACAAGGACACCGGCACCGCCGCCTACAATATGAAGCTCTCCAAGCGCCGCGCACAGGCCGTCTACGACGTCCTCACCCGCACCTACGGCATCAGCCCCGACCGCCTCTCCATCGTGGCCGAAGGCAGCGACAAGCAGCCCTACGACACCAACAACTGGAACCGCATCGTCATCTTCAGCGTCGCTGAATAATCAAGCCATAACTCAACAATCCTCCGCGCACCCACCCCGCACGGAGGATTTTTTTGTAAATTTGCATACAGAATGAGAACGAACACCGACAGGAGGGCACGGATAGCGGCCATAATGATAGTGGTGCTGGCGGCCGCGGCCATTTTCGGCACGGCGACGGCACGACTGATGCGGCCGCGGGTAGAGCACGTCGAGCTCGACCCGCAGGAGTATCCCGTGCGCGGCATGGACATCTCGGCCCACAACGGCGTGGTGGACTTCCGGCGCGCGGCGGCCGACGGTATCGGCTTCGTGTTCCTGAAGATTACCGAGGGCGAGACGTTCCGCGACGCGGCGTTCGACGACAATTTCCGCCTGGCCCGCCAGGCCGGTCTGCCCGTGGGCGTATACCACTACTTCCGCTTCGACAGCGAGGGGTGGCGTCAGGCGGCCAACATGCTGCGCACGCTGGGCGACCGGCGCGTGGACCTGCCCCTGGCCGTGGACGTGGAGGAATGGGGCAACGCCCCGACACGCTCCACCGACGAGGTGGTGGAGCAGTTGCGCTCGATGGTGGACTATCTGCACGCGTGGGGCTACCGCGTACTGCTGTACAGCAACAAAAGCGGCCACCAGCGCTTCCTGCGCGGCAACTTCGATGACAGCGAGGTGTGGATATGCTCGTTCACGGACCCGCCTCTGCCGGGCGGCGACGAGTGGCATCTGTGGCAGCACTCGCACCGCGGCCGCGTGGACGGGGTGCCCGGCCCGACCGACCTCAACGCTTTCCGCGGCGACAGCGCCGCCTGGCAGGCGTGGCTGCGGCGAGGACCGTTCTTGTAAATAGTTTATTATTAACGCGAGTTCGGGATAACGATATCCAACTCGGCGACATTACAGTTAGGC
>CAPNHY010000009.1:0-71442 GCA_948665475.1 uncultured Muribaculaceae bacterium | reverse complement strand
GTTTGTCGGACGGACTGCAAGGCGGGTTTGTACCAGAATGTCAATGTTCTCTTTAGTTTAGAGGTAAGGGGGGCCGCCTCTGCGGCCGGGTTCCTCTTGCCGGTGCAAAGTTACAACACGAAAAAGCCGATCAATGCGGTTTTTGTACAAATGGCGAAAAAAATTTTCGTTGAGGGGAAATTTTGGCGTTGCGTTGGCGTTGCGTAGTGGTGAGTCAGGATATTTTTTCGGTCAAAAAAGGCATTTGTTAGGTAAAAGGCGTTATCTTTGCGTAATAATTCATGTATCCACCATAATCCAAGGATATGAAAAACTATATTTCTGCTGCGCTGATAGCGCTCGGCATCGTAATCTTAGGTCTGTGCATCAAGGCCGGAATCGATAATTTCAGCAACCGTGACCGCGTGGTTACGGTGCGCGGCCTCTGTGAGAAAGAAGTCAACGCCAACGTAGTCACCTGGCCTATAGTCACCAAAGAGATGGGCAATGAGCTGCCCGCCATCTACAACAGGATTCAGGCAAGCAACAACGCCATCCTCGACTTCCTGCACGCCAACGGCATCACCGACGCCGAAATCAGCGTGAACGCACCCGACGTCAGCGACGTGCAGGCCAACGCCTACAACCAGCGCGAACAGCTCTACCGCTATATCGTCACGAACGTAATCGTGGTGAAGAGCGAAAAGGTGGACAAGGTCAACGAGCTTATAAAGAAACAGACCGAACTGCTGAAGCAGGGCATCGCCATCGTGGCCGGCGACTACAGCTACCCCATCACCTACGACTATACGGAACTGAATTCCATCAAGCCTGAGATGATAGCCGAGGCCACCCGCAACGCGCGCCAGGCGGCCGACAAGTTCGCCGAGGACAGCGAGAGCGACCTTGGCAAGATCAAGACGGCGTCGCAGGGGCAGTTCTCCATCGAAAACCGCGACCAGTACACGCCTTACATCAAAACTGTGCGCATCGTCACCTACATCACGTACTACCTGGAAGATTGAAACCCGTAGTTTTCGACAACATCATCTTTTCGCTCCAGCGTGCGGGAGGCATCTCGCGTGTCTGGAGTGACATGCTTACATACGTGGCGCCGAATCTGAAAGCATTCAGAGTACTTGAATATGCGCACGCCATGGACAACTTCGAGCGAATCGCGCTCTCCGACCATTTGCTTTTCAAGGGCGAGGCAGGGAAGCTGCCGGTGGCAGTGGAGCGCATGCTGCCGGCACGTTTCGACAGCAATGACGAATGCATTTTTCACTCCTCCTATTACCGTCTGCCGCACTGCAAAAGGGCGAAAACCGTTCTGACCGTACACGACTTTACGGTGGAACGTTTCAGCAACAATTTCATGTTCATGCGCTCGCAGCTGCACAAAGGCATGAAGCGCAGAGCGATACGGAGCGCCGACGCCATAGTGTGCATCAGCGAGAGCACACGCAACGACCTGCTGCGGCTCAATCCCGGTGTGGCGCCCGGCAAAGTGCATGTGATCTACAACGCGGTCTCGTCCAAGTTCACGCATCTTCATAGCGCGCCACACCCCGACATGGCCGATACGGTGCTGTTCGTGGGGGGGCGTCAGAGCTACAAGAATTTCCACGCTGCGGTTCAGGCCGTGCAGCGCACGAATCTGCGCTTCTGCATATGCGGCAGCCCCGTGAACGAACGCGAGCAAAACATCCTCAACACCCAGCTTGCCGACAGGTGGGTAAACCTTGTATATCCCAACGACGAGGTGCTGAACAAGATATACAACTCGGCCTACGCGCTACTGTATCCCTCCAAATGGGAGGGCTTCGGGCTGCCGGTAGCCGAGGCCCGTCGCGCCGGCTGCCCGGTGGTGGCACTGCGTAGCTCTGCGGTAGCCGAAGTAGCCACAGATTGTCCGAGCCTTTGCGACAGCGACGCTCCGGAAGTGCTCGCCGACGCCCTGAAGCGTCTCGGCAATCAGTCGTTCCGCATGGAATGTATCGCCCACGGCCTTGCTGACAAGCGTTTTACCGCCGAAGATTTCGCAAACGGCTATCTAAACATCTACGACAGCCTCTAATACCTATATTAATACAAATGAAATACACACCTGAGAATATAACCTCGCTGGGAAAGGACGAGGTGTTCGTGTTCGGCAGCAATCTGGCGGGGAACCATGCGGGCGGTGCTGCCCGCGTGGCGAGAGAGCGCTTCGGCGCGATACGGGGTCAGGGCGTGGGGATGCAGGGCCAGAGCTACGCCATCCCGACCATGCAGGGCGGCGTAGAAACCATCAAGCCATACGTGGACGACTTCATCAAGCTGGCCCGTGAATGGGATCAGACCACGTTCTACGTGACCCGCATAGGCTGCGGCATAGCGGGATTCAAGGACGAGGAGATAGCGCCCCTCTTTGCCGAGGCGATGGAGCTGTACAACGTCCGCCTGCCCGAATCATTCGTCAAGGTGATATATAAGCTTGAGGACAGCTATCTTCCGAACTGGACGAAGCATTACTCTTCCTACGACATGATGCTGGATCTGCTGCTTGCCGCCAACAGGATATACAAGTACAGCGTCAGGGATAAGGACATCGCCATCAGCCGCCTGGAGGAAAAGCTCGGGTGGTATCTGCGCGGAATCTCCTATACCTGCGACTATAAGGCGTTCCAGAACGGAGACGAAGCGCCCACCCACGAATGGATAGACCGTGAACTGCAAAAGGCGGCCGGGAAGATGGAATCGGAAGGGTTGCTGATGGCTCCCGTGCAGCGTTTCAGCCTTGTGCTGGAAGCGGAGATAGCCCGTCTGCTGCTGGATATTACGGATGCAAAGCCGGAATTATTTCCGATAGGCTGGCACAACCTTGAAAGTTTCGGCTACTCAGTAGTCTGCATCCTGACCGGCCGCTGGAACTGCGGCGACAACCGCTATCTCGCCGAAGACCTCGAGAAAGCGTTCCTCCCCGTCAAGAAAGCTCTGTCAGAAAATTGGGAAAGACTCTGCACCGACGGCTATCTCGACGAAAGTAAAGTGATTGCATTCCTGTCGGATCCGACTTTCTGGCAGGAATGGAGACGCACGGCAAACCATGACAAAGCCCTCTACCGCTGGTTCGACATGCTGCTGATGCAGATGTCAATGAAACCGGACGGGGCATACCGCCGGGGCATCTCCCCGGCAAAGCGCGAATATTTCGTGCCCCGCCACAACATGAACGCACCGGTGTTTGAACGGCTCGAAGGACGGGTGCATTTCCCGAATTTCCAGCTGAAGAAAGCATTTATAGAAGGTCTGGATTATGACTCCAGGCTCTTGAAATGACCTTGTTCGGAAAGCCCATAGCCTTCTGGCATACCCCTTGCAGCGCCCTGCGTACGGGGATGTCCGCGCCCGAACCGTTCGTCAACCTGTACGTAAGGGTGGCTAACGGCTGCAATGCCGGATGCCGCTTCTGCTGCAACGAGAACGCCGACAAGGCGCAAGGATTCAACCTTGACAAGTTCGGCAAAGTTCTTGAAGAAGTCGCGGCTTCGGACATACGGTTAAACCGTGTGACGCTGACCGGGGGCGAGCCCTCCACACGGCCTCAGACCGTAAAATCCATCGTCGGCCTTATCGAGAAGAATCCCTGCTTCCACTTCACGCAGGTGCAGCTGCACACCAACGGCCTGACGGCCGCGGCGAAAGCGCTGACAGCACTGCCGAGAATCGACGCCGTGTCTCTGTCGCTGCACCATTACGACGCGGCGGTGCTGAGCGAGATTTACGGTTGCGCCGTGCCGGAGACGCTCCTGGAGTTCCCGGCGCGCATGAAGTCCAAGATCAACCTCAGCTGCAATCTGATAAAGGGATATATCGACACTCCCGCCGAGGCCGAGAAGCTGTTAGGCTATGTCGCATCAAAAGGGTTTACGTCGGTAGGGTTCGCCGGGCTGATGAAGCTCAACAAGTATGCGGCCGAGAGGTACGTAAAGCCGTGGACGATGGACTTCGACAGCATCCGCACGCTCATCAGGACGGAGGAGAAAAGCCACGAAGGTGCGTGCCGCTGCCGCAACTATATCTACACGGGGGCAGAGCGTCCGGTGGGAGTGTACGTAAGGGAGACCATCGACACGGGCTACTGCGCGTCGTCGCTTCTCTTCGACGGCGAATATCTCCGGCAAGGATTCACCAGCGACAACGTCATCTACTGAGATGCCCCACCCTCTTGAAACAGAGCTAAGACGCCGGATAGGTCAGGACTGCTACTCCACGGCCTATCCGTGGAGGCCGGAGGACTGGGCGCAGTACCGCCAGGCCGGACGGCTTAAATTCAGGAAGGACGGCAGGGTATCGTTCTACATCCACATACCCTTCTGCCGGCATCTTTGCAAATTCTGCGAATACACGCGCTGCCTTGTGCCGGACGAGGAGGCGCAGCGCCGCTACCTACAGACGGTCCACAGCGACATCAGGCGCTTCATGGCGGAATATCCCGACGTCACGCTTGAAGGCCTGGACATAGGCGGCGGAACGCCTACGGCGCTGTCGCCAGACAACTTCGCCTACCTGATGCGGATATACCGGGAGGTCGTGAGCCGGCTGCAAATCAGCGCCGACTTCGAGCCAAGCATCGAGACGTCATTCAAGACCATCACACCGGAGAAAATCGGAATGATACGTGATGCCGGCATACGGCGTATCTCGACCGGCATACAATCGCTGTACTTCAACCGACGGCAGAACGACATAGGCTGGCGGTATCCCGAGGCCAACGAAATAATCGACCGCATCGGGGAGATACGCAAGGCCGGCGAGTTCAAGATAAACCTTGACTTCATGTACGGCTTCGGCTTCCAGAACGCCGGGGATACAGAGAGCCTTGACAGGACGGCAGTAGAACAGTTAGCGCCGGAACAGGTCACGCTCTACGAACTCCGCACCAACCAGCTGAGCAATTATAAAAGCTGCACGCCGGAAAGCCGTCAGAGCCATTATGACCGATGGTATGACATTCTGAACGGCCTCGGCTATATCGGCCGATACGGGCAGAACACCTTTTCGACCGACCCAAGGGACTTCGGCGTGTCATCCTACATCCGCCACAGGATGCTGGACGGCGGCGACTACAAAGGCTTCGGCATATCGGCTCAGAGCATGTCGGGCGGCAATGTGGAGTACAATGTCGGTAAAAACGCCGCCGACATACTTTCGCTGATCCCAACGGATAACGGCCACGGAACTTTCGATGCGGCAGAGCATTACGAGCTGCCGGTAAGGGAGAAGTTCGCCAAATTCGTCTGCATAAGCGCGTATTCCGGCGGGTTCAGCCTCCGCATAGCCCGCGAACGGTTCTATCCCGACTTTACAGAGCGCTTCGGCGACATTCTCGATTACCTTTCCGGCATCGGAGCCATCGAAATCGCGGCCGACCGCATAAATCTGACAAGACGCGGCTTCGGCCACTACGGTCCCATCCTTTCACTGTTCTACAAATGAATACATACAGATACCCCTGCACGGGTAATATAGGAATAAAGGGTTTCGGCGCCTATCTTGAAAAGGAGATTGGCGAGCCGCGCCGCAATATCCGGCTATTCGCGGCGGAGCTGTCGGAGCTACTCGGCTGCGGCAACATAACGCTGACCAACAGCGGCTCCTCGGCCAACCTCACGGCGGCTCTCGCCATGGCGGAAAAATGCCGCAAGGCGGGCCGGCCTCTGACCGCCTTTGCCTCGGCGCTCACATTTCCGACAACGATAAGTGCGCTGCTGCTCGCGGGATTTGACGTACATCTGATCGATACTGAAAAGGATGGCTTCAACATGGACATGGAGCTGCTTGAAAAGGAGGAGCGACGGGCATCGCTTATCGCCGTCACGCACTTTCTGGGCTTCCCATGCGATATGGAGAGGCTGCGCCGATATGCCGACGCGCACGGCTGCCTGATATTGCAGGACGCATGCGAGACGTTCAGTACATCCGGGAATCAGTATTACCGACGGGGCGACATCACGACCCTGTCGTTCTATCATCCGCATCACCTGTCGTCCTACGGGGGTGGCGCCGTAATCTGCCCGGACATGGAGGATTACATACTCTGCGACAGCATCGCCCACTGGGGGAGGGCCTGCAAGTGCCACATCGACGAATCGCTCTGCACCAATCCCGACGGTCCGGCGCATCAGTTCACGTACGAAAGGCCGGGCGTAAACGTGGAGATGTCGGAACTCAACGCCTGCTTCGGCCGCTGGCAGCTCCGGCAATGGGACCGCAACGAGGCGCTGCGACGCCGCAATTACCGGATATTGCAGGAACGTCTCGGCGGCAATCCCAATCTCGGAATATGGCCGGCCGACCCCGACTCGCCATCAAGATTCGTATTCCCGATACGGCTGCTGAACGGGATGGACGTCCGCGCCGCCTGGGAGCTGCTCTCGCCCGCAGGGGTGGAGATACGCACGCTGATGGGCGGCGCCACCTGCACGCAGCCGGCATTCAAAGACCGGCTGACGTACGGCCCGCAAACGAACGCGACAGCGATGGCCGACACGACATTCTTTGTGGGCATACATCAGACGCTGCCGGAGGCCGACGTCACCAAGGTTGCCGGGATTATTGACGAGATGTTCGGATAAGAGGTAAGCCAGCTCCGGCAGGAACCGCAGCTGCGCTTCTACGGGCTTGAGTCCGTGCAAATGCTATGGTGAGCATGGGCTGAAAACTGCCCGCCACGCTCCGCGGGCTTCCGATGTCGGTAGCATTTAGGTAGAACGTACATATGTAGAAACACACCACACACTTGTAGACAAAATGTCAGCATCGCTGAATAGTTGCGGCGCCTTTGGTGTGTGCGTATTTTTTGTTAATTTTGCAGTCGGAAAAACATTGCGATATGAATGCTTTCAATCTTCTGGTAATCATTGTAGTCGGCGTGGCGGCCGTGCTGGGCTTCCGCAAGGGAATCATCGCGCAGGCCGGGCAGATAGCGGCCCTGGTGGCCGGCGTCGTGGCATGCCGCATGTTCGGCACGGAGGCGGCGCACTGGATAGGCGCCGCGGGCGACAAGGCACCGTCGACTGGCGACACCGTGCTGGGCTATGCCGCGGTATTTCTGGTGTTCTACTTCGGCGTGCTGCTGATAGCGCATCTGGTGCGCGGCGTGGTGCACGGCGTGCATCTGGGCATCCTGGACCGCGGAGCCGGCGCCATGTTCAAGGTATGCCTGTGGACTCTCCTGCTCAGCGTGGCGCTGAACATCTGGGCTGTGGTGGCTCCGGACAGCGACCTCACCGACACCAAGGCCCACCCGAGGCGCGCCTATGTGCTGAAGATAGCACCGGAAGTATGCGGCTACATCAGAACGCATTCGCATGAAAACCCACAAGCCGAATAATTCGTTATATCCTCATGGATAAAGACAAGGACAAAGAAAGCAACGACGAACTGCTTGAGAAAGCCACACGCGGCGAGTACAAGTACGGATTCGTCAGCGATATAGACACTCACCGGCTGGACCGCGGCCTCAACGAGGACGTGGTGCGCCGCATCAGCGAGCTGAAGGGCGAGCCCGACTGGCTGCTGGAATTCCGCCTGAAAGCCTACCGCTACTGGCTCACCCTGGAAATGCCCCGCTGGGCGCATCTCGACATCCCGCCCATCGACTATCAGGACATAAGCTACTATGCCGCGCCTAAGCAGACGAAGCGTCCGGAGAGCCTCGACGAGGTGGATCCGCAGATTCTCGACACATTCAACCGCCTGGGCATACCTCTGGAGGAACAGAAAGCGCTCAGCGGCATGGCCGTGGACGCCGTGATGGACTCCGTGAGCGTACGCACGACACACCGCGAGGCCCTGGCCGAGAAAGGTATCATCTTCTGCTCGTTCAGCGAAGCTGTCAAGGATTACCCCGACCTGGTGCGCCGCTATCTGGGCAGCGTGGTGAGCTACCGCGACAACTTCTTCGCGGCGCTGAACTCGGCGGTATTCTCCGACGGTTCGTTCGTCTACATCCCCAAGGGCGTGCGCTGCCCCATGGAACTGAGCACCTACTTCCGCATCAACGCGGCAGGCACCGGTCAGTTCGAGCGCACACTGATAGTGGCTGACGACGACAGCTACGTGAGCTATCTCGAGGGCTGTACGGCCCCGATGCGCGACGAGAACCAGCTGCACGCAGCCATTGTGGAGATAGTGGTCGAGGACCGCGCCGAGGTCAAGTACAGCACGGTGCAGAACTGGTATGCCGGCGATGCCGAGGGGCGCGGAGGCGTCTACAACTTCGTCACCAAGCGCGGCCTGTGCCGCGGCTACGCCTCCAAGTTGTCGTGGACGCAGGTAGAGACCGGCTCGGCCATCACGTGGAAATATCCCGGCTGCATCCTCCAGGGCGACAACTCCGTGGGCGAGTTCTATTCGGTGGCCGTCACCAACAACCACCAGCAGGCCGACACCGGCACCAAGATGATACACGTAGGCCGCAACACGCGGTCGACCATCGTCAGCAAGGGCATCTCGGCCGGGCGCAGCCAGAACAGCTACCGCGGCCTCGTCAAGGTGGGACCGAAGGCCGAGGGCGCACGCAACTACACGCAGTGCGACTCACTGCTGCTGGGCGGCGACTGCGGCGCGCACACCTTCCCCTACGTGGACGTGCTCAATCCCACGGCCGTAGTGGAACACGAGGCCACCACCAGCAAAATCTCCGAGCAGCAACTCTTCTACTGCAACCAGCGCGGCATCCCGACGGAGGAGGCCGTGGGACTGATTGTCAACGGCTACGCCAAGGAAGTGATGAACAAGCTGCCGATGGAATTCGCCGTCGAGGCCCAGAAACTGCTCTCCATAACGCTGGAAGGCTCCATCGGGTAAAGGAACAGAGGCAAAGCACCCTCTTACCTATAAACTCTAAACTATACACTAAGATGAACGATATACTTCTTCAGGTCAACGATCTGCACGCCGCCATAGACGGACGCGAGATACTAAAGGGCATCAACCTCACCATCCGCCCGGGCGAGGTACACGCCATCATGGGGCCCAACGGCTCTGGCAAAAGTACCCTCAGCGGAGTGCTGGCCGGCGACCCGCGCTACACCGTGACGGGCGGCTCGGCCATCTTCCGCGGCAAGGAACTGCTCGACCTGTCGCCGGAAGACCGGTCGCACGAGGGCCTGTTCCTCTCATTCCAGTATCCGGTGGAGATACCCGGCGTGTCGATGGTGAACTTCATGCGTGCCGCCGTCAACGCCAAACGCGCCTACCTGCACGAGCCGGCGCTCTCGGCCAGCGAGTTCCTGAAGCTGATGCGCCAGAAGCGTGCCATAGTCGAGCTTGACAACAAGCTGGCTTCGCGTTCGGTCAACGAGGGCTTCAGCGGGGGCGAAAAGAAGCGCAACGAAATCTTCCAGATGGCGATGCTGGAGCCGTGCCTGAGCATCCTGGACGAGACCGACTCCGGCCTGGACATCGACGCGCTGCGCATCGTGGCCGGCGGCGTCAACAAGCTCAAGACCTCGCAGAACGCCACCATCGTCATCACCCACTACCAGCGCCTGCTCGACTACATCCGGCCCGACTTCGTGCACATCCTCTACAAAGGGCGCATCGTCTACAGCGGCGGCCCGGAGCTGGCCCTCGAGCTTGAAGAAAAAGGCTACGACTGGATAAAACAACAGGTCGACAATGAACAGCATCAGTAAGGCCCTCGGGCAATACACGGGGCTCTACGACGCCCACCGCCACGACATCGACAGCCACGCCCCGGCGTTGCTCAACGCGCTGCGCCTCGCGGCGCGCGAGGCGCTGGAACGCGCAGGCCGCCTGCCGCGCAAGGGCGACGAAGGCTATGCCCGCACCGACGTCGAGGAGCTGTTCGCCCCCGACTACGGCATAAACATCATGCGTGTGCCCGCACCCGTCGACGTGGCCGCCTCGCTGCGCTGCGGCGTACCGAACATCAGCACGCTGACGGGCGTGGTAGTGGGCGACGAGTTCCGCCCCACGGCCCCGCTGCTGCGCAATCTGCCCGCAGGAGTGACCCTCATGAGCCTGGCCGAGGCAGCCCGCAAGGTGCCCGAGCTCGTGGAAGGGCGTCTCGGCGCGCTCTCACGCGAGGGCGACGCCGCCGCGCAGCTCAACACGCTGCTGATGCAGGACGGAGTACTTCTGCACGTGGCCGCAGACACTGTGTGCGAGAAGCCCCTGCAGATCATCAGCATCTTCAACGCCGGCGTACCTTCGATGGCTGCGCGGCGCCTGCTCGTGGTGCTGGAAGCCGGGGCGCGGGCGTCACTTCTCGTGTGCGACCACTCGCAGCGCGCCGATGTGGACTATCTGTCGTCGGAAGTGACGGAGATATTCCTTGCGGAAGGCGCGCAGCTGGACTACTGCCACATCGAGGCCTCCACGGCGCGCACATCGCGCGTGGGCTCGCTGTTCGCCTCCCTCGCCTCCAGTGCGCGCCTGAACGCCAACGGCACCACGCTCTCGGGGGGCCACACGCGCAACAGCTACCGCGTGGACCTCAACGGCACCGACGCGAGCGTCGACATGGCCGGCATGGTGATAGCCTCCGGCGCGCAGCACTGCGACAACGACACCCTGGTGCTGCACCACGCCCCGCACTGCCGCAGCACGCAACTGTTCAAATACATCCTCGACGACGACGCGTCCGGAGCCTTCCGCGGGCTGGTGCGCGTGGACCACGGCGCCGCCTTCACAGACGCCTACCAGACCAACCGCAACCTGCTGGCGAGCGACCGCGCGACCATGCACACCGAGCCGCAGCTCGAAATCTACTGCGACGAGGTGAAGTGCGGCCACGGCGCCACCACGGGCCAGCTGGACGCCAACGCCCTCTTCTACATGCGCTCGCGCGGCATCCCGGAGGACGAGGCCCGCATGATGCTCATGCAGGCATTCATGGCCGACGTCATCGACACAATCACCATACCCTCGCTGCACGACCGCCTGCGCATGCTCGTGGAGCACCGCCTCTGCGGCCACCACAGCACCTGCGCCGACTGCTCGGCGGCATGCACGCCCCCACAGCAATGAACACGATTTACGACACCGAAGCCATACGCCGTCAGTTTCCCATCCTGCGCCGCCACGCAGGCGAGGGCGGCGCGCCGCTGATCTATCTCGACAACACAGCCACGTCGCAGACGCCGCAGTGCGTGGTGGACGCCATAGTCGAGGGATACACCATGCGCAAGGCCAACGTGCACCGCGGCGTACACACGCTCTCGCAGGAAGCCACCGACGCGCAGGAGGCCACACGCCGGCGCGTGCGCGACTTCATCGGCGCCGAGAGCAGCGACGAAATAATCTTCACACGCGGCACCACCGAGGCCATAAACCTCGTGGCGGCAAGCTGGCGCAGCCTGCTGCGGCCGGGCGACGAGATAGTCGTCACCGTCATGGAGCACCACTCCAACATCGTGCCCTGGCAGCTCGCCGCCGAGCACCACGGTCTGAAACTCAAGGCGGTACCGCTGCGCGAGGGCAGCTCTGAACTCGACCTTGACGCCTACGCCGCCCTGCTGGGCGAGCGCACGCGCGTGGTGGCATTCACCGCCGCCAGCAATGTGCTCGGCACCGTCAACCCCGTGCGGCGCATGGTCGACATGGCCCACAGCGTCGGCGCAGTAGTCCTGGTGGACGCCGCCCAGGCTGTGGCTCACGAGCGCATCAACGTGCGCGAATGGGACGCCGACTTCGTGGCGTTCTCGGCCCACAAGATGTACGGCCCCACAGGCACGGGCGTACTCTACGGGCGCCGGGAGCTGCTCGAGAAGATGCCACCCTACCAGGGCGGCGGAGAGATGATAAGCCACGTGGACATAGACCACAGCACGTGGGCCGAGCTGCCATACAAGTTCGAGGCCGGCACGCCCGACTTCATAGGCATAGCCGCGCTGCACCGCGCCATCGACTGGATGGAGGCCACCGGCATAGAGCGCATCGCCGCCCACGAGCAGGCGCTGCTGCGCCGCGCCACCGAAGGCATGGAGGCGATGCCGGGCGTGCGCATCTTCGGCAAGGCACCGGGCAAGTGCGCCATCATCAGCTTCCTGATGGGCGAGGAGGCATCGGCCTACGACATCGGCATGCTTCTTGACCAGATGGGCATTGCCGTGCGCACCGGCCACCACTGTGCCCAGCCGCTTATGCACGCTTTAGGCGTCACGGGTGTGGCGCGCGCGTCGTTCGCCGCCTACAACACCGAGGCGGAGGTAGATGCGTTTCTCGAAGCCCTGCGACGCATCCACCGCATTTTCAGATTGTAGCTATTTGTTGCGGATTGTGTGAAAATTTTATACCTTTGCACATCAACCGACCGCTATCACTAACAACCGCTATAATGAAACAAATGAAAAAAGTATTCTCGGCATTAATCGCGGTGCTTGCCTCTATGAGCGCCTATGCCGACGTAATCGTGCTCAACGACGGCTCCTCGCTTCAGGTCCACAACGTCGAGGCCGCGACCAAATGGGTATATTATACCGATTCGGCCGACAGTGACGACGTAAAACGAATCGCCATAGAAAAGGTATTCGCATACAAAATAGGCGACGGACAGATGACCGTAGTCGGCTCGCAAGATAAGGCCGCCGAGACAGCCGCCGCCCCGGCTCCGCAGGAAACGGTTTCGGACGCTCCACGTCTGGTCGAGCCCAGGCCTGCCGCCGACAATGCCACGCTGATTGCAGCGTACAACAACGTTGCTCCGCTTAAATATAAGGGCAAAGAGCCTGACTATGATAAGAATTCCGATTATTTCCTGTCGTTATGGGGAATAGAGGAAAACTCGGTGCTGTCCGACGACAACGTGGAGATAGGCTTCGAGAAGGTCTATATGGATAATGACAAAAATCATAGCGTGCTCGGCACCCGTATCCGCGTCAGGAACAAGACCGCAAAGCCCATATACATAGACCTCGCGTCGTGCTACAGAATCATGAACGGAGGCTATGCTACACCATACTTCACCAACTCGGTGTATAACGAGGGACAAGGGTCGTCGAAGGGAGGTTCGATGAATCTCGGCGCCGTGGCCGGAGCCTTGGGCGTCGGAGGTGTGGTCGGCACACTCGCCGGTGGTATCAACGTGGGAGGTTCCAACTCGCACAGCGCCAACATCTCTACCGCCGAGCAGCAGATTCTCAATGTTCCTCCTTTCTCCTCAGTGACCCTTCCGGGCATGAAAGTCACGGACGGAGCCAACATTCAGGAATGTCTTGAACCCATCTATTTCAGCAATAGCAATATGCTCCTGGATGCGCTGTCGTCGGTCGGCAAAAACTCACAGATCGTCCCGATGACGCTGGAGGCCGACAAAAAATTGCAACGCGTGCCGGACGACCCGGGCTTAACCGTGGACAAACTCGCCGTCTGCCGCTGGGGCGAGAAATCGTTCACTCCGCAGGACAGTCCGAAACACATAGGCCGCATAATCACGTACTCGACATCGCCCGATTTCGCCACCTATACTTCCCTGCCGGTGAACCTTTACATGCGCGGGGCCTTCGGAATAAAGCCTATCTGGAATGACCAGCTGTTCTACAACGACAAGCATTTCGACCCTACGGCCGACTCCGAGTACCTCATCATAGGCTACGGCAACCTAAGGAAAAAGTAAGCGGCTGTTTTAAAGTATGATTAACCTCACTCCACTGCTCAGGCCGGTATTCGCACGGCGCGTAAAGGCGGCACAGTCGTGGCAGGGCAACATACGCCAGGTGCAGACCCACCAGCTGATGCACCTGCTGCACACCGCACGCGCCACCGAGGCGGGGCACCGCTACGGCTTCCCCTACATACGCACCGTAGAGGGCTTCCGCCATGCGGTGCCCGTGGCCGAATATCCCGACCTGCGCGACGACATCATGCGCATGGTGCGCGGCGAGCACGACGTGCTGTGGCCCGGCCATTGCCGCCGCTTCGCCCAGAGCAGCGGCACGAGCGACGGCAAGAGCAAGTTCATCCCCGTGACGGACGCGTCGCTGCGCCTCAACCACTACGCCGGTACGCGCGACGTGGTGGCCCACTATCTGCATCTCAATCCGGCCAGCCGCCTCTTTGCCGGCAAGGCATTCATACTCGGGGGCAGTTTCGCCAACGAGCTTGAGGAACTGCCCGAGGGCGTCACCGTGGGCGACCTTTCGGCCAACCTTATCGACGCCATGAATCCCGCGGCCAACCTGCTGCGCGTGCCGTCGAAGGAAGTGGCGCTCATGGCCGACTGGAACGAGAAGCTGCCGGCGCTCATCGAGGCGGCCGTGGGGCAGGACGTAACCAACATCTCGGGCGTTCCGTCGTGGTTCCTCACGTTGCTGCGCCGCGCCATGCTGCACTGCGGCGTAGGCAGCGTACACGACATCTGGCCCAACCTGGAGGTGTTCTTCCACGGCGGCATATCCTTCGAGCCGTACCGCGAGCAGTATGCCTCGATATGCGACCCTGCGCGCATGCACTATCTCGAAACCTACAACGCCTCCGAGGGCTTCTTCGCCGTGCAGGACCTGCACGAGCCAGGCTCGATGCTCCTGCTGCTCGACACGGGCGTGTTCTATGAATTCATTCCGCTGGACCAGACCGGCGAGCGCTATCCCGAGGCTGTGGCGCCGTGGGACGTGGAGGAAGGCCGCACCTACGCGCTCGTCATCACCGCGCCGAACGGTCTGTGGCGCTACTCGATAGGCGACACCGTGACGGTGGTGAGCGCCGACCCTCTGCGCATACGCATCGCGGGCCGCACACGCTCTTTCATAAACGCCTTCGGCGAGGAGCTGATGGTCTACAACGCCGACCGTGCCATCACGCGCGCCGCCTCGGCCTGCGGCGCCCAGGTGCTCAACTACACGGCGGCGCCGGTGTTCGCCACCGCCACGTCGCGCGGACGCCATCAGTGGCTCATAGAGTGGGCCGTGCCGCCGAGCGCGGGCAACGACGCCTTCGCCACGCGCCTCGACGAGGAACTGCGCCGCGAGAACAGCGACTACCAGGCCAAACGCTCCGGCACCATCTTCCTCGACCCGCCGCTGCTGACGACAGCCCGCCCAGGCCTCTTCGACGACTGGCTGGCCTCCACCGGCAAGCTCGGGGGCCAGCGCAAGGTGCCGCGCCTGAGCAACGACCGTTCTATCATCGACAGCATGCTGCGCATGAACTGACGAGGCTGCCGCAAAACTCGCCAAATTGTAGGAACGTGCCTTTGGCACGTTGGCGTAAAAAGCTGATTGCCAATACGACATCCCAAAGGGATGTCCCTACAATCCGATGGCAGCTATGGTTTTGCAACATCCTTTTCGCTCTCTCCCATACAACGACGCAACAGCACACAACAAAGCAGTGCATCCCTGCCCCACGGGCTGAACACACTGCCGATGCGTGCTATTGCGCCGACCCCTCAGGCCGGACTAAGCAAAGAAAAAGCGGAGGCTTATTCCTCTACGGCGCGAAGCTGCTGCACGTAGATAGCCTTCATCATCTTCTTGCGGTTGGTGACGGAGGGCTTCTGGAATGCCTGACGTGCGCGGAGTTCCTTTACGACGCCGGTGCGCTCAAATTTACGTTTGAATTTCTTAAGGGCGCGCTCGATGTTCTCGCCTTCTTTTACTTGTACAATAATCATACTGTTATTTCGTTTTTTTATTTTTTGTTTTTCTTAGCTGTATGCTTTGCGTTTAGCGGGGCAAAATTACGCATAACTTTTGAATTTACAAAACTTTTATAGCGTCAATCGCAATAAATCACGATTTTTTCGGTAAAAAGCGGGCGGTTTTTTTGCCATGTCGCAAAAAGTTATTAACTTTGCCTCCCGAATCGACGAATCGCAATAGAAATAATAAAAACACAATACAGCAATGAAACGCACCTATCAGCCCCACAACCGCAAGCGCGTGAACAAGCACGGCTTCCGCGAAAGAATGTCTACTCCCGACGGCCGCAAGGTTCTGGCCCGCCGTCGCGCCAAGGGTCGCAAGCACCTCACCGTCAGCGACACCATCGGCAGCAAGTAAGCCGCCGCGACATTCGCAAAAACCGCTACAGCTGCAAGCCCCACGCTCGCAGCTGTAGCGGTTTTATATGCTCGCGAAATGGCATTACAAGTCGAAGAACTCTCGCTCCTTGTCGGTAAGTTTCCAGTCGAATGCTCTATTATCAGGGTTCAGAGAAAAGATGCAGCAGACGCCCGAGGATCAGCTATAATCAATAACGTGTTTATTGTCTTTTGTGAATACAATACGTCCATTGATATAATGATCTTTCTCATCTACTTTTCTCAACAAATTCCCGCCAAGGTCGAATATGCACATATTGCGCCCCTCAAACTTCAAATTGACGACCTTTCCGTCATGATAGTACAGGTTACTGTCCTCAATAACCAAAGAGTCGCTCGCTATGTCAAAAAGTCCATTTGACGTCACAAATTTCTCCGCGTCTGCATATCTTATATTCCCGACTCCCCTTCGTGAGGAATGAAAAATCGGAACTTTCTTTCTGTAATCAAACAGGATTGGTTCACTCCAGTTTCCTGTTGAAGCAAAAACCGTAGAGGAAATAAAATTACCAAATTGCCATATCTTTTCCTCCATATCCACCAATTCAGAATCAGAAACATAAGCTTTCCGCGGAAAAAGTTTTTGGTAGGTATTCTCAGGGAAAATCCGATTCCAATCGGGATCAGCACCTGATGCATTGGCAAAAACATTACGATATGAGTCATCGATCTGATCTATCGACCTTTGTTTCAGATTAGCAACATTACTATAATATACCTCTCCCCAATTTTTGTAAAGTATAGAGGTCTCATCTACAAACAGAGACTGATATACCTTACGGTCATTATATATTTCTTTCATTGTTCCCGTCCCCGTATCATAAAGGCAGGTTTTACGTTCTTCAGATGACACAAGCATCTGCCTACCCGATGGAGAAAATGAGACATCCCAATCAGAACCCCAGTGCGCCCTATTCGGAACCGTATCAACAGATTGGGTTGACAATCTATATATTACGGCCTTACTCCTACGGTCAATCGAATCCTGTCTCTCTGACGCAAAGCAATACAGATCGCCGTCATCAGAAACCCCGACAAAATACAATTCCTCGAATTTCCAGGGTATATTTCGAGTCTGCATCAGCCTGTTGATATGCTCTGCGGATATTTTTGCCACACAGGGGAGCTTTTCATCCTCTATTTCCTTTTTGATACGGTTTATCGCTTCAGCAAAAAACGGGAACTGTCGGCTTGCATGGCGATTGAGGAGTTCATCCGCCAGAAAGTAGGCGCGGCCGTATTGCCCATCCTCGACGTATTGCTCAAGCCCGGCGATATAGCGCTCTCTGTCGTGTTTCTTCGATTCATATTCCTTATTCATCCATATCGCAAGACAAATAACACAATATACTCCAAAAATATAATAAATATATTTGAACACGAAGCCCTTCACCTTATAATATACCGGCTTTATAAGGTCAAAAATATATCGGAAGCCGCGACGTTTTACATATCTGCGTTGAATCACAACATGCCGTTTTGTCCTCCCATAAGCATGCCTTACAGAACCGGGCAAATTAACTATCGCGTTTTTTAAATCGGCAGTAGCGCCCCAAAATCCCCTTGTCCTTATATAAATCCAAAAACGATAGAATACATTTTTATATACGAACAACAGGCAAATCAACACGGACAATACCCCCACAATAGAGGCAAGAACCTGATTGTAGGGTGATAATAAATTATAAATCAACCAATAGGGTGCCATAAATGACAAAATGGTCATTAACGACATACCAATTCCATTCAGCGCGGACAGCAACAGACTCTTTGAGGATGAATACCTTCTCTGCTTAAGACTGAAATAGGATGAAATCCAAAAGAATATCTGTACAAGGCATACTCCTATTATACTTAGCACTAACCATACTATGTTACTATTGGAATACCAATAATATATATGTGATAAAATTATCTCCCATGTCCGATACCTTGGCATTTCCTCAATTGAAAGGAAGGGCTGAAATTCTATCAACGATGTAAATTCTTCCTTTAATCCATATGGGACATACAAAGTAGTTTTTCGTTTTTCAGAATCCGATAATCCGGTTTCAATCATAGCATATAAATCATAGCCGTCATTTAAGGGAAAATACGGATTACAATGTATTTTTAACTTATTTTCAGCACTTTCATAACTAATCTTGAGTTTTTTTTCAGCTTCGTCTCTCGAATATGGCAAATATTCACCACCTGCTTCCGTATAATAATTGGAATCTATAAGAAGCTCATCAAAAACTATTCCTGAAGACTGTTTTTTTAAATTCAAGCAATTAAAGCAACGGATTTTTTTTGAAAAGTTAATCTTCGGAAGTACAACATCTATCAGGCTGGGGCAATGATAAATCGAAATATTACAGGATGTATCTTTAATCACGACTCGCTTCAAATTAGGGCAATCTTTTATAACATGGTAGCCTTCGCGATTCCGTGTCGGGCCATCAATGATATATTCTTCTATAACGTCGTTATTTACCGCTATTTCCCTATCTGATGAATGTTCAACTTTCTTCAACTGGTGCGATGGCAACATGGAAAAGGAATAGAAAAACACTACTGCCAATAGCGCAATCAATGAAGCTACGCCGATACGTTTTGTAAGATTACCCTTACGACTGTTCCGCAGACGGCCTATGGTAGCGGCAAGCTGGTCGTGAATCAACTCAACACGCCCTTGCGATATGTTCAATATACGCTTGTCCGTAGTCCCAGCGAGTGCTTTGAGTTTAGGAGCATAAATCTCCATATCCGCCTCATAAATCGGTTTGCGACGCCCATGTTCGTCAACAAGATTATCTTCAAGATAATAGCGCTGATACGTAGGGATGCCTTTTACGGCTGCGATATAGAATGTCTCAATAATATCTTCAAGATCGGATATGTTCTTTAAAGCAATTGTACCATTCTTTTCATAATATTTATTGAACAGTTGTGTACATATCAGCGAGAGCATCAGCGTGTTTATTTTCCCGTCGGTTTCTGACGATGCAAGCGCTATTACCTTCGCTCCGACCTCGTCCTCCCGTCCTTTTTCAAAGAGTTCCCGTCCGGGCGTCATAACCACTTCCCGTGCCTCAACTATCGTAAGCGGCATCAGACGGTATCGGTTGGATTTAAGATCAAGAAAATTAAAACGGTCAATCAAGTCCTCAAAAAGAAAGAGGTCATCCTCCCGTATTGAAACCACGATACGGAAGTTTGTATCGTCATGCCATAGCGGATGCGTCAATGACAGGTCGCAATTATCATCTATCAACGCATAAATCTGTCCCATAAAGGTCTCAGCCTCACCGGGGCTATGATAGAGGAACTCCTCAAACTGGTCGAACACGGACACCGGAATCTTTTCAACCCCGTCAGCATCGAGAAACCTACCTGCACTGAAAAGATAGCGGAGCACCATCACATCCGAATAGTCGGGTATATAAACATCGCTCCGACTGCACGGCACGTAGCTTATGCCATGTTCTGACAGATTTCTGAGAAGTTCCTCCCAAAAAATCTGCGCTGCCGGCTTACTTTTGTCGCGTTGCGCAGGCGATTCCCCTTTGTCACAATCAGCAAAGCGCACTACAACAGACGGCATTCCCTCCAAGCGGAGAAGCGGGAAGACGCCAGCCTGGAGCAGCGACGTTTTACCTATGCCACTCTTGCCGTAGAGTGTCACAAACAGATTGCGCTCAATCATCGACTTAAGGACAGCTATTGCATCCTTGCGACCATAAAAGCCATATTCCTTTAAGGAGTCTTCAGTGTAGGACGCAAGTCCGAGCCACGGATTCTTCATAAGTCAGATTTCAGGTCGAGTGATTTGATAATTTGATTTTTAAGGTTGTCGAACGGTTCCTTTGCCCAGTCGAAAACTGTTACCGCCGAGATTTTTTCGTCAGTAAGCGCATGATATGTTCCGCGGAGGTCATAACCCGGCAAGACAACCGGCATTATTCTGATGTCGGCATTTTCGCCGGCAGCCAATTTCCATTCTTTCCGATAATATCTGTCCCGTCCGTTTGTAAGATCTTCAGCAACAGTACGTGACAATATTGGGATGAACACCCGACACTGGCTGATAGCATCGGCAATGCGCCTATCATAGGCGTCACCTACAGAAAGCTTCACATTATCGAGCCATACATTCATACCGGCGTTACGGATTTTTGTAAACAGATTCCATGCAGCAGTAAAGTCCTCTGAGGCATAAGAGATAAACACTCCGCCCTTGCGTGAAGCAGTCAGCGCATCCTCAGCGCGTACTTTCTCATCGAGAGCGTCGGCAAGATTGGCAAGATACTTGCGCGAATCAGTCTGCAACCGTATGCCGACCGTTCGCCTCAGATAGTCGTACAGGTTCTTGTCCTGTTCGGAAATTTCGGGCTTAAGCATCACGGCTATGTCGCCGTTTCCGAGACGATTTGAATCCTTATGCCTCATGGCATACCAAAAAAAACGAAAGCACCAGTCTTTCAGATTGCATCCAAGGCCGAGCAATTTCCGCTGTTCGATATAGGAGAGCATGTTCTGTGGTCCCATTGTATCACTCAACCAACGCGACACACAGTCTATAAGGTCGTTATCGGTAAGGACGAAACGCATATCACGTTTTTGAGGATCCGCCTTGCCGAACGCATAATAAAGCGTCGGCACCATATCATAATATTCATCACCCCGCAAATCAATCCGCCCTAAATCAAAATTAGTGGCCGACTGATTATATATATTCATAACACGGAAGTTGTCTTTACCCCAGACACTTTCCATAAGTTTCTCAACATAAGGGTCAAGAGTAGTGGTAATTACAACTCTGAAACATTTTGATTCAAGAAGCCGGCGTAAATCAGGATTTATATCCGTAAGATCAAAAGTTATATTTTTATCGATCTCAGTCAGCATCCATTCCTTCACATCTCTGGCATTCAGATTGTTGTCAAGAATAAATTCAGTCATCGACGAGGCCATAGGATAATTTCGGCCTCGGCTATTTTGGGTCTGAATTATATTTTCAAGCAGAAATCGCAACGAATCGCCATCGCACTCCTGATACTCGTCACGATTCATAATAATCTCGCTGCCAAGCAACAGCACATAACCGCCACGGCAGATACCGTCCACGACATTTGCAAAATCGGTAGGGGCTTCGCTTTCTGTATTTATCCCGGTAACTTTTCTTCCCATGGCATACTCACTGGTCTTTATGGTTCATCGACAAGATTCCGGAAGCAAAGGTAATTAAAAAAACTTAAATTCAAAAACGCACAACTACAACGAAATCATGAAAATGCGGGCAGGGAGGCCGCAATAAAACTGCGGGAACGACCGTTATTTTATAATAAACCACAAACCATGAAAAAATATCTGATAGGGATAGCATGCGCGGCGCTCGCCGCAGCAGGCGCACAGGCACAGCGAATAGCGGTGCTGAGCGATATACACGTTATACCCGGCGACGAAAACGGCCGACAGCTGCACCTCGCCGTAGAGGAGATAAACCGCGGGGGATTCGACTATGCGGTGGTAAACGGCGACCTTACGAACGAGGGCTCGGATGAGCAGATAGCCAACGTAAAGTCGATTCTCGACGGCATCACCGTACCGCTGGCCGTGCTGCCTGGCAACCATGAGAACAACTGGAGCCAAAGCGCCACAAAAACCTTCGTCGACACGTGGGGCAACGACCGCTTTCTCGCCAAGGTCGGGGCGGACTCGCTGGTGCTGGTGGGCATCAACTGCGGCCCGTACATGAAGATGGGCGACGGCCACATCAAGCAGGAAGACCTGCACTGGCTGCGCGCCACCCTGGCGCGCGAGGCCGCCAAGGGGCGCCGCATTCTGTCGTTCAACCACTATCCGCTGCGCGAAAACGACCTCGACAACTGGCGGGAGTACGTGCAGCTGCTCCAGCAGTATCCCGTGATAGGCCACATCAACGGCCACTACCACAGCTGGCAGGAGTACCGCGCAGGAGGCATTCCGGCGGTGATGACACGCGCGCTCGACATGCGCGACGGCACCTACGGCTACGCCATAGTGGAGGTGACGCCACAATGGGTTCACGTCTACGATAAAGCAATAGGCCGCGATGCGGTGCCGATGATGGCTTTCGCCACCACGCACCGCAACACCGACGTCGGCGGCGGCACGTCGGCATGGGAGCAGCCCGAGGGCTTCGAGGTGCGCAAGCTCTGGGCCGACAGCGCGTCGGTGTTCACGCGCCTGGGCATTGACGGCAACCGGATATACTTCGGCAACTCGCTGGGCGTGGCCCGAGCCATAGACAAGCACGACGGCGCGCCCGCATGGAGCCTGCCGACGGGCGCGTCGCTGTTCGGCCGTCCGGTATCACTCGGCAAAGGCCGCGTGGCGGTGCCAACGGCCACAGGCATCATAATAGCCGACGCAGCCACAGGGCGAACCATCAAGGAGATAACATCCAAAGAAGGGCCCTACGTGGCCGACGGCATCACCGACCCTGCATCGGGCGACCTGCTGACAGGCGCCTACAAGCGTTTTGAGCGCCGACGGGCCGACGGGCGCCTGCGCTGGAGCTACGACTCACTCTTCAACTACTGCCAGGCCGCGGCCGTGCTCGACGGCAACGACATCTTCTTCGGCGCCTGGGACACCAATCTGCGCTGCCTGGACGCCCGCACCGGACGCCTGCGCTGGGCATGGAACAACGGTAAAAAAGTCAACATGCTGGGGCCCGGCAACGTGGTGCCGGTGGTGACTCCGGAGAGGGTCTACATCGTGGCTCCCGACCGCTACATGACGGCGATAGACCGGCGCACGGGGCGCACGCTGTGGCGCGACAACAGCCACCGCTACCGCGAGAGTCTGGGACGCAGCGCCGACGGCACGCGCGTCTACGCCAAGACAATGGACGGCGAGCTTATGGCAGTGGATGCCACCGTTCACGACTTTCATGAACTGTGGACTCTCGACCTCGGCCTGGGCTACGACCATGCGCCCTGCATAGTGGCCGAGAGCGACGGCGTGGTGTACGCCGGTTCGCGCCGCGGACTGCTTACGGCCGTCGACCCCGCAGCACCCCGTGTGCTGTGGCAGCTGCCGCTTGGTGTCAGCGAAATCAACGGCATCGACATTGACCCTGCCACGGGGACTGTGTATGTGTCGCTGATAGAGGGCACTATTTTCTCTATCAGGAGTTTATAGTTTATAGTGTATAGGTAAGAGGAATAAGTTACCTCGGAGGGTATTATCGATACAAAAACACAGAAAACACAAAAATAACAGGTTATTAAATATTTGGCTTATAAATAATTAATAATCTGTTATTTTTGATATTTCTGTGTTTTTGTTTCTCTTGCGCCTTCCCGGCAACTCCTCCCTCTTACCTCTAAACTCTCAACTATAAACTAAACCAAGATGTTTCTTGTTAAGAAAGAAACAAGATTCATCCCGTTATGGCCCGCCGTGCAATCACATTCGACCGCGCCGCACGCATATGCTTCGGCATAGCGCTGGCCGCCGCCATCGCCGCCCTCCTCTACTACCTGCGCAACGCCCTGCTGCCCTTCGGCATAGGTTGCCTCATCGCCTACATGGCCGAGCCGCTGGTGCAGTGGAACATGCGCCTGACACATCTGCGCGGGCGCATGGTGCCGGTGTTCCTCACCGTTTTCGAGATAACCGTAGTGGTGGGCGGCGTGGTGGCCATCTTCCTTCCGGAATTCATCGACGACTGCCACAAGGCCGGCGAGCTCTTTCACCGCTATGCCGACACAGGCCTGGATGCCACGTTTCTGCCCGCGTGGCTCCACCGGCTGGTGCACAGCAACCTGGACCTGCACGATATCGGTCGCCTGCTCCACGACAGCGACATGCAGCAGGCCTTAGGGCAGGTGGCCCACTTCCTTTCGGGAGGCCTCGACGCGGCAGGCACCATGCTTTCCGGCATCATGGTGATACTCTACGTGGTGTTCATTCTCGTCAGCTATCCCAGCATCATGCAGGGGTTGCGCAATATAGTGCCACCCCGCTGGCGCCACATTTCCAACCCGCTGATTACGGACATCTCCACCACCATGAAGCGTTACTTCCGCACACAGGCCATGATAGCCGCAGCAGTGGGTGTGGGCTACGGCGTAGGCTTCTCCATAGCAGGGCTGCCGATGGCGGCGGCCTGGGGTGTCTTCAACGGGGTGCTGTACATGGTGCCGTATGTGGTGTATCTCACCATAGTGCCGGTGACGCTGCTGTGCATCGTGGTGTCGCTGGACGGGGGCGCCACGGCGTTCTGGACGCTATGGGGCGAGTGCATGGCCGTATACGCGGTGGTGCAGCTGACGGCCGACTACTATATCACGCCGCGCGTCATGAGCAAGTCGATGAATCTGGACCCGGCGGTGATACTGCTGTCGCTCTCGGTATGGGGGACTCTTCTCGGGCTTCTCGGCGTGATTCTGGCGCTGCCCCTGACCACCGTCGCCTCGGTGTATTACAGACGCCACATCCTCGGCGAGAGCGATGCCAAATAGGTATTAGCGGCCTCGGGAACGTATTATAACATATAAATTTATTAACTTTGCGGTACGTTTCCGCTATAATACGTTCTTACAATGGTAAACTTCTCGCTTGAGGGTAAAGTGGCCCTGGTGACCGGTGGCGTCTACGGCATCGGCTTCGCAATCGCAAAAGCGCTGCACGAGGCAGGCGCCAAAATCGTTTACAACTGCAACACGCAGGCATCGATGGATCTCGGCATCGCCAACTACAAGGAGGCCGGCATTGACGCCAAGGGCTATATGTGCGACGTAACTGACGAGGAACGCGTAAAAGCCATGGTGGCAGACATAGAGAAAACGGTCGGCACGATCGACATCCTCGTCAACAACGCCGGCATCATCAAGCGCATTCCCATGGAGGAAATGGCCGTAGAGGACTTCCGCAAGGTGGTGGACATCGACCTGGTGGCTCCGTTCATCTGCGCCAAGGCCGTCATCCCCGGCATGATACGCAAGGGTCACGGCAAAATCATCAACATATGCTCCATGATGAGCGAGCTCGGGCGCGAGACCGTCAGCGCCTACGCCGCAGCAAAGGGCGGACTGAAGATGCTCACACGCAACATCTGCTCGGAGTACGGCGAGGCCAACATCCAGTGCAACGGCATAGGCCCGGGCTACATCGCCACCCCACAGACGGCTCCGCTGCGCGAAATCCAGCCCGACGGCAGCCGCCATCCCTTCGACCAGTTCATCATCGCCAAGACTCCGGCCGGCCGCTGGGGCACCCCCGAGGACCTTATGGGTCCTGCCGTCTTCCTGGCATCGGACGCCTCCAACTTCGTGAACGGCCACATCCTGTACGTTGACGGCGGCATCCTCGCCTATATCGGAAAGCAGCCGAAATAGAGTTGAGGGAGTTGAAAAGTCAAAGGGTTAAAGAGTTAAGATAATACTATTCTTTTAACTTTTTGCCCTTTTAACTCTTTAGCCAGACACGGTATTCTCTTATCTTTTTCAACTCATTACTTTTTAAACTTATAAAAAAATTGGAACAATTTTTTTCTTACATAATCAGCCTGGGGGCAGCGGTGATGATGCCCGTCATCTTCACCGTGCTTGGGCTCTGCATAGGGCTGAAGTTCGGGAAGGCTCTGATGAGTGGCCTCAAGGTGGGCGTGGGCTTCATAGGACTCAGCATCGTGACAGCTCTGCTCACATCGGCTCTGGGTCCCGCGCTGAACACGGTCGTGGACATCTATGACCTGCAGCTGCGCGTCTTCGACATGGGCTGGCCCGCGGCGGCCGCCGTAGCCTACAACACGGCCGTAGGCGCCTTCATCATCCCCGTGTGTCTCGGCGTCAACCTGCTCATGCTCGTCACCAAGACCACGCGCACCGTCAACATCGACCTCTGGAACTACTGGCACTTCGCCTTCATCGGTGCCGTCATCTACTTCGCCTGCGACTCGCTGGCATGGGGATTCTTCGGCGCAATCATCTGCTACATCATCACCCTGATACTGGCCGACATCACCGCCAAGCGCTTCCAGGGCTTCTACGAGGGCATGGACGGCATCAGCATCCCACAGCCTTTCTGCGCCGGCTTCATGCCCTTCGCATGGGCCATCAACAAGGGGCTTGACGCCATCCCCGGCATGTCACGTCTGGAGATCGACGCCGAGGGCCTGAAGCGCAAGTTCGGCATCCTGGGCGAGCCGCTGTTTCTCGGCGTAATAGTGGGTGTGGGCATCGGCTGCCTCACGTGCACCTCGTGGGCGGGAATCGTGGACAACATCCCCTACATCCTCGGCCTCGGCATCAAGATGGGCGCCGTCATGGAGCTGATTCCGCGTGTCACCGTCCTCTTCATCGAGGGTCTGCGTCCCATCTCCGACGCCACGCGCAGCCTCATAGCCCGCAAGTTCAAGGGCGCCGACGGCCTCAACATAGGCATGAGCCCCGCGCTCGTCATCGGCCATCCCACTACCCTGGTCGTCTCGCTGCTGCTCATTCCCGCCACGCTGCTGCTGGCCGTAGTGCTGCCCGGCAACCAGTTCCTGCCGCTGGCTTCGCTCGCCGGCATGTTCTATGTCTTCCCTCTGGTGCTTCCCTACACCCGCGGCAACGTTGTCAAGACTTTCATCTCCGGCCTCGTCATCATCGTGCTCGGCCTCTACATGGTCACAAACATAGCACCCTGGTTCACCAAAGCCGCGCAGGACGTGTTCGCAGCCACCGGCGACTCCACCGTAGCCATCCCCGACGGCTTCGAAGGAGGTAGCCTCGACTTCGCATCCAGCCCCCTGGCATGGATAATCTTCCAGTGCACGCACGGGCTGAAGTACATCGGCGCCGCCCTGCTCGTAATCTCCACAATGGCCATGATGTGGTGGAACCGTGTACACATCCTCCGCAACCAGCGCGCCATGATTGCCGCCAATTCCGACGAAATTCAAGAAACAGAATGACGAATCCAAGAAACAGAATAATGAAAAAGATAATCCTCACCATCATCTCCTGTGCCGCCGCACTCTGCGCCGCCGCACAGACCGACTACTCCATACTGCGCGCATGCCATCCCGATGACGTCAAACACTACGACACCGACCGGCTGCGCTCGCACTTCATGATGCCAAAAGTCATGGAGCAGAACCGCATCAACCTCACCTACTCCATGTACGACCGCATCATCTACGGCGGAGTCATCCCCGTAGGCCGCACCGTGACTCTCGAGACCATCGACCCGCTGAAGGCCGAGTACTTCCTGGAGCGCCGCGAGCTCGGCGTCATCAACATCGGCGGCGACGGCATCGTCAGCGTCGACGGCAAGGACTACGAGCTACACTTCAAGGACGCCCTCTACGTGGGACGCGGATGCAAGGACGTCACCTTCCGCAGCAAGGACGACGCCAACCCCGCCAAGTTCTACCTCAACTCCACCCCGGCACACAAGGCCTACAAGACCCAGCTCGTCACCATCGACGGCCGCAAGGGTTCCATCAAGGCCAACAGCTTCCATGCCGGCAAGCCCGAGGAGAGCAACGACCGCGTCATCAACCAGCTCATCGTCAGCAACGTGCTTGAGGAAGGCCCCTGCCAGCTCCAGATGGGACTCACCGAGCTGATGCCCGGAAGCGTATGGAACACCATGCCAGCCCACACCCACGACCGCCGCGTGGAGTGCTACTTCTACTTCAACGTGCCCGAGGGCAACGCCGTGTGCCACTTCATGGGCGAGCCTCAGCAGGAGCGCATCATCTGGCTCCACAACGAGCAGGCCGTCATGAGCCCCGAATGGAGCATACACGCCGCAGCCGGCACCAGCAACTACATGTTCATCTGGGGCATGGGTGGCGAAAACCTCGACTACGGCGACATGGACAAGGTGGGCTACCTCGACATGAAATAAACCACATTCGGCTGGCGCAACAGATACAAAAGCACAAAAATAACAGAAATAACAAATTGGAAAACCTATATTATATTGTATAAGCCGCGTCGATTTTATACGATATGAGATTTGTTATTTCTGTCATTTTTGTATTTTTGTATCTATAACGCCCGCAAAACCATTTAACGAAATGGCCGATTTCAAAGAAGTATCCGAAAGCTACACGCTGCCCGAGGCGATACGCGAGGCGCAGCGATGCCTGCACTGCAAGGTGCCGGGCTGCAAGAAGGGATGCCCCGTGAGCAACGACATCCCCGACTGGATTGCCGAACTTGCCAAGGGCAACTTCGGCAATGCCATGTCTATAATACACAAGCGCAGCAATCTCCCCGCCGTGTGCGGACGCGTATGCGGCCACGAGCGCCAGTGCGAGGGCAACTGCGCCCTCGCCAAGAAAGGCGAGGCCGTGCACATAGGCAAACTCGAGCGCTTCGTGGCCGACTTCGACTCCGAGGCCGGACTAACCCACGAAGCCATCCCGCAGAAGACTCGCGGTAAGGTGGCCGTCATAGGCAGCGGACCTGCCGGACTCACCATCGCCGGCGACCTCGCCCGCGACGGCTTTGCCGTGGAAATATTCGAGATGGAGCCGGAGCCGGGAGGCGTGCTGATGTTCGGCATCCCGGAGTACCGCCTGCCCAAGGAGGTGGTGCGCCGCGAGATAAAGAAGATAGAGCATCTCGGCGTGGTCTTCCACCTCAACACCACCATCGGCAAGGACTACACCGTGGACGATCTGTTCGCCCAGGGCTTCGACGCCATATTCATCGGCACCGGTACCGCCAAGCCCAAACTGCTCGACATCCCCGGCGCAACCCATCCCGGCGTACGCCAGGCGGTGTGGTTCCTGCGCCGCGTCAGCCTCTACCAGAGCCGCAGCATCGACCGCGAGGAGGTAGTCGTGGGCCAGGGTGACAAGGTAGCCGTGATAGGGTGCGGCAACACGGCCATCGATGCCGCCCGCACGGCTCTGCGCATGGGCGCAAGCGAGGTAACCGTGATCTACCACCGCACCATCGACCGCATGAGTGCCCTGCGCGCCGAGTATGACGACGCCGTCAGCGAGGGCGTACGCTTCATGTGGCAGACCTCCGTCACCAACATCGAGGGCGCACAGGGCAACCGTCTGCGCACCATCACCGTGCAGACCGATGGTCAGGAGCCCGTCGAGATGCCTCTCGACCGCCTCATCATGGCCGTCGGCAGCGCTCCCGCCGCGCGCATCGTAAGCACAACGACGGGCATAGACGTGGACGAGAAAGGCTACGTGCTCACCCGCGACAACCCCTACGGCATGACTACCCGCCGGGGTGTCTTTGCCGGCGGCGACGTTACCAACCGTCCCGCTACCGTCGTCCACGCCATGCGCGACGCCAAACTCGTGGCCGAAAGCATCGCCCGCTACGTCGATGCCGTCAAGCTCATGGAAAGCCTATAGGCCACCAACGCTAAACCATAAACCCTAAACTATAAACTTCCAATGAAAATAGTAACTTTAGGAGAAATCATGCTGCGCCTCTCTCCGGCCGGATGCAAGCGCTTCGTGCAAGTCGACAACTTCGACATCATCTGGGGCGGCGGCGAGGCCAACGTCGCTGTAAGCTGCGCCAACTACGGACACGACGCCTACTTCGTCACCAAGCTACCAGAGCACGAGATAGGCCAGGCCGCCGTCAACGCCCTCCGACGCTACGGCGTACACACCGACCACATATCCCGCGGAGGCAAACGCGTCGGCATCTACTACTGCGAGACCGGCGCATCCATGCGTCCCAGCAAGGTCATCTACGACCGCGCAGGAAGCGCCATCGCAGAGGCTTCGCCTGACGACTTCGACTTCGACGCCATCATGCAGGGCGCCGACTGGTTCCACTGGAGTGGCATCACGCCCGCCATCAGCGACGAGGCCGCCGAGCTGACACGCCTCGCATGCGAGGCCGCCAAGCGCCACGGCGTCACCGTCAGCGTAGACCTCAACTTCCGCAAGAAGCTCTGGACCAAAGAGAAGGCGCAGAGCATCATGCGACCACTCATGAAGTATGTCGACGTGTGCATCGGCAACGAGGAAGACGCCGAGCTCTGCCTCGGATTCAAGCCCGACGCCGACGTGGAAGGCGGCAACACCGACGCCGAGGGATACAAGGGCATATTCAAGGCCATGATGAAGGAATTCGGCTTCAAGTATGTGGTCTCGACACTCCGCGAGTCATTCTCCGCCACACACAACGGCTGGAAGGCCATGATTTATAACGGCGAGGAGTTCTACGAATCCAAACGCTACGATATAGATCCCATCATTGACCGTGTGGGCGGTGGCGACAGCTTCTCCGGCGGTCTTATCCACGGACTTCTTACCAAACCGAATCAGGGCGAAGCACTCGAATTTGCCGTGGCTGCATCGGCACTCAAACATACAATCAACGGCGACTTCAACCTCGTCTCCGCAGCAGAAGTGGAGGCTCTCGCCGGCGGAAACGCCAACGGCCGCGTACAGCGTTGATTACTTTAAAGTTTAAGGTTTAGGGTTTAAGGTTTAGATAATGCCTTTATTTCAAGATCTTATCCTGATACGGCAATTGCCACTTCACTTTGACCTAAATAGCAACACTTACAAGTAATGGAATTTAGTTTTGAACGTCTGATAATTTGGAATAAATCGAGAGAACTTGTAAAACAAGTATATCTATTGACTGCCAAATTCCCAAAGGAGGAGAGATATAGCCTTTCCGACCAGTTGCGCCGGGCCGCAGTGTCGGTAGCATCCAATATCGCAGAGGGTACCGGACGCGTCTCAAAGAAAGAAAAAGTTCACTTCATAGAGATTGCGTATGGCTCCCTTATGGAAGTAATATGCCAGATTAGTCTGGCAATTGACCTCGGCATGGCGGAAGACACCGATATGGACGAGATACGACCTCTGGCGGAAGAACTCGCGCGACAGCTTTCGGCATATCGTCGCTCAATGTTGGACGCTACTAAACAATAAGCCCCACGTTTAGACAATGTATTATCTAAACCTTAAACCATAAACTATAAACCCCAAAAGACCAAATCATGGCAAGATTCGACAAACAGGCCGTCATGGCCAAGATAGCGCAGGCGCCCATGGTGCCCGTGTTCTACCACAACGACCTCGACACGGCCAAGGCCGTAGTCAAGGCATGCTACGCCGGCGGCGTACGTGCCTTCGAGTTCACCAACCGCGGCGACTTCGCCCACGAGGTGTTCGGCCCCCTCGTAAAATGGGCCGCCACGGAGTGCCCCGACATGGCCCTCGGCGTCGGCAGCATAGTCGACCCGGCCACAGCCGCGCTCTACATGCAGCTGGGTGCATGCTTCGTGGTGGGCCCGCTGTTCAACCCCGAAGTCGCACGCGTGTGCAACCGCCGTCAGGTCCCCTACACCCCCGGCTGCGGAAGCATCTCGGAGGTAGGCCTCGCCCAGGAGGCCGGATGCGAGCTATGCAAGGTGTTCCCCGGCGACGTTCTCGGGCCAAAATTCGTAAAAGGATTGCTCGCACCCATGCCCTGGAGCAAGCTGATGGTAACCGGAGGCGTAGAGCCCAATGCAGACAACCTCAACGCATGGTTCACCGCAGGCGCTTTCTGCGTGGGCATGGGTTCCAAGCTCTTCCCCAAGGACCGCATCGCCGCCGCCGACTGGACCTACATCTCCGACAAATGCCGCGAGGCGCTGGCCCTCTGCCACCGCTGACGCCCCCTCAAGCTACAACTTCTGTACTGCCGCCGATGTCCCAAAAATGAATTTGGGGCATCGGCGGTTTGCTTTTGTCCGAATTTAGCGCACATCCAACATACTGATTGATAGCGCCGTAAACAAATCATATACTTTTTGATAACATTTTAAAACTGTTAACAACCGTTAAAAATTTTGGGGGGGGGTAAAAGTGGAGGTACATTTGCGGCGGACAAAACGTCCGACCGACAATTTACCAAAACTAATACCTTCATCGTACATGAAAAAACTTTTACTCGGTCTCGCAGCCCTTTTCGGCGCGATGACAGCCTCGGCCACCGAGACAGTTCTTTGGGAAGGAAGCCAGCGCCTGGGATGGAGCTGCGCACCGACCATCACAGCAACCCAATGCCAGAATTTTGAAGAAGGAGCCGACATCGTCGTTTCAATAACCTGCGATGCTTCAGGCTCTTATACCTCCATGAAGCTGATGCAGCCAGACTGGGGCAACTTCAGCTGGGGCGACGCCAAGGGGTATCCGCGCACACAGACGTCCGTAACCTTCGGTCCGATGACAGCCGACGACGTGGCAACCATGAAAACCGAGGGATTCGGCTTTGCCGGCAACGAAATCACGGTGACAAAAGTTGTCTACCGGTCGCCTTCCGGCCCAGTCGACCCGACCATATTGCTGCGCGACCCCGTCACCATCGACACAGAATCCGGATCCGTTGAATTCTCCTACGACGCCATAGTGGCTGCCGGCGGCGAAGTTGGCGGCGGCATACGCGTGGACTACACCGGTATGCCCAACAAGCAGTACTACATCGACTTCCTCCATCAGGGCGATGCAGCCAGCCAATACACCTGGTGCCAGTTCACAGAAAAGCTCGTAACCGAGGAAGACGGCTATAGCATCCTGCATCTCACCGAGTCGACCATGAACGAAATCAACTCGTTCAGCAAGAATCTCGTGGTACAGGGCGGCTTCGTCAACATCAGCGGTGTCAAGGTAGTGCTTCCCGCCGACATGCCCGAAGCACCGCAGCCCGAAGCCAGCGTCACCCTCGATAAAACCGAGCTCAGCCTTGAGGTCGGTCAGGATGCCACCCTTGCCGCCACAGTCGTGCCGGCAAGCGCCGAACTCACCTGGACCAGCTCCGACCCCGCCGTTGCAACCGTCGACGCCAACGGTAAGGTGACCGCCGTCGCACCCGGCACCGCCACCATCAAGGCCGCCACTGCCGACGCCTTCGCCGAGTGCGCAGTCACCGTCAAGGAGAAGGCCAACGCCTCCATCACGGCCGTCTTCGAGAAAGGCGGCAATAAGGCCGAAAGCATCGAGATGTACCTCGGCGACAGCGCTCCCCGTCTCATCTTCCATACCGTGCCCGAGGACGCAGTCGTGAGCATAGTGGCCGAAAACGAGGACCCCGCCGGCACCGTCAAACTCTACACCTACAAGCCCTCCACCCGCATTCCGTTCTACAACACAGAAGTATCCCCCCAAAAGGAAGGCACAGCCACTGTCGTGGCTTACCTCACGGCCAATCCCGAGGTAAGGGTTGAAATCCCCGTCACCGTCAAGGACTACGCCGAGCCCACCCTGAAATTCGGTCCCTGGTCCGAGCCCATAGACCCCGAAGCCGTTGCCCCCGGCCAAGCACCCTATGAGATGTGCGCCGAGATAAAGCTCCCCGGCGGTGAATCCGACTGGGACGTACTCTTCGACAACAGCTACACGTACAGTTTCTCAACCAGCGACCCCGAAATCGCCACCATCGAACCCAGCGATGAATACAACGCCGTAGTTACCGTCACCTTCACCGGCAATCCCGGCAAAGTCACCATCAATGGCTCCATGACTCCTCCCGCAGGCAGCCCCTATCCCGCAATGCAGTGCTCGCAGGAATTCACCGTGCTCAACTACGGCAAGGTCAAATACACCTTCGACTACTATTACGGCGACTGGAAAGCCAAATACGGTTTCCCCGCAGGCGACACCGTCACCGACTTCACAGCCAAGGGCAAGAATGTGGAGATGTTCATTAGCAATGCCAAGATCAACAATGCGCCGATGCCTCTGGAGGGCAGTACCTTCTCTTTCAAGGTCACCGACCCGAACGTACGCATCCTCAGTGTCAGCGGCTCGCCCTCTCCCAGCACACCCGCACTTGTCACTTTTGCCGATAAAGTGACCGTCGATACCGGCGCAGTGGACGGTTCCTCCTGGCAGCCCGACGAGGCCGACAAGGAAACCGGCGTAGAAAGCGTCACCTTCACCTGCACCGCCGACGTCACCAGCATCTGCTTCTGGTATGTCAACCTGATGTATTACGCTCCCGCCGAAGTCGCTCTCGACAAGACCGAAGGCAGCCTCAAGGAAGAGGAGACCCTGCAGCTCACCGCCACCGTCACCGGCGAACATATCCTGCCCAACGGCAAGGTAGTATGGACCAGCAGCGATGAGACTGTCGCCACAGTCGACGCCGAAGGCCTCGTGACAGCCGTTGCGGAAGGCGAAGCCGTCATCACAGCCGACTACTGCGGCAGCAAGGCCACCTGCACCGTCACCGTCGAGAAGCAGAACAGCATCCTCGACATCAACGCCGACGCCAACGAACCTGTAGAGTACTTCAACCTCCAGGGCGTACGCGTCATCAATCCCGCTGCCGGCGGCATCTACATCCGCCGTCAGGGCAACAACGTCACAAAAGTACTTGTGAAATAAGGTTTAAATCATAGGTTCAGCGAGGGGATGCGTTTCGGCGCATCCCCTTTTTTGATTGTACAAAATTTGCATATACCGCGACAAATCACTACCTTTGCAACCGCAAACGCTCTCAGGAAAGATGGCAGAGTGGTCGATTGCGGCGGTCTTGAAAACCGTTGAGGGTCACACCTCCGGGGGTTCGAATCCCTCTCTTTCCGCAAAAGCAGCCCGCTAAGGCTGCTTTTTAGTTTATAGTTGAGAGTTGACAGGTAAGAGGGAACTGTTTCCCACCCTCACAGCCACTCTCTTACCTATACTATAAATTAAAAAAACGGGGAGCCCCGCAGTCCGGCACTTCAGGCCCGACGTATGCTCCCCGCCTCACATAAAGGATAAGACTGTCACTCCTCTTTCTTGGTCTCCTTCGGCACAAGCTCAAAGAAACCGCTGATTTCCTGCTGGTCGAGCGCCTGGCGTACGTTAAAACGCTTCACCTGATCCTCATAACCGCGTTTCGAGACCTTGATTTCCACCGTCACATCGCGCGAATTGTTGTAGGTGAGACCCTGGATATTGAAACTGCGGGTTTCCTCCAGAGGGGTTGTCGTGAGATACGTCTCGTTGGTATTCTTCACCTCAGCGGGCACACTGGATATGACTCGCCAGAAGATGCGGGCACCGCGTGGATCGGAATCGAAGAACCAGCGTATTATGGCCTGCTCCATGCCGGTGGTTCCGGGGTTGTGGCGGTCGACGCGCTGACGGCTTTCGGCTACGGTCACCGTCGGGTCGGCAGCCGACGGACGGTTGGCGGCTGCGGCCGACGCCTTCCTCTTCATTTTGAGATACAGCACCGGATTGGCCTTGAGCTGTTTGGCCGTGTAGGACACCGTGGCGGACTTGTTTTCGTATCCTTCCTTGCGCACCTGGATTATCATGGTCTTGGCGGCCGTCTTCTTGTCCACCTCAATCACGGCCGGTGTGGAGTTCGCCACCATCGTGCCGTTAAGATACACCTCGGCCTCCTCGGGGTCGCTGTTTACCACGATAGTGAAATTCTTGGCATGCGCGCCGAATCCGGCTGCCGACATGCACAGCAACAGCCCGAAAGCCGCTGCCGACTTGATGAAATTTTTCATGTTATCTGATTAATTGGTTTTGGGCACAAGTTCGAAGAAACCGCTGATTTCCTGCTGGTCGAGGGCCTGGCGCACATTATAGCGCTTCACCTGGTCCTCATAGCCGCGCTTCGTGAGCTTGATCTCTACCGTCACGGCCTGTGCGTTGTCGTAATTGAGGCCCGGGATGTTGAAGCTGCGGGTTTCCTCGATAGGAGTGGTCGTGAGATATGTCTCGTTGGTATTGTGCACCTCGGCGGGTACGTTGGAGATGACACGCCAGTAGACACGCGCACCACGAGGGTCAGAGTCGATGTACCAGCGGATTATGGCCTTCTCAGCATCCGTGACACCAGGATTCTCGCGGCTCACGGTCTGAGGCAGATTGGGCACTACAATCTCCTCCGTCACCTCCTCCTGGCCCTCCAGCGGCATGAGGGTGACGTCGAGAACGTCGGTCTTATACTTCTTCATCTTGCCCGTGGCGGCATCGATAGCCATACCGGGAATGCCGCCGAGAATCAGGTTGCCCCAGAACCATCCCTGCATCTTTGTCTCCAGGGCATAGTCGGCTGGCTGATAGCCGTCTCTGGTGGCACGCAGCTCTTTCTTGCCCAACTGCTTGCGCACCTCGGCGCGCGCAAAGCCGTTGGACCCGATTTCGGCAATGGGCTGATTTTTCTTTTTGTCGATTACAACAGTGCCGGGTACTCCTTTGAACTGGATTTCCTGCCGTGACTTGGTGAACAGCGTGGCGCACGACGATGTCAGCAGACCGGCTCCCAGCATCAGCACGACCAAGCTCCTGATTGGTTTGTTATACATAAATAAAAAACTTTCCTGGCGGCTGCAACCCTCAACTGCACCTGTTATAAACGAAAAAAACGTGGGCTGAATTGCCACACCCTTAGTTGATAGGTCCTGAGAAAACCATGAGAAGCGGATGCACCAATAGCTGCCCACGCATATGCGTGAGAAACCATCTTGCCTTTTCTCGCTTCTCTTGTTTCAAAATTTCTCAGGTTCATCAACTAAGAGCGAAAAGCAAAACGTTTTCTAATAAATATTTAGCGACGCGCCTCTGCGCATCGCTGCAAAATTATAATTTTTTTATCAATCGACAAAAAAATAACACAAAAACTGCAAAAACCGAGCAGAATCAGTTTACTCAGATTGCTCTTTACGCTTCGTTCCGGTCAGCCGGCTAATGCTCCGAACTGTCAGCGGCCACCACGCGGAACTCGCCGTCGGAATAGACAAAATCGAGAATCCTCATGGCGGCAAGACGCACAATGTGGGCCGACGCCGTGCGACGGCTGATGCCGAGAGCCGGCGCGACATCCTCCGGGCGCACACCGGCTGCGCCGGTACGCGCCACCAGCGCCAGCAGCGCGCGGCCCGGCGAATCCTCGCGCAACGCGATACACGTTGCGACCGAACGTCGGCGCCAGGCCTCGACCATCAGCGGGTGGGCCCGGATATTCTCGTCGGCCACGCGGTAGTAGGCCTTCCACGAACCGTCGGCATCGCGGGCCATCACGGGCCGCGACACACACGCTGCCACCGACGCGCGGATGACGACGGCGCGCTCGTCGTAGCGGAACGCCGCGAAGTCGATATGCTGGGCTGGACGGCAGTACAGCGACGCCGCCTCTTCCACCACGTACACATCCTCCTCGTTGCGCACACCGGCCACGACGCCGTTGTCCTTTACGCCGATGAGCAGATGGCCGCCGCCACGGTTGGCGAAGGCCGATATGCTGCGGGCTATCTTGCAGGCGTCTCCTATACTGTACTTGAAATCCTGATTCTCGTGCTCGCCCCGCGCTATCATCTCCAGAAGATAGCGGCGCCCGCGGGCTACGGGTATGTCCTTCATGCCGCCGCGCCTCAGAGCTTGCTCATGAGAGCGCCTACGGCCTCAAAGGTACACGTAGGTGCGGTGTCCCAGAAGCTGGCGTACTGCGCCACATTGTCGGCCGCGCCGGGAGTGTCGCTTATCACACGCAGCACCACGCAGGGCACATCCTTGAGGAAGCACACCTGGGCGACGGCAGCCGACTCCATGTCCACGGCCACTGCGTCCGGATATATGTCGAGTATGCGGCGCACGGTGTCGGCATCGCTCACGAAAATGTCGCCGCTTGCAATGAGTCCGCGCTTGAGATTAAGTCCGTGGAAAGCAGCCTCCGGCAGCGGACACTCGAAAAGACGGGGGCAATCGGCGGCCTGCCCCCACTCGGTGTCCGGTCCGCACCACACATCGTGATAAGCCACGGCCGTGGCGGCCACCACATCCATCACGCGCGCGCCGGCGCCCGTGCCTCCGGCCACGCCGGTGTTGATGATGAGCGAGGGATGAAAATTCTCGATGAGCGTCAGCGTGCCCACAGCGGCATTCACCTTGCCTATGCCGCATTGTGCCAGAACTACCTCGTGGCGCCCGATGCGGCCGATGTAGAAATTGCGGTTGTTGACGGTGACGCGCGACTCGTCTTCTATGTTGTGCAGGAGCAGGGCGAGTTCCTTGCTCATGGCTACGATGATACCTATCTTCATAAGAGGGAATTATTTACGCTTGCAAATATACAAAATAAATCGGGGAATACGTACTATTGGCTTATTTTAGTGACGGCAGCGACTTCCGAAGCGGCGATATTCATCATATCAATCAAACGCCATACCGGTTCTAATAATCCAATAATATCGGGACATGATGTCTTTCAGCAAAACAAACAGCTTCATAAAATATTGAATAGGCACATTTAGCCAATTGCTCTGTACGAAACCTCTCCTTCGGCCTTTTCCATATACGACGGATGAATCCGAAAAACGTTTTCTCCTTTTCCAGCTCTATCGGTATGTAGTAATTATCGTCTCTCCAGGAAAGGATAGTAGCCTCATCGGCCTTCCACAGCTTCTGATTCAGCTCCTCCAGTTCTTTTTTCAAAAGCGGAACTGTAGAGATTGTCGCCTTAGCTCCCGACGGCAATGCTGTCTCCATTATCAGTTCTTTTTGAACAGGAATCCAAAAAGTTGCATCCTTAAGCAATGAGTTGTGCGTGTTTTTTGACTTCGCTTCTTTGACAATCGGATGATTCACGGCGGACCATCTGCCGTCTACGTACTCGGGCAAAGGAAGATTCAAGGAACTACAAGCTTGCAGCATTAACAATGCACCGTAAGCTCCCCAGTCCGGTTTATCCGTATAATACTCATCTTCTGCCGACTCGTCCCACAACGGTTTGCGAAGCGATGGGTCAATTACAGAAGCAAGATTGTCAATCCATCCATTAACTATCTTTCTAATAAGGCTGACCTCCCCGCAATCTTCTACTGCCTTTCTCTCACGTCCCAAGATGTCAGTTATTTTGCATTCATAACCTTGTTCTTTCGACAACTGCTGCACGATGGTTTCCCAATTGTTACTATAGTAGCGAACCAATTTGCCGGAATAAATGTCTAAGCCCATATATATTATATGAAAGATGGATATTATGCACAAAGGTATATATTATTCATGATATTCAGCTACATCACAAAATAAAATTCTGATTCAGCATCAAACTTACAGTAATTTCAGAAAAGAATGTTAAATTTGCAGATATGATTTTATGACATCGGATTATGGCTAGAAAACACGGCAGAACAGCCTGCGGGACAGAACAGCAACGCAGCGAAACAACAAACGACAGCGAAACAGACGAGTTGAGCGAACTGAAGCTGATGCTGATGACCACTATGGCGGAGATGAACATAACCCCTGAAGAATACGCATCGTTTTTGGAAAATGACGAAACGAGGGCAGAACAAGCAGCCCTCCTCAGGTCAATGGCCGAAGACTATGGTCTCACCGACGATTCACGCTGCGTGGCGCATATTGCCGGTGAAACGGCTGACTCCATCCCTGACGCCGATAAGAAGTCACTGAGGCTTAAAGTACAGATGAAAGATGTCTCCAAGCCACCGATGTGGCGCGAAATAGTGATACCGGCTGATTTTAATTTCTTACAGCTTCACTATGCGATTCAGGCCGTTATGAATTTTGACGACAGCCATTTGTGGAGATTCGGACGTGGAAGATACAATTCCGACCTATCAATAAGCATACAGTATGACGACGATATGGATTGTTGGCTCGACAGCAGGACTCACGATGCAGAAGCAACACCCGTGACCGGTTTCCTTGCCCAGAAGGGCGATAAGCTCGAATACACTTACGACTTCGGTGACGACTGGATTTTCACTGTCACAGTACTTGAGGTGATGGAACGCAACGGAGATGTCGCGGTCTGCACGAAATGGAAGTGCGATTTCCAGCCCATTGAGGATTGTGGCGGAATTTGGTCTTACCTTCAGCTGAGGGAAGCCTTTTCGTCGCCCGATGCAATGACGCCAAAACAGAAGAAAGATCTTGCCGAGACTTTTGGATTTACAAATTTCCCGCAACTCTCGGCATGGCTTGACGAGGCCACCCTGAATATAGAACACATACACGAGCGTCTGGCCGAAATAGGCTAAGAGGCGCCTTTTACAGCATGGATTACGACATTAACTCGCGTTTCGGGCGCATGGCGCTGCTTGCGGGCGACGAAATGATGCGCCGTCTCGCCGGCATGCGCGTGATTATCTTCGGCCTGGGAGGCGTCGGCTCGTGGTGCGCCGAGGCGTTGGCCCGCGCGGGCGTGGGTCATCTTACGATAGTCGACAGCGACGATGTGGCGCTGAGCAACTGCAACCGGCAGCTGCCGGCGGCCGACTCAACCATAGGACAGGCCAAGACCGAGGTGATGCGCCGCCGAATACTCGACATCAACCCGGAGTGCGACGTCCGGGCCATCTGCGCCGCCTACACGCCGGAGAACGCGGCCGAGTTCGACCTGACGGCCTACGACTGCGTGGTCGACGCCATAGACTCTCTGCGCTGCAAGGCCCATCTGCTGCTCGCAGCCACCGACGCGGGCGTCCGCACCGTCTCCAGCATGGGGGCGGCGCTGAAAGTCCATGCCGGCCAGATAGCCGTGGCCGAGTTCCGCAAAGTGCAGGGCTGTCCCCTGGCGCGGGCCTTGCGCACCACATTCCGCCGCTGGGGGCGGATGCCGTCGGCTCCGGTGATGTGCGTCTACAGCCCCGAGCGCCTGCACAACCGCCTTCAGGCGCCCTCTCCCTCCGACGCCTCCGACCGCTGGACGGCAGCGAAAGCCGCCGTCAACGGCACTCTGAGCCACACCACGGCCATCTTCGGCATGCGGCTGGCAGGCATCATTCTGGAGAGCGTCTACGACGAAAGCGAGACATCGCCCGCAACGGATGCGGAAGACGCCTCGCTGTAGCCCTGAAAGGCTAATAAGGTTTACTTCTCTACGGGACGAAGCTCGTAGGCGGAGATGGCGATGGTGAAGCCCCAATAGATGAAGGCGATGCTCACCAGGAAGCTTACCATGAACATGTTGCTTACCCAGCCGGCCTCCATGAAGAAGAATCCGATGAGGAGGAGTAGCACACCGTTCACCACATTGAGCCAGCGGTAGCGGGCGTGGCCGCGGTAGGCACAGCCGTCAACAAGAGCTTCCACGCCCCAGAACAGGAACAGGAACGCCAGGAAATACGGGAATACCATCTCTGACAGGAACACATTGCGCACCAGCACGAAGCCGATGAAAATGTCGACGATACCGCCGGCGAGCCACCAGCCCCAGCCACGCGCGGCGCGACCGCTGGCCGACACGCACAACTGAACCGTACCGGCAAGAATCAACAGCCATCCGAAAATCTGCGATGCCACAGCATAGCCGGCTTCAGGCCAGAACCAATAGGCAAAGCCGCCGATCACCAGCAGTATGCCGACGAGAAGAACAACCCACCATGCGCGGGTGGTTCCGAAATTAGTAGCATTCAAGGCTTTCATAATAAATAAGAGTTGAATATTTGTTAAACTTGTGTGGATTTCAATATGATGAACGTCGTTTTTGCACGTCGTGTACATAATCAACACGCCGGCGCGACTTTTTGTTTCACGCAAAGATTCTTTTTTCGTAATTTTGCAGTCCAACAACAGTCATATGATTTATCCCGCAAGTTTTGAGAGGAAAGTAGGCTTCGACAGCGTACGGCAGGCCGTGGCGGCATTGTGCGCCAGCCCCCTGGGGCAGGAGCAGGCCGACGCCATGGCTTTCAGCGACGATTTCGCCACCGTGAAGCGGCACCTCGACGAGGTAGCCGAGATGAAGACCCTCACCACGGCCGACAGCGACTTCCGCCTCGGCGCCATCCACGACATGCGCGACGCCCTGCGCGGCATACGCGTGCAGGGTGCCTTCATGCCGACACCCGAGCTGATGCGGCTCAGGACAGTCCTCGCCACCGTGGCCGACCTCCACGCCTTCTTCGCCCGCCGCCGCGACGACGAAGGCCGGTCCGACCTGCCCGCGCTCGACGCCGTGGCCGTCGGCCTCTGGCCCATGAACGATGCCGCGCGGGCCATCGACTCGCTGCTCGACCGCTGGGGCAACGTGCGCGACAACGCCTCGCCCGAGCTGGCCGAAATCCGACGCTCCCTCGCCTCGATGAACGGCGTGATAGCCGGAGCCATGCGCCGCGTCATGGCCCGGGCCGTGCAGGAGGGATGGGTCGAAGCCGACGCCACTCCGGCGGTGCGCGACGGACGCCTCACCGTCCCCGTCGCTCCGGCCAACAAGCGCCGCATCCCGGGCATCGTGCACGACGAGTCGGCCTCGGGCAAAACTGTATTCATAGAACCGGCCGAAATCGTCGAGGCCAATAACCGTCTGCGCGAGCTCCAGATGCGCGAGCGCCGAGAAGTCACCCGTCTGCTCACAGCCATGGCCGACCGTCTGCGCCCCGACATCCCATCCATCCTCGACAATCTCGACACACTCGGACTCCTCGACTTCATCCACGCAAAGGCAGCCTACGCCGCCCTGACCGACGCCCACCTCCCGGCTCTCGTTCCCGACCCGGACATGGACTGGCACCACGCCTGCCACCCCGTGCTCCAGGCGTCGCTCGCGCGCCAGGACAAGGAAATCGTGCCCCTGGACATCACCCTCGCCGCCCCCGACGCGCGCATTCTCGTCATCTCGGGACCCAACGCCGGCGGCAAATCCGTCACGCTCAAGACCGTAAGCATCGTCCAGTACATGATGCAGTGCGGACTGCTGCCGCCCGTCTACGAGAACTCGCACATGGGCGTCTTCCGCAGCATCTTCATCGACATAGGCGACGACCAGAGCATCGAGGACGACCTCAGCACCTACTCCTCGCACCTGCGCAACATGAAGCACTTCCTGCAGCGGGGCGACGGCCGCACGCTCATGCTCATCGACGAGTTCGGCGCCGGCACAGAGCCGCAGATAGGCGGCGCCATAGCCCAGGCCATACTCGGACGCTTCAACGCCCAGGGCATGTGGGGCGTCGTCACCACCCACTTCCAGAACCTCAAGCACTTCGCCGAGGACACGCCCGGCCTCATCAACGGCTCGATGCTCTACGACCGCCAGCTCATGCAGCCTCAGTTCCGCCTGCTCATAGGCCACCCCGGCAGTTCCTTCGCCGTGGAGATAGCCCGCAAGACGGGCCTCCCCGACGACGTCATCGCCGACGCCGAGCAGATAGTGGGCAGCGACTACGTCAACCTCGACAAGTACCTCCTCGACATCACCCGCGACAAACGCTACTGGGAGAACAAGCGTACCGAGATACGCCGCAAGGAAAAACGCCTCGAAGAGACCCTCGCCCGCTACGAGGCCGACGCCGACACCCTGCGCCGCCAGCGCCGCGAGATCATCGAGGACGCACGCGCCGAGGCGCGCCGCATCCTCGAAGACAGCAACGCCGCCATCGAGCGCACCATTCACGACATCCGCCGCGCCCAGGCCGAGCGCAAGGCCACCATGGAGGCCCGCCAGCGCCTCGCCGAGGAGCGCACGCGCCTCTCGGGCGAAATGAAGGACGCCGACACCGACCATCCCCTTACGGCCCGCGCGCCACGCACCCGCCACAAGCGTCCCGAGGCCACACCGGCAGCGCCCAAAAAGCCCAAGGCCATGGCTCCCGGCGACAACGTACTGCTCGACGGCGCGGGGCAGCCCGGCACCGTCGAGAGCGTACGCGGCGACAGCGCCACCGTCATCTTCGGCCAGCTGCGCACCACCGTGCGCCTCTCGCGCCTCACCCCCACCCTGCGCAAGGCGCCGTCGGGCGCCAAAGCCGCATCGTTCGTCAGCGCCTCCACCAGCGACGACATACGCGAGCGCCAGCTGCGCTTCAAGCCCGAAATCGACGTCCGCGGCATGCGCGCCGACGAGGCCGTCCAGGCCGTCACCTACTTCATCGACGACGCCCTCCAGTTCAACGCGCAGCGTGTGCGCATACTCCACGGCACCGGCACCGGCGCCCTCCGTCAGTACATCCGCCAGTACCTCGCCACCGTCCACGGCGTCCGTGCCTTCCGCGACGAGGACGTGCGCCTCGGCGGCGCCGGCATCACTGTCGTGGAGATGTAGAATAATCACGCACCGAGTTCCAACTGATTCCGAACAAGCTCATAATAGCGGCCTCGCATCGAGGTCAGCTGTGCATGCGTGCCCTGTTCGGCCACCCGGCCCGACTCCATCACGACTATATTGTCGGCATCGCGCACCGTTGAAAGTCTGTGGGCCACTACCACCACCGTGCGCCCCTTGTAAAAGTCAGCAAGATTCTCAACAATAGCCCTCTCGTTCAACGCATCAAGAGAATTGGTGGCTTCATCAAGAAATATAAATTCAGGACTGCGGTAGACGGCACGGGCTATAAGTATTCTTTGCTTCTGCCCCTGACTCAATCCGGTTCCGTCAGGACCTATGACCGTGTCCCAGCCCAGCGGCAGCCCCTCGATATAATCAAGAATACAGGCTACCCGTGCGGCGGTTTCGAGGCGTGCGAGGTCTATCTCGCCGTCGGCTGCAGCAATGTTACGTGCTATTGTATCGGAAAAGATTATGCCATCCTGCATCACCACTCCGCAACGGCTTCGCCACCACTTCATGTTGTAATCGCAGAGGTCGCGGCCGGCCACAGCGATACGCCCCGCCCCCAGGGGATAGTAGCCCAACATAAGCTTCACAAGGGTTGTCTTGCCGCTTCCCGAGGCTCCTACAATGGCAGTGACGCCACCCTGCGGAATCGTAACCGACACATGGCTGATTGTATCATTCAAGGCATGTGCGTCGTACTTGAAACATACGTCGTCAAAAACTATCTCCCGCGGGACATCCGGAGCAAACGACGCGACAGCATCTTCCCCATTCTCCTCCTCAGCGCTGCAATGTACCTCGTTGATACGTTCAAGCGAAATACGCACATCCTGCACCGAATACACAAACGACATAAACTGCTCAACCGGCGAATTGAGCTGCCCGATAATATATTGCACGGCAAGCATGGCGCCAAGAGTCATTTCGCCCCGGATAACTGCTAAAGCGGCCAGGACAGTCAGGACAATATTCTTCGCCTCATTAATCGCTACGGCTCCGGCCTCCTGACGCTGCTGGAGTTTCAAAGCTTTCATCTGCACGTCGAACACCCCTGCCTGACTTTGCTCCCACTCGGCAGTGCGCCGTTCCTCGCAGTTCTGCAACTTGATCTCCTGCATCGTCGTTATAAAACGGAACGTCTTGCTCTGATTTTTCGATGACTGTCGGAACAATTCATAATCCAGCACCTTGCGTCTCTCCAGAAACAGAGCAATCCACACTCCGTAAACTACCGAGCCGGCAATAAATACTGCGAACAGCAACGCATCGTAGCTGAAAAGGACCACACTGAATATTACGAAAGTCAGCAAAGTAAACACCATGCCGAGGACTTCCCCGGTGAGAAATGTCTGCACACGTCCGTGATCCGATATACGCTGCAAAAGGTCGCCCATCAGTTTAGTCTCAAAGAAAGGCATAGGCAGCCGCAACAGCTTGGCAAAGAAATCGCTTACGAGCGAGACATTGATATGCATGGATATGACAAGCGAAAGTCTGCTGCGCACGAAATTCGCCACCGTGCTTCCCGCCACAATAATAAGCTCGCCGAGCAATATCAGCCATATTATGCTTATACTCCGGCGGCGGATACCCTCGTCCACTATCAGCTGCATCAGAAACGGCATCAGGAGCTGCATCAGACTGCCGGCCAGCAGCATCAGCGCTATTACGGCAATCTTCCCGCGGAACCGCGAAAGGTAGGATAACAGAAAACGGAACGAACGGGCATTACGGCTGCCGGCATCCTCCACCGACCCGAAGCCATCGTCAGGCGTCACACTCATAGCTATCCCCTCGGCCGACTCACCGGCACACCAATGTGCAGCCAGTTCCTTCTCGCCGCAGCAGATATGTCCTTTCGCGGGGTCGGCTATCCGGTAGACCCATCCGCTTCGTCTGTGCCAGACATCGTACAGCACGACGAAATGATTGTGGTCCCAGTGCAGCACACATGGTAACGGCAACTCCCTCAAAGCCCGCACGGAGCATCTTACCGCCGTAGCTCTCAGATGCAGAGCCTCGGCACAGTCCTTTATTCCGAGCATCGAGGCGCCCTCGGCCGTGGGGCGGCATAGCTGCGAGATAAAGCGCAGACTGTAATCCCGGCCGAAACTGCGGCATATCATGGCCACGCACGCCGCACCGCACTGCATGGAGTCGAGTTGTTTTACGAACGGGAAGCGGCGGTGCATGGCCTGAGAGAAATCACTTCTCGCTGTCGTAGGTGGGATCGTTGTCGGCCTTGCGCGACTTGCCCTGGCCGAACGAGTAGCTCAGACTCATCCCGACGTAAGGCGCACGTATGCGTGCGTCGGTGTAGCGCTTATAGGAGAATCCGGGTATATTCACGCGGGTTTCGTCGCGGCGAGAAAGGAGCCCCGGGCAGAAATAGGTCTGCACGGCGGCCGAGAGGCGGTTGTTCAGGAAGTTTTTCTGCAGCGACAGCGACACGCTGTTGACGTTGCTGACTTTGCGTCCCTGAAGCAGCGGCTCGTGGCTGTTGCGTACGAACAAGCCCGCCATGGCGTTCCAGCCGCTGCCCGCGATGTCCCAGTTCACATCTATGTCGGCGTACCACATGCGGCCGCTGCGGCGCGGCTCGCCGTCGGCCTTCAGATGTTGCCACTGATAATTGAGCGTCACGTTGAGCCGCACATGCTTCAGCGGGCGGCCGCTGTAGCTCACGCCTAAATACTGGTTGGAATAGTCGGCGTTGACGTTCGTGCGCATCGCCGTGCCGTCGGGCATCAGCGAGTAGTACGGCGTCCAGGAGTCGCCGCCGAAGTAGTAGGAATAGGCGACTTTGAAGTCATCAAGGAAGGTCAGCTCCGCGGCCGCGTTGTGCATAACCTGCGCCCGCAGGTCGGGATTGCCTCGCGTGGAGAGGCCTTTTATGACGGTCACGGCGTTGGGCGACAGCATCTCAAGCGAGGGATACGACGAGCTGCCGCCATAGTGCAGCAGCAGATTCAGCTTCTTCACGGGAGCATAGTATATCTGCGCCACGGGCATGAACGAGGTGTGGGCGGCATGGTTTCCGATATTGTCGGAGACGACGTGCAGCAGCCCTGCCGTGGCCCGGACGCTGAGATTGCGTCCGTTGTTGTAGCTTACGGTGGCCTGCGGACGGAGGCGCTGCTCCTTGAAGTAATAGCGGGCACCGTCGGCCGAGCGCGACCGGTTGCTGTAGTCGCGCCACGTGTAGCCGTACCATGCCGAGATGTTCCATCGGTCGCTTAGGCTGTAAGAGGCGCCGCCGTTGGCGTTGACATAATTTTTGGTGCCGTCGAAGTGCGACGACGAGTAGGCGTCGCCCGACTCTAAGGAGTAGTCAAAGCGGTCGTTGATGTCGTAGTAGTTGTAGCTCAGCTCGGCGTTGAGGCTCAGCCTGTCGGAGGGCTGACCCTGATAGAACAGGCTCGTGATGCTGTTGCGCGAATCGTAGTCGTCGGTGTTCAGGTCGCGTGTGCGCTCACGCATGTTCGCGTCCGCCAGAATGAGGATCGACTGCGCCGAGAGCGTGTGCCGGTTGCTGATGCGGTAGTCGGCGCCCGCCACGAACACCGGCGCGCTCTGCCTGATGCGCACATTTGCCTGCGACGGTGTTGGTAGCGGAAACACCTCCTCGGCCGCCTCGCCGGCATGAAGCTCGTAGCCGCGGGAGTTGTATTGCAGGTTGTGCTCGAACTGGGCCGTACCGAACACGCTCCAGCGTCCGAACGACGACACCACATTGGCGCCTGCGCTCTGCGAGTTGGTGGCGCTGCCGTTGAGCACCGCGTCGGCCGTCGCATACAGCGAACCGTCCGTGCCTATATAATTGCTGTTCAGCACTATGTTTATAAGTATAGGAATGCCCGAAAAGCGGCCCGCAGGATAGCGGAGCACCTCGATGCGCTTGATGCGCTCGGGATTGAGCGACATGGCGTATTTGTGTGTTACCTCCTTGTCGTTCACCACCACCGGTATATCCTTGTCCTTTGCTATGCTCACGCTTTCAGAAATCGGGTCAACCACAAAGCCTTTCAGGCGCCTCATAAGCTGTGCGGCGCTCATAGTGCCCTCGCGCAACTCGGGAGTGATGATGTAGCTGTCCTTTCCGGCCTCGCGCACCACAGGCGCTTCCGTCACGACCACCTCGTTAAGCTCGTGCGTCTGCTGCGGCGTCTCTCCGGCTTCTCCACTTTCAGGCTCCTGCGCCACCGCAGGCAGCGCGATGGCAAAAAACACAATTGTATAGATAGATTTTAGCATAACAAAAGTGTTTGATTGATTATTGCGGCAAAGATAGCATATTAATCCCGTTTTTGAACTATCTTATGCTATTTTTCGTACAATTTATATTTGAGATTGTGGTATACACGCCAGCAATAATCACGAATACGTGTTTCGAGGATACTGTAATCGTCTCCGAATCCGCATACTATTTTTTTATCCGGATTTTTGGCGATTTCATTTTCTCTTTCCACCGGACAACCGCTGAGACATAACGGATAATAATCGCAATCAGAGCACACACAGTCCTTGGCAAACAGATCGTAATCAGGGAACAGCGGCTTCTCTTTCCAGACCACATCTCCGTCTTCGTTAATGTAACCACGGAGAGTATCAGGAGTGCGTTTGTCACATTTTTCCACGCCTCCATTGTAGTAGAACATGTTATAATGTTTCTTTTCTACATAGCAAATTGCGAAAATATGCGAACTCTCAAGATAAAAGCCATTGCTTGCGAAAGCATTCTGTAGCCATATGAGATCATCCATTGGCACAAGATTTTCCTTTATCTGCCACACACGTTGCAAATCGACTATGATCTGTTTCCTGATTTCAACAGGAATATATTTCAAAACGTCATCAACTATACGTTTGTTACGAAGTATCTCAATCGTATAGTTAACACGTAAAGTAATGCGTGCATCTTTGTTGGATTGGGCAACATTACAGATATTACCCATGATTAGAGCAAACGAGGATTCACTTAAGGAATCATGTTTAACCCTGTTATGTGTGATTTCATCACCATCTATAGCAATTTGGTAATGATTTATTCCACAATCATTAAGCTTTGCTATAAGCTCTGTGTTAAGCAATGCCCCGTTGGTAGTTGCAGCACCGGTAAATACAATATTGTGTTCTTCACAAAAGTTCTTCATCTCTTGGGAAATTCGCACCACTATATCAGGCTGTGTCAGCGGCTCACCACCAAACCATGACAATATATACTCCTTGATGTTGTTTTCAACAAGATACTTTTTGTCATGTTTGACGATAAGATTTAGCTTTTCTTCGTCGAGTTTCAGCGGCGTATGTTTCTGGATGCAATACCAACATTTATAATTACACTCAAATGTAGGCAGTATTACTGACTTGTACACGGGTGCATCTATGAAATGCTTTCTTTGATACTGCAAAAATATTTTTGGGTCAATCTTATCGTCTAAGATAAATCCTCTATTTTTTAGTCGGCTGACAATACGAGGATGGCTTGACATGTATTTATCAGGATTATTCATTATTGCCATATAGGATGGCAGTTCCTCATTTTCAATGATTATGAAGTCCTGATTTAACCCATTGAAGATGATTTTTTTCTCATCATTGAATGGGACTACGTAAGTATATCGATTTAGCTTCATTATTAGGATGAGTGGGGTATGAGATTATAGTTACAGGTTATTTAGGTTGTATCTGCTTGATACCACTTGAACAACCTGTAACATTTTCTTTAGCATTCCGAGATATTCTTTACTTCAATGCCGCATTTGTAGCCTTTCAAGCCACAGTTTTCGCACTTGCTGCAATTATCGCATTTCTGGCACTTGAAGCAAATACTATTCATTACGCAAATGGTTTCGCCTTTCATGATAGTGATGCCACCATCATCACCACCACCCCGTACAGTCAGCAATTGTGCCTCACTGAGCACAACGGTTGAATCAGTTTTGTACATTTCTGCCTTCATGACTTTGATGTATTTGTTATTTCCTACTCTATTATGGATTTTCGGATACCTCCATTTGTTGTATGTGATTTTATAGTTCGATATTGCCGGCGAAGAGCTGGTTGCCGTCGGTGCGGCAGAGTATTTCGTACTCGCCGTGCAGTCCTGCGACGTCGAGCGAGGCATCCTCATGATCCACCATACCGGTGAGCACCACCGCGTCGCCCTGCTTTAGTTCCACCGTCATGTACTCGACATATTCCGGGAGGTCGAAGATGAGTATGCTGCCGTTAACACATATGTTTATTACTTTATACGAGGGAGCAGATGGACGCCCGTTAGTAGTTTTGATTTTTACTATAGTAGTATACTTTTTTGCATCAGACGCCACCACCTGATAAGACATGGCACATGCAGTTATTAGAATACAAATTGAACTGAGGAATCTCTTCATATGACTTATTTTTTCAGCAAATTTACGCTTCATCCTAACAGCATCCAAATTTTCAGATAAAAATCTTTTGGCGTTCAGCACATATAACATACTGTATATCTGCACATTAGAATGGCGCCAAATTGCTAAATTTGGCGCCCTCATCAAAGCACTGTTTCTCAAAGCGTTATTATGGATACTTTTATGCGTTTTGCCAACATAAAAATCAGTCCATCATACTAAAATATCGTTTAGCACGCTCTACATCCAGTCTCTTTATCTTATCTTTAAGATGTCGCTTACGGTTATACACATTGGAGACACGGTTCTCGGACATAAACAAAGCAATTACATTCGGGGAAAAATGCAGGGCCGAAAGCATGAATAAATGATATTCCTTCTCCGTCACGGAAGGTAAATCCTTTCTAAAATCTGAAAATACATTTCCACAATATTGGTTTACTACTTTTTCTAACTCATCATAACCATTGTTACTACCTATAAATGATTTTACAATTTTAGACAATTCCTTGCTTAAGATTTTTTCCTGAGCCTCGCTTTCACTATTAGAAGTCAACGACAAACAAAGGCTATCAACCAATGCATACCGATGTCGAAGCAACTCAAATAATGCTGTTTGTATTTGATTTCCTTTTTCCTCTTTCTCTAAATACAGCTGCCTTAACTCCTCAGCCAAAATAATGCAACGCTCGCTCTGTCGTTTGCGAATATTCCTATAATACAAGTAAAGTATCAAAATAAGAGCTAAGCACATAAAGACCAGCAAAGCAAGCACTACCAATAGCTGATTGGAGGTCTTCAATGATTCACTCTTAAGATTTTTTTGTTGATCGTAATACGCTATTATGTCAAAAGAAAGGTCTTCTCTATATCTTTGAAAGTAATCGTTGTAATTGCTTTCGTTGATTTTTTCCAATGCCGTCATTGCGTCTGTCAATCGATTTTCCGCTTTAGACACCTTATAATTAATCGTCTGTTGATATGACGGAATTTTACCTTCAAGCGAAAGCAATATTTTTTTAGCTGAATTCAAATCACCCAGTTGCAATAAACTCATTGCATAAAAGACAGAATCTTGAATCTGTGCAAGGCCGCTACTTATCAGACTATTTGCGGTCTCTACTGCTCCCTCTGGATTATCCGATAGATACAAAACTTTAATTTTGTTACCGACAGCCTCAGCCCAAATAGCGCTGTCTTTATCTGCTATACTTCTATATTCTATAACTTCAAACACTTTCAATGCCTCACTTTCTCTGCCACAATTAAACAATGCGGCTCCCTCATCTAATTGCGCGTAAAGTGAGTGCAATTTCTTTGGTGTTTTACTAAAATAATCACATGAGCGCACTGCATATTCCAATTCCTGGGCACCGTTATCTGTGCGGTTGAAATTCTGCATCACACCGCGGGCATTCATGCCGGCCCAGAAGAAAAGGGAGTCGTTCTTTGCCGTTTCGAGGCCTTCAAGATAGGCGATGATGCTGTTGCCGTAGTCGCCGGCATGAAAGAGGGTGCGTCCGAGGTAATACTGCGTCATGGTGTGGCGCAGCGGGTCGCGGTCGGGGCGGTAGTGGCCTACGGCAGGAGCGATGATGCTGTCGGAGGCCACGTGGATGTCGTTGCGGTCCAGCGCGCGGCTCATTGTCAGGGCATACAGGGCGCGTGCATCCGAGCCGTGCAGGCTGCGCGGGTCGATGCCGCGCATTACGGCGAGGGCCGAGTCGGGCAGCGAATCCATGAGCGCTTCGGCGCGCTCCATCTCGGCGATGGCGCCGCCGTCGCGAGAGCAGGAAGCGAGATGCACGGCCCCGAGCAATAACAATATGTATATCAGTCTGTGCATGTGTGCTTTTATTTATGGTCGGAGAAGAAATTGAAATTCCTCCCTGAAACAGCGATACAAAATTACACAAATAATAGCAATAACCTATTATAATGCGGAAAGAAGCACATGATGTGCACCTTCCCGCATTATAACGAAATGATATTCCCGTATCCCTTGCGCCGTCGGTCAGCGGAATACCGCTACCCAGCCGCCACCGGGCGCCAGGCTTACGGACATGGGCTGTCCGGACTCGACGGATGGCAGGCGGGTGATGCGGTAGTCCGCGGGGTGCTTGGCTGCGTTGACGCCGTCGGCCATGACGGTGGCCTCATAGCTGCGGCCGGGAGTCAGGAACGACGAGGTGTCGACGGTGAGCTGCCGCGGGCTGCCGTTGGTCATGGCGCCGACGTACCACACATCGCCCTTGCGGCGGGCTATCACCACGTACTCGCCCACGCGGCCGTCGAGCACGCGCGACTCGTCGAAGGTGGTGGGCACGGCGGCCATGAAGTCGGCGCAGTCGGGCTCGCGGTCGTAGGCCGTGGGAGAGTCGGCCATCATCTGCAGCGTGCCGTCATAAACCACGTACATGGCGGCCTGGTGGGCGCGTGTGCCGAGGCTCATGGGGGCGTCGTTGCTCGGGCGGTAGGAGGCGGCGGTGCTGTTGAGCATGGCGCCGGGGGTGTAGTCAAGCGGACCGGCCACCTGGCGGATGAAGGGGATGGTCACGTCGTAGCGCAGCTGGTCGGGGTTGCCGGGACGGCCGTAGGCGCCCCACTTGTAGTTTTCGAGGCCTTTCACGCCCTCGTAGTTCACGAGGTTGGGATAGGGGCGCTGCCAGCCCACGGGGTGCATGCCGTGCAGGTCGAGCAGCAGATGGTTGTCGGCGGCGAGGCGCACCATCTCGCCCAGCGAGCTGATGAGCGGCTGGTCGTCGCGGTCGAAGAAGTCGATTTTCAGGCCCTTCACGCCCATGTCGGCGAAGTGGCGCATCAGTCCGGCGGGGTCGTCCTTAAGCTGTCGCCATGTGGCCCAGAGGATGATGCCGATGCCCTTGCCGCGGGCATAGTTGATGATGCCTGCGAGGTCGACGTCGGGGTTGATGTCGTGGATGTCGCCGTTGTCCTTGGCCCAGCCTTCGTCGAGTATCACGTACTGCAGGCCCTTGCGCGTGGCAAAGTCGATGTAGTGCTTGTAGGTGGCAGTGTTGATGCCTGCCTCGAAGTCTACGCCCGTCAGGCCCCAGTCGTTCCACCAGTCCCAGGCCACCTTGCCGGGCTTGATCCACGAGGTGTCGTCGAGGCGCAGGGGCTCGCTCAGGCGCATGGCCAGCGTCGATGCGGGCAGCTGGCTGTCGTCGGAGGTCACGGCCACGGCGCGCCAGGGCAGCACGGCGTTGCCGGCCACGCGGGCTATGTGGTCGGCACCGGCCACGGGCACCAGGTTGAGCTCGTTGAAACCGCCCACGCGGGTCTGCAGCGGCACAGGTGCGTGCTCGGCCTTCAGGCCCTCGCCGTCGGCGCTGCGGCGCAGAAACATGCCCGGGAAGTTCTCGAGCATACCTTCCATCACGAGCGCCTTGCGGCCGCCGTCCAGCTCAACGAGCAGCGGCGTGATGCTGACGGTGTCGGCAGGCATCTCGCCCAGCGGCACCTCGTCGTAGTAGCACTCGAAGGCGAAGCTGTAGGGGTAGTCGCTGCTGCGCAGGTCGTTGTTGTAGGGCAGCCATGCGCGGCGCGAGGCGCCGAAGTTGAAGGCGGCCTCGTCGGCGGCCACCGTGAGGCTGTCGGAGGCACGGCCCGTCAGCACGAAGCGGTAGGCAGCGGCGTCGTCGTAGGCGCGCAGCTGCACGCTGTAGCCGCGCATGGTCAGCGTCAGCTCGTTGTAGCAGTCGCGCACCTCGGCCTGGCGATAGTGGGGCGTGGCGAAGGTCTCGTCGACGCTGCGGCGCGACGTGCGGCGCACCCGGGCGTCGTCGCCCAGCACGCGTCCGTCGGCCAGGCGCAGCCCCATGGGCGAGGGCAGCAGCGCCTCATGGCCGTCGAGGCTGACGGTCCACGTCATGGGCCCGTGGCCCGTTGTCACGTCGACGCGCAGCCCGCCGTCGGGCGAGCTCACGCTGTAGTTGCCCGCCACGGCAGCCGCGGCAGGCAAGGTCAGTGCCGCGAGTGCGGCGATAAAGATTTTTCTCATAGGGTTTATCAAGGTTTGTAGCATTATTTCATGGTGAAGCTTCGGAAGGTGGCTTCTCCGCCATCGGGACCTACGGCAAACAGGCCTATGGTCATGCCCGTGAAGCCACCGGCAGTCTCCGTCGAGAGGTAGCGCGCGTTGGCGCGGCCCAGCTCAAAGAAGGTGCGGCCGCCGTCGGTGCTCAGCGAGAACACGTACATGTCCTCCTCGCCGTCGACCCGCAGCTGCAGCCAGCCGTCGTCCTTGACGGCCACGGGGCTGAATCGGTGGGTGATGGCGTTGAGCCGCAGCTCGCACACCACCTGGCGGCCGCCGTCGGGCAGCGCCTCCAGGAAGAGGTCGTAGTGGCTGCCGCGCTCCATGTACACAGTGAGGCCGGCACGCGTTCCCGCCGCGGCGCCGGGCAGCAGTTGCATCGTAGTGGTGCATACGGCGTCGTGCGAGCGCTGGCGGCGTCCCGTCCATGTGGGGCTGCCCTCGTCATCGAGGCCTATGGGAGTGGCCTTGAGCGTAAGTCCGCGGCGCGTGAGCAAGTAGTTTTCAGTATGCGGATTGCACAGGAAGACCCACTCGAAGCCGAGGGCGTCGGCTTTGCGGAAGTCGGTCTCCGTGGCCTCGGCGCGCACCGGCACAGCGGGTAGCGTGGCGGCATGCATGAGGGTGTCGACGGTGCCGTTGGCGTTGACTACGGGCCATGCTCCCTCGTCCCAGCGCACGGGCGCCAGCATGGTCTCGCGTCCGAGGGTGTGTACGCCGTTGCCCACCGTGCGGTAGCCCAGCGCCACGGCCCACCACGAGCCGTCGGGCGCGTCGACAAGGTCGGCGTGGCCCACGCCCTGGATACGGCTGTTCTGGCCGGCGCGGCAGAAGTTGGTCAATATCGGGTTGGACGGATTGGGCGTGTAGGGGCCGTAGATGTCGCGGCTGCGGGCTATCGTCACGTGGTGGCCCAGCTCGGTACCGCCCTCGGCTATGAGCAGGTAGTACCAGCCGTCCTTCTTGTAGATGTGCGGCGCCTCGGGGTGGCGTCCGCCCGTGCCCTGCCAGATAGCCCGCGAGGGCGTCAGCTGCCTACCCGTGGCGGGGTCTATCTCACATAGCCAGATGGCCGCGTCGGGATTGCTCGTCATGTAGGTCTTCCCGTTCTCGAAGTACAGCGAGGGGTCGATGCCGCCCTGCTCAAGCCACACCGGTTCGCTCCAAGGCCCGGCCGGGTCGGTGGCAGTCACCAGGAAGTTGCCGCTGTGGGGCGCGGCCTGCGGGCCCACGTTGGTGGTAATCATATAGAACGTGCCGTCGTTGAAGCGGATGGTGGGCGCATAGATGCCCAGCCACGCGTTGGCCGTGCCGAGGGGCAGCTGCGACGGGCGGTCCAGCACATTGCCTATCTGCTCCCAGTTGACGAGGTCGCGGCTGTGCCACACGGGCACGCCCGGGAAGAACTGGAACGACGAGTTCACGAGATAGAAATCGGAATCAACACGGCAGATGCTCGGGTCGGGGTAGAAACCGGGAATGACCGGATTACGGTATTCGCTTGCGGCCGCGGCTGCGACCGCGCCCGCAAGCACTAATGATACAAGTGTTTTCCGCATGGGTGATGGTATTTCCTGCAAATATAGCTATTATTTCCTAATCTTTGCCTGGTCTGCTCCACTTACCCCGACATAATTATTATTTATGGTGGCTGTTTAAAACATATGTTAACCCTCAATACCAAACTATGAAAATCTTTACAGGGCAAAGCCACAGCCTGCCGCAGAAACAAAGTACTATTTTAGGACTCCGTCATTAAACTTTTTTTCACAATTATTGTCTTATAAATATACGGACTCGTAAAAAAAGCGTAAATTTGCATACCGGAATCCAAGTAAAAAAGTGAACGACGAAAAAAACATACCGCAAGCAGAGACTCCTGTCCCTCACGCCGCCGAGGCTCCTAAAGCCGTGGCCGCGGCAGCTCCGGCAGCAGGGTGGCACACATGGATGGCAGCACTGGCAGCCGTTCTCGCCATCGCCGCATGGGTGGTCCTCTGCTTCAACGGCTATGTGGCCCTCGGCGTCGGCATCGCCGCCTTCGTCGCCGGCGTCCTCGGCCTGCATGCTCACACACGCGCATGGCGCAACCTTGCCACTACGGCCTTGATTGCCGCCGGAGTCATTCTCGTCGTGCTCACCGCTTTTCTGATTGTGATTTTCTGGGGTCTGAACTCAATCTGACAGCAAATCAACCAATCGTTACGCAATATACCCTATGAAACCCACTCTTTTCGTCCTTGCCGCCGGCATGGGCAGCCGCTACGGAGGCCTCAAGCAGCTTGACGGCGTAGGCCCTCAGGGCCAGACCATCATGGACTACTCCATCTTCGACGCTATCCGTGCCGGATTCGGCAAAGTAGTATTCGTAATCCGCAAAGATTTCGAGCCCGATTTCCGCGCCAAAATCCTCAGCAAATATGAAGGCCACGTACCCGTCGAGGTAGTGTTCCAGTCCATCGACAAGCTACCCGAAGGCTACACCGCACCCGCCGACCGCGTGAAGCCCTGGGGCACCAACCACGCCGTGCTCATGGGCCGCGACGTCATCAACGAGCCCTTCGCCGTCATCAACGCCGACGACTTCTACGGCCGTGACGCCTTCGAGGTGATCGCCCGCGAGCTCTCACGCCCCCACGACCGCAAGGGCGACTACTGCATGGTAGGCTTCCGCGTAGGCAACACCATGACCGAAAACGGCACCGTGGCCCGCGGAGTATGCGAGACCAACGCCGACAAGATGCTCACCAAAGTGACCGAGCGCACCGACATCGGCTACGACGCCGACCACAAAATCGCCTTCACCGACGAGAACGGCGCCACATGCCACCTCGACCCCGCAACACCCGTGAGCATGAACCTCTGGGGCTTCACTCCCGAATACTTCGACTACAGCGACCGCGAGTTCCGCCGCTTCCTCGACGCCCACGGCACCGAGCTGAAAAGTGAATTCTACATCCCCACCTGCATCGACACGCTCATCAACAGCGGCGAAGCCACCGTGCGCGTACTTGACACCGACTCCCGCTGGTTCGGCGTCACCTATGCCGCCGACCGTCAGGGCGTAGTCGACCGTCTGGCCGCCCTCCACGCCGCCGGCGAGTACCCAGACAAGATGTTCTGATAATCCGACAGACACAACCCATCAGACCGCCGGCCGCATCCATCCGCAGCCGGCGGTTATGTTTATACTAAGAATCTTCACATCAAATTTTGCCCCAAAGCCTCATACTCAATAGTAAATCAGCCTTTTAGATGAGTTTAAATACACATCTCTATTTCCAAAAAAAGAGGGGCCAATCAGACCATCCATATCATTGACAGACCAATTCAAAATATTAACAAGAATATTTTTGGCACGCAACTCGCCGACAGAGCATCTCTTTGCGAGAATTCCTTTCCCCGCTTTTTTGCCATTCAACTGATATGTGGTGATTTTCCGGAAATTGGTATCATTAATCCAATTAGCGACTTCCTGACGACGTCCGAATAAAGATACGCAATTTGCGCATCCCAAATCAAAATTTAATCTTGCGGTCATTTTCCCGATTGTCCGCTTTTCATCCTCAATCTCTATTGAAGCTTCAATGATAGGTCTTGGCTGCAGCTCAACGATTCTGAACGAATTTTTATCGCTTAAATCGACCTCACTGCCTGGCACAAAGTCCATTGTTAGTTTCCCAAAATTAAGACGCACCAACATGTCCTGTGTCTCATCCTTATAGTGTAGCAAATGAATCGGCAAAAGTAGATGATTAAAATCTTTGAGAACAATTATTTTGTCTTCGTAATAAAAATCGCCGATTTTGATTCTTCCACGATGAACACTTTGAACAGCATACTCTTTCCGATACGATTTAGCATGAGTAAATTCAACTGAATCGGGCGCGAAAGCAGTAGCTTTACTGATTTTGTTAAAGAATGACTCATTGCACATGATGTAGCTGCATCCCGTCTCCAAAAGAATACTGTCAACACGTGTTTCATTCATTTGACCATTAAAATAGAAGTGTCCTTCACTTTTATATAATTTGAAGTGAGACTGGGCCTGTAGATGAAGCACACAAAAAAAGATTATAAAAATCAAGACTACATTTTTAGTTATCCTATTAATCATAACCTTATACAAGCTTAGCAAATAATTTAGAACTGCTCATCTCCACAGGTCGGGGCGGTCCGTGATGATGCCGTCCACGGGGAGGTCGGGGGCCGAGGCGGGTGAGTCGAGGGTCCATATCTTCACCTCCTTGCCGTGTGCGTGCATGTCGTCGATAATGCTGCGGGTCACGGAGTTGGCGTAGAAATTGAACGACGATACGTGGCGGTAGCGGTCGTAATCGAATGCCGAGAAGCCGCCGTCGAATATCATCGGCAAGCCCCGCATCCGGCATATCAGAAGCTTCTCGAGTCGCAGTTCAGGAGCCAGCGCCTCGTCGCTGAAATTCTCAGGACCATATTTAACTCGAGCTCTATTGATTTTTAGGCTCCCATAAATTTCTTTTAAATTCATAAACGTTTTTCGACGTTCTTCCTCATTGGTGGGCTGCCCGATATAAATTTTCCCACTTGGGCTTATGTATTTATAAATAATACCGATTAACAATGTTTCAATTGTTTTTATTGATAAGGTTGACGATGACTTTAACCATCGTGTCCTTTTCTTCGGTGCGGCTTTCGGCAATCATGAGAGTGAGCGCAACAAGGGTGTTGTCGGCGATGCGCTTGGTAGCGTCCTCATTATAAAGGATGCCATTGCCGTTGAGAAACCACAGGAACAATGTGGCGGCAATGCGTTTGTTACCGTCGCTGAACGAATGGTTCTTGGTGACGAGATACAGGAGCATGGCTGCTTTCTCTTCCACTGACGGGTAAAGGTCGATGCCGCCGAAAGTCTGGTAAATCTGTCCGATGGAGCTTTTGAAGGAATCGTCTTTCTCGTTGCCAAACAATGTGCTGCCGCCAAATTTCTCATGTAGCTCGCGGATGACTTCCATCGCATTTTCGTATGTGGCATGAAAAGCCTCTTTGCCTGTGGTGTCCTCAATCTTCAACTCCTGATAATCGTAGCGGTCGAGAGTGTCGAGTGCGTATGTGTAATCGACAACGACATCAAGCAACGAACGGCTGTCCTCTGTCAGCTTCTCCTGATTCTGTATTGTGCGTCCCAATACCTTGACCAACTGGCTCAACTCGTCGTACTTCTGCGCAGCAACCCGTTCGTTGATTGCGTAGCCCTGCAAAAGGTATTGTTTCAAAACCTGATTCGCCCAAATACGGAATGCCGTGGCGTTCTTGGAGTTGACACGATAGCCCACCGAAAGGATAGCATCAAGATTATAGAAATTTGTATCTTTCGTCTGAGTCTTTCCGGATATTGCGCCATGCCGAGTGGTTATTTCCATTTTGGAAATAACCATATCTTCCTGAAGTTCTCCGGATGCGAAGATATTCTTAAGATGTTTGGAAATAGCAGGTACTTTTGTTCCAAACAGTTCCGCAATCTGACGCTGAGTAAGCCAGATTGTATCTCCTTTGACCCTTACATCTATTTGGGTGTCTCCTTGAGACGTCTGATATATTACGAGTTGAGAATTATCAGTTTCCATATCCAAAGTAACGTTTCTTATGAAGCGCCCTCATAACTCAGCGATTCCTTACCTCCACAGGTCGGGGCGGTCGGTGATGATGCCGTCCACGGGGAGGTCGGGGGCCGACTCGGGTGAGTCGAGGGTCCATATCTTCACCTCCTTGCCATGCGCGTGCATATCGTCGATAATACTGCGGGTCACAGAGTTAGCGTAGAAATTAAACGACGATACGTGGCTGTAGCGGTCGTAGTCGAACGCAGAGAAGCCGCCGTCGAATATCAGCGGCAGACCGCACATCCGGCATATCAGCAGCTTTTCCAGACGCAGTTCAGGAGCCAAGGCGTGCGTCACGGCCAGCACCTCGTCGCTGAAGCTCTGCACCACCACGCGCCCGCAGGCTCCGTGGCGGCGGAACGTCTCGACCATGCGCTGCTCGATGCCCGGATACTGCCCGGGCTTGTGCTTCACCTCCACGAGCAGGCGCGCACGGTCGCCCACCAGCTCCAGCACCTCGTCGAGCGTCGGAATCCTCTGGTCGGTCACGTTGCCGTCGGCGTCCTTGATGTGCAGCGCCTTGATTTCCTCAAGGGTCATGTCGGCAATTGTGCCGTGGCCGTCGGTCGTGCGGTCCACGCTCGCGTCGTGGCACACCACGAGGGCGTTGTCGGCCGTCTGGTGGATGTCAATCTCCAGCATGTCGGCTCCGGCGGCGATGCCGCGCTCCATGGCTAAAAGCGTATTCTCCGGCGCTATGCCGGCGCCTCCGCGGTGAGCCACCACGATATAGCGGCGCGGTGCCTCGGTGCTCATGCCCCTGCGGGCGAATATGCCCGGCACCGCGCACCAGGCGGCATAACCAAGCACGGCAGCGCAGGCAGCGCCCACTCCTATAATCACTTTCGTCTTCATATCTTTATCTTGAATAGATGGCGGCAAAGTATGCGCACCACGCTGTTGTACCATTGGAAACAGTCGCGCGACTGCGGAGCCGTGCGTATAGCCTCCGTGGCGAAGCGGTCCACGGCCTCGTTGTTGAGCAGCGACCACATCAGGAAGTTGCCGAAGCGGTGCGTGAACAGGTCGCTCAGCTTCTCCGTGTCGCCTATGTTGCCGAGTATCTCCTCGCGGTAGGCCGCCACGCCGGGGAAGGAGAGGCCCGCAAGCTCGCCCTGCAGGAAGCTGCGTGTGCGCTCCGGGAAGTAGCGGTGGGCGGTGCTGAGCACACGCCCCGCCTCGGCCACGAGTGTGCGGCCGTCGTGGTCGGGATTGTCCGACGGCGCGGCGTCGATCCTGCGCACGTCCTCGGCCGTGGGATAAGCCGCCAGAATGTGGCGCATGAGCTGCAGCGGCAACTCTATCAGCCCGCAGTCGCCTATCATCTCCGATATATTGTCGAGCAGATGCAGCAGCATCCCGCGGTCGGCGTCGGCTATGGCCCTGTCTATAAGCTCATAGAACAACGGGGCGCAGCGGCCGTCGCCCTCGCGTGCCGTGCCGTCGCCGCAGTGGCGGCAGTAGACCACTCCGTACCAGTTCATTACGTTGCGCTTGTAGTAGCCAGTGGCGTTGGCCCGCGCGCTGTTGCGCGCACGGAAGCGTCCGCGGCAGCGGCGCGTCCAGTCGGCCGCCTCGCGCGTGTAGATTTCCAGAATCTCCGGATTGTCGGCGGCCGAGTTATACTGCACCTGATAGAGCACATAGAGCAGCGACATCTGCGAGTAGTCGCTCCATGCGTCGCGCTCGCGGTCCGGCGCCAGCAGCCTGCGTATCAGCGGACTGATATTATTCCACGCAGCCGTACCCATGACTACGAGGATGCGCTCCAGCACGAAGTAGGAGAAACTGCACCCCGTGCCGTATGCGTCGGCTATGGCCGGATGCAGCGCAGCGAACCCGGCAGCCTCGGCGGCGGTGTCGCCCTCGCCGCGGCTCGCGCGCCCGTAGTGGCCCACGAAGTCCATTATATCGCCCGTCAGGCGGCGGCTCCAGCGGTCGGCCGACGCTGCGGCAGGCACCACGGCGTCGTCCCAGAAGCCGGCGTACTCCACGGCGTTGTTCACGTAGTCGCTCTGGAAGGTTATCTGTCGGCGCATGACAGTCTGGAGGAACGGCATCGCCATGCGCACCAGCGAGAAGCGCAGCGTGGCGTACGAGGCGAGGCCGCGTATGCGCTCCAGCATGTCGTCCACCATGCCTTCGTCGGGCTTCGGAGCCATGCAGGCGTCAATTATGAGCAGCACGGCCAGGCGCACGCCGGTCTCCACGAAGCGCATCATGCGACGGCGACGGCGCGCTCCGAGCAGATTCGCCGCCAGACTGCGGCGCTGCACGTCGTCGAGCATCTCGCGCACTATCCGCGCCGTAAGGTTCTCGCGCATAGGTACTCCGCCACGCGTGTGGCGACGCCGCGAGAGATAATAGGCCTGCTTGCAGGCATCGTCGCTCACGTCGGTGATGCTGTCCTCCATCAGGCGCCACATCGTCAGCATCGGGTCCGAGGCGTACAGCCCCTCGTTGAAGTAGTCGCTGAGGAGCATGTTCGTCAGCGACACCGAGGCCGCCGTGCGCAGACGCCGGATGGGAGCCAGGCGCGCGCCCAGCTCACGGTTGCGGACTATCAGCTCCGGCGTGGCCTCTGCGGCGGCTATGCTGCGCTGCGTCTCGTTGTAGCCCGCTATCAGCGCGGGGTCGGGAGGCAGTGCGTCTAGCATCCGCCGCTGCAGCTCCGTGAGCTGCGGCTCGTAGTTTTCGCCCACGAGCACGTCGGCCACGTCGTTGGTAAGCTGCATCACGTCGGGACGCGTGCTGTGCAGCGCCGTCAGCTCCAGGAGCGTGTCGTATCGGCCGTCGGCCAGGTCGGTCAGCAGCGAGTTGCGCAGCGCGCCTATGAGCACGGCGTTGGCCTCCGTGCCGTCCAGCACGCGCAGATAGTCGGCCGTGGCGGGAGCGCCGCCGTGGCGCCGCCTGAACGAGAGGCACAGCGCGTACTCCAGGAAACGCTCGTAGATAAATTCCACCACATTGCTGCGCTCGCCGCCGGGCAGCGTGCGCACGCATTCCTTCAGAATAGGGCGTTCGGGGCTGCGCAGCAGCTCGGCGTAGGCCACGCTCACGCCGCCGTCGGGCTTATAGACCATCGAGGCCAGGCGGTGCAGCGGCGATGACGCGTCGTCAAGCGCCTGCAGCAGCGCTGCCGAGGAGATGCTGGCGGCGGGACGGCCGTCCAGATAGGTATCGAGGATACGGTCGGCCAGCTCGTCTATCAGCTCGCACTGAAGGCGTCCGGCGAAGGCGCGCTCGCGGATGTCGTCGAGCATAGTGGCGAACAGGCTCACCGACGTGAAGCGCGCCGGGTCGCTCACGAACACCTTGCCTATATTGTTGCCGCAGGCGTACTTGAGCGTGAGGGGATCACGCAGGCGTAGCAGCACGCGGCGGTCGATGCTCTCGAAGTCCGACTGCATCTGGTACAGCTTGCCGTAGATGCGGTAGGCCTCGCGTGTCTCCTCGGCGCTGAAGCCTCCTACGCTGCACCCATCGCCGCCGCCGTCGGCGGGGCTGAAGCAAAGCGCCGGGTCGGGCGTGACGGCGGGCAGTATGCTGTTCTTCCACGTGAAGCTGCGACACGTAGCCACCACCTTGAATCGCGGCCTGTCGGGCCGCACTAATAGCTCTGTGATGTCGCGGAACAGCGCCACGGGGCCCGGAACCGTGTCGGGCTGTCCGTCCGGAGTGGTGTAGCTGAGGCATTCGTTCAGCGCGTCGAAGAGGAAATACACGTTCTCACCGCTTTCCTCCGCCTTGGTGTGGAGCGTCTCCAGCACACGCTCGATGTTGCGCCGACGGCTCACGCCGAAGATGTCGCGCAGCGTCGCCGGCAGCCCGCAGGCGCCGAGTTCTGCGCTGTTGAAGATGAGCACCGCGCGACCCTCGCGCAGCAGTTCCGACGTCCAGTGGCACAGCTGGTTGGTCTTGCCCTGCCCCGCCTCGCCCGGCAGCGCCATGAGCGTCCGGGCGGCGTCGGCCCTGAAGTCGGCAAACATGCGTCCGAGCTCGCGCCGGTCCACGAACAGCTCGCTGCTGAATTTCTTTTCCTTCTGCACCTGCATCATGTAGGCGCGCGAATGCACCGCCGCGGCGTCCAGTATCTCCTGCCAGTTCATCTCGCGGGCCACGTCGAAGGAGGGCACCACACGCGCCAGGCAGACGTCGAGCGCGGCGTTCATGTCCTCGGTCTCGAAGCGGTGCACCAGCTGGCTCGACGACTCGTAGCAGATACTCTCGTCCTTAAGCGTCTGGAACAGGAAGATGTAGCCGTCGGCGCTCAGCATCGCCAGAGGCCATACGTCGCACACGTTGCCCGAGGCGTCCGCTACATAATAGTGACCCGGCTCAGCGGCAAACGCGGCACCGGCGGCCGGCGGCAGCTGCTCGTCGCGGCTGCGGGCGTCGAGGAGACACCCTGCGGCATCAGCGGCGTAGAAAGAATATGTATGCAACGGCTCCAATCCCTTGAGCATGGCCAGCAGATGGCTGCTGAGGCTGTCGAACGCGCGCTGATAGAACGACTGCGCCAGCGATGTGCTGTGGCCCTTGAAGTCGTTGCGCACCTTCACGACGCCAATCTGCCGGGCCGACCCGGCGAGGATGTTGAAGCGCGCCGACACCACGTTGGCGCTCAGCGAGCGCACCAGGGCGTCGTCGGGCAGCAGGCGCAGGGCGGCCAGCATCAGGGGTTGCAGCAGCTCGTTCACATGGTCGCCGAACGACAGCGGGCGCTTCGTGTCGATGATGCGCACCACGCGCTCCAGGGCCTTGCGCGCCTGCGCGTCGGCCCCGGCGGCAAGGGGCGCCATCCGCGCCAGCAGATAGCAGTTGAGCCACTGCACCGACATCTCGAAGAAGTCGAGCAGATGGGTCAGCGCCTCTTTGTAGTCCGACTCGGCGCGCGACTGTTCGGCGCGGGCCAGCGGATTGGACATAGTGAACGGCAGGCGCTCTATGCTGCTGCTCAGCAGCGATTCATATTCCGGCAGCCTGCGCCCTTCGGCCAGGGCCTCGGCCATGCGTTGTGCGGGGGTGGAGGGAGGAGATGCCATGTGTTTTCGCAGGTTTTTTGCAAAGATACCCAATTTTTTGCAAAAACGAAATTTAATGGTTAGATTTGCAGCCATATGGCACAATACTCCGACACTTGCTTCCTATGTGGCTATTTCAGCAGCCGCCTACCCGGCCCCGACGGCATCCGGGCACTCGCCGACGCCGGCTGGACCATGCAGCCCTACGACAAAGCCGCCGCCGATGAATATCGCCGCTTCTACTATCCCGAATTCGTCGATTTCTGGCTCGGCTCCGGCGACGGTGACAACGACCGATCCGTCGTGACCTTCACCACCCCGTGCGGCGACGGCGCAGGCCCCGAGTTTGCAGCCGGCTGCGAGGGACAGCTGCGGAGCATACGCTTGTGCCTGATGCCCTTCGGCATGGTGCTCTACGCCATCGAGCTCACGCTGAAAGGCGACGACCTCAACGCCTTCACCCTCACCCTCTCGCGGCTGCGCGGCAATTTTGCATCCGTACCTGCGATAGCCCGGCCGTTGCGCCGCGCCATGAACGCTCTCGGCGTTCCCGCCGACGCGCCAATGATTGAAAGCGGCAACAAGCTGAAACTTTTCCAGATAGTCCGCTGTCTCACCCCTGAAGCCGTTGCGGCAGCCGCCGGCGACGCCACCCTCTTCCAGCTCGGCTCGCTTGTACGCGTCGCACCCTACGATCCCGCTGACCCGGACGAAATCTCGCCCTCCTACCTCGCCGCAACTATCCGCGACAGCAAACTGAGTTTCTACAACAACTGGACGGCGCTCGCTTTGTTCGACACCTTCACCATCCTTGCGCACGACGTGCCGGACTGGATGGTGCAGAACTGGTGCGAGGACTACTTCGGCAAAATCTACATGCACGGCCTCTTCAGCAAGTTCTACCTCTACCGCCAGAACGCACGCTTCCGCGCCGACCCTGACGCCGGAGAGGACATAGAGAAAGAGCTCAATGAGTTTGAGCGCACATGCTGCTTCCACCACATCAGCTACAACTTCATGCCGGGAGAGGTGGACCGGGCCATCGACCGTTCGCTCGACCTCGCCCCTGAGCGCAGCCTGCTCCGCAGCTACATCGCCACGTGCAACGAACAGCGCGCCAAGACCTCCGACCGCCGCGTCAACGCCCTGCTCACGCTGCTCACCGTCCTCACCGTGGCCTCCACCCTCTGGGACTTCTCAAGCATGGTAAACGCCCTCTACCCCTTCGGCACCCAGTTCGGCTCCGAGGCCACCGGATTCCGCGCCGTAGTCTCCGCGGCCATCCTCATTATCCTCTGCGCCGTGCTCTATATCATGCTCCCGCGCCGCAAGAAGGCTTAGAGGCTGTTAAAAACAGCCTCTAAGGTGCTATTACGCAATAAAAAAGCGCGCCGCTTCCGCGGTGCGCTTTTTATGGATGAACAGCTGTGGATTAGCCGTTGTACTTCTTCATGACAGCGATGAGGTCGAGCACCTTGTTGGAGTAGCCGATCTCGTTGTCGTACCAGCTGACAACCTTAACGAAGGTGTCGGTCAGAGCGATACCTGCCTTTGCGTCGAAGATGGATGTGCGGGTGTCACCGAGGAAGTCGCTGCTTACCACTGCGTCTTCGGTGTAGCCGAGGATACCCTTGAGTTCGCCTTCGCTGGCTTCCTTCATGGCAGCGCAGATTTCAGCATAGGTAGCGGGCTTGGCGAGGTTGACGGTGAGGTCGACAACGCTGACGTCAAGAGTGGGGACACGCATCGACATGCCGGTGAGCTTGCCGTTGAGTTCGGGGATAACTTTGCCTACAGCCTTGGCAGCGCCGGTGCTGGAGGGGATGATGTTGCCGCTGGCAGCACGGCCGCCGCGCCAGTCCTTCATGGAGGGACCGTCAACGGTCTTCTGAGTAGCGGTGGTGGAGTGTACGGTGGTCATGAGGCCGTCGGTGATGCCGAACTTGTCGTTCAGGACCTTGGCGATGGGAGCGAGGCAGTTGGTGGTGCAGCTGGCGTTGGAAACGAACTGCTGACCTGCGTATGTCTTGTCGTTTACGCCGCATACGAACATGGGAGTAGCGTCCTTCGAGGGAGCCGACATAACAACGTACTTGGCACCGGCTTCGATGTGTGCCTGAGCCTTTTCCTGAGTGAGGAAGAGACCGGTAGACTCAACGACGTACTCTGCCTCTACTGCGCCCCAGTTGATTTCTTTCGGGTCGCGGCATGCGGTAACGCGGATGTGCTTGCCGTTTACGATGAGCTCGCTCTTCTCCATGTCGTAGTCAACGGTGCCGTCGAAGTGGCCGTGCATTGTGTCATACTTGAGCATGTAGGCCATGTAGTCTACGGGAAGAAGGTCGTTGATAGCAACTACTTCGATGTCGTCGCGCTTTGTGCTGGCGCGGAATACGAAGCGACCGATACGGCCGAAGCCGTTAATACCGATTTTAGTCATAGTAAATATTTGATAAACTATTGGGTTATGAATGTTCTCGAAGAGTTTCTGCGCCTCTCGGAGCCGGTCGGCGCCTTAAGGCGCAGCAAAATTACGGAAATTTTTCGATATTTGGTTATAACGGCCGAAAAAATATGCAAAAAATGCTTTACAGATATTTGTCGCCGAAGCGGTTTTTGGCGTCGTTGACCATCTGCTTGATGCTCTGTTCGCGGCTCTTGGGGCAGATGAGGAGGACGTCGCCGGCATCGGCCACGATGTAGTCCTCGAGGCCATCGACCACCATGAGCTTGTCGCCGCTGACGGCGAAGATGTTGCCGCGGCTGTTGTAGGCGAGGACATTGCAGTTCTGCGCCACGTTGGCGTCGCTGTTGCGGGGCGAGTTGTCGTAGAGGGCGCTCCATGTGCCGAGGTCGTTCCAACCGAAGTGTACGGTCTCGACGTAGACGTTGGATGCTTTCTCCATGACGGCGTAGTCGATGCTGATGCTGGGACAGGCGGGGAATTCGCGGTCAATGAATTCGGTTTCGGCAGGGGTGCCGTAGACGCTGTTGCCGGCGTCGAATTTCTCGGCGATTTCAGGTGCGTGGAGGCGGAAGGCTTCCTTAATGCTGGCGGCCGACCAGAGGAATATGCCTGAGTTCCAGAAGAATTCGCCGCTTGCGAGGAATACCTTGGCGAGCTCGAGGTCTGGCTTCTCAGTGAAGGTCTTGACCTTGTTGAGGTCCTGGTCGACGGATTCGCCCACCTGTATGTAGCCGTAGCCGGTCTCGGGGCGCACGGGAGTGATGCCGAGGGTGAGAAGGGCGTCGTGGCTCTCCACGAATTCAAATCCGCGGCGCAGACTGTCGACGAAGAGAGTCTCGCCGGTGATGAGATGGTCGCTCGGAGTTACGATGATACTTGCCTGAGGGTCGCGGGCATAGATGCGCCAGGCGGCCCACGCTATGCAGGGCGCGGTGTTGCGGCGTGCCGGCTCGGCCAGGATCTGCGCCGGGTCGAGGTCGGGCAGCTGTTCGCGCACAAGGCCGGTGTAGGCTTCGTTGGTGAGCACCAGCACGTTCTCTTTAGGGATTATGGGGAGAAGGCGGTCGTAGCTCATCTGGAGCAGGCTGCGGCCTGTGCCCATGAAGTCGATGAACTGTTTGGGCCGGGCACTGCGGCTGTAGGGCCAGAAGCGGCTGCCTATGCCGCCGCACATAATCACGCAATAACGATGTGTGTTCATATCATCAGGTTCAATAGTGAGTCTGCGAATTTAAGAAAAAATTCCGTAATCGGCAAATCGTCAGCGGCCGATGTGTATGCTGCATTTCTGTCCCGGGGCGAGGCGTAGCACTCTATATTCCTCAGGATCGCACGCTTCTCCATTGATACTCAACGTCTTCGTTCCGGACGGAATGCGCAGTGTGCGCTCCGGAAGCGAGCCGGCGGTGAGAGTAACGTCGATGTCGCGGCCGCCGCGGCTCCAGTTCATGTCGACGGTGTCGCCTCCGCGCACTCTGAAACCGCGTATGCTGCCTTCGGGCCACGCGTCGGGCAACGCTGGCAGCGGATTGATAAATCCATCCTGGCTCTGAAGCAGCATCTCGCCTATGCCGGCGGCGCCTCCCCAGTTGCCGTCCATCTGGAACGGCGGATGGGAGCAGAACAGATTGGGAAATGTACCCGGGCCGTGCTTCCGCGGGTTCTCGCGGGTGTAGGCCGGAGCGAGCAGCGCATGCAGCAAGCGGTAGGCCCGGTTGCCGTCGCCCAGGCGTGCCCAGAAGTTCACCTTCCAGGCGCGGCTCCAGCCCGTGCCGGCATCGCCGCGGCGGTCGAGCGTGAGGCGGCATGCCTCGGCAAGTTCGGGGGTGCGGATGGCCGAAATCTGATTGCCGGGGTGCAGGCCGTAGAGGTGGCTGACGTGGCGGTGGTGCGGGTCCACTTCATCGTATGGCTCAAGCCACTCCATGAGGCGTCCGTCCGGACCGAGGCGGTCGGGCGGCAGCTGCGCCATGTCGGCCCGCAGCGAGTCGGCATACGTCTTGTCGATGCCGAGGATGTCGGCCGCGGCGGCCACATTGCCGTAGAGCTCGCGCACTATCTGCGAGTCCATCGTCGGACCCATACATACGCTCACCTCGGTCGGGTCGGAGCCGATGCGGAACGTATTCTCGGGCGACGACGACGGCGCCGTCACGAGCCAGCCGTGCTTCGGCTCACGTATCATGGTCGACCGGAAGAACTCGGCGGCGCCCTTCATTATGGGATATATCTCCGACAGGTAAGCTGCATCCGGATTGTACAGGTAATGCTCCCAGAGGTGGGCGCAGAGCCATGCGCCGCCGGTATTGGTGGCGCCCCAGGAGGGATGTTGCCCGGGATCGGTGTAGCGCCAGGGATTCGTCATCATGTGCATCACCCATCCCCGCGCGGCCGGGCCATAGAACACGCGCGCCGTATGCTCGCCGGAGCTGACAGCCCGCCGCACCATGTCGATGAGTGGTCCGTGCAGCTCTCCCAGGTTGCCCGGCTCGGCAGGCCAATGGTTCATCTGCACGTTGATGTTGGTGTGGTAGTCGCCGTTCCAGGGCGTGGCGATGCCGTCGGCCCACAGACCTTGCAGGTTGGGCGGCAGGCAGCCCGGTAGCGTGCTGCATATGAGCAGATAGCGTCCGTAATTATAGTACAGGGCCGCCAGCGAAGGGTCTTCAGCCGTGACAAACGACTCGATGCGGCGGTCGGTAGGCTGCCGCGACGCCTCGGCGCGCGGCAGCGACACGGCGGCGCGGTCGTAGAGGCTGCGGTGAGCCTCGATGCCGCGCGCCTTGATGGCGTCGGTGTCGCCCTCTCGCATAACGTCGTCCACGGCGTGGAGCGCCTGCGTGGAGTAGCGGGCGCCGTAGAGGTAGTCGGTGGCCGCACTCATTATTATACAGGCTTCCGTGGCGCCGCTGACCTGCAGGGTGCTGTCCGTGGCGTGGCATGTCCCGCCCGTGGCGCGGATACCGGCGGCGAGGGCGTACTTCATTCCGTCCACGCCGGGCTGACCGCTGTCGAGAGTGCCGGTCATCATCAGTGTGGCCGTGCCGGTCTTGCTCACAGAGTAGCGCTCCGGCCGCGTCAGTCTGGCCGTAAAACTGACGGCTCCGGGCCGCGACGCGCGCACGCGCCATATCATTACGTCCGAGCCGCGCGGCACGAAGCATTCCTGCACATAGTCGGCGCCGCCGACGGTGTAGGCCGCATAGGCGCATGCCTCCGGCAGCTCCAGACGTCGGGTGTAGGCTGTCCATGTCGTATCGGCGTAACCGAAATCTATGTGCAGGTCGGCAAGCATCTGGTAGCTGCCGTAGGTGCCCCCGTCGGTGGTCTGCGTGGGTACGAAGGTACGGTACATCAGCTCCTGAGCCTCACGGTTGCGGCCCTCGCGCAGCAGCCGCTGAATCTCCGGCAGACTGTGCGACGCCTCCGGGTTGTCGTAGTTGGCGCGGGAGCCACTCCACATACTTATCTCGTTGAGCACCACATGCTCGTGCAGCGGATGGCCGTAGGGCGTCATGCCCATGCGCCCGTTGCCCACTGGCAGAGTCTCCTCCCACTGCCCGGCTGGCGCCGTGTACCAGAGTGTAGTCTCCGGCGTTGCCCCCGCGGGCATTGCCTGCATGCCTCGCGCGCAGCCCGCTGCCAGCAGGGCAAAGAATAGAATCGTATTTCTCATGATGTGCAAATATACGAAAACGCCGCGAATTTTTTTTGCCGAATGAAAAAAAAATGCTACTTTTGCAGTCGCAACCGCAAGGAAAGATGCCGGAGCGGTCGATCGGGACGGTCTCGAAAACCGTTGTACTCTTACGGGTACCCAGGGTTCGAATCCCTGTCTTTCCGC
>CAPNHY010000008.1:0-71730 GCA_948665475.1 uncultured Muribaculaceae bacterium | reverse complement strand
ACGACCCCGAGATTACAAATCACGTGCTCTGGCCAACTGAGCTAAAGAGGCAGGTTTCAAATTTCTCGCGCCTGGCCGGGATATTTCCCGTTTGCGGTTGCAAAGTTATATCATTTTTTTGAACTGACAAAACTTTTACAGATTATTTTTTCGCTGCAAATCGTTAAAATTCCATATTTATTGAATGTCAGCGCCTTGTATTTCGATTTTTTTGTACCTTTGCTGTCACGTTTCGCACGCACGTACGTATTATATAAGTAAAGTGAACCATTCATTACTTTCAAGATAATGTTCAGACACATCATTTCCTTCATTTCTCTCGCCGCCTGCGCCATGCTGGTATCGCCGGCGGCCGAGGCCGGCAAGTACGCCTACGACAGCGTCCCCGGCGACCCGCTTCACACCAAGGCATACACGCTGCCCAACGGCCTGAAGATTTTCATGACCGTGAACCGCGACGAGCCTCGCATCCAGACTTACATCGCTGTGCGCGTGGGCGGCAAGAACGACCCGGCAGAGACCACGGGCCTCGCCCACTACTTCGAGCACCTCATGTTCAAAGGCACCGAGCAGTTCGGCACTCAGGACTATGCCGCCGAGAAGCCCCTGCTCGACCGCATAGAGCAGCTGTTCGAGACCTACCGCCACACCACCGACAGCATCGAGCGCAAACGCATCTACCACGAGATTGACTCCGTGAGCTACCAGGCGTCGCTCCTTGCCATACCCAACGAGTACGACAAGCTGATGGCCGCAATCGGCGCCGACGGCACCAACGCCTACACCAGCACGGACGTCACATGCTACGTGGAGGACATCCCCTCCAACCAGATCGAGAACTGGGCCCGCATCCAGGCCGACCGCTTCGAGCATCCCGTCATCCGCGGATTCCACACCGAACTCGAGACCATCTATGAGGAGAAGAACATGAGCCTCACCAAGGACGGCCGCAAGCTCAACGAGGCCATGCTCGCCGCCCTCTTCCCCACCCACCCCTACGGCACGCAGACCGTACTCGGAACACAGGAGCACCTTAAGAATCCCTCTATCACCAATGTCAAGAACTACCACAAACAGTGGTACGTGCCCAACAACATGGCGATATGCGTCAGCGGCGACTTCGACCCCGACCACATGGTCGACGTCATCAGCAAGTACTTCGGCCATCTGAAGCCCAACCCCGAGCTGCCCGTGCTCAACTTCAAGGCCGAGGAACCAATCACCTCGCCCATAGAGCGCGAGGTGCTGGGTCAGGAGGCTGAGCGCATCTACCTGGCATGGCGCATGCCAGCCGCAGCCCATAAGGACATGGCGCTGCTGGAGGCCGCCGCCGAAGTGCTCAACAACGGCGACTGCGGCCTTATCGACATCGACATCAACCTGGCCCAGACTATGCTCGGCGCCGGCGCCGGACTCTACTCCATGGCCGACGGCGGCGCATTCCTGATGATAGGCATGCCGAAGCCCGGACAGAGCCTTGACGACGTGCGCGCCCTGCTGCTCAAGGAGATGGATAAGCTGCGCGCCGGCGACTTTGACGAGAAACTCGTGAAAGCCATCGCCGCCAACCGCAAGCTATACCTCCAGCGCGCACTCGAGGACAACGACAGCCGCGCCGACTTCTATGTCAACGCCTTCGTCAACGGTCAGTCGCTCGCCGACATGGTAGAGGAATTCCACGCCATTGACAACATCACCAAGGCCGACATCGTGGCTGCCGTACAGCGCTACCTCGGCCCGCAGAACTACGCCGCCGTCTACAAGCGCCAGGGCACCGACTCTTCCGTCGTCAAGATGCCCAAACCCGAACTGACGCCCATCGCCACCAACCGCGACGCCTCCAGCGCATTCCTGCGCGAGATACAGGCCAGCGTGCCGGAACCCATCGAGCCGGTATTCGTCGACTTCGACAAGGACCTCACCCGCCTCAGCGCCAAGCAGGGCATCGAAGTGCTGTACACGCCCAACACGTCGAACGACATCTTCACCCTTACATATATATATGATAAAGGCAGCGGCCACGACCTCGCACTGGACTATGCGTCAGACATGCTGCCGCTGGCAGGCACGGCCGACATGACGCCGGAGCAGATAAGCCGCGCCTTCTACGACCTGGCCTGCAGCTACAGCGTCAACCCCGGCACGCGCCGCACCTACGTCACCATCAGCGGCCTCGCCGAGAACATGCCGGCCGCAATGGCCCTCTACGAGAAGCTGCTCGACGAGGCCACCGTCGCGCCCGAAGCATGGAGCAAATGGGTGGATCGTGTGCAGCAGAGCCGCGAGAACAACAAGACCAACCAGAGCCAGAATTTCTCCCGCCTGACCAACTATGCGGTATATGGCCCCAAGAACCCCGCCAACGCGCTTATCTCCGTCGATTCGCTCCGCATCATGGGTCCGCAGCCGGTGCTTGACGCACTGCGCGACCTGCGCAAGCTGCGCCACAGCGTGATCTACTACGGCAAAGCCCCGGCCAATGACGTCATCGCCGCCATCGACTCGCTGCACCGCACCGCGCCCGGCACCTTGGCCGAAGCACCAAAAGAAGAGCCCTACAAGATGCAGCGCACCGACGAGACCGTCATCTACCTCGCCCCGTACGATGCCAAGCAGCTCTACATGCGGCAGTACAGCAACCGCGGCGACAGCTTCGACCCCGCATCGGAGCCGGCCCGCGCACTCTACAACGAATACTTCGGCGGCTCCATGAACTCTATCGTATTCCAGGAGATGCGCGAAAGCCGTTCGCTGGCCTACTCCGCATGGGCCAGCATGCAGAAGCCGTCGCGCCTGAGCGAGCCCTATACCTACAACGCCTTCATCGCCACGCAGAACGACAAGATGACCGACGCCATCGGCGCCTTCGACGAAATCATCAACAACATGCCGCGCAGCCAGGCAGCCCTCGACCTCGCAAAACAGGGCATCGACAGCCGCATGCGCACACAGCGCACCATCAAGGACGCCATAGCCTGGGCCTATATCCGCGCCCGCGAACTCAAGCAGGACAACGACCCCGCACGCGCGCTCTTCGAAGCCATACCCGCCCTCACGCTCACCGACGTCGAGGCCTACCAGCGCGACAACGTGGCCGGACGTCACTACAGCTACGCCATCCTCGCCGACCTTGACGACATCGACATCGAGGCCCTGCGCCGCTTAGGCCGCGTGGTAATCCTCACGCCCGAGGAAATCTTCGGATACTGATTCCGGCACAAATGACATGCCCGGTAAAAAAATCCATGCCTACTGACAGATTGTCAGCAGGCGGACAGAAGGGCTAAATAATTAACTTTCAGACAACAATCCCGTGTCAAACCTTTTTGGCACGGGATTTGTTATTTATACAGTGAAACAAAAATCAAGAATCACAAACAACACAATAAAATCATATACAACTATGGGAAAAATCATAGGCATCGACCTTGGCACCACCAACTCGTGCGTAGCAGTTCTCGAGGGCAACGACCCCGTCGTGATCCCCAACAGCGAAGGACGCAACACCACCCCCTCCGTCGTAGCATTTGTTGACGGCGGCGAGCGCAAAGTGGGCGAGCCCGCCAAACGTCAGGCCATCACCAACCCCAAGCGCACCATCTACTCCATCAAGCGCTTCATGGGCGAGACATACGACCAGGTCAAGAACGAAATAGATCGCGTGCCCTACCGTGTGGTACGCGGCGACAACAACACACCCCGTATCGACATCGACGGACGCGAATACACCCCGCAGGAAATCTCCGCCATGATTCTTCAGAAGATGAAGAAGACGGCAGAAGATTACCTCGGCCAGAGCGTCACCGAAGCCGTCATCACCGTGCCCGCCTACTTCAACGACTCGCAGCGTCAGGCCACCAAGGAGGCCGGCGAAATCGCAGGCCTCACCGTCAAGCGTATCGTCAACGAGCCTACAGCGGCAGCACTGGCCTACGGTCTCGACAAGGCCGACAAGGACCAGAAGATAGCAGTGTTTGACCTCGGCGGCGGCACATTCGATATTTCCATCCTCGAGCTCGGCGACGGCGTATTCGAAGTAAAGAGCACCAACGGTGACACGCACCTCGGCGGCGACGACTTCGACCACGTCATCATCGACTGGCTCGCCGAAGAGTTCCTTAAGGACGAAGGCATCGACCTCCGCAAGGATCCCATGGCCCTCCAGCGCCTCAAGGAAGCTGCCGAGAAGGCCAAGATCGAGCTCTCCAGCACCACCAGCACCGAAATCAACCTGCCGTACATCATGCCCGTCAACGGTGTGCCCAAGCACCTTGTAAAGACGCTGACGCGCGCCAAGTTCGAGCAGCTCGCCGACAAGCTCATCCACGCAACCATCAAGCCCTGCGAGGACGCACTGCGCGACGCCGGCCTCACAGCCCGCGACATAGACGAAGTAATCCTCGTCGGCGGTTCCACCCGTATCCCGGCCGTTCAGAAGACCGTGGCCGACTTCTTCGGCAAGCAGCCCAACAAGAGCGTTAACCCGGACGAAGTTGTAGCCGTAGGCGCAGCCATCCAGGGCGGTGTGCTCAGCGGCGACGTCAAGGACGTGCTGCTGCTCGACGTAGTGCCCCTGAGCGTAGGTATCGAAACCCTCGGCGGCGTCATGACGAAGCTCATCGAGGCCAACACCACCATTCCCACCCGCAAGAGCGAGACCTTCTCCACCGCGGCCGACAACCAGCCCAGCGTGGAAATCAACGTTCTTCAGGGCGAGCGCCCCATGGCGAAGGACGACAAGCTCCTCGGCAAATTCCACCTCGACGGCATCGCCCCCGCACCGCGCGGCATACCTCAGATCGAAGTGACATTCGAAATCGACGCCAACGGCATCCTCAACGTAAGCGCCAAGGATAAGGCTACGGGCAAGGAGCAGAGCATCCGCATCGAGGCTTCCAGCGGCCTGACCGACGCCGAAATCAAGCGCATGAAGGAAGAGGCAGAGGCCAACGCAGCAGCCGACGCCAAGGAGAAGGAACGCGTTGACAAGCTCAACCAGGCCGACGCCATCATCTTCCAGACCGAGAAGCAGCTCAACGAGCTCGGCGACAAGATTCCCGCCGACAAGAAGAGCGCCATCCAGACGGCTCTCGACCGCCTCAAGGAAGCCCACAAGGCTCAGGACATCGCCGGCATCGACAGCGCCATCAAGGACATCGAGGCACGTTTCGGCGAAGCCCAGCAGGACATCCTCAACGCACAGGCTCAGGCTCAGGCCGGAGCTAATCCCGGAGCCAACGCCGGCGCCCCCCACGCCTCCAACGACGGCGGCGACCATGTCACCGACGTAGACTTTGAGGAAGTGAAGTAAGCTTCTTTAGCGACGAAATAGAACGTAATCAGGAGACACGCGTCCACGCGATGCGTGTCTTCGTTTTCTCAACCCTAAAAAGCAACACTGACTCTCGAAAAATTCAACTTATGACCTCAAAATATCTGACTTATGGACGATAAAACCAAAGTAATCGAGGCAATCCGCAATGCAGGAGAGCCCGTCAACGCATCGAAAGTGGCCGAAACCACCGGCCTCGACAAGAAAGTGGTCGACAAAATCTTCGCGCAGCTCAAAAAAGACGGCACCATCGTTTCTCCAGTCCGCTGCAAATACACCCTCGCCTGACCCCGGATTCCCCCTTCAAACAGATTTACGGAATGGATTCCTCAAATATTCCCATATTCAAGGAATCCATTCCGATTTTTTTCTTTAACTTTGACATTTGATAAGATACCACTATGTCGCTTGCGAAATAACTGACAACCAGTCATCATAAACACATGAAGAATTTAATATCTGAAATACGCTCGATTATTGAAACTTCTCGGTCTAATGCTGTCCGCTCAGTTGACTTTTGTCGCGTACAGATGTACTGGCAAATAGGTCGTCGCATTGTCGAGGAGGAACAGGGCGGGAGTGCGCGTGCTGAGTATGGTAAAGGTCTTATAAAGAATCTTGCCCAAGAGATAGAACCCGAATACGGAAGTGGTTTTAGCTATCGTCAACTTAATTTTGCAAGGCAGTATTTCCTGGAATACCCAAAAGTGAACGCACTGCGTTCACAATTCAACTGGACTCAGTATCGAGCATTAATTCAAATTCCAGACAAAGACAAGCGCGAATATTACGAGCTTGAAGCGGCAAGTAATTGCTGGACTGCACGCCAGATGCAACGTCAGATTAATTCAATGCTATATGAACGCTTGCTTCTTAGCAATGATAAAGAATCTGTGCTCGCAATGGCGCGGAAAGAGAGAGCACCCGAAACACCGCAGGAAATAGTTAAGGATCCAATGGTTTTGGAATTCCTGGGTTTGGAAAAGAAAGCGCATTACTATGAGAGTGACCTTGAAACGGAATTAATCAATCACTTACAGGAATTTATTCTTGAGCTTGGCAATGGGTTCACTTTCGTAGCGCGTCAAAAACGAATCATTCTTGAAGATGATGAGTTTTTCATCGACTTAGTCTTTTACAACCGTCTTGCTCGCCGGTTCGTGATTTTTGAGTTAAAGACAGGCGAGGTAACTCATCAGGATCTGGGACAATTGCAGATGTATGTCAATTACTACGACCGTACTGAGAAACTCCCGGAGGAGAATCCCACAATCGGCATATTACTATGCACTGCCAAAAACGACACATTGGTTAAGATGACCCTTCCCTCGGACAATAACACAATTGTTGCATCTAAATATCAACTCTATCTTCCCACAGAGCAGCAGCTGATAGCGGAAGTCGAGCGAGTAAAAAAAGAATGGGAAGAAACAAGATGAGACTAAAAACGACAAAGTAACTGATGTCATTCCTATGAACTTGAATATCCATATTTGTATCATGTAATACTAAAATACTGATAATCAAGTATGGTTAGATTTGAGGAAGTGAAATAAGACTCCTAATCAACGATAATAAAACAGAAGGTCGGTTCAGACTTTTTTCGTAACTTTGGCGTTGAAAAACGAAAAGGAGTATAATCACATGGATAAGGCTGAAATAAAGGCGAGAGAGGACGAGATTGTCAGACTGGCAGTCAGCTTCTGTAATGAGAAAATTGATGCAGAATATGCTTCACTCTGCGAGAAAATGGTTCGGAAACTGGGACGCAAGAGAACGAACCCTCTTGAACGGGGTCGGTTGGAAATATGGGCAGCCGCAGTGGTTTATACCATAGCGACAATGAATTTTTTGTTCGACAAATCATTCGAACCTTATCTGCCATTATCTGAAATAATTGAACATTTTGGCACATCTTCTTCAACCGTCTCGCAGAAAGCCGGGCAAATACGCACCATGCTCAAATTAAAACGTTATTGGGATCCGGATTTCTCAACAGCACAAATGGCGGCAGCTAATCCGTTTGACATATTCTTTTTATTGTAAACTTTAAAATGTCGGGAGCAGAGATGAACAGCAATCGACTCACGTCGATGGAGTATTCGGAATATGTCAACCCGGATAATGTCGCCCGCGATGTGTTCGGAGACTGACCGTTCTATTATACAGTAATTTCTCAGGAAGAAAGTCCCATGGAATAGGACTAAGTTCCTGAAATTTTACTGTCCTGAAAAAACATCCGGCCAAAAGCCAGGTCGAGGCGCTCCTCGGCGTACTGGTAATGGTCGCCCGGCACTAACTCGAAGACGACATCGACGCCGTTGTCCTGCAGGTAGCGGACTATCTTCTCCGTGTCGGTCTGCACCGGCCGGAAAGCCCTGACGCTGCTCTTTGCCTCACGGTTGCCGAGCAGAAAGTACGCCCTGCCGGTTTTGCCCGACACGGACTGTCTTACGGCCCAGTCGGCGAAGCCGGCGTACCAGAATGAGCCGGAGAGACTGATGATGTTCCGGAAAGTATCGTTCGTCAGCCATTGCCACAGAGTGAACAGCCCGGAAAGGGATACACCGGCCAGCGTCCTCTCGGCACCGGGTGCTATGCCCAGCCGTCGCTCCACCTCGGGTATCACCTCCGAAACAATGGTGGAAAGGAACCCGGCCGCATTACCCCTGAAGTCGGGACTGCCCGGCGGTTGCCCCGCTGCCGGCCACGGCGTGAGGTCATCGTCCCAGTCCATGCCGGTTATCACGGCCAGCGACACGCCGTACTTCTGCGCCGCCTGCTCTATCCACTCGCCGAGGCCGTCGAAAGGATAAAGCACATAGCATATCCTGCCGCCCGACTCTTTCACTGCCGTTATCCTAAGGTTTCCTGTTCTGAACGTCTGCATACTTCATCATTCCGGGCATCTCCTCAAACCCGATACTTTTATATAACGGACGTGCCCCCTCGGTTGTTTCAAGATATATCTTGTCGCAGCCCAGTTCTCGGGCTTTTTCCACAAGCCGGCGTACGATGGCGTGGCCTATGCCGCGGCAACGATACTCCCGGCGCACATATATATTCATAAGGTATGCACATCGGCCCGAAGGATTGTCGGGCGACGGCAGCTCGTCCGAGAGGCAGATGGCTCCGCACCCGGCGTCTGTGCCGTCCGCCGCGGCCACGACGGCATAATGCGTGCCATCCGCGGCGTGCTCGCGGTAATAGCGCCGGTTGGCTACCAGCAGGCGCTTCGACGGCACCGAGCCGAACACTTCCCCTATCACCTCGGCGCGCCAGTGCATCAGCGTCGCGACTGCCGATATTTCCCGTATCGTTATGTTCATTCCTCCTCCCCTTCCTTCAGCACCACGGGCAGCGCATGGTCGTTGACCTTGCCGCGCACCGTAAGCGGTATCTCGTCCATTCTCACGAAGAACTCCGGCACCATGAAGTCGGCCAGACGCGACCGCAGGAAGCTCTTTATGCGGCTCAGCCGGCAGTTCTTGTGCGACGGCACGAAGTAGGCCGTCAGGTAGGCCAGTCCGTGCTCGTCGGTGTGTGCCCGCACCACCCCGCGCTCCACGCAGGGCGACTCGTTCAGCACATTCTCCACTTCCTCCGGCTCCACGCGCTTGCCCAGAATCATCACCTGCCGGTCCTTACGCCGCAGGAAGGCGATGCTGCCGTCGGGCAGCCGATAGCCCAGGTCGCCGCTGCGGTAGGCGCGCTTGCCGTCATCGAGGACCACAAAATTCACCTGTTCGGGAGGATTGCCGATGTAGCCGCGCGACACGCCTTCGCCGAGGATGCATATCTCCCCGGTCCTGCCCTCTCGCACCGCCCTCAGGTCGTTGTCGAGTATCTCCACCTCGACACCCCTTACGGGCCTGCCCACCGGATAAGTGCCGTCCTCAAGAGGCGTGGCGTTGTCAACTCGGAAATACGTGGCGCACACCGTCGTCTCGCTCGGCCCGTAAGTATTGTATATCACGAAGTCCCGGTCTTTGAGCCACGTTATGTACGCCGCCCGCAGCACATCGCCGCCGCTGATGAGCAGCCGCAGCCGCGACGGGTGCACGCGGTAGCGGTTCATGTCGGCCAGCAGATACGGGAACCCGCTTATCTCCGTCACGCCGTGGCGTTCGCAGAAGGCCATAAGGTCGGCAAGACTGCCGTCGTGCACCTCCTTCGAGGGTATGGCAAGCGCGGCTCCGTTCAGGAGCGTGGTGAAAACCTCCTCCACGAATATGTCGAACGAGCACACGGAATATTGCAGCATCACATCGCCCGGCCCCACGTGGAACTCATGCTCGAAAGCCTCCGCATAGTTCACCACGCTGTGGTTTTCCACCACCACGCCTTTCGGCCGGCCGGAAGTGCCCGAAGTATAAAGTATGTAGGCCACACCGTGCGGCTCCGACCTGTCGGCCAGCGGCTGAGCCTCCGGCAGGTTGCGGCAGTAGCCGTCCGTTATCACGAAGTCCACCGACGCCGTACGCATCATGTAGTCGATGCGTTCCTGCGGCAGCGACGGCTCCGCGGGCACATAGGCCGCCCCACTCTTCAGCACTGCCAGCATGGCCGCCACCATCTCTATGCCGTGGCTCATCACTATGCCTACGGTCGCGTATCGGTCATCATAGAATTTCGACATTATGGCGTCAGCCATCGCGTCAAGTTCGCGGTACGTCACCGTCCGCCCGTCCTCTGCCACAGCCGTCGCGTCGGGTCTGTGAGCCGCCAGATGTGAGAATCTGCTGTATATCGTATCCTTCTTCATTTTTATATGCCTTATACAAAAACAAATGAAAAATCTCTCCTTATTGTTCACCCGCGATTCAGTCGAACCACGTCCGCTTCGCACTTTTTTCGTAACTTTGGCGTTTCAATGAAGAATTACCCCTTATCAGCAAAATTATGAACATAGGAGACAAAGCGCCCGAACTGCTGGGCACCGACCAGAACGGCAAGGAAGTAAAACTGTCCGACTTCGCCGGCCATAACCTCGTACTCTATTTCTACCCCAAGGACAACACATCCGGATGCACAGCCGAGGCCTGCTCGCTGCGCGACAACATCGACGCCCTCGCCGCCAAAGGCTACAGCATAGTAGGCGTCAGCAGCGACCCGGCCGCATCGCATCAGAAATTCATCGCCGCCCACGGCCTGCCCTTCACTCTCATTGCCGACACCGACCACCGCCTTCAGGAGGCCATGGGCGTATGGGGCGAGAAGTCCATGTACGGGCGCAAATACATGGGCACCCTGCGCACCACATTCCTTATCGGTCCCGACGGCACCATCACCCACATCTTCACGCCCAAGCAGATCAAGACCAAGACGCACGCCGACCAAATCCTCGCCGTCTGAAGCATACCCGACCGAAAGACACCAACAAGAAGCCATCCTCTAAACCATAAACCATAAACCACTAAATAAAATGCCGCCCGTGGGCACTCGGCTCACGGGCGGTATTCTATTTTGCGATTACAGTCTTTACTGCTTTGTAAGAGTAGCTACATAAGGTACAGCCGAGAAGTCCACGGTCACGACATACTTGCCGGCCTCGGGGGTCTTGATGTTGCCGGCGTTGAACTTCAGAGGATTCAGCGAATCGCCCCAGTTGATGGTCCAGCCGTCATTGGCGCGTATCTTCCATTCGCAGTCGGCGGGGAAGTCCAGGGGTGCCGAGGTCCATACCAGGAAGTCGTCGGAGGGAAGCATAGGCTCGCTTGCAGCCCAGCCGTTGAAGCCGCCGATGGCGCCGAGAGAGTTGATGGCACTGATCTTGATGGCACGGGTGCTGAGGGTAAACTCCACGTAGTAGAGACCCTTCGCGCCGGCGGTGATGTTGCCGCCGCCGTTGAGGCTGCCCTCGTAAACGCCCGGAGCCGTCTCCGTGAGTGCCTCGCCCACGCCCATGTCGTGGCCCTTCCAGTCATTGTCGGGGTTCATCTTGAAGCCTGCCTCGTCGATTACTACGACGCCGCTGTAGTAGTCGTAGTTGTCGGTAGTCAGTATCTGCGATGCCGTTGCGCTCCAGCCGTTGCTGCCGCCCGGGGTGTACATGCACTCGTAGGCCAGCTTGTACTCATAGGTGTCGGTGAGCATGTTGATGGAGAACATCACGGGACCGTTGACGCCGAACTTGCCTGCCGGAGCGTCGGCCAGAAGGTCGCCGGTGGCGTCTGTGGCGCCGGCCGGACCGTAGACCGTACCCGTGGCCGATACCACCTGCCATTCGGCGCCGTCCGTTGCCTGTGCCACCACGCTGAACACGGGGTCGTCGTAGGGGCTTACGGCTGTGTGGCCGAAAGGTATCTCCTGGTCGCCGATTTTGAGCGTGTAGCTGTCCTCGATCACCTTTTCAGCATCGAAGGGCTTGATGCTCAGCTCGTAGGGGCCGTAATAGAAGTCCGGACCGCCGATGCGCACTTCCGAGGTGCCCTTGGCTGCATAGGCAGCGAAGCGCACATAGGCGTTGCCCTCGCGGGGGTCGTGGGTCACCTTGTCGTAATAGAAATTCTGAAGCTCGTCGGCCGACACGCTGACAACGCCGTCTGCGCCGTTCTCGGTTTCGATGGCTACGGGCTCGGCAAAGTCCTCGGTCTTTGCCAGCTGTGCGGCCAGGCGCAGGGTGTAGCCCTCGGTGTCGCCGAGCGTGGCGACGGCCAGCTGTGCGGGTTTGTTCTGTGCGTTCAGCTCGATAAGGTTGAGGAGCGACGCATCGGGAGTTACCGCTATGACGGAGGCGTCGAAAGGAGCCTCCTGGGGGTTGGTCTGCGGCTTGGCCAGGCTGTCCTCCACCTCATCGCAGGAGGTGAATGCGAGGCCCATGCCGAGAGCACAGAGAATATACAGTTTGTTCATAAAGCGTTAGTCGTTGATGGTGAATGTGACCTCGTTGTTGTTGGCGTCAAGATTGACGGTGACGCTGTGGCCTGCGGCGCCGGCGAGCACGAAGCATCCCTCGCCCGTGACGGTGGGCAATGCTATGCCCGAGAAAGCATCGACATTAGAGCCGTCGGCGGCTGCCGACCATTTGGCGGCGCCCCAGCCTGCGAGTGCGTCGTAGAAGCGGCAGTAGAGCTTGTCGCCGTCGTTGCCGAAGTCGGCCGGCATCTGGAAGGTTCCGGTATAGATGCCGGTGGCGCCTTCATCGGTCAGACGCCAGTCGGTAGCGTAGACCGATTCGGCATCCGGTTTTGCCCAGCCGCCGTTGTTGCCCACCATGTAGGCGTAGTTGGTGACTACGGGCTTGTGCTCGCCGCGTACCATTGTGACGGTCATGGCGTCCTCCTTGCTCATGTCCACGATGATGGTTACCTGACCGCCATCCCAGTTCGGGAAGTGGAAGTTGTCCTTCGTGGCCTTGATGCCGTCGGTGAACTCGCCGTCGGCGTTGAACTCGCAGGTGATGTTGAAAGCGCCGTCCGATGCCACTGCGTCGCCGTTGTGGTTGTTGGCGGGGCCGTAGCTGAAGGTGTCCCAGTTGCCGTCGAGCTCGGTGTAGAAGCGGAAGAGCACGTCGCCGGCGGGGATATTGAATACGCCGGTGTAGATCTTGGAGCCTATAGCCTTGTCATCCTCGTAGAGGCGCCATTTCTTCAGAGTTTCGGTAAGGTCCATGCTCCATTCCGAAGGCGTGCCGATGAGGTAGATGAAGCCGGGAACAGGCACTGCGAAGTAGGGCTTGACGTTCTTGAGTTCGATCCAGTTGCTCTTCACCAGGCCTACGCCGTCTTTGTTAAGCTGTGCGGTGGCACGGAGATAGACGGGCGCATAGCCGGGATTGAGTTCGTTCCACTGGTCGGCTGTCTCTATGCCGTTCAGCTTGCAGAAACCCATGGCTACGGCATCCTGGCTGATGGTGAAGGCGGCCTGCGAGGGTGCGTTGGACTCGATGGCATAGACGTTGTCCTCGCTCTTGTCGAGCGACATTTCCACGCCGTAGGTGACGGCTGCCACGAAGCCGTACTCGGGCTGCGAGCAGCTCAGGGCTATAGTGCCGCCGGGGGTGAGCTCGTAATACTGGTCGGCCATGGGAGGCGTGTTCAGCACGAAGCTCTCGGGGGTGTTGAGCGCGGGGGTGTCGTCGTCGGAGCAGGATGCGAAACCGCCGGCGAGGGCCAGTGCGCCCATCAGTATGCTGATTTTTTTCATAATCGTTATTTATTTTTTTGTATAGCTTCTCGTCTGTCAGCAAAGAGGAAATCCTTCTTACCTATAAACTCTGAACTATAAACTTTTGACTTAATAACCCGTGTTCTGTCCTACGGTTGCTACGTACTGATAGGGGATGGCGTAGACCGAACGGAAGTCGGCGATGGAAGCGCCGGCCGCTTCGCCGCCCTTCCAGCTCCAGAGATACTGGCTGCCGGTGAAGAGTCCGAAGCGGATGAGGTCGCTGCGACGGTGGCCCTCCCAGTAGAGTTCGCACTGGCGCTCGTGCAGCAGGTCGCTCTTGCTGAAGCTGCCGACTTTGGGCAGGCCTGCGCGGTCGCGCACCTCGTTGTAGTAGTAGAGGCCGTTGCAGTCCTTCACGCCGTTGAGCTCGCACTCGGCCAGCATCAGGTAGGTGTCGGCCAGGCGGAAGATGGGATAGTCGGCGTCGTTCATGCCGCTGGAGTTCTTCACAACCGGTCCGACGTTCGGGTCGTTGTCGTAGTTGTCCTCGCTCACGTAGCGGTACTTGCAGCATACATATCCCTCGGTCTCGTAGCTCTCCAGGTCGGCCACGCTGTTGTTGAAGCCGTCGCCGTAGAAGAGGTAGCGCTTGTCGCCGGGCTCGAAAGAGTTGATAAGCTCGGGCTTGACCTTGAGGCCGTTCCATGGCGAAATGTCGCAGCCCCACTGCAGGAGCACATCCTTGGGTATGGCCGAGCAATATGCGCCGGCGCAGAGGTAGGTCGTGCCGCCCCAGCTCTCCATGGTGCCGGCCTGCTGCGGTGCGGCCCAGAGTATCTCACCCTTGCCTACGTAGCGGTCGTTGCTGCCGCAGAAGAGGTATTTGTATTCCCTGGCAAGGGTCATGCCGCCTTCAAGAACCTTCTTGCAGGCTGCGGCGCACTCCTCGTACATCGGGGTGCCCGTGTAGACGCCGGCGTTGAGGTAGAGCTTGGCCAGCAGCATGTAGGCAGCCTCGCGGCTCACGCGGCCGTAGGTCTGCTCGGCGGCCACGGGTACGGAGGGAATGGCGTCCGCGAGGTCGGCCACTGTGGCGTCGAAGAGCTGCTTGCGGTCGTAGGTGGGAGGTATGGAACCTGTGAGGGAACCGGGAACCCAGGGGCCGTGACCGAAGAGGTCGATCATGTTCCAGTAAGCGAACGCGCGGAGCACGCGGGCCTCGGCGGTGAATGCCGTCTTCTCGGCGTCGGTGAGGAGGTCGCCGGCATTGGCGATCTGCTCGATGAACACGGTGGTCTTGCGTGCGATGTCGGCCTCACGGGCATAGCTCAGGTAGGTCCAGGGATTGTTGTCGTACCAGGTGTGCTCGAAGATGGCGTGGTAGCCGGGGTCGTTCCATTCGTTCATGATGACGGCTCCGTCGGCGCTGAGTTCCTGAAGGTTCCAGTGGCAGCGCATGAACACGCCGTCGCCGCCGTTGGTGCCGGGATAGGATATGTTGCCCTCGTAGAGGAGCGAGCCGTAGAGGCTGCCCAGGTAGCCGTACCACTCTGCCGTGGTGGTGATGTCAAGCTTGGTCTGGGGGTCGTCGGGGGTGACGTCGAGGTCGCCGGCGCAGGAAGCGGTGGCAAGACCCAGGCCCAGGCAGGCTATGGCTGCATATTTATATAGTTTCATACTTTTATGTCTGTATTAAGAGAGTTTAGAATGTGGCCACTACGCCGAGAGAGAAGGTGATGGGACGCGGATACACGCTTGAGTCGATGCCGGAGAACACCTCGGGGTCTACACCCTTGTACTTGGTGATGACGAAGGGGTTCTGCACGGCGCCGTAGAGGCGCAGGCGCAGGGCGTTGTTGAGGAGTTCCTTCCAGGTATAGCCCACGGTGATGTTGTCGCAGCGCAGGAAGGAGGCATTGCGCACGAAGTAGTCGCTGAGCTGCATGGCGTCGGTCTTGGTGCTCTGCCAGATGTAGGTATTGTCAAGCAGGTTGTTCAGCGGCGGAACGGCCGTTACGCTGGCGAAGCAGTTGTCGACCTCGTTCTTGTTGTACATCCAGTTGCCGAAGCTGCCGCGCAGGGTGATGCCGAAGTCCCAGTTCTTCCAGCTGACGGTGTTCTGCCAGTTCAGGGTTACGGCCGGGTCCTTGGAGTGATAGAGGTAGCGGTCGTCGGATGTGATTTCGCCGTCGCCGTTGCGGTCCACGAATACGCCTTCCAGCGGGTTGCCGTCGGCATTGTAGACCTGCTCGTAAACCCAGAAGGAGAATGCGGGGAAGCCTTCCTGATGCTTCTGCACATCGCCGGCGGTACCGATGTTGCCGGTGGTGGTGTCGGCGCCTTCGGCCAGACGGGTAACCTTGTTCTTGTTCCAGGCTATGTTGAAGCTGCTGGTCCAGGTGAGTTGCTTGGTGACTACGGGACGCGTTACGAGGTTGAGCTCTACGCCTATGTTCTCAAGGTCGCCGAGGTTCTGCGGGCCGCGGTTGCTGAGGTTGGAGCCGATGGGATAGTTGGCTATCGTCAGCAGGTCCTTGGTCTTGCGCTTGTAGAAGTCGATGCTGCCGTTGATGCGGTTGTTGAGGAATGCGAAGTCCACGCCGACGTTCCAGGTGTGCGTTTCCTCCCACTTCAGGGCTGCGTTGTAGGCGTTGGGCATGACGGTGTAGTAGAGCTTGCCGTCAGGACCCACGTACTGCTGGTTCATGTTGGTGCTCTGGTTGAACACGGGCAGATAGAAGTAGAGGTAGTCCTCGCCGAGGTCCTGCTGACCCGTGATGCCGTAGCCGGCGCGCAGTTTCAGCTCGTTCATGAACGAACGGGCGCCTTCCATGAAGCTTTCGTCGAGGAGCTTCCAGCCTAAGGCTACCGAGGGGAATGTGCCCCAGCGGGTATCCTTGCTGAAGCGGCTGGTGCCGTCGCGGCGCACCGTGACGGTGAGCAGGTAGCGGTCCATGAAGCTGTAGTTCACGCGGCCGAAGTAGCTGAGCAGCTGATAGGGCTTGCTGTAGTAGACGGTGGGCGTGCGCTTGTAGCGGTCGAATTCCTGACCGGGAGCGTTCACGTAGCTGTAGTTGTGGCCCTTGAATTTGAATTTCTGCCAGGAGTAGCCGGCGGTCACGTCAAGACTGGAACGGATGGCCTTGAATTCCTTGTTGTAGTTGAGGTAGAAGTCGAGCAGCAGGTTGTAGCGTTCCTCGTTCTCCTTGTAGAGAGTGGTGTAGCCGTCGCGTACGATGTTGTCGCTGCCGGCCACATAGTGGCCCGACTTCCATGCTGCGGGCGAGAACGGATGGTCGTAGTTGGTGCACTCGCCGTGGCTGTAGTCGTAGGCGAGGTTGAGGTTGGCGCGGAGCTCGCGCAGGAAAGGCATCTTCAGGTCGAGCTGAAGGTTGCCGATGCTCTGGTACACCTTAGAATTGGAATTGTAGTCCTGAAGCTCTGCCACGGGGTTGAGCGAGTGGATGGTGTTGATGCTCGCTCCGTTGTCGCCGCTGATGAGGGCGCCGCCTGCGCCGTAGCTGGTGTAGTTGTTGAGGTTGTTGCCGCCGGGCATGAACACGGGCAGCGTGGGGTTGAAGCTTACGGCTCCGCCGAGCACGCCCTTCTGGTAGCGGTTGGTGATGTAGGCACCCTTGAGGTTGGCGTTGACGCTGAGCAGGTCATCGAAGAAGGTCGGAGTCACGCTCAGACTGAGGGCGGCGCGGTCCATGGCGGTGGTCTTGATGATACCGTTGTTGTTGGTGTAGCTCAGCGATGCGCGGTAAGGCACCTTGCCTGCCGTGCCGCCTACGCTCAGCGAGTAGTCGGAGCTGACGGAGGTGCGGAGCACTTCGTCCTGCCAGTTGGTGTTGTAGATGGTGCCGTCCACGCCGAGCGATGCTGCCGGCTTCGAGTCGGGGCCGTAGAGTGCGGTGACATAGTTGGCGAACGTGTTGCCGTCCATCATGTCGAGGGTCTTGCGGGCGGTGTTGACGTACATGTTGGCCGTGAAGTTGATCTGCGGTTTGCCGCTTTGTCCCTTCTTGGTGGTGATGATGATGACACCGTTGCTCGCGCGCGAACCATAGATAGCGGTTGCGGAAGCATCCTTCAGGATAGTCATGCTCTCGATGTTCTCGGGCGAGATGAGGCCGAGGGGGTTGCTGGAGCCCTTGACGCTCTGGTTCTCCATGGGCACGCCGTCAATGACGATAAGGGGCTTGTTGGAAGCAGCCAGCGATGCGCCGCCGCGGATGATGATGTCGGCGCCGCCTGCGGGGTTACCGCCGTCGGTGGTGACGACCACGCCGGGGCTTGCGCCTACCAGCAGGTCCTGGGCCGATGTTGCCAGGCCGGCCTCGATTTCATCGGGCTTTACCACTGATACGGAACCGGTGGCGTCGCTCTTCTTCACGACACCGTAGCCCACGACAACGAGCTCGTTCATGGCTACGGCGTTGGTCTTGAGATTCACGTTGATGGTGTTTCTGCCGTTGATAGCCACCTCCTGCGGCTCGCAGCCGATGTAGGAGAATACGAGGACGCCGTTGGCGGGCGCTTCGATGCGGTAGTTGCCGTCGATGTCCGTGGCTACGCCCGTGGTCTGACCCTTGAGCGTGACGCTGGCGCCTATGGCAGGATCGCCCTCAGGCTCATAGACTGTGCCTGTGACGACGTGCGTCTGCGCCAAAGCGGGGAATGCGAGGCAAAGCACTAATGTAAGCACAAGCCAAGCTTTCCGAGTCATTTGGAAACAAATGTACTTCATGCAAATGAAAATTGATAGTTGTATGTATTAATAATCTCTATTTCTCTACACCGGACGGCTACGGTATTAGACATGCCGCCCTTTATCTGCGACAAATTTAACCATAATTTTTACCCCCCCCAATTTATTAATGTTTTTTAACATAAAATTACTCAATATAGCGCAAATTTGACTTATTAACTTTTATTCACAAAACTGTGTTCCGAATCGGCACACGGCTGCCACTACCTTTGCGTCGTAACCAAAAAAACACTACCGCCATGACATCTGTCCTCACACCCCGTACCGTCCGCGCTCTGCGCAGCCTGCCCCGTAACGAACGCCGCATTATGGCCTGGGCACTCCGCGGCAATATCGAAGAACGCCATCTGTCGCCGTTACAGCTTATGGTACTCGGCGTCCTGCGCTTCTATCAGAACCGAACCACGGCGGCCGCCGCCGTCTGACGCTTCGTCGCATCCACGATTTTTTTGTAACTTTGACACCGTTCATCACTTAACCAATCAGTCCAATGAAATTCAACACTATCGGATTCTTCACCGACAACTACGCCCGGGTGGATGCCGAGTACGCACGGTGCACGGCCGCAGGAGCCCGCAGCGTGTTCCCGCCGACGACAATGCCCTGGGGACAGCGCACATGCTATATAGCCGACCCCGACGGCAACCTTATCGAAATAGGATCGTTCAACCCGAAGTGACGCAGTACACCATCGAGATACTCGCCGCCGAGACCGACGCGCGCGACTACCTGAGCCGTTTCCGCGACGTGCCACGCTTTGAGGAGTTATGCAAGGCATGTCCCGTCTACGGCACCACGTGGGCGTGCCCGCCGCTGCCGCCGGAGGTCGAGACGGTCCTGACCAGAAGCTCGCGCGTACTGCTGCGCGCCGTCCGTGTCAAGCCGTCTGTGCCACATCAGCCCGCATCAGAGGCCGAAGCTTACTTTGCAGCCGCGCGCATCCGGCTGCAGAAAGAGCTGCTGGCGCTGGAGCAGGCCACCGGAGGCCGTGCGTTCACGGGCATAGGAGGGTGCCGCATCTGCGAGGAGGGATGCACGCGTCCGGAGGGGGAACCGTGCCGGCACCCGGAGCTGCTGCGTCCGTCGCTGGAAGCTCTCGGCTTCGACATAGAGCGCACGCTCGGCGAACTGCTGGGTGTCAGGCTTCTGTGGCCCGCAGAAGAAACTCTGCCGGAATACCTCGTGGCGGTAGGCGCAGTGTTTATATAGGTAATAAGCCTTGCTCACACGTATTGGATATTAAAACCATTCATCAAACGACATGAGCAGAACAGCATTACTTATATCAGCACTATTCGCAGCGTCGGCATGCATGCACGCCGAACTCGTCACCTACCCCGCCGGACCCGGCGTAGAAACACTCGACGACTTCACCGTGCAGGTGCGGCAGCCCGGCGAGGCATGGCGACCCGTGGCCGTTTACCCCATGAAGGTGGACGAGGTACGCGGCACGAAGCATTACGCCGAGACGGCATCCATGGCCTACTTCGACTTCGACGGCACCGTGGAGGTGCGGGTGCGCTACAACAAGGGAGCCATCGCGCAGAGCCGCATCCGCCCGCTGTCGTACGGCATCGCCCACACCGCAGCCGACTCCACGCTCACATTCACGCTCGACAACCCGGCCAATCTCTCGGTGGAGGTCAACGGCGACATATTCCACAATCTGCACCTCTTCGCCAACCCCCTCGACAGCATGCGCCCCTCGCCACGCGAAATCAAGCGCGCGGGACGCAAAGGCAGCCGGCTGATATACTTCGGCCCGGGGCTGCATAAAATCGAAGGCGGCGGCATGAAGGTGCCCTCGGGCACCACGGTATATGTGGACGGCGGCGCCCGCGTGCTCGGGACGCTGCTTGCCGACAGCGTCAGCGACGTCACCTTCTGCGGGCGCGGCGAGATTCACCCCGCCGGACGCGGTGCAGGCATCGAGGTGCGCAACTCGCGCCGCATCAAGGCCGACGGCATAGTCGTCACCCAGCTCCCCGTGGGCGGCAGCGACTCCGTCAGCGTCAGCAACGTCAAGGCCATCAGCTACTACGGCTGGGGCGACGGTATGAACGTCTTCGCCAGCAACAACGTGCACTACGACCGCGTCTTCTGCCGCAACAGCGACGACTGCTCCACCGTCTACGCCACCCGCAAGGGCTTCCGCGGAGGCTGCCGCAACATCGCCATGGAGAACTCCACTCTCTGGGCCGACGTGGCGCATCCCATCATGATAGGCCTGCACGGCAGCGCCACCGAGATAGGCCTCGACGCTCCGGCCGACACCATCAGCGACATTCTCTACCGCAACATCGACATCCTCGACCACCAGGAACGACAGATCGACTATCAGGGGTGCTTCGGCATAAGCTGCGGCGACAACAACGTGGTGCGGCGCGTCACTTTCGACGATATACGCGTCGAGGACTTCCGCCAGGGGCAGCTCGTCAACATCCGCATCTTCTTCAACAAGAAATATTGCGCGGCTCCGGGCACATCGGTCAGCGACGTCCTCTTCAAGGACATCGAGTATAACGGCAGGAACGCCGAGCTGTCGATAATCGCCGGCTACGACGACACGCGCAAGGTGTCGAACATCACCTTCGACAACCTCGTCATCAACGGACAGAAGATCTCGGACGACATGCCCGGCAAGCCCAAGTGGTACAAGACCTCCGACTTCGCCCGCATCTTCATCGGCGAGCACGTGGACAACGTTGTCTTCCGCTGAGTGCGTTTTTTCGGTCGATTTTGTTTATATTTGCAGACACATTTATAATTGAATCGACATGAGACTTAACGGACGAAGACTCAGCGACAACGTCAGCGACCGTCGGCGCGGCCCGGCAGGCAGGCGCATAGGCATCGGCGGAGGCATCGCAGGCATCATTATCGTCGCACTGATGACACTGCTGAATGGCGGCGGAATCGGCGACGTGTTCAGCAACGTGATGCAGCAGGGAGGTATCTCCCTGGGCGGCGACATGGGCGCCGACACCGAGCTGACAGCCGAGGACCAGCGCCTCTACGAGCTGGCCTCGAAGGTGCTGGCAGGCACCGAGGACGTATGGACGCAGGAATTCCGCCGCCAGGGATGGGGCGAATACGAGTGCCCCAGGATGGTGATTTACAGCGGAGCCGTCAACAGCGGCTGCGGACATGCCACATCGCAGGTGGGGCCGTTCTACTGCTCGGCCGACGAGACGGTGTACATCGACCTTGACTTCTTCAAGGACATGGAGCGCAACATCGGCGCGGGAGGCGACTTCGCTTACGCCTACGTCATAGCCCACGAGGTGGGCCACCATGTGCAGCATCTGCTCGGCACCCTCGACGAAGCCCACGCGGCCATGAGCCGCATGAGCGAGACCGAAAGCAACCGCATGAGCGTGCGCCTGGAACTTCAGGCCGACTTCCTGGCCGGCGTCTGGGCCAACCGCGACAACGCGCTCTTCGGCAGCCTCGAGCCGGGCGACGCCGAGCGAGCCATTGCCGCCGCGTCGAAGATCGGCGACGACTATCTCCAGCGCAAGGCCTACGGCCGCGAGATGCCCGACTCGTTCAACCACGGACGCTCGGCGCAGCGTGTGGCATGGCTGAAGAAAGGCCTCGCCACGGGCGACCCCACGCTCGGCGACACATTCACTCCACCCTACGATGAGCTTTGACGTAGAAGAGCGCTTCATGCGCCGCGCCCTGCAGCTTGCCGCCCTGGGCGCAGGCCACACGTCGCCCAACCCGATGGTGGGCGCCGTCATCGTCGGCCCCGACGGCGGCATCATAGGCGAAGGCTGGCACCGCCGCTGCGGCGAGGGCCACGCCGAGGTGAACGCCATAGCCTCGGTGCGACGTCCCGAGCTGCTGCCGCACAGCACCATGTACGTGACCCTCGAGCCGTGCTCGCACTGGGGCAAGACGCCGCCATGCGCGGAGCTCATCATCAGCAAGCGCATCCCGCGGGTGGTGGTAGGCGCCTCCGACCCCTTCCCCGCCGTCAACGGCCGCGGCATAGCCATGCTGCGCGAGGCCGGAACGGAGGTAGTCACCGGCGTGCTCGCGCAGGAAAGTCTGCGCCTGAACGCCCGCTTCATCATCGCGCACACGCAGCAACGCCCCTTCGTGCTGCTGAAGTGGGCGCAGAGCGCCGACGGCTTCCTTGACCGCCGCCGTCAGCCCGGCGGTGCGGCGGCCCGTATATCCACTCCGCTGACGTCGCTTCTCACGCACCGTCTGCGCGCCATGTGCGACGCCATCCTTGCCGGAAGCGGCACCGTACTGGCCGACGACCCGCGCCTCGACTCGCGTCTGTGGCCCGGCGGCCGTGCGCCCCGCCCCGTGATTCCCGACCGCCGCGGCCGCGTGCCCCGCACGGCGCGCATCATGCAGCGCGACCCCATCATCGTCCGTTCGGCCACCGACCCGGCGGAGCTGCTCCCCGTGCTCTACCGCGAGCACGGCATCACGTCGCTCATGGTGGAGGGCGGCAGCCGCGTGCTGGCCTCATTCGTGGATTCCGGCCTCTGGGACGCCGCAAGGGTGGAGGTATCGCCGCAGCGCTTCGGCGCAGACGGCACGGCGCCGGCGCCCGTATTGCCCGTGATGCCCGCGAGAACCGACATCGTCGACGGCAACAGCATACACTTCTACTCGCAAAGCCCCCTCGTCGACGTTAAAAACCTATAAAATTAAATTAAATCGAATCAAATATCGGCAATTGTTTGCCCACTTGCCCGCAAAATTTTAATTTTGCAGCTTGAAAACTTATCATCACATGATTAAGAAACAAGCAATCATAATGGCGTTTGCTGCGACGTGCTCTCTTGCCGCATGCAACTCAAGCGACACCGAGTACCACGAAGCCGAGCTCGACGGCAGCGCCATCGTCAAAGGGTTCTCTCTCGTAGAAAACAACAAGATACTGGCCGACCTCGACAGCGTCTTCTTCTCCATCGACCTCGTGGCCGGAGAGATTTTCAACGCCGATTCCCTCCCCAAAGACACACGCATCAACGGCCTGGCCGCCAACATTACCACCGACAACGCCTCCGCCGTGACGCTCTACATTCCCCGCGTCGGCAAGGAGGACTCCGTGGTCAACTACCTCGAGCACAGCTCCGATACCATCGACTTCTCCAACGGTCCCGTACGCCTGGAAGTGACGTCGCTCAGCGGCCTCAACAAAAAGACCTACCGCGTCAGCGTCAACGTGCACAACGTTGTCAGCGACTCGCTGTGCTGGGGCTCCTCGGCCTACACCGCCCTGCCCGTGCCCGGCAACGCCACGGCCCAGCGCACCGTGCTCAAGGACGGCACGGCCTACACCTTCAGCACCGACGGCACCGGCTACGTCGTAGGCGCAACCGGCGATTATGCAGCCTGGAACGCCGAGACATTCACCCCCGGCTTCGACATGGACATCAACAGCATCACCGCCGGAGCCGACGGCTTCTACGCCCTCGCCGCCGACGGCACGCTCTACCATGCCGCCGCAGCCGCCGGCCCCTGGAGCGCGACCAACGCCCGCTTCCACGCCATCTACGGCTACCTCGGCTCCTGCCTCATAGGCTGCACCCGCGCCGGCAGCAGCTACGCCATCGACACCTATCCCTCAGTCAACCACGTGATAGCCATGCCCGAAGGCATGCCCGTCGAGGCATTCTCCCCAGCCGTTACGCTGACAGCCGGCAGCTCGTCGAGCCCGCAGATAGTCATCACCGGCGGCCGCCGCGCCGACGGCTCGCTCAGCTCCGACACCTACGGCTTCGACGGACGCAACTGGGCCAAGCTCAGCGCAAAAGGCCTTCCCGAAGGCCTTGAGGCTCCCGCCGTGGCACCCTACTACTCGCTGCGCGCCACCAACATCACGTGGCGTCCCGAGGTGTTCCCCACCCTGCTCAGCTTCGGCGGCCGCAAAGCCGACGGCACCGTCAACCGCACCGTCTACATGAGCCGCGACTGGGGCATGCACTGGCAGAAAGCCGACTCGCTGCTCCAGCCCGCACCCGAGATGCCCTGCGTCTACAACGCACAGGCCATCGTAGCCGACAAGACCCTCAGCATCAGCCGCACCTCGGCATGGCGCGAGTTCGGCGCCGTGCGTCTGCCGCTTGGCGCACGCCTTGAAGGCGCGTCGGCAAGTCGCGCCACAGCGCCCATTACCGAGTGGGACGCTCCCTACATCTACCTCTTCGGCGGCCAAAACGCCGACGGCTCGCTCAACGACGCCATCTGGCGCGGCGTCATCACCCGCTTCACATTCAAGCCCATCCAGTAAGAGGCGGTTCCCATCAAAAGCATCTCAGCGGCGCGGACTATCCGTGCCGCTGCTTTTATATTTTGTTTCCGGATAGCTTTTTGATTGTGCGAAACTCGATATTTTCATCTTGAATGTAGGGACACACGGCTCGTGTGTCCGCGTAACAAACTGATTACCAGCTGTCAACATTCGGACGCACGAGCCGTGCGTCCCTACAATTCGAGGTATCTATAAGGTGACGGAATCGGAAGCCCGCGAAGCGCGGCGGGCTTCCTTTCTGTCAGTTGATAGTTGATAGGGGATAGGTAAGAGGGGGAAATCAATAATGGCGTAACAGTATGTTATGCGCAGATTTTTTTGACTTTTTCAACATCAAGTTGCTCAGTTTTATATTTTTTTGTAAATTCGCAGCGCAGACCGTTTCGCAGAAGCCCCGGTCTGGGGTTAAGCGGTGCGGGATGTAGTGAACATACATAAGAAAGCGTTTATCCGCGCTGATTCTTGACACCTTGAAATTCTCGCAAAATTTCACATCGAAGTCAAGGATTGTGCAACGGTAGATGCCCGTGGATATGTGATTATCTTGCATCCGGCTTGCTATTTCGTGAGAAATACAGCCCGGAGCATCAATTGCATATACAAGCGTGGGCTTCTGCGTTGCCGTCCGACTTCGATGGGCAATGCGAGAAGCCTCAAGGTGTAGGACGGTAACAGATACAGATTCCTACGCTTTTTTCGTACAACAACAGACGCCAACGAGGGGATGACCGCGGCAACCTGAAAATATGCCTAAAATAGAAACACCTACATCTGTTACGCTCTATGTCCAATGGGTTCTTCATCCATTCGAAAAGCCTCAAGTGTCAGCACAGAAGTCTGCCAACTCAAAATGGGCACTCGCTCAAACAAAGGAATTGCTTGAAGCTAATTTTATGGAAGCTGATGATGTAAAATTAGCAGTCCAGTTCAATGGAAAGATCCTCCTTGAAATTATTGATCCTGAAAAGAAAGTGAATGATGGAGATGAATTTTGGCAGGAAGTATTAGCCATTCTAACAAAATCCAACGAAATCGAATCCATCTATGTTTACGTAAACAATGATACTTCTGAAAAGATTGCGTGCAATCTTGCAGATCGTGTAATTCGCCCATGGCATCAAGGATATCAAGGATATAACACTACAACATTAATCTTCCATAGATAAAGACATGAAATCACTCATTCAAAAACTTTGGATGTTCATAGCGGTCCTATGTGCATCCCTCTCCGCATCCGCCTACGACTTTAGGTCAGACGGGTTGTGTTACAACATTCTGTCGGAAGAAGACCGAACCGTTGAACTAACATACTATAGCAAAAACAATAACGGGCATTATGTTTCAGGGAACATAGAAATTCCTCGAAAGTTGATTCACAAATCCAAGACGTATACCGTCACTTCTATCGGAGAGAACGCGTTCGTTCATTGCTATAGCCTGATTTCCGTGACGATTCCCAACTCCGTAACTTCTATCGGAAATGACGCGTTCTTTTACTGCACCAGCCTGACAGCCGTGACGATTCCCAACTCCGTCACTTCTATCGCAAGTAGCGCGTTCAGTGAATGCCGCAGCCTGACTTCCGTGACGATCCCCAACTCCGTAACTTCTATCGGAGGTTACGCGTTCAGTAGCTGCACCAGCCTGACATCCGTGACCATTCCCAACTCCGTAACTTCTATCGGAATTAGCGCGTTCAGTAGCTGCACCAGCCTGACTTCCGTGACCATTCCCAACTCCGTAACTTCTATCGGAAATGACGCGTTCTTTGACTGCACCAGCCTGACTTCCGTGACCATTCCCAACTCCATAACTTCTATCGGATATGGCGCGTTCAGTAGCTGCACCAGCCTGACATCCGTGACCATTCCCAACTCCGTGACTGAGATCGGAGGTTACGCGTTCAGTCGCTGCACCAGCCTGACATCCGTGACCATTCCCAACTCCGTGACTGAGATCGGAGGTTACGCGTTCAGTCGCTGCACCAGTTTAGACAATATAAATGTTGATTCAGGGAATGCCAAATATTCATCTATAGATGGAATCCTTTATAACAAGGATGCGACAAGTCTCATATGCTGTCCTGGTGCAAAGACCTCTGCGACAATTCCCAACTCCGTAACTGAGATCGGAGATGGCGCGTTCAGTAGCTGTATCAACCTTACATCCGTGACAATTCCCAACTCCGTGACTGAGATCGGAGAAGGCGCGTTCAGTGGCTGCAGCAGCTTGACAACCGTGACCATTCCCAACTCCGTCACTTCTATCGCAAGTAGCGCGTTCAGTGAATGCAGCAGCCTGACTTCCGTGACGATTCCCAACTCCGTCACTTCTATCGGAGAGAGCGCGTTCTATCACTGTAATTAGAGGATAGGGAAAGACTATGAACAACACGGAATAATGGGGATAATATCGCTGATTATTAGAATGTTGCCTATTTTAACACTTTTGCGGGTGGTATTTGGAGATACCCGTTTTTAGGCATATTTTTGTGACGTATTTCTACCGCGGAGAAGCTTAGGCTTTCCGCTTTCGTCATTTTATAGGGGATAGTTTACATCGGTTTACGATGGTTGGCTGTCGTTTACAGTGACGGATGAGCGGACTCAAAAACCGTCATTTCGTATGGCGGAGTTGACAATGGTTGTCAACGGTTGACTTCGATTTACAGGCGGCGGGAATACACGGATTTGATTGTAGAACCACAAAAATATGCGTGTATGAGAACCCAACGGAAATGTGAAAACTGCGGCAAGGTGTTTGCCATCAGAAGCGGCAACCAGCGTTACTGCTGCGAGACCTGCGCGGAACAGGCGAAACAGAACCGCAAGAAACGCCGCAACGATTTCATCAATGCGGTCGAACCGCTTATAGACCTGCGGAACCAGGAATACCTTTCTTTTTCGAAGGCCGCCCTGCTGATGGGTTGCACACGGCAGTACATTTATAAACTCGTCGGACAAGGACGGCTCAGGGCATCGCGTCTGAGCGGCCGCATGTCCCTCATCCGCCGTGCAGACATAGAGAGCCTGTTGGCGGCAAGTCCGTACGAACGTGTGCTGCCTGTTGCAAGGACGGCAAAGAGTAGTTCCAGTTCTACGAAAAGAAAGACACCGGAAGCGGACAACAGCCCGATGGAATACTATACAGGCGAGGAAGTGATGGAGACCTTCAAAATCGGGCAAGGTTGGCTGTACACCTGCGCGAAGCGTTACCGCATACGCACCTGCAGGATTGCGGGACGCATCTATTACAGCAAGCAGGACATAGACGCGCACTTCGGTGTCGCGGCTGACATTTCCGGCATAACCGAATGGCTGACCACTTCGGAAGTGGAGGAGCAGTTCGGCATGAAGGCATCCGCAATCCGCGCGTATGCCTACCGCCATCACATCCCCACCAAAAAGGAACACGGTACGGCCTATTATTCAAAAAGCCACATAGAGGAACACCGCCGTCCTGACCTCATGGAAGATGACAGGTATGTCACTGTTGAGGAAGCTGCCGGAAAATACGGCCTGAGCAAAGCCAACCTGCACCATATCGTAAAGGTCAAAGGCATCGGCAAGGTTAAGGTCGGAGTCCGCAACCTGCTTGTCCGCGAGGATGTCGAGCGCGTCATGGCGGAGCGAGAGGTCGCCGGATTATAGTATCTCAGAGAAAATCCGGTTATAATGCCATTGCCCGTTGGTTATGGTTGTCACCGTCGGATAATGATTTTCCTTTGCACTGCCGAACAAGAGGCAACAACAGACAACAGTTACAAACCCATAAAAATTTACAGCGATGACCAATATCTGCAAGACAGTGTCCCTGAGGACACGCAAAATCAAGGACGGCAGGATGCTGTCGTACTATCTGGATTACTATCCCGGCTACCGTGACGAGACAACGATGAAAGTCATGCGCCACGAATCGCTCGGCATCTACATCTATGCCAGGCCGAAGAACGCGCGTGAAAGAGACTACAACGACCGTATGGCGGAGAAAGCCGAGGCGTTGCGCTGCCGACGCTACGAGAGCATCGTCAACGAGCGTTACGACTTCTTCGACAAGGAAAAGGAGAAAGGCGACTTCCTCGCATATTTCAGAGGGCTTGCCGCAAAGAAGAACACCAAGTGGGAGCACGTTTACAGGCACTTCGAGAGATTCACCGGCGGCAAATGCTCATTCGGCGAGGTCGATGTGGACTTGTGCCGCAGGTTCATGGACTACTTGCTGAATGCCCGGCAGTACCTCCATACCAAAAGGCCGCTGCACATCAATTCCGTGGCGGGCTACTGGTCGACATTCCGAGCCTGTCTGCATACCGCTTACCGTGACCGTAAAATCAAGGAGAACCCCAACGGCTTTCTCGACCGCATTGACACGATACCGACCGTCAAGGAACACCTGTCGCAGCAGGAACTTGTGCGGCTCGCGCAGACACCCTGCGAAATCCCTGTCCTCAAGAAAGCGTTTCTTTTCGCCTGCCTGACGGGACTGCGCAAGAGCGACATCCGCAATCTCACATGGGAAAACATACAGCCATACGGCAACGGTGGAATGTATGTCACCATCCGCATGCAGAAGACCAAAGACCTTGTGAACAACCCGATAAGCGACGAGGCTCTTGAACTTATCGGGCCGAGAGGCACAGGACCAGTGTTCTCCGGCTTTCAAGACTACATGACACAGGCTCCGCTACGACGTTGGCTGAAGGATGCGGGTATAACCAAGAATATCACGTTCCACGGGAGCCGGCACACCTTCGGTTCGTTGCAGGTTGAGGCAGGAACGAGCATATACGTGGTGCAGAAGATGCTGGCGCACAAGAACGTGGAAACAACTCAAATTTACGCAGATATGGCAGACGAGCAGAAACGGTTGTCGGTTAGCCGCATAACGCTGAAACCGACGGCTGACACAGAAACACAGATTCCGTAAGTCCATAATTTTATCCCTGCCATCGTTTTATTTTATTCAGAGGGCATATATATGTCGTTTATTAAAACGATGTCGGGAACTCAATAAAAGCGAGGATTATGTCCCCGCTTTTTTCATGTCTGTTTGTAACTTAAAAATCTTGTTCAGAGTATGATAGCAAGTATGAAAACGGCGTATTATTTTAATTAAACCTAAAATCAGGCTGTTTGGCATCCGACAACCGACAACAACCGGGTGTCGTGGTATAAATTTGTGCTCAAAAACAATCAAAAACTTGAATAACGATGGATAAGAAACACTATCAGCCAAGAACATCTTTAGGAGACCTTTGCCTGTTTTATGGCTTCCCCGGTGTGGCGATTCTCGCCGTGTCACTTATGGTATCAGCCAAGATAGGCACGGAGTTCTGCGGGGACGGAATGATCAAGTCCGGCACATTCCTCGGCTGCAACATGCTGTTGTGGCTATGTTACTATACCGTTTTTATCTCCTTGCCGGGCAATCTGTTTGACAGCATCAGAACTTCCTTAAAAGTGAACGAAACGGCAGAGGCTGTAAGAGTCTGCACATCAGAAGAAGGTAATGCACCTGAACTTACAGAGCCATCTGACGATACGGAATCCGAGCCAGAGCCACAACCGGAGCCAGACCCACAGACTTCCCCGTTACCGTCAGAACCAATCATGCCGTTCGACTACCGTCAAATCTGCCTCGAATACGAACAGCGTCAGGCAGCGGAAAAGGCAGGACTGATCGAGAGTATAATCGGGTATGCCGGACATGCCATGTCGCCCTTTGTATCGGAAGATGACATAGTACGCCTGTGCAACGAAGTACAGTGCTGGTGCCTGAATCCGGAATACAAGCCCTCTGACATAGCACTGCGGGTAAGGCTGAGCACCAACGACCTCTGCCACTTCGTCTGGAATATCGGTGAACGGCTCGGCAGGGACAACGGCTATGACGGGGAATGCCGCGCCAGCTTTGCCAAGAGACTTTTCGCATCGGCATTGTCGAAAGTTGACATACCGTCACTCCGGAACATGACTAAGACAGCTTCAACCGACAGGATTCCTCTTGACAGACCGCTTCCCGGAAGCCTCGGTTTTCGATATCACACAGCAGAAAGCAGCTCCGGGCAGCAACCGGAATCGGCATGATATGATTAAAATGCGGTTATTTCCTGATTGCTGTCGGTTATTTTCTTCACCGTTACATAATGGTTTTCCTTTGCGGCAGAATTTTCAATCACTAAAATCAAACGAAATGAACACCGCAGACAACGAACTGTCGTTTAACGACCTTCCGAAAGCCGTGACACGCATCCTCAGCGATGTGGGTGACATCAAACAGATGTTGCATGAAATGCACCACCGGCAAGAGAAAACCAAACCAGCCGACCGCCACGTGCCTATGACCGTGGACGAGGCAGCGGAGTATCTGACGCTCCCCAAGAACACCCTTTATGACAAACTCGCCAAGGGTGAGATTCCGGCGACCAAGCCCGGCAAGCGATATGTGCTCTATAAGGACGAGCTTGACAGATGGCTGGAGTGCAACCGCAAGACTGCCGTGCCGATGACCGCAGAGGAACAGAACAAGGAGATACTGAAGTCCAACCGTCGCAAGCCGAAATCTAAATCATGGAGAAACGATGAGCAGTGAATGTTACCTGAACAACACGGCAGTTCCCTGTGACAAGGAGAACGGGGAAGGCTGGCAGCAGGCGAGGCTCAGTGTCGAAACGACTTATGCTGATGCTCCGGTCGTGCTTCGTGTGAACGGTGTACGTGCTGGCACGCTCGGAAACTTTTCTGCGTCCATTGGCAAGGCGAAAAGCAAAAAGAGTTTCAACGTGTCGGCAATGGCTGCCGCCGCATTGTGCGGTGACTATGTACTGGCATACGAAGTGGAGCTTCCTGCAGACAGGCAGACCGTGCTGTATGTCGATACGGAGCAGAGCCGTACCGACTGCCAGAACCAGATGAGACGCATACTCAGACTTGCCGGGCAAAGTCCCGACATTGACAATCCCCGGCTCGTGTTCCTCTCGCTCCGGCAGTTCACCCCGGAGGAGCGCATCGCCATCATCGACGCGGCGATGGAATCATTGCCGGACATCGGGCTTGTCATCATCGACGGCGTGAGGGATCTGCTCCATGACATCAACAACCCGATGGAAGCGACAACTGTAATCTCGCTGCTGATGAAGTGGACCGACCTTTACCAGTTCCATCTTCACACCGTGCTTCATCAGAACAAGTCGGACGAGAACGCACGCGGGCATCTCGGCACGGAGCTTGCCAACAAGGCCGAGACGGTCATGCTTGTGGAGAAAGACAAGACCGACGCGGACATCAGCGTTGTCCGTCCAGCTTATACGAGGGCGGCGGAGTTCCCGCCGTTTGCCTTCCGCATCGTTGGCGACAGTATCGCCGTGCCGGAGATTGTCGGAGGCTACAGCTTCGACGAGCCGAAGACGGGACGACCGGCCGTCGGGAAGTTCGACGCATACTCGTCGGTAACAGAGGCGCAGCATCGCCAGGCTCTCGGCATAATCTTCATCGACCGGTCGAAGGAGTACGGTTACTCCGACTTCCGCCAAGCGGTCAGGTCCGCTTACGGACAAATCCTCGGACGGTCGGTCGGAGAGAATCATGTCAGCGGCATAATCCAGTGCCTGAAGAACAAGCGTGTCGTCACACAGGAAGGCGACAGGAAAGGAAAGCCTTACCGCTTCAATCCCGATTTCGTCTGGTGACTTCCGGCTTGCCGGGAAACAAGGCTGTTTAAGCCCCGAAAGGGGTGAAAAACGACCGTGGGAAGCATAATACCCCGGATTTTCAGCAGAAAACCGGGAGAGACCGCAAAAAGCGGCAGCAAGCTGTGAGATTATGAAAGAATTTTCGTGGAAAAATTCAAAAACGACGGTGACGGATGACTTAAAAAATGCTTTCGGTTGGTCGATATATCGACCGAAAAGAGGTGGATCTTTTCAAAAATCGGTCATGAAATTTTGCATCGAGAAAGGTTTTTTCGATGCAAAAAGTGATGAAAAGGATGCGGTTAATATGGTAAAAACAGTTTTACCCGTTCAATATTTTAGCGACATTGGTATAGAAAACATATACAATTAATTATGAAACCCTCTTTATGCGGCAATGTCGATGATTGCCGTTATTTCCGCTTAAAAACGGAATGACCGCCCAGACATGGGACGGTCAAATTCATAGAGCCAGTTAGCTCGCATGGGGTGAGATTACAAGATCAACTCATACGCTGCATGTAACATCGCCATGAAATGAAGCCCCGACATTCGCTGCCGAGGTTCCTATACGGTATGCCTTGCTTTATCAGTTATCGAAATGTATCGGTGGAACCGGCAGGTCGTCGCGGCGGATAAATTTCTTAATTTCTTCGGACAAACCGTTCTGATAACGTTTCAGCCACATTTCCGTTGGTGTCAGTTTTACGACGATATAATATTCCGTGGCATCCCATAAATTATCACTGTCGGGCGCATCATACCAGGTGAGTTCAAGACGCGGCTTCTCGTCTTCTTCATTCGCTGGGTCTGAAACGTGCCATGTATATCGTTTATGGAAATCGGCTGTTCCGTCCGGCAAAAGGTAATATGTGACGAGTCCGCCCCACGACCAAGTGTTTTCGTTGTCGGTAGTAAAACGGTAAATAAGAGGATTCTCATTGCTCCCGTCCTCAACTAATTGCCATTGCCCTTTGATGAGTTTGGTATCGGGATAGTCTGGAGTATCATCATCGCAGGCACTGAACGTAAGTGCAAGGAGAGGAATTAAAAACAGAAGCAGTTTCTTCATGTTCAATGGTGTTTGTGGTTATTTCATAATTGCTGAACTTGCGCCGGATTGTTCTCCGACTTCATTACCGCGCTGTACTTTCTTGCCGTAACCGAATGTATAAGTAACAGACAGGTTGAGTCGGCGGTGAAAATTGTTTCCATCGGCAAAGCGCGTTTCTGAGTATAAAGGAGTGGATAACATATTAGTGGCGCACAGCCAGTCGCTGCGGAAAAGATTCATCGCGCTTACCCTGATATTCCAGTTTGCCCTGCTCCATCCTGCGAGTATCTGGTAGAAATCACGGTCTTTATATATTACTCCACGGTTGCCCTGCACTGTCAGGTTTCTTGTCTGATATGATGCCTGAAAATAGAAATTACCAAGATAATAAGTAGCCGATGCGTTGCAAGTGAACGGACTTCGACTAATGTCAAACAGTCCGGTCATGCGATAGAATGAAATTGAGGGTGAGGCGGCAAGTTGCAAATTGCCGTTCAACAGTTTGTAATTAAACGACATTCCGATTTGAGTGCGATTGTAGTCGCCGTTGGTCTCAAAAGTGCGAAGCAAAGCTGCACCGTCATTGTATGGCTTGTAAACGGGCACATACAGGTTATATTCTCCGAAGTATTGGGCAAAAGCCGTAGCCGAGAATTTGTTAGACGGCATCCAGTTGTAAGACAGGTTGAACGTAACCTGTCGGGAAAGTCCGATTTCGGGGTTTCCGGTATAGTACATCAGTTCGTTCTGTTGCAGTATATTCGGCGTTTTCTCGCTTGCACCGGGATAGTTCGCGCCGAAATGGAAGTATGCCCGGAAAGAATGTTTCTGTGAAGGAGAGAATCCGGCTGATACATTCGCGAGAGGATAGACCTCTGAAACGGACTGATCGTTGATTTTGTTCTTCTCCCATTGCAGGGAAACATCAGCACTTATATTCCATTGATTGTTGGAGAAGTTATAACCGAGTGCGGCTCCGGCGTAGGTGTCGAGGAAATCATTGTCGTAAGGAGATGTGCCTAAATAGCTCACATCATTGGATGTGGAACCGTAATAAACGCGGAAGAAGCCGTTTTGTCTGTCTGTGAATATCTTGTAAAGAGTGGTGCTTCCCCTGAACTGCCATACATTTTCTCTGGAGTCGTTTACTATGGCATCGGTGGCTGAAGTCTGATAGCGGTAATTGTTGTTGGTGTGTCCGTAATTTATGCCAGGCGAAACGCTAAGATGGAAATTTCGGGGCAGAATGAAATAGTAATTGCCAGACCATATAATATAACGGCTGGTGTAAGGCTCGTATCTGCTATATGAGTAGTCTTCTGCCTGTCGGGGTACAAACGACAGCTTGCCGGAAGTTTCAGCCGTCGGCGACTGATCGAAGTTAAAGCCGACAGTGTTTGCTATCTGCACTTTGTCGGAATCGTAAATGGCTCTGAACGTAACGGGGTACTGGTTATACCTGAAATGAGAGTTGTCGAATATTTCGTTTCGCGTAATAAGGTAAGGTTCGCCGGCGGCGTTTTCAAGAGTATAGTTCCCAATGGTTGACGTACCTGAATGTTTGATGTCATGGTTTGATGCACCGGCGTATAAATCATATGTCATTCGCTTATATGCGAACTTTGAATATATCGAAGCACGGCTTGACAGTTTTCCTACAAAGAAATTTTCATTTACCGTTGCTTTGGTGTAGCCGCCGTATTCGTACTTCTGCATGATGAAATTGATTACATGCTCGTTGCCCTGAAAACGAGGGTCGGTAGGAAAATCGAGATATTCGACACGACGCACATCAGATGTCAAAATGCCCTCGATTTCTTCCGCCGATGCAGGGATATAGTTTATATAGACCGCTACATTCTGTCCGCCCGGTGTCGTAACCGCATTGTCAACGAGATTGATGTTGACTTGCGGAATGGCGAGCTGTCGCAAAAGGTCAATGGCGTTTTGCGCAGACGATTTCTGCCTTGTGGTCGGGGTATATGTTGAAGATGTAGCGTTAGTGCGCTGCATCTGGGCTTCGACAACCACCTCGTCAAGTTCTTGTGTCTTGATACTATCGGGTGATTCGGTCTGCGCCCTTGCCGCGATTGTGGCTGTGGCGCATAATATTGTTGCTAATAATCTATATTTCATGCAATATGCGAAGATGAGAGAGTTATATTTCGGCCGAGAAAACCATATCAACAAGATTAAAACGGACTTTGCGGAACAGCATCATGCTCTTAACTCCGAGGTTGTTGTCATCTAAGTAACCGGCGGCTTGTTGCTCGGTCTGCACTTGAATCAACGGCAATTTAACCGAATTGCCGCCAATAGCCAGTGTCGCGTCCTGCAATTTATAGCAAAGTACCGACCACACGCCCCCGACACCGGCCTGATTGATGGTGTCGCTTTGACAGTGTGATATGAGATAATCCTTGTTAGCCTCGAAAAACGCTTTGTTAAGCCATCCGTATGATGCATCTCCGCTATCAAGTTTTATAAGCATGGGTTGTTGATTGACTTCGGCGGCAGTAAGAAGATTCATGCCTGATGAAAAGCACATATTAGGCCGCACGTCGGATGGTTCAGCCGGAATTCGCGGAACTTGTATTTCTTTTGCCGCGAAGTCTAATGCAACATCTTTGAGTTGAAGCATCAGCTCGCTGCCTACAACAAATTCAAGGACATTGATATACTTGTCAGCTTCTTCATGGTGGCTGCTTATGTCAATAACATAAAAAGGCACATCTTTGACCGTAATGTTCCCTAACTTCAATTCTTTGGCAACAGCATACCGTCCGGCCGAAGATGCTACTCCTGTTGCCGTGGCATTGGCATCAAGCAATTCCAGACCATAGGCATTTGCCAAGGAATCGGTTATAGCATTGACGCCGGCGCCGGTATCAAATGTGATTCTCGCAGGTTTACCGTTTATTGTAGCTTCAGTAATCTGTATCAGATATTGTTTGCTGTCAGGTTTCCCAGCACAAACAGTATCAAACGGAACAATACCTCTCTCTCCGACAAAGGAAATACTGTAAGGCGAATACTTTGTCAGAGCTTTGTATCGCGCCATCATATCAGCATACGGAGAAAGACTTACCGAATCAACCATTTGGTAAGCCGATGACAAGACTGCGGACAGCAGATTATATGCTTCTTCATTTTTACCGACACGGCTTAAGTCCATTGAGAACATGACGGAACTTTGAAGAAGCAAGTTTAGGTCAAGATTTTCTGATTGGCTTTTCAGGAGTTCATCAAAGGCCGGGATGGAAATGTCAGGACGATTGAAGCGGTTGCCAATTAAACATCTGGAGAATACTTCCAAAAAGGGATTTATCGAATCTTTCGGCGCATTGTGATATATGTCATACAGACCGAAAAAGTCCGACGAATTCATCGCCGCGCCGATACGCTCGTCAATGCTTTGGGCTTTTGCCGAGAATATCGAAAAACCGAAAATAAGAATAATAATGAGCTTCTTCATATTCTTTATTGGCTCTCGTAGGCCCAACAGAGAGAATTAGTTAAATATAGAAAACGTGAGCCAACTATGCCACGTCTTGATTTGTAGGTCGTAGGAAACCATTAGTGCAGATGTAACAATAGCAGCCCACGCTATAAGCGTGAGAACCACTATGCTATCTCTTGCACTGATTCTTGAATTTCCTACGTTCACAAATCTCAAGATAAGCATAACGCTTCTTATTTTTCCAAAATGTCGTGCAGATCAAAGACTTGCAACGGCAAAATTAGCTATTTTTTCCAAGAGTAGTGCCATATCTTCCGATAAATTTGTAATTTTGCGTTAATAAAACAATAAAACAATTACGATGGCACAAGAAATAGACCATAATCTCGAAAATCAGCTTTATGATGATGTCTGTAATATTATAGAGCAAGCCCGTTATCGGGTTGCTGTGTATGTGAATTCCGAAGCTTCCATGATGAACTGGAATGTCGGCAAAAGGATTAAGGAAGATGTGCTACTCAACAAACGGGCAGATTACGGAGAGCAGGTTCTTAAGCGTTTGTCCCAAAGACTGAAAGCCAAGTATGGCGGTGGGTGGGGTTATCAGAAACTCCAACATTGTGTACGCGCTGCGTACACTTTTGGTGAGGACGAGATAATGTACGCAGTGCGTACACAATTGAGTTGGACGCACCTGCGGTCACTAATGGCACTGAACAACAGTGTGGCCCGTCAGTTTTATATGGAAATGTGTCGCCTTGAACATTGGTCTACACGTACCCTCGATGAGAAAATAGATGCGCAACTGTTTGAGCGCACGGCCATCAGCCGTAAGCCGGACGAGATAATCAAGGCAGAACTTGACAAGGTAAAGGAGAAAAACGAATTACAGCCGGATATGGTATTCCGCAGCAGTTATTTTCTTGACATGCTCGGATTGCCTGATGTTTTCAGCGAAAGCGATTTGGAAACAGCGATACTCAATCAAATTCAATATTTCCTTAAGGAGTTCGGCTCTGATTTCGCATTTGTCGACCGCCAGAAGCGCATCCCTGTTGACGGAGTGGATTATCGGCTTGACCTGCTGTTTTACCACAGGGGATTGCGCCGACTGGTGGCAATCGACCTTAAACTCGGAAAATTCAAGCCGACATACGAGGGGCAGATGCTGCTGTATCTCCGCTATCTCAACCGTCATGACAGGAAAGAGGGCGAGGCTTCGCCAATCGGTCTGATACTTTGTTCCGAGGGTAATACAGAACATATTGAGTATCTTATGCTTGATGAAGAGTCTCCCATCAAGGTAGCTCAATATTACACGAAACTACCGGATAAAAAGCTGCTTTCCGAGAAATTGCAACGTGCCATTGCCATAGCAAAAGAACATTACCGTTTGAAAGAACGTGGTGAGGATTAAAGAACGCCGACATAGATAAAGAGGAAAGGGTGTATAATGAACATTGCTGCAATTGATATAGCAAACCACGAATTTATTGCCATGAAAAACAAGCCAAATGCCAATAGGGCGAAAGGGGGAACAAATCGTTCACTCATTGATGAACCTTGCAATGAAGCATCAGAACATTTTACTTTAAGCGTACTATATATACGCTTGGAGTAAAATAAAACTATCTACGCAAGAATACCGGCCTGCTCAATTTAGCACATACAGAGGTAAGCCTTCAAAAAAAGAAAAATAGTATTTGCCGATAAACCCCAAAGCCGCCGTACAGCTCCTTTTATAATGCGTCCCTTTTTTCTTTTTTTTTGAAGGCCAAATCTTCCATCGAAATAGGTGCTTGTGTGTAAATAAAAGTTAAATATGTTAAATCTCCGACTTTAGAGTCCCTATAGAACCAATAACGCTACTTTTCTACCGTATTGCGCGCAAACTACTGAACACCAACTATTAACAAATTCGCCGGCTGCGCTAATTTAAAAACCATCTATATGCAATGCGAAGTTCCCATAGAATGCGATCCGGATTTCAGTGAAAAACAACTCAAAGAAGCCATATTATATGTCCCGGTGGGCACGAAAGCGGAATATGAGAAAGTTGACCCGTGGAGAAATTTCTGGAATATCGAGGAGATGGATTTCAGTGGCATTGACGGAATTGTGGCCGATGAATTTGGAACGCCTCACATTTCTGTAAATAATGGTATACTGACAATTGACGGAATCGGTAGTCACGAAAGCGTTACGGTCTATGACATGGAGGGTCGGATATTCTACAATGGTACATCGCACACCATAGACAAACTGACACCGGGCTTATACATTGTGAAAGCCGGAAGCAGGTCAATAAAAATCTCAATTTAAGCTATCATGGACGAAAACAACTATCTGATCCAGTTTGAATATGGTGGCGAATCGCACAGCATCCACAACCTGTCGCACTGTGATTTCTCCAAAGGAGATTTCAAAGACAAAGAGATGATGGCCGAAATCATCGAGGACTATATCCGAACTAACAATCTCCATAAGGATGGGGCTAAAGTAACAAATGCACGCCTATTTGGAAAAGGAGGAGAGCTAATCACCCGCGTTCCCGATTTTGGAACAGAATTCAGCATCTGACAATTCCATCCATACGCAGCACCGGCAGGCCATAACGGGCAACAGTCCTTATGGTCTGCTTTTTTTATGACAAACGCCCGCCGAGGCGGACGCACGGACGCAAGCTCCCCGAGCTTGCCGATTTTGGGTGGCCGTATGCCCCGGGAACGCGGCTGCGCCGCTTATCCCGGGGTTAACCACAGACGCGTCCTCCTCGAGGACTTGAGGGCGACATTCTTGATGTATATAATTGATTACCTGATGCTTATCGGCGGACGCACGAGCCGTGCGTCCCTACAATTCGAGGGTTCCATATGGCGGGCTTCCTATTTTAGAGTTGATAGTTTATAGGGGATAGGTAAGAGGAGATGCACGGAGGGTTCTTGAACGCAACAGTTACAAAATTTGGCGGGTAAGATAATAAAGTTTAATTTTACCATGCAAAACAACATTATCGTCATGAACATAGCTATACAAGAGATTCCGGTCACTGCCGAAATCGGGCTTCTCGGCCACACATTCAGCGGGCTGGCCGAGGTGGAGCTTGCAGTGGAAGTCAGCGCCCGCATCCGCACGGGCGCGCTCGGCTACCGCGACATTGCCCGCCGCACTCCCGACCGGCCCATTCCCGACGTGCATGTAGCCCTGCTGTATGAGCCATATCCCTGCTTTGACTCCTACGACTACGCAAGCGAGACACGCCGCTACTGCAACTATTTCCTGTCTTCCCGCCCGTTCACCGACGCCGATATCGAACGCCTGAGCAGGCTCGGAATGTCGTGCAACAACTGTCTGGTGACGGAGAATATTCCGGCCGGCGACACACCCGCCCTGTACTACCGCGGCGACGGTCCTGTCATGCTTCTGGCCCGGGTGCCGGATAGTGAGTACTAATATTCTTGCAGTTAAAAACATATAAAATAGGCCTCGAATTGTCATAATTATGAGGTTTTGTTTGCCATCTTGCACCGAAAAAATTAATTTTGCACGTTGAAACCAACGTGAACGGATATACCGCACCGGATTAATCACCACATCGCCCGGAAAATGCTTAACGCCTTACGCCGCATATTGCTCATAGCCGTCGCCGCACTCGGCACGGCCTGCGCAGCATCCGCCCAGGAAGCGCCCTACCGATTTGACTTCGGCGGCTCGCTGGGCATGGACGGCTATCTGGGCGACGCATCGTCGTCGGTGTTCAGCCATCCGGGCTTTACGGCGGATGTGCAGATGCGCTATATTCCCAACGTGCGCATGGCTTTCCGCGGCATGCTCTCCATGCAGGGCCTCAGCGGCAACACAGCCGACATGGCCAACGTGCTGCCCGACGGCGAGCAGCTGGAATTCACCTCCACGGTCTACGCCCTGGACCTGCGCTACGAGTTCAACTTCCTGCCCTACGGCATAGGCGAGACCTACAAGCGCCTGCGCCGCTTCACGCCCTACCTGACGCTGGGCCTGGGCGTGAGCATGGCGTCGTCGGGCGGCAGCACGGCCGTAGCGCCGACGCTGCCGATGGGCATAGGAGTCAAGTACAAGCTGCGCAAGCGGTGGAACCTCTTCGCGGAGTTCACCATGACGAAGGCCTTCGGCGACAAGCTGGACGGCGACCGCCTGCACGACCTCAACCAGATAAAAACCGAATTTTACAAGAGCACCGACTGGTACTCGCGCCTGACCGTAGGCATCAGCTACGAGTTCGGCGAACGATGCGCCACCTGCCATTACGTTGACTGACATGGAATACATCGACTCACCCAACATACAGCTTGACATGTCGCGCCTGCCGCGCCACATCGCCATCATCATGGACGGCAACGGACGCTGGGCCCGTTCCCAGGGTCTCGAACGCTCGGCAGGACACGTCGAGGGGGTGAAGACCGTACGCCGCATCACGGAGGAGGCCTCGCGCCTGGGCATAGAATTTCTGACGCTCTACGCCTTCAGCACCGAGAACTGGAACCGCCCGCAGGAAGAGGTGAACGCCCTGATGCACCTTATCGCCACCGCAATCGAGCGCGAGACGCCCGACCTGATAAAGAACAATGTGCGCCTGCGCGTAATAGGCGACGCCTCGCGCATGCCCGAAGACACCCTGCGGCGCCTCCAGCGCTGCGAGGCCGACACATCCATGGGCCAGGGACTGACGCTGGTGCTCGCCATCAGCTACTCCTCGCGCTGGGAGATAACCGACGCCGCCCGCCGCATAGCCGCGGAGGCCGCCGCCGGCAGAATCAATCCCGACGAAATCACGGACAGCACGCTGTCGGCCAACATGGCAACAGCCTTCATGCCCGACCCGGACCTGCTCATACGCACCGGCGGCGACATGCGCGTAAGCAATTTCCTGCTATGGCAGATAGCATACGCCGAGATTTACGTCACCGACATCTTCTGGCCCGACTTCAACGCCTACGACCTGCGCAGAGCCATCTCCGACTATCAGCACCGCCAGCGGCGCTTCGGACTCACGGGCGACCAGGTTATAAAAAATTAGCACCCCAATCCATTGCCAACACTCATCACAAAATATGCGATATAAATCGACCATTCTTGCTATGCTTCTTGCCGCCGCGCCCGTGACAGCCGCGGCGCAGGAGGCCGCCGACACCATATACAACCCCCAGATTGTATACGGAGCTCTCCCGAAAGTCTACGAAATCGCCGATATCCAAGTCACGGGAGCGCCCAACTACGACGACTTCACCGTCCTCGGATACGCCGGCATCAAGGTAGGCGACCGCATGGCAATCCCGGGCGACGACCTCACAGCCGCCGTCAAGCGCCTCATGCGCCACGGACTCTTCTCTCAGGCTCAGGTGAAGGTGCTCAAGACCGCCGGCGACAAAGCATGGATAGAACTGGCGCTGCGCACCCAGCCGCGCATATCGAAAGTCAACTACATCGGCATGAAGAAGGGCGACCGCGACGACATCGCCGAGAAGCTCCAGCTGATGAAAGGCAACCAGATAACGCAGAACATCGTCAACCGCGCCGAGGCCATCGTCCGCGCCCACTACAAGCAGAAAGGCTACGGCAACGCCGACGTCAAGATCACGCTCCACGAGGACCTCTCCGCGCCCAACGAGATGATAGTAGACATCGCCGTCGACCGACACGACAAGGTGAAGGTACACAAAATCTACCTCGACGGCAACGAAGTGCTCTCCGACTCCAAGCTCAAGCGCACCATCAAGAAAACCAACGAAAAAGGCAGCATCCTCAAGCTCTTCAGCCAGAAGAAATTCGTGGAGAGCGACTATCAGGACGACCTCAACCGCATTCTTGAGAAATACAACGAGCTGGGCTACCGCGACGCCCGCATCGTGGCCGACAGCATCGTGCCCTACGACGACAAGAGCATCGACGTCTACATCAAGCTCGACGAGGGCAACAAATACTACGTCAAGGACATCAACTGGGTGGGCAACACCGTGTATCCCTCCGACGTGCTCGGCACCTATCTGGACATGAAGCCCGGCGACGTCTACAACCAGAAGCACATGAACAAGCGCCTGACGCAGGACGACGACGCCGTGAGCAACCTCTACATGGACAACGGCTACCTCTTCTTCGACCTCGTGCCCGTGGAACGCGAGGTAAGCGGCGACAGCATCTCGCTGGAGATGCGCATCACCGAAGGTCCGCAGGCCCGCATCAACAACGTAATCATCAACGGTAACGACCGCCTTTACGAGAAGGTGATACGCCGCGAGCTGCGCGTGAAGCCCGGCGACCTCTTCAGCAAGGCCGACCTCATGCGTTCGGCGCGCGAAATAGCCCAGACGGGCCACTTCAACCCCGAGAACATGGACATACGTCCCGAGCCGAACCAGGAGAACGGTACCGTCGACATCCTATTCAACCTCGAGAGCAAGGCCAACGACCAGATTGAATTCTCGCTCGGCTGGGGACAGACCGGCATCATAGGCAAGCTCTCGCTCAAGTTCACCAACTTCAGCATCAAGAACCTGTTCTATCCCAGCACCTACCGAGGCATCATCCCTCAGGGCGAAGGACAGACGTTCACCATCAGCGCCCAGACCAACGCCCGATACTACCAGGCCTACAGCGTAAGCTTCCTCGACCCCTGGTTCGGCGGCAAGCGACCCAACTCTCTCAGCATCTCGGCATTCTACAGCCGCCAGACCGGCGTCAACTCCTCCTACTACAACAGCACCTGGGGCAACTCGGCCTACAACTACGGCTACTACGGAGGCTACGGCTACGGAGGTTACGGCTACGGCAACAACTACTATAACGACTACTACCAGAACAGCTATCAGAACAGCTACGACCCCAACAAGGTGCTGCAGATGGCAAGCTTCAACGTAGGCTTCGGCAAACGCCTCAAGTGGCCCGACGACTACTTCACCTTCACCGCCGAGCTCGGCTACAACTGGTACTACCTCAAGAACTGGGACTACCTCTACTACATGAACAACGGCACCTCCAACGCCATTGTCCTGGGTCTGACGCTGGCACGCAATTCCATCGACAACCCTCTGTACACCCGCAGCGGTTCCAGCTTCTCGCTCAATCTCCAGCTCACTCCTCCGGCATCGCTCTTCGGCAAGAAGAACTGGAAGAAGCTCGCCGAGGAACAGACCCCCGAAGCCAAGAAAGAGCTCTACCACTGGATAGAATACTGGAAGCTGCGCTTCAAGAGCCGCACCTACACGCCGCTGTGCAACGCCAACGGCACCTACACACCCGTGCTCATGACCCGCGCCGACTTCGGTCTGCTCGGCAGCTACAACAAGTATCTGAAATCGCCTTTCGAGACATTCTACGTGGGCGGCGACGGCATGAGCGGCTCCTACACCTACGCCACCGAGACCATCGCCCTGCGAGGCTACGACAACGGCCAGCTGACCCCCTGGAGCCGCGAGGGCTACGCCTACAGCCGCCTGGGCCTGGAGCTGCACTTCCCGCTGATGCTTCAGACCTCCACCACCATCTACGCCCTGGCCTTCGTGGAAGGCGGTAACGCGTGGACATCGGTCAAGAAGTTCAATCCCTTCGACATGAAGCGCTCTGCCGGCATCGGCGCCCGCATCTATCTGCCCATGGTCGGCATGATGGGTATCGACTGGGCCTACGGCTTCGACCGCGTCAACGGAGAGAAAGGCGGCAGCCACTTCCACTTCATTCTCGGACAGGAATTCTAAACTTTTTGTACTCCAAAGCGTCTAAACATAAAATGCTGTTTAAAAACGCCTAAAACAAAAGAAGAAATGAAGAAACTCATCCTCACCCTCGCAATAGCACTGGCCGCAACATTCGCCGCCGGCGCTCAGAAGTTCGCCATGGTCGACATGGACTACATCCTCCAGAACGTACCCCAGTACGAGATGGCCAACGAACAGCTCAACCAGCTCTCGCAGCGCTGGCAGCGCGAAGTGGAGCAGGCCGGCAAGGAAGCTGAGGCCATGTACCAGAGCTACCTCTCGGACAAGGTATTCCTCACCCCCGAGCAGGTGAAGAAACGCGAAGAAGAAATAGTCGCCAAGGAAAAAGCCGCCACCGAGCTTCGCTTCAAATACTTCGGACCGGAAGGCGAACTCTACCAGAAGCGCCAGACCCTGCTCAAGCCCATCCAGGACGATGTGTACAACGCCGTCAAGAAAGTGAGCGAGGAGCGTGGCTATCAGGCCGTGTTCGACCGTGCGTCGTCCAGCGATATCGTGTTTGCCTCGCCACGCATCGACATCAGCAACGAAGTGCTGGCCCGTTTAGGTTATTCCAAATAAATTCCTTATCTTTGCCCCTGCATAACCAGAATGGCTTAATCACGGAAACAATCAAACCCAAATACAAGAAATGATCAAGAAACTCATTCTCGCCGCTATCGTGGCGCTTCCTTTCTCTGCTTTCGCACAGAAATTCGGCGTAGTCAACATCGAAACTGTATTCCAGGCCATGCCTGAGACGACTACCGCACAGACCCAGATGACCGAGGCCTCCAAGAAATACGAAGACGAATTCGCCAAGCTCCGCGAGGAAGTGGACAAGCTCTTCACCGAGTACCAGAACCTCCAGAAAGACCCCGCCACCCCCGACGCCATCAAGGAACGCCGCCTCAACGAGCTTCAGGAGCGCGACCAGAAGGTGCAGCAGTTCCGCAACACCGCAAGCCAGGATCTCGCACGCCTTCAGGAACAGCTCATGGCTCCCATCCAGCAGAAAATCAACGAGGCAGTCAAGGCTGTTGGTCAGGAAGGCAACTACACCTTCATCTTCCCGCATGAAGAAGCCCTTCTGCTCTACACCGGCAGCGACGTCACCGACGTCACCAACGCCGTGAAAGCCAAGCTCGGCATCAAGTAAAAACCGTCCGGCATCACACTGCGGGCGCCTCTGTGATTCAGAGGCGCCCGCAGCCGTTTTCAGCCGACACATATGCCGTCTTTTCAACAATCAGCACTTTTTATCTGTTAATAATTGATAGAACAGCAAATTCTGATTAACTTTGCGTACAAATAGGTCAAACCCCCACCGAATCCAATGGAAAAATACGACCATCTCAACGAATACATCCGCGACGCCATCCGCGACAACTGGGAAGAACTCGCCCTCACCGACTTTCACGGAGTCTCGTTCCAATACCGCGATGTAGCCCGCAAGATTGAAAAACTGCACATACTCTTCCAGCATATAGGCATCGAACCGGGCGACAAAGTCGCCCTCTGCGGCCGCAACTCCGCACAGTGGGCCATCGCAGCCCTCGCATGCCTCACCTACGGCGCCGTGGCCGTGCCCATCCTCCACGACTTCAAGAGCGACAACATCCACCATCTCGTCACGCATAGCGAGGCCAAGCTCTTTTTCGTAGACGAAGCCATCTGGGAAAATCTCGACCCTGATTCCATGCCCATGCTGACGGGTGCGCTGCTCATCGCCGACTACTCGCTGCTGTTCTCCCGCGACCGGCGTCTGACCGAGGCCCGCGCCCACCTCAACGAGCTTTTCGGCCAGCGCTGGCCCGACCGCTTCACGGCAGCCGACGTGGACTACCCCGTGTTCACGCACGATACCCTCGCGCTCATCAACTACACCAGCGGCTCCACAGGCTTCAGCAAAGGCGTCATGCTCACCTATGGCAACCTCTGGAGCAACATCCGTTACGCCATCGACGACCTCACCTTCCTGAAGCCCGGCGACGGCATGGTGTGCATGCTGCCGCTGGCCCACATGTACGGCCTCGTGTTCGAGATGATACACACCTTCGTCAAGGGCTGCCACATCTACTTCCTCACGCGCACCCCATCGCCGAAGATCATCATGGACGCTTTCGCCACCGTCCACCCGAAGCTCATCATCACCGTGCCGCTGATTCTCGACAAGATCATCCGCACGCGCGTCTTCCCCCTGCTCGACAAGCCGCTGATGAAGATACTGATGCACATCCCGCTTGTCGACGACCATCTGCTCGACAAAATCAAGGAACGTCTCATGACCACCTTCGGCGGCAATCTGCACGAGATGATAATCGGAGGTGCACCTCTGAACTCCGACGTAGAAGCATTCCTGCGCCGCATACACTTCCCCTTCACCGTAGGCTACGGCATGACCGAATGCGCGCCACTCATAACCTACAGCCCGTGGGACAAACAACGCCCCGGCTCGTGCGGACAGCTCGCCGCACGCATGGAGGCACGCATCGACTCGCCCGACCCCGCCCGGAAGCCGGGAGTGCTGTACGTGCGCGGCGCCAACGTCATGAAAGGCTACTACAAGAACCCCGAGGCCACAGCCCAGGCCCTCGACAAGGACGGCTGGCTCAACACCGGCGACATATGCAGCATGGACGAGGACGGATACCTCACCATACGCGGACGTGACAAAAGCATGATACTCGGTCCCAGCGGACAGAACATATACCCCGAGGAGATAGAGCAGAAGCTCAACAGCATGCTCTACGTGGCCGAAAGCCTCGTAGTCGACGACGACAACAAACTCGTGGCCCTCATCTACCCCGACTTCGACACAGCTCACAAGGCAGGTCTCGACGACAGGCAGATAGAGCAGCAGATGAACCGCAACATCGAGCAGCTCAACGACGAGCTGCCGGCCTACAGCCGCGTCAGCCGCATGCGCATGCTCAACGAGGAATTCGAGAAAACACCCAAGCGCTCCATCAAGCGCTATCTCTACCAGCACTGATGGAACTGACGGCTTCGCTGCGCAAGACCATAGCATCGCTCGCCTCGGCGCGCCACCGGCGCGAGGCGGGACTCTTTGCCGCCGAAGGCACCAAATGCGTGCTCGACACCCTCGGTGCGTTCCGCCTGCATTGCCTCGTCGCCACGGCCGCATGGCTCGAAGAACATCCCGATACAGCTCCACACGACGCAATCGTCATAGCCCGGCGTCCCGACATGGAGCGAATGTCGGCCCTGTCAACGCCGCCGCCCGTGATAGCCGTCTACCATATACCCGAGACGGTGCCGCCCGTCATCCGCCACGACGACATCACGCTGGCACTCGACTGCGTGCAGGATCCCGGCAACCTCGGCACGATAGTACGCGCCGCCGACTGGATGGGCGTCGACACCATCCTCGCCTCGCACGACACTGCCGACATCTTCAGTACCAAGGCCATCCAGGCCACCATGGGAGCCATCTCTCGCGTGCGTGTGCATTACTGCGACCTGCCAGCCACGCTGCACTCCCTGCCGCAAGGCCTCCCTGTATTCGGAACATTCCTGAACGGCGAGAACATCTACACCGCCCCCGGGCTTGACGGCGGTGGCGTGCTCGTGCTCGGCAACGAAGGACGCGGCATCTCCGACGGCGTAGCCGCCTGCGTGACACGCCGAATCACCATTCCCAGCTATCCACCCGGGCGCCCCACATCGGAGAGCCTCAACGTAGGCGTAGCTGCCGCCATCGCAATGGCACAGATGCGCGCCGCGCGCTTTACACGCTGATACCTATGGCAAAGAAAACAGTCAAGACCGCATGGTTCTGCAGCCAGTGCGGAGCAGAATCGCCCAAATGGCAGGGACGCTGCCCGGCCTGCGGAGCATGGAATACAATGGTGGAGGAACGCGTAGCTGCGGCTCCGGCTGCCTCCAAATCCTCCACACGACGCGCCAGGCCCGCGCAGGCGGTGGCAGTAAACGACATCGAGGCCCTCAACGAGCCCCGCATCCTAATGCCCAGCAAGGAACTCAACCGTGTGCTGGGCGGTGGCCTCGTCAACGGCTCGCTGGTACTTATCGGCGGTGAACCCGGCATAGGCAAGAGCACGCTCGTGCTTCAGAACCTGCTCGCCATCAAGTCGCGCACCATACTCTACGTCAGCGGCGAGGAAAGCGCCACACAGCTTAAACTGCGAGCCGACCGCATAGGCCGCGGCTCCGACAACGTGTTCATCGTCTGCGAGACATCCCTCGAGAACATCATGGACCACATCGACGCCGTGCAGCCCTCGATTCTCGTGGTCGACTCTATACAGACCATCGCCTCTGACGCGATTGACTCGGCGGCCGGCAGCGTGGGTCAGGTGCGCGAATGCGCCGCACGGCTGCTCAAATATGCCAAGGAAAGCAATGTGCCGGTGCTGATGATAGGCCACATCACCAAAGACGGCACTCTCGCCGGCCCCAAGGTGCTGGAACACATCGTCGACGCCGTGCTCCAGTTCGAGGGCGACAGCCAGTACATGTACCGTATCCTGCGCCCTATCAAGAACCGCTTCGGAAGCACCTCCGAGCTAGGCATCTACGAGATGGCGCGCAGCGGCCTGCGCGAAGTCACCAATCCGTCGGAAATGCTCCTGAGCCACAGCGCCGAATCCCTAAGCGGCGTAGCGATAGGCGTCACCGTTGACGGCGCCCGTCCATTCCTTATCGAAGTGCAGGCGCTCGTAAGTACCGCCGCCTACGGCACCGCCCAGCGTTCCGTCACCGGCTTCGACTCCAAACGCATGAACATGCTGCTCGCCGTACTTGAGAAGCGGGTGGGCTTCAAGCTCGCGCAGAAAGACGTCTTCCTCAACATCGCCGGCGGCCTGCGCGTCAACGACCCCGCGCTCGACCTCGGCGTCATCTGCGCCATACTCTCCAGCAACGTAGACATGGCCATCCCCAAAGGCTGGTGCATGACAGGCGAAGTAGGCCTGACTGGCGAGATACGCCCCGTCACGCGCATAGAACAGCGCATCGGCGAGGCAGCCAAGCTCGGCATGACCGACATCCTCGTGCCCGCAGGCAATCTCAAAGGCTTCGACCGCGACCGTGCCGGCATCAACATCCACGAAGTGGCAAAAGTCGAAGAAGCTTTCCGCGCCGTCTTCGGGTAAAAAAAATATTTTCAGAGATTTTATTCAATAAAAACACTGTATTGAATAAAATAGTTACTTTTTTATTCAGTATAGATACATAAACTGAATAAAGACGAAGCCGCCCGGCATCCATCAGCAGGATACCGGGCGGCTCTTTTAGCTTCTTGCGGGGGAGATTACTTCGCGGGGTCGAGGATGACTACGCGATAGTTGTTCTGGTCGAGCAGGTTCTTCATGAAGGCCTTGACGTCGTCGGTGGTGACAGCCTTGATTACCTCGTCGATACCGTTGAATGTGTCGACTCCGTTCACGAGGCTGCCGGTGATGGCACCACTCCAGGCGTCGTTCTTCTCGCGGCTCTCCACGGCGTCCTTGAGCATGAACTCCTTGATGGGGTTGAGCTCGTCGTCGGCCACGTTCTCGCCCATTCCACGAACGATGTCGGAGACAACAGTCAGCACTTCATCCCTTACTTCGGGCTTGGTGGGGAAAGGAATCTGCATGAACACGTTCTCGTCGGCCACACGCGCCATCTGGCCGTAAGCGCCGATGCTGTAGGTGGCGCCCATTTCCTCGCGCACCTTCTTGAGGAGACGGTTGCTCAGAATCTGCGAGGCAATACGGGTGAGCATGCGGTTGCGGGGCGTGAAGTCCTCATGACCGCTTACAGCTACCATGATCCAGGGCTGAGGAGTCTCCATGGCCGTGGTGCTTTCGTCGGTAGCGTTGCCCTTTGTGGGTTCGAGCGCAGGGTTCACGGCCGGCATGGCGGTATTGGCCGTAGCAGCGTCGGCGGGCAGAGTGGCGATATACTGCTCGAGCATGGGCTTGAACTGCTCGAGGTTGATGCAGCCGGTGAAGACGAAGGTATAGTCGGCGGCGTTGGCGGTGAAGCCGTGGAGGATGTCGAGGATCACCTCACGCTTGGCGTTGCGGATGTCGTCGGTGCCGAGTACCTGCACCAGGGGCGATGCATAGGTGGCGGCGGTGGCGCGCTTGGCGAAGATATACTGCGGCTGCGCCTCCTGATTGCCGAGGATGCCTATGATGTTGCCCTGGATGGCGCTGAAGTCGTCGGGAGTGATGTTGTAGTCCTTGAAGGTCATGTAGATCATCTCCATCATCACGGGCAGGTCCTTGACGGTGCTTGAGCCCTCGATGCTGCGGTAGTATTCGCTGACTTCGGGTGCCACCTTCACCTGACGGCCCTGAAGATACTTCTTCATGTCGCTGTTGTTGTAGGTGCCGAGGCCGTAGTTGCTGATGGCGTAGGGCATGAACTTGACGCTGGCGGCATTGGCGGGGTCAAGCGTATTGAATCCGCCGCGGGCCACAGCCGAGAAGATGATCTCGTTGTCGTTGAACTCGGTGGGCTTGACAATCACCTTGACGCCGTTGCTGAGAGTAAACTCGGTGGCGCCCCACTGCTCCAGAGTGCGGGTGGCGGTTATTTTGCCGGGTGCAGGCAGAGAGGGAATGAGGGGCTCGCTCTTCATCTCGTCGCGGTAGGGCTCGATTTCCTCGGCGTCAACCTTGGCGATAACGGCGGCTACTTCTTCCTCAGTGGGGACGCGGAAAGTATCATTGTCGGGCAGCAGCGCTGCGAACACGCGGTTATTGGCCGTGATAAGCTCCGGGAGCATCTGGTTGATGGCCTCTACGGGAATCATGTTTGCCAGCTGCGTGTACACCTGATAGTCGGCCTCGATGCCGGCCAGCGGAGTGCCGTCGATGAAGCTGCGCACTATTTCATGGCTGTAGGTGTCGTTCTCGGTCTTGTTGCGGTTGTTGTATTTCTTCTCCAGACGCGAGAGGTACTCGGCCTTGGCGCGGTCATATTCGCCGGGAGTGAAGCCGCCGCGCTGTGCGCGGAGCAGCTCGCGGTACACCTCTTCGATGGCGGGCAGAAGGTCATTGCCTTTCGGGCGGCCCTCGATGGAGAGGGCATCCTTGGTCTTGGCAAGGAAGAAGTCGTCGTAGTAGATGCTGGCGCCGGCGAAGTCAGCGTCAGGCTTGTTGGAGGCATCGTCGAGGCGTGTGCCGAGCATGTCGGTGACAATGTCGGTGATGTACTTCATCTGGTAGTACATGGGAGTGTTGCGCATCTCGCGGGGCAGCTTGTCGCTCTTGAAGAACATCATGAAAGCGGCCGCAGGCATCTCCTTGTCCTTGCCGATGGCATAGATTGTGCCCTCGTTGTCGGGCACGTCGAAGTACACGCGATCGGCTGCGTTCTCGGGCATCTTGATGCCGCCGAAGAGTTCCTTGATTTTGGCCTCGATGCGGGCGGGATTGATGTCGCCGACCACGATGATACCCTGCTGGTCGGGGCGGTACCATTTGTGATAATAGTCGCGGAGCACCTGCGGGTCGAAGTTGTCCACAACCTCCATCGTGCCGATGGGCAGACGGTGGCCGTAGCGCGAATCGGGATACATGACGGGCAGGATATTCTCGATAATGCGCATGCTGCCCTGCATGCTGCGGCGCCACTCCTCGAGGATCACGCCGCGTTCCTTGTTTATTTCCTCGGGGTCGAGCAGCAGGTCGTTGGCCCAGTCGTGGAGGATGAGCAGACAGCTGTCCTGCACGCTCTCGCGGGCGGTGGGCACGCTGGAAATGTTGTAGACGGTCTCGTCCACACCGGTATAGGCATTCAGGTTGTAGCCGAATTTCACGCCCACGCTCTCAAGCCAGTCCACGACATTGTTGCCGGGGAAGTTCTTGGTGCCGTTGAAGCACATGTGCTCCAGGAAGTGCGCGAGGCCGCGCTGGTTTTCTTCTTCCAGCACCGAGCCGACCTTCTGCGCGATGTAGAAGTCGGCCTGACCCTTCGGGGTCTCGTTGTGGCGGATGTAGTAGGTGAGTCCGTTGTCGAGGCGACCGGTGATTACGGCCGTGTCGACGGGAATCTGCGGGAGCTCCGGCATCTGGGCCGACACTGTGCCGCCTGCGAAAGCCACAGCCAGCATCAGCAATACGCTCTTGATTACTTTTTTCATGTGATGTTTATAAATGATGTATTGTTTTTATCAATTAGACGCCACCGCCCATGCAAAATTGCAGGCAGCAGCGTTAAAAAGCGTTAAAAATATCACCCGTTCACCTGTCCCGACCCGTTGTCGAAGTCGGCGAGGCGGAAATATTTCTTGCCGAAAGGCGTCATGTAGTCCACGAGTTCATAGGGATAGAACGACACCTTGATGGCGCCCTGCGCGAAGCTTGCCGCCTCGTAGGGCTGATAGACGAAAACTATCTCGCCGGACGGCGACAACATGAAGTTGTCGTGCGACGGCAGCTCCGTAATACCCGTGGGGCCGATGATCTGCTCAAGGGCGTCGGCCTGTGTCTGTATGGCGGCTGCAAGGTCGGTCAGACGCTTGTTGTCGAAAAGCTCGCGCAGTGTCAGCACCCGGCCCGAAGCCATATCATAATTAACATAGTAGCTCGTAGTCATGCCGTGCGCGGCGGCTGGCGGATACTCCGAGGTAGTCACGCAGTAGACCAGAAGCTCGGGGCTGAGGTTCACCACCGTACCCGTGACTACGTTGAAGCCGTCGGCTGCCGTAGTGTCCACCGGCTCCACGGCATAACCTATCCCGGAGGCAGTGGAGAGCAGATGGTCGCGCATCACGGCATCGAAATCGGCGCCCACCGAGTCGAACGCAAGGCTCATGATGCTGTCGAGCAGCGGATTGATGTCGGCTCCGAACACACGCATAGGAATCACAAGATTCACGGAATCGGCAAATATCATGTCCTCCTCGCTGCCGAACTCCGCAGCCGAGTTGAGCAGGCGGAACGAACTGCCGTGCTCGGCCACTCGGAACTCCACGCGGCGATCGTCGGCCCCATGTCCGCACGATGCGGCACCTGCGGCAAGCAGCGCCGTACCCACGGCGTAAAAAATCAGTTTTTTCATATAGATACAATCCAAATTCAGTTCATATGATATAAAACATACCAAGCCGCAGAATCGTCGGCAAAAATGGCTTTTTTCTCCTACAAAATTAGCTTTTTTTGTTGGAGTGCGAAAATTTTTGTAAATTCGCATCGCTATTTAGCAGCGGGGCGTAGCGCAGTCCGGTAGCGCACCTGGTTTGGGACCAGGTGGTCGCAGGTTCGAATCCTGTCACCCCGACAAAAGCCTCAACACCGTGGAAGCACAGTGGCAAAGATATATAATCTCTGTGTTACAGCAGAATAGCCCCGAAGCATTTCTGCTGTCACATCGGTATGGAGGCACGAGAGAGTAAATAAACCATCAACTACGATATGATCGCTTTAGACATTTTCGGAATTTCCAACAACGGGCTTCTGGCCATCACGGCAGCCCTCACGGGCATCGGCCTGGTGGCGCTCGCCCTATGGCTCGCCGGCCTGATTTCGCCGAAATCGTTCAACCCGCAGAAAGGCGAAGCCTACGAATGCGGCATCCCCACACGCGGCGAGAGCATGGCTCAGTTCAAAGTGGGCTACTACCTGTTTGCCATTCTGTTTCTGATGTTCGATGTCGAGACGGTATTCCTCTTCCCCTGGGCCGTCCGCGTCCGTGAGATGGGGCTCGGAGGCCTCCTCAGCATCGCAGTGTTCTTTGGCGTTTTAGTGCTGGGTCTCGTTTATGCCTGGCGGAAAGGAGCTTTGGAATGGAAGTAACAGCACAGGGCATGCCCTACGAGGCATTCAAGGACAACGAATATATCGAATCGCTCGTCAAGAAGCTCCAGGAGAACGGCACCAACGTCATCGTGGGCTCTCTCGACAAGCTCATCAACTGGGGCCGGTCCAACTCGCTGTGGCCCCTCACTTTTGCCACCAGCTGCTGCGGCATCGAGTTCGTAAGCCTCGGCGCCGCACGCTACGACATGGCACGCTTCGGATGGGAAGTCGCCCGTTCGTCGCCACGTCAGGCCGACTTCATCATGGTGGCCGGCACCATCGTCCACCGCATGGCGCCCGTGCTGCGACGCCTCTACGACCAGATGGCCGAGCCTAAGTACGTCATAGCCTGCGGAGCCTGCGCCATCAGCGGCGGACCCTTCCGCAACAGCTACCACGTGGTACGCGGCGTCGACCAGATCATCCCCGTCGACGTCTACCTCCCCGGCTGCCCCCCGCGCCCCGAGGCCATGATTTACAGCATCATGCAGCTCTCGCGCAAAGTCAAGGTAGAACACTTCTTCGGCGACGTCAACCGCAAGCAGAAGCAGCAGGACTTCCTGCGCGAGCATCCCGTAGAAGGCATCGACGACAAAGCCGATTTCAACACCAATCCCGTCGAGGCCGACGGCAAGCAGGCCTGAACGCGTCAAATCTGTCAACATATACATATATAATATATATGGCAACCCTTCAAGAAACTATTGCCAAAATATGCCCCACGGCTTCCGTGGCCGAGGTTGACGGCGCCCCCATGATAAGCGTCGACGACGCACACTGGCATGAGCTGGCTAAGGCTCTCCGCGACAACAGCGACCTGGCTATGGACTACCTCGTTACCATCGCCGGTTTCGACCACACCGACTCCATGGGCTGCATCTACTACCTGATGTCGACCTCGCTCAACACCAACCTCGGCGTGACAGTACTCGCCACCGGCGGCCGCGAGAAGCCCATGCTCCACAGCGTAAGCGACCTCTGGAAGAACGCAGGGCTCTACGAGCGTGAAGTCTACGACTTCTACGGCATCATATTCATCGGCAACCCCGACATGCGCCGTCTCTTCCTCAGCATCGACTGGCAGGGATACCCGCTGCGCAAGGACTATGACTGCTCGCCCGAGGCCAACCCCGTTCCCGCCGACAACGAGCGACAGAGCGACTTCACCGACAGCTGGGTGGAAAAGCCCGACGGCACCGTCGAGAAGACACAGGTGCAGGTGTTCGGGCCCGACGACTTCGTGGTCAACATCGGCCCCCAGCACCCCGCCACCCACGGCGTGCTCCGCTTCCGCACGGCCGTCGACGGCGAGAAAATCAAGAAGATCGACGTCTACATGGGCTACATCCACCGAGGCATCGAGAAGCTGTGCGAGCAACAGGGCTACCCCCAGACGCTCCACTATCTCGACCGAATGGACTACTTCTCGGCCCAGAACTACCACCACGGCCTCTGCCTCCTCTACGAGCGCGCCGCCGGCATCGAGATCTCGCGCCGCGCGCAGGTCATCCGTGTCATGATGGACGAGCTCTCGCGCATAGCCTCCCACTGCCTCTTCATGGGAACCTTCTGCATGGACCTCGGCGCCACCTCCATGCTCTTCTACACGCTCCGCGTGCGTGAGCAGATTCTCGACATCATGGAGCGCACATGCGGCGCCCGCATGACCTTCAACTACGACTGCATAGGCGGCGTCATGCAGGACCTCGACAGCAATTTCCGGCACGACGTCAAGGAACTGCTCAAGGTGATACCCGCCAACCTCCGCGAATACGAGAAAGTGTTCGTCGGCAATGTCATCGCCCGCAACCGCATGGAAGGCGTAGGCGTGCTCTCGCGCGAGGACGCCATCAGCTACGGCGTCACCGGCCCCAACGGACGCGCCTCCGGCTGGGCATGCGACATCCGCAAATGGCGCCCCTACAGCATCTATCCCGAACTCGACTTCAACGAGGTCATCCGCACCGAGGGCGACTCCATGGCACGCTTCAAGGTACGTCTCGACGAAATCCGCGAGAGCGCCAGAATCCTGGAGCAGCTCGTCGACAACATCCCCGAAGGCGAATACCTCGTCAAGGTGCCCAAGCTCTTCAAGCTGCCCGTCGGACAGTGGTTCCAGCTCGTCGAAGGCTGCCGCGGCGTCTTCGGCATGCACCTCGAGAGCGACGGCGGCACCAAGCCCGCGCGCCTCAAGTTCGCAACGCCCTCCATGCCCGCTGCCGGTGTGGTCGACCACCTCTGCCGCGGCGAGAAGATTGCCGACCTCATCACCATCGGCGGCTCGATGGACTACATCGTTCCCGACATGGATCGCTGATACTCACGCAACAACTAACAAACCAATAAGATACACCGCATTATGTACGATTTGTCGGTAATCACAGACGCCATCCACTCCTTCCTCTCGGGCTTCATGCCCACGTGGCTCACCGTCACGGTGGAATGCGTGCTCATAGGCGTGGGCCTGCTTCTGGCCTACTCCCTGCTGGCGCTCTTCTACATCTACTACGAACGCAAGCTCTGCGCCTTCGTCCAATGCCGCCTCGGCCCCAACCGCGTCGGCCCCTGGGGTCTGCTCCAGAGCTTCGCCGATATGTTCAAAATCCTCATCAAGGAGCTTATCTCACTAAAGTACACCGATAAGTTCCTCTTCGCCCTGGCGCCCTATCTGGTGATTCTGGCCTCCATGCTGGCATTCGCCGTGCTGCCCTGGGGCAACGGACTGCAGATCATCGACTTCAACATCGGCATATTCTTCCTGATGGCCGTATCGAGCATCGGCGTCCTCGGCATACTCCTTGCAGGATGGTCGTCGAGCAACAAGTTCACCCTCATCGGCGCCATGCGTTCCGGCGCGCAGATGGTCAGCTACGAGCTCTCCATCGGCCTGAGCATCGTCACCATGGTGGCATTCGCAGGCAGCATGAGCGTCGGCGACATCGTTGCCGCGCAGAACGACGGCTGGTTCATCTTCAAGGGCCACATCCCCGCCATCATCGCCTTCATCATCTACATGATTGCAGGCACCGCCGAGACCAACCGCGGCCCGTTCGACCTTCCCGAGGCCGAGAGCGAGCTGACTGCCGGCTACCACACCGAGTACTCCGGCATACACTTCGGTTTCTTCTACCTCGCCGAGTACCTCAACCTGTTCATCGTCTCCGGCGTCGCCGCACTCCTCTTCTTCGGCGGATGGATGCCCCTGCACATACCCGGATGGGAAGCCTTCAACCACATCATGGACTACATCCCCAGTGTCATCTGGTTCCTCGGCAAGGCTATCGCCCTCAGCGCCATCATCATCTGGTTCAAGTGGACCTTCCCCCGCCTGCGCATCGACCAGGTGCTCGCCATGGAGTGGAAATACCTCCTCCCCATCGGCCTGTTCAACCTCGCCCTCATGGTGTGCATCATCGTCCTGGGCTGGCATTTCTAATATCCGACAAAACAAACAATCCCTATAACAAGACTCCAAATGAGCGAACTCATCGGTAAAACCGCGCAAGTCATCGGCCCAGTGGTCGATGTGGTGTTCGATGGTCCGGAAGGCGACCTGCCCCCCATCTACACAGCCCTGAAAATCGAACGCCAGGACGGCTCGTTTATCACCCTGGAGGTGGAGCAGCACATCGGCGAGAACACCGTGCGCTGCCTTGCCATGGAAAGTACCGACGGACTGCGCCGCGGCATGGATGCCGTCAGCCTCGGACACCCGATAGCAGTCCCCACAGGCGACCAGATCAAAGGACGCCTGCTCAACGTGCTCGGCGACGCCATCGACAACCTTCCGCCACTGAAACGCACCGACCTGCGCGACATACACCAGCCGGCTCCCGAGTTTGACGACCTTACCATCGGTTCCGAAATCCTCACCACCGGCATCAAGGTCATCGACCTGCTCGAGCCCTACAGCAAAGGCGGCAAGATCGGCCTCTTCGGCGGCGCAGGTGTCGGCAAGACCGTGCTCATCATGGAGCTTATCAACAACATCGCCAAGGGTCACGACGGCTTCTCGGTGTTCACCGGCGTGGGCGAACGCACACGCGAGGGCAACGACCTGCTGCGCGAGATGATCGAAAGCGGCGTCATCAAGTACGGCAAGAAATTCGAGGAAGGCATGGAAAAAGGACAGTGGGACCTCGCCGACGTCGACGTGGACCATCTCCGCGAATCCCAGGCCACACTCGTCTTCGGCCAGATGAACGAGCCGCCGGGCGCGCGTCTGCGTGTGGCTCTCAGCGGCCTCACCGTCGCCGAGCAGTTCCGCGACCAGGGCGCAGGCGGCAAGGACGTGCTTCTGTTCATCGACAACATCTTCCGCTTCACCCAGGCAGGTTCCGAGGTGTCGGCCCTGCTCGGCCGCATGCCCTCCGCCGTAGGCTATCAGCCCACACTGGCTTCCGAGATGGGCGCCCTCCAGGAGCGAATCACCTCCACCAAGAACGGCTCCATCACCTCCGTGCAGGCCATCTACGTGCCGGCCGACGACCTTACCGACCCGGCTCCGGCCACCACCTTCAGCTTCCTCGACGCCACCACGGTGCTCAGCCGTAAGATTGCCGAACTCGGCATCTACCCCGCCGTCGACCCGCTGGAGTCCACATCCCGCATCCTCGACCCCAACATCATAGGCGAAGACCACTACAACACGGCTCAGGCCGTCAAGCAGTTGCTTCAGAAGTACAACGAGCTCCAGGACATCATCGCCATCCTCGGCGTCGACGAGCTCTCCGACGACGACAAGCTCGTCGTTTCCCGCGCACGCCGCGCGCAGCGCTTCCTGTCGCAGCCCTTCCACGTGGCCGAGCAGTTCACCGGCCTTCCCGGCGTCATGGTGCCCCTGAGCGAGACCATCCGCGGCTTCAAGATGATTCTCAACGGCGAGATGGACGAATACCCCGAGCAGGCGTTCCTCAACGTCGGCACCATTGACGAGGCCATCGCCAAGGGCCGCAAGCTCCTCGACGAGGTAAAGTGAGAGTATAAGGTTTAAACCCGCAGAACTATGACACTGAAAATCATATCGGCAGAATCAGTCCTCTTTGAGGGAGAAGTGAAGGCGGCAACCCTGCCCGGACAGATGGGCGAATTCACCGTCCTCCGCAACCACGCATCCCTCGTGGCCCTGCTGGCAAAGGGACAGGTGCGCTACCGCCTGACCGACGACACCGAGCAGGAGCACGAAATCCCCGGCGGTGTGGCCGATATCGACAACAACATCATCAGCGTCTGCGTCTACTGAACACCATGAAGCGACTACTCTCTATATTTGCATTCCTGCTCGCGCTCGCAGTACCGGCCGCAACGGCCTCCGGCAGCGGCGACGGGTCCGGCGCCATCAACCCCAAGGAAATCATCTTCGAGCACCTGGGCGACGGCTACGGATGGGAAGTGCCCTTCGACCATCACCACCGCATTCCCCTGCCCTGCATCGTCTGGGGCAGCGACGGGCTGCACGTGTTCTCCTCGGCCCGCATCACCGGCGGCGAGACCTACCGCGACGGCGCCGTCAGCTTCCGCATCGGCGGCAAGGACAGCGAGTACCGCGGCAAGATAGTGGAAATCAGCGCCGACGGCAAGGAATCGCGTCCCTTCGACATCTCCATCACCAAGAACGTGTGCGCGCTGTTCATCTCGGTAGTCGTGGTCGTGGCTATGCTCATGGCCCTCGTGCGCTACTACCGCCGCAACGGCTACAAGGCTCCCCGCAAGGGTCTGGGCTTCCTGGAACTCATAATCGACTTCATCTACGGCTCCGTCATCAAGAGCACGCTCGGCAAGAACGCCGCACGCTTCGCCCCTTATCTGCTGACGGTGTTCTTCTTCATCTTCACGATGAACCTCATGGGCCTGATGGTAGTGTTCCCGGGCGGCGCCAACCTCACGGGCAACATCGCCATCACCCTGGTGCTCGCGCTCCTCACCTTCCTTGTCACCAACATCTTCGGCAACCGCCACTACTGGAAAGACATATTCTGGCCCGACGTGCCCCTGTGGCTCAAGTTCCCCCTACCCATCATGCCCCTGATAGAGGTTTTCGGCATGTTCACCAAGCCCGCCGCCCTGACGGTTCGTCTGTTCGCCAACATGATGGGCGGTCACATGATCGTGCTCGTGCTCACGCTGCTCATCTTCATCTTCGCGGCCGTCAGCGCCGTGGCAGGCGGAGTGGCGACGGCTGTCTCCATGATATTCAGCGTGTTCATGCTGCTTATCGACGTACTCGTAAGCTTCATCCAGGCCTACGTGTTCACGATGCTCAGCACCATATTCATATCCCTGGCCAACGAGGAGCCCCACCACAAGCCCGAGCCGGCCGAAAGCAAATGAAACAAGCAAAAACAAATACACATCAAACCCATTAAAACTCCAAAATTATGTTCGGTCTTTTAGCAGTTGAAGCTCTCGCAGCTCTGGGCGCCACTCTCGGCGCAGGTATCGCCGCCATCGCCGCCGGTATCGGTATCGGCAAAATCGGTGCAGCCGCCATGGAAGCCATCGCCCGTCAGCCCGAAGCTGCCGGCGACATCCGAAGCAACATGATCGTCATCGCCGCCCTCGTCGAAGGTGTGGCCCTCTTCGGTGTCATCGTCTGCGTTCTTGCCCTTTTCGTCTAATCTCTCTATCCCCCAACGCCACGAATGGAACTGTTCACGCCTGATTTTGGCTTGATTTTCTGGATGTTCATAGCCTTCGGCATCCTCTTCCTCATCCTGTGGAAGTGTGCCTGGCCAGTCATCCTGAAAAGCGTCGACAGCCGTGCAGACCTTATCGACAAAGGCGTGGAGTACGCTCAGGAAGCCAAGGAACGCCTCGACGGCGCACAGCGCGAGGCCGACGACATGCTGCGCGAGGCACGGCGCCGCCAGGCCGACGAGCTGCGCGAGGCCGACCGCATGAAAGCGCATATCATCGAGGAAGCACGTTCCGCCGCGCAGGCCGAGGCCCAGAAAGTCATGGACGCCGCCAAGGCTTCCATCGCCCAGCAGCAGAAAGAGGCCGAGCAGGCTCTCCGGGCCAACATCGGCACCATCGCTCTCGACATCGCCGGCAAGGTGATGCAGCAGAACATGGCGCAGGACAAGGCCCAGAGGCAGCTCGTCGACAAACTCCTCACCGAGATAGAAAGCAACAACTGAACTCCACGGTAATGAACGAAGGTCTGATACCACGCCGATACGCCAGAGCACTGTACGAGGTGGCCGAGCAAAGAAGCCGGGCCGAGCGCATGTACACCCTGATGCGCACCCTCGCTGCCGAGGCTCAGCGCGAGCCTCAGCTGGCACGCACACTGGCCAACCCCTACATAGCCGACGACGACAAGCGGCGCCTGCTCGAGACCGCCGCAGGCGCCACCGCCGACGACTCCACTTTCGCCGACTGGCTGCGGGTACTCGCCCGCAACCGGCGCTGCGGCATGGCTCCCGACATTGCGCGCGCCTACGTCGACTACTACCGCGACCGGCGCTCCATCTACCCCGTCGTCGTCACATCGGCCACGCCGCTGACGCCCGACGAGAGCAAGCGCATGCAGGCACTCGTTCAGCGCCACATAGGCCCCGACGCCTCCATGGAGTACACCGAAAAAGTGGACCCCGCGCTCATAGGAGGCTTCGCCATCGACATCGCCAACGAGCGACTTGACGCATCGGCGCTCAACCGTCTCGAACAGATGCGCCTCAACTTATCAAAGGCTTAACACCTTTCAGACATTCTGAAACAAAACAACCTCCCCAGCTACAATGATTAATCCCAGCGAGATCTCCGAAGTTCTCAAACAACAACTCGAAAGCGTCAACCAGCAGGTCAGCTTCGAAGAAACGGGCACTGTCCTCGAGGTGAGCGACGGCGTGGCACACGTCTACGGTCTCGACCGCGTATGCTACAACGAGCTCGTAGAATTTGAAAACGGCACCAAGGGCGTGGCTCTCAACCTCGAGGAAAGCAACGTAGGCGTCGTGCTGCTCAACAACATCACCGCCGTTTCCGAGGGAATGAAGGTGAAACGCACCGGCGAGATCGCATCCATCCCCGTCGGCGAAGGTCTCTTCGGACGTGTCATCAACGTGCTGGGCGAGCCCATCGACGGACGCGGACCCATCGCCGGCGACCGCATGCTCATGCCTCTGGAGCGCAAGGCTCCCGGCGTCATCTACCGCCAGCCCGTGAAGCAGCCCCTGCAGACGGGCCTCAAGGCTATCGACGCCATGGTGCCCATAGGCCGCGGACAGCGCGAGCTCATCATCGGCGACCGCCAGATAGGCAAGACGGCCATCGCCATCGACACCATCATCAACCAGCGCCAGAACTTCGAGGCCGGCAAACCCGTCTACTGCATCTACGTAGCCATCGGCCAGAAGGCATCCAGCGTGGCAGCCATTGTCGACACCCTCCGCCGCAACGGCGCCCTCGACTACACCGTAGTTGTCGCAGCCACTGCTGCCGAGTCAGCCACCATGCGCTACTTCGCCCCCTTCGCAGGCGTAGCCATCGGCGAGTTCATCCGCGACACCGGCCGCGACGCCCTCATCGTCTACGACGACCTCTCCAAGCAGGCCGTGGCATACCGCGAGATTTCGCTTATACTCAAGCGCCCCTCGGGCCGCGAGGCTTACCCCGGCGACATATTCTACCTGCACTCACGCCTGCTGGAACGCGCCGCCAAGATCATCGACAACCAGGAAGTGGCCTCACGCATGAACGACCTCCCCGAGGTGCTCCGCCCCATCGTCAAGGGCGGCGGCTCGCTCACGGCGCTCCCCATCATCGAGACTCAGGCAGGCGACGTATCGGCCTACATCCCCACCAACGTCATCTCCATCACCGACGGCCAGATCTTCCTTGAGACGGCCCTCTTCAACCGAGGCATACGCCCCGCCATCAACGTCGGCATCTCCGTGAGCCGTGTGGGCGGCAACGCGCAGATCAAGTCCATGAAGAAGGTGGCCGGCACACTGAAAATCGACCAGGCACAGTTCCGCGAGCTGGAATCCTTCACCAAGTTCGGCGGCGACATCGACCCCGTGACCGCACGCGTCATCGACAAGGGCCGCAAGAACGAGCGCCTGCTCATACAGCCGCAGTACCATCCCATGAACGTCGAGGACGAGGTTGCCGTAATCTACTGCGGCGTCAACGGCCTGCTCGAGAAAGTGCCTCTGGAAAAGGTGGCCGAGTTCGAGAAACAGTTCCTACAGCTCATGCACGCCAAATACTCCTCCGCCCTCGACGACATCCGTGCCGGCAAGCTCTCCGACGAGGCCACGGCCGCGCTCGCGGAAGCCGCGGAGCAGGTGGCAGGTCAATTCTAATTCATAAGCTTTAATACCCCAGGCTTCAACCCTACAAAATGGCAACACTAAGAGAACTCAAAGGACGAATCGGCTCCGTGGCCTCCACAGAGAAAATCACCGGAGCCATGAAGATGATCTCCTCCGCCAAGATGCGCAAGGCCGAGCAGGCTCTGCGCAGGCTCGTGCCATTCCGCAGCGGCATCCGGGGTATCATCGCCGACCTGCTCAGTTCCGACGCCGAGTTCACCTCGCCGCTGACCGAGACCCGCGAGCTGCGACGCATCTGCATCATAGCCTTCGGCAGCGACGACGGCCTCTGCGGAGCCTACAACGCCAACCTCTCCAAGTTCGTCCAGGCGCACGCCGACGCCCTGCGCGCCGCAGCCGGCGAAGGCCTTGAGGTGGAGATTCTCGCCGTAGGCTCGAAGATGCACAAGGCCGTGGCCCGCATCTTCGCCGACGGCCGGGCCGTCGTCACGCAGGCCGAGGGTGTCGACAGCAAGAGCGACGGCGACGCCGTCCGCAAGCTCCTCGACACCGTCAGTGCCCGCTTCTGCGCAGGCGAGCTTGACCGCGTCGACATGGCCTACATGCACTACCACAGCGCCGGACGTCAGCGTCCCGTGGCCGAACAGCTCCTGCCCGTCGACCCCGTCACCCTCACCGGAGGCACCGACACCCCCGAGGCACACCGCGCAGGGCGCCCCTACATCTACGAGCCCGACCCGCAGACCATCTTCCGCACTCTCCTGCCCATGCACCTGCTGGCATCGCTGCACGACGCCTTCGCCGAAAACAGGGCATCCGAGCAGGCCGCGCGCGTCATGGCCATGCAGGCCGCGAGCGACAACGCACGCAAGCTCCTCGAACAACTCCAACTCGAATACAACAAGCTGCGCCAGCAAGGCATCACCACCGAGCTGCTCGACATCGTCGGCGGCCAGGTGCGCGAACAATGACACCTCCCGCAGCCACACCATACAAATAAAAACCAATCAACAGCATACTCAATGGGTAGCGTAAAAGATTACTTTTCATCCTTAGGAACGGGCATAGCAAGCCTCGTGAAAGGCCTACAGGTCACGGGTAAGGAATTTATTACCCCGAAAATCACCGAGGAGTATCCCGACAACCGCAAGACAGCCGACAACCCCGGACCGGCAGCACCGCGCTTCCGCGCACAGCTCGAACTGATCTACGACGCCGAAGGCAACCACAAGTGCATAGCCTGCGGCACCTGCGAGCGCAACTGCCCCAACGGCACCATCAAGATCGAGTCCAAGATGGTCGACACCCTCACAGGCAAAAAGAAGAAACTCGACCGCTACATCTACGATTTGGGCAGCTGCACCTTCTGCCAGCTCTGCGCCACCACCTGCCCCACCGGCGCACTGCGCTTCAGCAACGACTTCGAGACCGCCGTCTACACGCGCGACAAGCTCATTATGAAGCTCAACTATCTCCCCGAGAAGGAGGAACCAGCCCCCACCCCCGAACAGATAGCCGCAGCCGAGGCCGAGCGTCAGGCCAAGATAGAGGCCGCAAAAGCCAAGGCAGCCGCAGCCAAAGCCGCCCGCGAGGCAGCCGCAAAGGCCGCCGGCGATGCACCAACACCCGAAAAACAATAACTCTGCAATATGGAATCAGTAGGAAGTATCATTCTCTACGTCATCGTCGCCCTTGCGATGGTGGTGTTCTCCGTACTGGCCGTCACCTCACGCAAGATTCTGCGTGCAGCCACATATCTGCTCTTCACCCTCTTTGCCGCAGCATGCGTCTACTTCATGCTCGACTATGAGTTTCTGGGTGCCGTGCAGATTGCGGTGTATGCTGGCGGCATCGTCGTGCTGTTCGTCTTCAGCATCCTGCTCACGAGCCGTCCCGGCCACAACTCGGAGCTGCTAAGCTCCAAGTCGAAGCTCCTCGGCGCCGTGGCATCGCTCGCCATGCTCGCCGTGGCCGGCTATTCGCTGGTGAGCCGCTGCTCGCTGTATGCGGCCAAGCCCGTGGCCGACACTCCCACCATGCAGCAGGTGGGCAGTGCAATGATGAGCACCGGCGACGGCGGCTATCTGCTGCCCTTCGAGGCGATAAGCGTGCTGCTGCTCGCATGTATAATCGGTGGCGTCGTAATCGCCCGCAAACGTTAAAACCACACCCGTCATGGACATCAAAGCCATTATGCTCCTGATTCCGGCGATGATTATGTTCTGCTGCGGCGTCTACGGTTTCATCACCCGCCGCAACATGATCGCCATCCTCATCTCGCTGGAACTCATGCTGAACGCCGTCGACATCAACTTCGCCGTGTTCAACCGCTATCTCTGGCCCCAGGCCATGGAAGGCATGTTCTTCACCCTTTTTGCCATCGCTATCGCCGCCGCAGAGACTGCACTCGCAATAGCCATCATCATCAATCTCTACCGCATGGCCAAGAACATCGACGTGCGCGACCTTAACAAAATGAAATATTAAGCCGATGGACGCTACACTTCCCATACTCATCCTGACCATCCCGCTGGGGATGTTCCTCCTGCTCGGCATCGCCGGTTGCAAGATGAGCCATAAGCTCGCCGGCATACTCGGTTGCCTCGGCATGGGCACGACCCTCGTGCTCGCCTACTACACGGCCTACGTCTACTTCTTCAGCGGCAGCCCCGACTTCATCGACGCCGCCGGCAACCGCCTCCAGTCACTCGTCTTCAACCAGACGTGGCTCGCATTCACCGACAATCTCGTAATCCGCCTCGGATTCCTGCTCGACCCCATCTCGGCCATGATGCTCGTGGTGATAACCACAATCTCCTTCATGGTTCACCTCTACAGCATGGGCTACATGCGCGACCACCACGGCGTCTACGAGCACGGATTCCAGCGCTTCTACGCATTCCTGTCGCTCTTCAGCTTCTCGATGCTCGGCCTGGTAGTGGCAACCAACATCTTCCAGATGTACATCTTCTGGGAGCTCGTGGGCGCCTCCTCCTACCTGCTCATCGGCTTCTACTACACCAAGCCCACGGCAGTGTCGGCCTCCAAGAAAGCATTCATCGTCACCCGCTTCGCCGACCTGGGCTTCCTCGTCGGCATCCTCATCCTGAGCTACTACACCGGCACCTTCAACTTCACCGAGCTGACCTCGGCACCCATCGAAGGCATGGCCGGAGTGTTCCAGGTGAGCGAGACCACAGCCGAGGGCGTACGCAGCATCTTCCAGAGCAGCGCCACTCCCGTATTCCTCGGCGGCTCCGTCATGACGTGGGCCCTGGTGCTCATATTCATGGGCGGCATGGGCAAATCGGCCATGCTTCCGCTGCACATCTGGCTGCCCGACGCCATGGAAGGCCCCACACCCGTCTCGGCCCTCATCCACGCCGCCACCATGGTCGTGGCCGGTGTCTACCTGGTGGCCCGCCTCTTCCCGCTGTACCTCATGGAAACGACGGCGCTCGAAATCGTCGTATGGGTTGGCGCCCTGACGGCCCTCTACGCCGCCGTCGTGGCCTGCGCGCAGATCGACATCAAGCGCGTCCTCGCCTTCTCCACCATCTCGCAGATAGCGTTCATGATGGTATCGCTCGGCGTGGCACGCCCCGAGTTCCATGAAGGCCTCGGCTACATGGCCTCCATGTTCCATCTGTTCACACACGCCATGTTCAAGGCCCTGCTCTTCCTCTGCGCCGGCGCCATCATCCACGCCATCGGCAGCAACGACTACACCGCCATGCACGGCCTGCGCAAGTACATGCCCGTGACCCACTGGACATTCCTCATAGGCTGCCTCGCCATCGCGGGCATCATCCCCTTCTCCGGCTTCTTCTCCAAGGACGAAATCCTGAGCAGCTGCCTCGGCAACAGCACCCTCGTGTACGTGTGGATGTCGCTCGTGGCCGGCCTGACCGCCTTCTACATGTTCCGCCTCTACTACCTCATCTTCTGGTGGAAAGAGCACAAGGTGCATGAGGGCCATCACGCTCCGCACGACCAGGCCTGGACCATGACGCTGCCCCTGGTAATTCTCGCCGCCATCAGCTGCGTGGCCGGATTCATCCCCTTCGGCAAGCTCGTGACCTGGAACGGCGAACCCTACGACTTCATGGCCCACTTCGACTGGAGCGTTGCCTCCGTCAGCCTCTGCGTGGCCGTAGCCGCCATCGCCCTCGCCACCGTGATGTACCGCAAGGAGAACCCGCTGCCCGACAAGATGCAGGCCGCCCTCCCCAACCTCTGGAAATGGGCCCACCACCGCTTCTACTGGGACGAGCTCTACATGTTCATCACCCACCGCATCATTTTCAACGGCATCTGCCGCCCGATAGCATGGTTCGACCGCCACATCATCGACGGCACCATGGATGCACTCGCCATCGTCACCAACAAGGCATCGCAGGCCATCAAGCCCCTGCAAAGCGGCCAGGTACAGCTCTACGTATGGTGGTACCTGCTCGGCGCTCTCGCCCTCGGCGGCATCACGATGCTCTGCATGCTTTAAACCAATCCACATCCACGTTCAAATATAGTAGTAAAGAATGTTTAGCAATATTTTAATCTGGTTTGTGGTGATACCCCTGCTCATGCTCGCAGGGCTCGCCCTCTGCCGCGACATCAAGCAGATACGCGCCGTGGCCGTGGCAGGCTCCACAGCCCTGATAGCACTCAGCGTAAAACTGCTCGTCGACTATCTCGCCATCCGTGCCGCCGGCTGCACCGACCCGATGCTCTTCACCGGCAGCTGGACATGGTTCGCTCCTCTGCACATCAACCTGGCCGTAGGCGTCGACGGCATATCCGTCGCCATGATTCTGCTCTCGTCGATCATCGTGTTCGCAGGTTCATTCGCTTCGTGGACCATCCAGCATCCCAAAGCTTTCTTCCTCTGGCTGATTCTGCTCAGCACGGGCGTGTTCGGCTTCTTCATCTCGATAGACCTGTTCACGATGTTCATGTTCTACGAGGTTGCCCTCATCCCCATGTACCTGCTCATAGGCGTATGGGGTTCGGGCCGCAAGGAGTACTCGGCCATGAAGCTGACGCTCATGCTCATGGGCGGCTCGGCCTTCCTGATGCTCGGCCTCATAGGCATCTACTACCACTCCGCACCCGCCGGCCAGCCCCTCACCTGGAATATCCTTGAGATCGTCAGCAACAACAGCATCAGCCACGGCTGGCAGACGTTCCTCTTCCCGATGACCTTCGTGGGCTTCGGCGTGCTCGGCGCCATGTTCCCCTTCCACACATGGTCGCCCGACGGCCACGCCTCGGCGCCCACCGCTGTGTCGATGCTCCACGCCGGCGTGCTCATGAAGCTGGGCGGCTACGGATGCTTCCGCGTCGCCATCTATCTGATGCCGCAGGCCGCCAACGAGCTCGCCTGGATATTCCTTATCCTCACGGGCATCTCCGTGGTGTACGGCGCATTCAGCGCATGCGTGCAGACCGACCTGAAGTACATCAACGCCTACTCCTCCGTGAGCCACTGCGGCCTGGTGCTCTTCGCCATCCTCATGCTCAACACCACGGCCATGACCGGCGCCATCATGCAGATGCTCTCCCACGGCCTGATGACGGCCCTGTTCTTCGCCCTGATAGGCATGATCTACGGCCGCACCCACACCCGCGACATCCGCCTGATGGGCGGCCTGATGAAGATAATGCCTTTCCTGGCCGTGTGCTACGTCATCGCCGGTATGGCATCGCTCGGTCTGCCCGGCCTCAGCGGCTTCGTGGCCGAGATGACAATCTTCGTAGGCTCCTTCCAGCACGCCGACATGTTCCACCGCGTGTTCACGATAGTGGCCTGCTGCTCCATCGTAATCACGGCCGTCTACATCCTCCGCGTCGTAGGCAAGCTGCTGTTCGGCCCCGTGCAGGACAAGCACCACCTCGAGCTCACGGACGCCACGTGGTGGGAGCGCGTCAGCACCATCACCCTCATCCTGTGCGTCGCCGCCATCGGCTGCTTCCCCAATTTCTTCTCCAACCTGATTAAATTCACCTTCAGCCCCGACATATTCAAGGTGCTCGGCATGTAATCCCTAAGCAATGGACTATTCACAGTTTTTGGTCATGAAACAGGAGCTCGGCGTCCTGGCCGTATTCCTGATTGTATTCCTCTACGACACCTTTATGCCGCAGCGCGCAGGCAAGGCTCTGCCGCTGATAGCCGTTGCAGGCCTTGTGCTGGCAAGCGTTGCCGGCTTCTGCACGCGCTGCCTCGGCTCGGAGTGCTCCACCGCGGCCTTCGCCGGCATGTACGCCACATCGCCCGTCATAGCGGCGTTAAAGAACATCCTCGGCCTCGGCGCCGCCATCGTGCTAATCCAGAGCATAAGCTGGGCCGGAACCGAAAACATGCGTATGCGCCGCGGCGAGTTCTACGAGCTGCTGCTCGTGACCCTCTTCGGCATGTACCTCATGATTTCGGCACGCCACTTCCTGCTCTTCGTCATCGGCCTCGAGTGCGCCTCGCTGCCCCTCGCCGCCATGGCCGCCTTCGACAAGAACCGCTACGAGAGCCACGAGGCCGCCGTCAAGTACATCCTCACCGCCGTCTTCTCCTCCGCAGTGTTCATGATGGGCATAAGCTTCGTCTACGCTCTGGGCGGCTCGCTCTACTTCGACCGTCTGTACATGGCGCTCTCGACCGGAGAGAACTCGCTGATGCTGATGCTCTCCATCGCCTTCGTCATCGCCGGCATGGGCTTCAAGCTTTCGCTCGTTCCCTTCCACCTCTGGACCGCCGACGTATACCAGGGCGCACCCACCTCGGTGACCTCCTACCTGTCGGTCATCAGCAAGGGCTCGGCAGCCTTCGCCTTCCTCGTGATACTGGCACAGGTGTTCGGCGCAATGTACGCCGATGCCTGGGAATGGATGCTCTACGCCATCATCATCCTCACCATCACCATCGGTAACCTCTTCGCCATCCGCCAGACCAACATGAAACGCTTCCTGGCCTTCTCCTCAATCTCCCAGGCAGGCTACATCATGCTCGGCATCATAGCGTTCAACACCGTCGGCATGGCGTCGATGCTCTACTACATCCTGGTCTACATCTTCAGCAACCTCGCAGCCTTCGGCGTCATCGGAGCCATAGAGAACGCAACCGGCCGCATCGACATGACTGACTACCGCGGCCTCCACAAAACCAATCCGCAGCTGTCGTTCGCAATGATGCTCGCCATGTTCTCCCTCGCAGGCATCCCGCCGTTCGCCGGCTTCTTCTCGAAGTTCTTCATCTTCACCGGTGCCATCAACCAGGGCAGCACAGCCATCTACGTGCTGGTGCTCATAGCCCTGATCAACACCATCGTGTCGCTGTACTACTACCTGCTGGTGGTGAAGGCCATGTACATCTCGCCCGAGGAACCCGTGGTCGAGCGCTTCCGCAGTTCGTGCAGCGAGCGCATCGGCCTGTGGATCACCGTTGCCGGCATCATCCTCTTAGGCATAGCAAGCTGCGTCTACACATGGCTGTTCGACCTCTCCGCCCTCAGCCCTCTGGCAGCCTACTTCATGTAATCACATCCACACACGCGATAACCACGGCCGGGCACAATGTCCGGCCGTTTTTTATGTCGCCCGCAGAAGCGTCGGCGACCGCGGCCTGTAGTCGTTCCATGCCTGTGCAGCCACAGCGAGTGCGCGCCGGCCTGTACGGGTGATAAGCGTCAGGCCGGGTATCGAGCGCAGACCGTCGCGGCGCAAGCGACGGGTGCGGAAGCTATATGTTGCACATCGTTTCATGCTGCAAAGTTACAACACGAAAAAGCCGATCGATGTAGTTTTTGTACAAACCGCAAAAAAAATTTTCAGTCGGGGGGATGTGATAGTATTATCGATACAAAAATCCAGAAATAACAAAAATAACAGAGTTGAATATTTGAGCCCGCGGAGCGCGGCGGGCTCTCTCTTCTTCCTTAGTTTATAGGGGATAGGTAAGAGGGTCAAGGCTTTACAACGGGTTGTTGCGGGTGGTCTGACGAGTCGGACGGGTCGGACTTGTCGGACGTAGTGGATGGCGTTGTTTCACCCGCCATGCAGCGCGTAATTAACTGACTACCTTTACTTTAATCTTGGGCACACGAGCCGTGCGTCCCTACAATTCGAGGTTTTGAAGCACCCACAGTTAGGAATGGGGGGTGCAATATCTTTTTGCGAGAATTATATTATTTCAATGATTCGGTAAAATTTGAGGTTGTTCATCCTAGGCTAAGCCGCTAACTGAGC
>CAPNHY010000007.1:0-76844 GCA_948665475.1 uncultured Muribaculaceae bacterium | reverse complement strand
TGCCATCCAACTCTTGACCTCGAATTTGATTAACACTTTTTAAGAGACACTAGTGCAGATTGTATATTATTACTGTCCGGTAAAAATTTTTGAGACAGGAACAAATTAGGGCTGATTCCATTTGCAGGAGTCAGCCCTAAATGGTTATTTTGGTGTCGCCAAACTATCCAATAATAACCATGAGTAAAAGTAGTAATTTCTTCGGACAGCCGATATATGGACAGCTGATAAAATTACTTGACCGTAAAAAAATAGTTGAGAACCAAGGATAAAAATGTGCTTTTATGATGGTATTGGCCGCATTGTCAGAAAGAACGACACAAAAGGGGGTACCGTCATCAGTGTCTATACGATAATATAGCCGCTGCCGGAATGGTTCTGGATTGATGCTCCGAAGTCGCCGAGCTTGCGTCGCAGGCGGCTGATGTTGGTGTCGACCACGCGATCGTTGCTGCCGGCCGTGGGGTCTTTCCATATGCTGCGGAATATTTCCTGACGCGAGAGATGGTGGTCGCGGTTCTTGAGCAGCATGACGAGAATGGCGTATTCGGTGGGCGTAAGCGAGATTGGCGTGCCGTCAAGCATGGCCGTGCGTGTGGTGAAGTCTATGCGCAGGGGGCCGAAAATGCCGTCGGTGTGGGCCGGAGGGGTCATAGGCGGACGACGTCGGCGCATGACGGCACGGACTCGCGCTATTATTTCCCGCAGGGAGAATGGTTTCACGATATAGTCGTCGGCACCGGCGTCAAGTGCCGTTATTGCCTCGCCGGGGGTCTCGCCTGCGGAGCATACTATCACGCCTATATGAGCTGTGCGGTGACTTGAGGCCAGCTCGTTGAGGGCTTCGATGCCATCGTTCTGTCCGAATGCGTCTAAGATGACAACCCGCACGTCGCTGAGGTCGTTCCTTATGGCTTCGGCGGCATCGGGTTGCACGTCGACGTCGTAGCCTTCGTCGCGGAGGTTGCAGCGGAGCAACGTCGTGATGTGAAGGTCATGGTCGATGATAAGTATTTTGCCCAAGCCTGAGGTTGCCATTGTGTGACTTGATAATGATGATACAAATGTATTGAATCGTTGCAAAAAAAGCAATGATTGTAACAACCTTGTATCCGATTTTACGCCACATTGCATTTAAAAGGGGTAAAAGTGGCGTTGTAAGCGGCTTTTGGGGGGGGGTATCAGGCTATGTGACGGCGGAACTGCTCGCGCAGTGTGTCGACTACGTTGATGATGTAGTCGCCGGTACGTTCCAGATCGGAGATAATGTCCATGTAGTAGATGCCGGCCTGATAGGAGTAGCGCTTGGAGTTGATGTTTTCGGGGTTGGCGGTGCGCAGTGAGTTGCGCATGTTGTTGATTTCGCGTTCTTTGTTGTAGCTGCGTATTAGTTCCTTCTCGTTGATGGACTCCGGCTTGCCGATTTCGTCGAGCATCAGACTCATGGCCTCGTTGACGTAGGTGTACATCGAGTCGATGTTGGCGTATATCTCCGGTGTGAACTCTGCGCCTGTCTGCATCTTGCGCAGCAGTATCTTGCCTATGCCGAGGCAGCTGTCGGCGATGCTCTCTATTTCGCTTATTATACCCAGCATCGCGGCTACGCGCAACTTTCCTTCGTTGGAGAGTCGTCCTTCCGAGCATTTGTGCAGGTAGTTGGCTATCTCAAGCTCCATGCGGTCGCTGATGTCCTCGTATTTCTCCAGACGTGACAGCAGGCGGTTGAACTCCTCGCTTCCTTCGTCGATATGGATGAGCTGCTGGCCCATGTCAATCATGCGTCCCACGCGCTGCGCGAACACGAGTATTTCTTTCTCGGCCTGCGCGAGGTTGAGTTCGGAGGCTGCGACGAGTCCGCCGCCGATAAACTTGAGGTTGAATTCCTCGTCTTCCTTGTTGCGGTTGGGCACCAGTCGCTCTACTATCTTGACGTAGACTTTGGTTAGCCATATCATTATCGATACGTTCACGAGGTTGAAGCTCGTGTGGAAGATTGAGAGGCCGAACGAGACACTAAGCTGCATGGCGGCTATCTGCGCGAGTACATGATGGCCTGCCGGGAGCGAGTTGTCGAACAGATGGTTGTACAGCTCCGGATCGGTATGTTCCAGACCGTTGACGAATGTGTAGAGCCCGTTGGGGTCGCCCATGCCCAGTTCTTCTGTGAGCCAGGAATTGAAGTTGGCGAAAGGTATGAAGCAGCAAATGCACCACAAGGTGCCCAGAAGGTTGAAAAGCAGGTGCCCCATGGCCGCGCGTTTGGCTGCGACGTTGCCGCTGAGCGATGCGAGCAGCGGGGTGATGGTTGTGCCGATATTGCTGCCCAGCACGAGTGCGCAGGCCAGGTCGAAGGTGATCCATCCTTTGCTGCACATGATAAGGGTGATGGCAAATGTGGCGGCCGATGACTGTATGACCATTGTGACGATAACGCCCACGAGCGTGAACAACAGTATGCTTGCTATACCCATCGAGGAGTATTCGCGCAGAACGGCGAACATCTCGGGATTGCTCTGTAGGTCGGGCACGTATGTGCTGATCATGTCCAGACCCATGAAGAGGAAGGCAAAGCCTATCAGGAATTCGCCTATGCTGCGGGTGCGGCTCTTTTTCATGAACAGAAGCACCACGGCCATGGCAATGATGGGAAGCACCATGGCCGACATGTTCACCTTGAAGCCGAAGATGGCGATGATCCATGCGGTGAACGTGGTGCCGACATTGGCGCCCATGATTACGGCCATAGACTGTGCGAGGGTCATGAGGCCGGCGTTTACGAAACTTACCACCATCACAGTGGAGGCGGAGGAGCTCTGTATGAGTGCGGTGATTACTATACCGGTGAGCAGGCCAGAGAAGCGGTTGCGCGTCATTGCGCCAAGGATGTTGCGCAGGCGGTCGCCGGCGGCTTTCTGCAGGCCCTCGCTCATCACTTTCATGCCGTATAGGAAAAGGCCTACGGCGCCGAGCAGGCCAAGGAAGTCTAAGATGCTATAATCCATCGAGTGTCGAATGTGGGTGCTATTGCGAATGCAAAATTAAATAAAAACACCGAAATACGACATGCCGCTGTTAAAAAAATGTGAAAAACATGCTGAAGACGGTATCAGATTTGCATTGGCCGCCCACGTTTACCAGGCTTTCCCTGAGATAGAGCATACTTTCAGAGGTATATCGCCGATGATTGCAGCCGTGTTGGAATAGGAACTTTGGAAACTGCCGAGAATCCGGCTGCACATGGAAAGAGCCCATAGGTCGGCAGTTCCATGCATCATACCTCGCAACGATGTGCGTGATGGATTCAGGTCGCCGCAGACAATCCTTGAGCCGAATCGGCGTTGGAGTTCGGTAGCTACCTTTGCGTCATCTGAGGCTATGAAAAAGTTGGCCGAATGGTCTTCGTCGATAATTTTTTCGATTTCGGCAGTAAAAAGATGTAGGGGGCTTTCCTTAATGGACCCTATATTGTCGGTGCGTCTTATGTGTACGCCGGTCGTATGGCTGCTGAATTTTTTAGTTTTTGCTTTTATCAGCTCTTGGACGGATGCTGAAGGCCGGAAAACGGATCGTAATGTCTCGGCGTCGAATCCTCCTATTGAATATCCGGAAATGATGAGAATTCTGCCTTCGGCCGACTTTATCTCATTGATAAATTCCTCATGGCGTCCCTGAAAGGGGATTAGTCGGTCGGCATCTGAATATACTTCAGAAAATGCGAGCCGTTGAGCCACAGCCGACAGATAAAGATTTCGTTTGCGGGGCATTTCCCAAATGAGGTTGTATTCGATGTTGCGTGGCTGCCGGAGGTTAATCTCAGCAGGTAAAGGCTCGAATAGCTGGCAAAAGTCTGCAGCAAGGTCTTTGTTGTTTGCCCACACTATGCAGAGGTGTCTGTGTGAAGCTTTTGCAAGCCTGATGCCTGTGGCTATGGTGAGCAACCTGTTGCATAGACCGCCTATTACATTCACAATAAGTGTATTCTCGTGCTTTTGAAACAGTTTGGCCATCATGAAAGGCAATAATTATATGATTTGTTTTTTCTTGCCGAAGAACCGGTTGATGATAACGGCCAGCGCGCCGTCGCCGGTGACGTTGCAGGCGGTGCCGAAACTGTCCATGGCAATGTAGAGGGCTATCATCATTGCCTGCATCTGAGCGTCAAATCCCAGGATGGACTCCAGCAGTCCGAGGGATGCCATGATGGCGCCTCCGGGGATGCCGGGCGCAGCAATGATCGTGATGCCGAGCATGGCCGTGAAGTGGACGAATTGTCCGGCGGGAATAGCCTGTCCGTGCATCAGCATCAGCGCCATGGCGCATGCTACTATCTTCAGGGTGCTGCCACTCATGTGGATGGTGGCGCACAGCGGCACGGTGAATCCGGCCACATCGGGGTCCACGCCAAGGCGCTCGGTTTGCCGCAGTGTGACGGGAATGGTGGCGGCCGACGACTGAGTGCCGAGTGCTGTAAGATATGCCGGGAGCATGGTGCGTAGCATGCGCAGGGGATTGCCGCCGCCTATTATTGCAGCGATGGCGTATTGTATCAGCAGAATCAGTATGTGCATTGCGAAGATTATGCCTATGATGCCTGCGAAAGTGCCGAGTATCGAGGCCACGCGCCCCTCGGCTGTCATCACTAGAAAGATGCACAGGATGTAAGGCGGCAGCAGAGGAATGATTATGCGGTCGATGGTTTTTGCCACGATAGTGCGTAGTTCGGTGAGGCCGTGCAGCAGAGTGGGGGCTTTGCATACGGCGCAGCCCACGCCAAGCATGAAAGCCAGGGCGAGGGAGGTCGTGACGGCTAAGGGGGCCGGCAGCGACACTTCGAACCAGGGCTGCACCGGCGAAACTCCGGCATTATCGGCGGCTGCGGCTGTGCTGTCGATGATCGTGGGGAACGTGAAGCGGCCTATCCCGTAGCTCATCATACCGGCCAGGAATGTCGCCATATAGGCCAGGAGCGCCGTTGCCACGAGCATACGCCCGGCGCTTCGCCCCACATCGGCGATGGCCGGCGCCACGAAGCCTATGATAATAAGAGGTATCATGAACGACAGCAGCTGGCCCATCAGTCCGTTGAACGTCGCGGCTGCGTCAGCCCATGACGCCGGCAGCGTGATGCCGGCGAGTATTCCGAGTATGATGGCTATGGCTATGCGTCCCGGCAGGCTTGCCGTCAGGCGGCTTATGGCGGATTTGCTCATTCGTTGAGTATTTTGTCTATGTATGGCGTGGGGTTGATGCACTGCGCGCGTGTCAGCAGCGCGCGAGCCTCGTCGTCGAGCCCTTGTCGTGCGAGGCTGCAACCCAGTGCCCGCAATGCCTCCAGGTCGTCGGGGTCTATGTCAAGGATGCGCCGGCGTGTGCTGTTGGCCGCCTCGGTGTCGCCCTGCATGTCGTAGCCACGTGCCAGCAGGGTGAGATAGCGGGTGCTGTCGGGCAGTCCTCGCAGCATCGCGGCAGCCAGCTCGACGGTGCGGTCGCCGTCGCCTCGCATGGCGTAGTAATCGAGCAGCCGTGCGTCAATGGCTCGGCTAAGCCAGGGCATACGCCGGCGGGTGCGCGTCAGGAATCGGTCGTAGATACGGGCCTGTCCGATGGCGAATGCGTCGCGGCGTACGGCGTCAACCACTGAGTCGAGCGCCACGCCGTGGGCCATGGCGCTTTCCAGCAGGGCATCGCAGCGCGTGGTGTCGCCCAGCATGTCGTCGGCCACGATGGCGCGCGCGTACAGCGCTGCGCTGTCGGGCCTCGCATCCAGGGCAAGTCCGGTGAGGGCGGCCGCCTGCGCCCACTCGCCGTAGTGCATGGCGCGCTCGGACCTGCGGCATGTCAGGTCGGTGTCGTCGGCATATGCCGCGAGCATGCAGGCGCCAGCGGCGGCCATTGCCATGAGTCTTTTGCTGATACTTTTCATAGTCAGCTACAAATTTAGCGTAAAAAATTTGTAATTTTGCAATATAATTTTGACAAAGGATATGGCAGGAATAAAATCGCTCGCGCGCGATACGGCGGTCTACGGCCTCAGCAGCATCGTGGGGCGCTTTCTCAACTGGTGCCTCGTGCCGCTTTACACCATAATGTTCACCCAGGCGCAGTACGGCGTGGTGACGCTGATGTACTCCGTGGTGGCTGTAGTGCTTCTGGTGCTCATCTACGGTATGGAGACGGGGTTCTTCCGCTTTGCTAATCACGAAAGGTGGACCGACCCTATGGAGGTGTACTCCACCGGGCTTGTGTCGTTGACTGTCAGCTCGACGGTTTTCGTTGTCGGCATGATGTTTCTGCTGGGGCCTGCGAGCCGGTGGCTGGAATGTCCCGACCATCCCGAGTATGTCGCCATGATGGTGGTGTGTGTGGCGCTCGATGCCTTCACCGCGCTTCCGTTCAGCTATCTGCGCTTCCGGTCGCGTGCCATGCGCTTTGCCGTCATCCGTCTGGTGGGCATCGCTGTAAATATCGGTCTCAACTTGTTCTTTATCCTGCTGTGCCCATGGCTCGAAAGAGTATCGCCGGGTCTGAATCTGCCGTTCTACTCGCCTGATTTCGGCATAGGCTATATATTCCTTAGCAATCTCGTGGCATCGGCCGTGACATTACTTCTCCTGCTTCCGGAACTTTGCGGCTTCCGCTGGCGTTTCAATCCGCGGCTGTGGCGCGAGATGATTGTGTACTCGGCTCCGCTGCTGGTGCTCGGCGTAGCCGGAATAATGAATCAGACAATCGACAAGATTCTTTTTCCCGACCTTGTGGCTGACAAGGCCGAAGCGATGGCGCAACTCGGCATTTACGGCGCCAACTATAAGATTGCCATCATCATGGTGATGTTCATCCAGGCGTTCCGCTTCGCCTATGAGCCCTTCATCTTCTCGCGCAGCCGCGAACGAGGCAAGGACCGCACGGCTGCTTTCAGCGACGCCATGAAGTATTTTGTGCTGTTCGCCATCCTCATCTTCCTCGGGGTCATGTATTACCTCGACATCATCCGCTACTTCATCTCGCCGCGCTATTTCAGCGGCCTGCGCGTGGTACCGATCGTGATGCTTGCCGAGTTCTTCTTCGGCGTATTCTTCAACCTTTCGCTGTGGTACAAACTGACCGACCGCACCATGTGGGGCGCCTGGTTCTCACTGCTCGGTCTGGCCGTGACCGTGACGCTTAACGTGCTTCTCGTACCCCGCATCGGTTATATGGGATGTGCCTACGCCGCACTGTGCAGTTATGGGGTGATGATGGTGACGAGCTACTTCGTCGGCCGCCATTACTATCCCATACCTTACCATCTGCGCCGCATAGCCCTCTACTGCTGTGTCGCCGCAGTGCTTTACTTCGTCGGCGTCAACGGCCTCTCGGCTCTGCCGCACTGGGCCGCCTACTCGCTGCGCGCCGTGCTGTTGTTAGGATATGTAGCGGCCGTGGTACGCTTCGAACACATACCTCTTCCCGGATTGAGACGATGAAAGTAGTAATCATAAACCACAGCGATGTGCGCGGTGGCGCCTCCGTCGTCAGCCGGCGCCTCATGGAGGCGCTGCGCGCCCGCGGCATTGACGCCCGTATGCTTGTGGCGCGGTGCGAGGGACCGGAGTCTCCCTATATCGCAGCTGCTGCCCCGGAGTGGCGTCGTAAGGCATCGTTTCTGCTTGAGGAGGGTCTCACGTGGCTCGACAATGGATTGCACCGCCGCAACCTGTTCCGCCTCGACGCGGCGCGCGTGGGGTTGCCTCTGTGGCGCCATCCGTGGGTACGCGAGGCCGATGTGGTGTGCCTCAACTGGGTGAACCAGGGCATGCTGTCGCTACGCGGCGTCGAGCGAATAGCCGCCCTTGGCAAGCCCGTGGTGTGGACTATGCACGATATGTGGTGCGCCACCGGCCTGTGCCATCATGCCGGCGAGTGTACGCGCTACCGCGGCTCGTGCGGCTCGTGTCCCCTGTTACAGGGAGTGTCGCGCAGCCATGATCTTTCGTGGCAGTGTTACAGGCGCAAGGCACGTTGCTACGACCGTTCGCACGTGGTGTTTGTGGCCGTGAGTACATGGCTGGCCGCCATGTGCCGTCAGAGCCCGCTGTTGCGTGATCGCCGCGTGGAGGTCATTCCGAACGCGTTTCCCGTTGACGATTTCGGTCTTGAACCTGAGATGGATCTTGCCGCACTCGGGCTGCCGGACGACGGTCGCCGAATTCTGCTGATGGGCGCCGCGCGGCTTGACGACCCCGTAAAGGGGCTGCCGGTGGCCGTGGAGGCGCTAAACAAGCTTGAGACGCAGGGCTATGGTGACCGTGCGCGCGCCGTGTTCTTCGGCGAGCTGCGTGATGCCCATGCCCTTGACGGTCTTCGGTTGCCCTACGTGCATCTGGGACGCATCGACAACCCTGCGCGGCTGCGGTCGCTCTATGCCCATGCGCGTGCCGTGATGTCGCCGTCGCTGTACGAGACGCTGCCCGGCACACTTATTGAGGGGCAGGCGTCGGGGGCTTACCCTGTGTGCTTCGGTCGCGGCGGTCAGGCCGATATAGTGGATTCGCCGCGCACAGGCTATATAGCGCGCTGGCTCGATACCGACGATTTCGCCGCCGGTCTGCGCCATGCCCTTGACTCAGAGCCTGACCGCGAGGGAATGCGCGTGTCGGTGCGGGAGCGTTTCGCTTCGGATGCCGTGGCCGCGCGATACATTGCGCTATTCGAGAGCCTTGTCTGACTCTTCGGCCGGTGCGGCCGTATCGCCCATGTGCGAGAAACGCCGCAGCTGCCATGCCACCATGAACGCCGTGACAAGGGTGGCGGCGAGGTCGCTCACCGGGAAGCATATCCACACGCCGCGCAGCCCCAGCAGAGGCGGTAGCGTGAGCAGCAGCGGAATGACGAAAAGAACCTGGCGCGTGAGGCTCAGGAAGATACTCTTGGCCGCCGCGCCGATGCTTTGAAACAGCGTGGTGGCGATGATCTGGAATCCTACTACGAAGAACAGGCTCATGGCCGTGCGCAGTCCCGACGCCGTGTTGGCTATCAGTTCGGCATCGGTGGTGAACGCACGCGCTATCGCACGCGGCATGAGCTGCGCGGCTGCGAAGCCCACCGCCGTCACCACCGAGGCCGCCGTCACCGCGAGCCAGAATGTGCGCTGCAGGCGCGATATACGCCCGGCGCCGAAGTTGTAGCCTATGATGGGCTGCATGCCCTGGCAGATGCCGATGACGACTGTGGTCAGCAGCGCTGCGAAAGTGGTGAATATGCCGGCTGCGCCTATTGCCATGTCGCCGCCGTAGTGGAGCAGTGTCTTGTTGATGATGATGTTTATGAAGCCGGCGGCGAAATTGATGAGCGACGGCGCGGCGCCTATGGCTACAATGGGCAGCGTCGTGGAGGCGTGGAGGCGGAAAGTGCCGCGGCGGAAGCGCAGCGTGGTGCCGCGGCGCAGGAAGTGGGCGAATACAAAGATGGCGCAGACGGTCATGGCGATGTCTGTGGCTATCGCCGCACCCTTGATGCCCCAGCCCAGTACGAATATGAATATCGGGGCGATTGCGGCGTTGACTACGGCGCCGATAATCATTGTAGCCATGGCAAGAGCCGGATAACCCGATGCTCGCATTATGTTGTTGAGGCTGAAGGCGAGATTTGTCATGAACAGACCCGGCAGCAGATAGCTCACGAAGTCGCGCGCATAGGGCAGTGTGGCGTCGCTGGCTCCGAAAAGGCGCAGCACGGGGTCCAGAAATGCGTAGAATGCCGCCATGTAGCATGTGGCGAATATTACGAGCAGCGTGAGCGAATTGCCCAGCGTGCGTTCCGCCTCGTCGTGTCTGCGCTGTCCGAGCAGTATCGACACGCGGGCCGAGGCGCCGGCGCCCACCAGCACGCCCAGGGCGGTTGTCACGTTCATTACCGGGAAGGTGACGGCCAGGCCGGCTATGGCCTCGGGGCCCACGCCCTGGCCGATGAAGATACGGTCGACTACGTTGTATAGTGACATCACGAGCATGCCCGTGACGGCGGGCAGCGAGTAGCGCCACAGCAGGCGCCCCACGGGTGCCTGAGCCAGTTCGTTGAGATTCGGAGCCATAGCGTTTGATAAAAAGCGGGCACGCGCCTTCGGCGCATGCCCGGTGTTGCGGTTAATGCTTTATGTTTCAGAGACCGGCAGCGATGCGGGCGCGCTCCATGTATTTGCGGATGTCGGTCTGCTGACCCTGCGCGAACTGGTAGGAGGGATACTTGTCGAGGATGGTCTTGTAAGCCTCGTACTCAGCCTTGTAGTTCTTCTGCGCGCGATAGATGTTGGCGAGCTTGATAAGTGCGAAAGGCACGATGTCGGGGTTCTCGTCGGCGTCATCGATGGCTTCCTTGTAAGCCTTGATGGCGTCGTCGTAGCGCTCGAGGTTCACGAGGCAGTCGCCCTTGAGGCAGTCGGCGCCGGCGGCGATGATTTTGTCGCTGATGCTTGCGTCCTCAAGATATTTCAGAGCCTGCTCGTAGTCACCGTCGCTGTAGAGGCGGATTGCCACTTCCAGCTTGGCGCGGTTGCCGCTTTTGTAGCCGGCTTCGGCGGCTTCCTTGTAGAGATTCAGGGCTATGCTGTCGTTAGCCTCTATGTCGGCCTTGCCGGCCAGCTTGTCGGCCTTGGCGTTGCCGCTTTGGTTGATGAAGAACCAGGCGAACGCTGCCACAACAACGACGATTGCGAACACGAGGGCGCCCACGAGCTTGCCCTTGTTGGCTTTGGCCTTTGCCATGAGGAGGTCTTCCTCGGCGGGGTTGAATTTGGGATCTTTGGGATTGGTTTCCATTATCTGTGAGTTCTTGTTATTCATTACCGAATGCGGCTGCATCGGCGCAGTCGCTCCTATCGAAGTGCAAAAATAGCGTAAATTTGCCGATTGTGAAAATTTTGGGCCATGTTTTTTTGTTATAACAGTGCAATCCGCTATATTTGCAGATACAAACCGGCTATAAACTGATATGAACCTGATAAGTGAAAACCTTTCCGTACTCAGAAACCTTTGCCGCAGGTATAAGGTAAACCGGCTGTATGCTTTTGGGTCTGTCCTGACGTCGAAGTTCAATGACGACAGTGATGTGGATATTCTGGTTGATTTCAACGAGGACATCGATCATAACAATTATGCCGACAATTATTTCGATTTCCATTCGGCGCTCAGGAGTCTGTTCGGACGGGAAGTCGACCTTGTGGACGAATCAGCGATACGCAATCCTTATTTCAAGGAAGAACTTGAAGAAACAAAAAAACTGATTTATGGGCAGGACTATTAATAAATATTTGGCTGATATATTGTCTTCAATTCTGGAGATTGAATCTTTTATGGAGACTCGCCCAAAAGAATATGCGACATTCTGCAACGATACTTTGTTTCGTCGTGGCGTTGAGCGCAACATAGAGATAATGGGTGAGGCCATGAATCAGGTTCTGAAGTTAAAACCGGATATTCCTATTACGGCTGCAAGAAAGGTCGTGGATACGCGAAATTTTGTCATTCATGCGTACGATTCGCTTAAGCCTGATATATTGTGGGGAATAGTGGTGAATCACTTGCCAAAACTCAAAGAGGAAGTTACTATGCTGCTTGAGCAGCCTCTGTCAAAATAAAAACATAACCATGAAGGAATTCAACATAACCATACCGGTCACCGAACTGAGCTACGACGAATTGTCGGCCGACGAACTCGAACTTGTAAACGCAGCCCGCGAGGCATCCCATCGTTCTTATGCACCCTACAGCCACTTCTACGTTGGCGCGGCCATACGTCTCGACAACGGCGTGATAGTGCCCGGCTCCAACCAGGAGAATGCCGCTTTCCCCTCCGGCACCTGTGCCGAGCGTTCTGCCTGCTTCTATGCCGGTGCGCGTTATCCCGAGGCCCGTTTCGAGGCCATAGCTGTTGCCGCCCGCGGCGCCGACGGCAACGAACCCGCCGAGCCCGCCAGCCCCTGCGGCGCATGCCGTCAGGCCCTTGAGGAGTACGAACACCTCGCCGGTCACGACGTCCCCGTCTACATGGCGGGCAAAGACAAAGTCTACCGCCTCCCCTCCGTCGCCTCCCTCCTCCCCTTCACCTTCTACGAATTCTGATTCCCATTCGGCAACGGCAGCGTGCCGCCCGATTAGGGGGAGTTCTGTAACACTCTCTTGAACGACACATTATAGGCGACAATCAGTTAGGCTCTGTGCGTGGTGCAACCCGCCATGCGGCGGGTTGATGCGTTTGCGTCACTTCTACCGCGAGTATATCGCTCTCTACGTTCGCTCCTTAACTCGTGGCTAACCACATTCAACCCGCGACAAGCGCGGGTTGTTCCCGTTTTATCGGACGGCAATAATTCACAACACCCGCCGAAAAAACTTTTGCCGCTTATGACCCTTTGTTCTTATGTATCTCGCCCTCAGAGAATAAACCAAAAACCGCGGGAGGCGCCCCTCTTGCCTATCCCCTCTCAACTATAAACTAATGAATATGAGACGGGAGGCAGACCGTGCGGGGTGTGCGGTCTGCCTCCCGAGTATGTATGGGCCGGGCTGTTTATTCAGCCTTCTTGGTGGCTTTCTTCTTGGCGCATGCCTTGCGGGCGGGCTTCTTTGCGGGTTCGGCCTCGGCCTTTGGTGCCTCATGCTCGCGCAGGGCGTGCTCCACGTTGAACTGCTCCAGGTTCTTGCGCGTGGAGGCCAGCTCCTTGTTCAGGGTCTCGATTTCCGTGGCCTGGTTGCGTATGGTCGTGAGCAGCGAGTTCAGCTCCTCGTTCTCGATGCTGAGGGGGTACTGCTCCTCTACGCGCACGATGAAGTCGGCCAACACGTTCATGTAGTTGGTGAAGGCCTGGTAGGGCGTCTCGTAGGGGCTGAACATCGAGTGCGCGGCGCCGTCGGCGAAGTGCTTGGTGCTCATGTAGTAGAAGTGGTCGCTGCCCTGGAGGTAGTACCAGTCCTGCTTCAGACGGCGGTCGTCGCAGAGGCGTACGCGCTCGGCCACGCCGTAGAGCTTGCGGAACGCCTCGTCCTGAAGGGCGTTGCCCAGCCATGCGCTCACGTCGCGTGCCTCGTCGGCACCGCTGATGGGGTGCATCACGCTCAGCTCGCCCACGGGCTTGACTACGCTGAGCACCTGCGACGGCGTGCGGAACTCTATGCCCTTCTCGGCGGCGAAGCGCGGCAGAGCCTCGAGGAACTGAAAGATGCCGGTGTTGGCGGGGTGGAAGCCGCCGAACGTCTCCAGGTTGAGGCACAGATTCACCACCTGTTCCTCGGCCGGGGTGGAGGCTATCCAGTTGATGTACTTGTCGGCCGTTAGGGGGTATTCGTCCCACGACGTGTTGCTGAAGCGTGCGGCGATGTCGTCGCTCAGCTTGTCGTTCTTGAGCAGGAGGCGCACCTTGGGGGCGCTGGCTGCCGAGTACACGTAGTTGGGGCTCTTCCAGCCCAGGATGTGCTTGGCGCCCTCGGTCAGGATGCCCTTGAAGCCCATTGCGAGCACCTGCGGCGCTATCTCGTCGTCATAGATAAGCTCGGTGTTGTGCAGCACCTTGGGCTTGACGCCGAGCAGGTTGTTGAGCTTGTCGGCCTCCACCTTCACCTGATTGGCGAATTCATCGGGGTCGGCCAGCGAGGCCAGCGAGTGGGCGTACGGCACGGCCAGGAACTCCACGGCGCCCGTGTCGGCCAGGCGACGCAGCAGGTCGATGAACTCCGGCACGTACTGCTCCAGCTGCTCCAGGGCTATGCCGCTGATGCTGAACGAGCAGCGGAAGGCGCCCTTGCTGTCGTTGATCATGCGCAGCAGCGTCTCGGCTGCGGGTATGTAGCTGTTGTGGGCCACACGGCTAACGATTTCGTCGTTCAGGAAGTCATCGTAGTAGTAGTGGTCGTTGCCTATGTCGAAGAAGCGGTAGCGCTTCAGGCGCATGGGCTGATGGATTTCAAAGTTGAAGCAAATGGCTTTCATTGTGGTATGGTGTGTGGCTTATTATCGGTTAAGAACTTTTTTGTAGATGTCGATGACTTTCTGCCCGGCTTTGTCCCAGGTGATCTGAGCCACCTCTTTGAGGCCTTCCTCGCGCAGCTGGTTGTACATCGCGGGGTAGGTGATGATGGAGTGTATGGCGTCGGCCATGGCGTCGATGTCCCAGTAGTCGGTCTTGATGACGTTGCTCAGGATTTCGGCGCAGCCGCTTTGCTTGGAGATGATGCTGGGCACGCCCATCTGCATGGCCTCCAGAGGCGAGATGCCGAAAGGTTCGCTCACGCTGGGCATGATGTAGACGTCGCTCGCCTTGAGCATCTCGTACACCTGCTTGCCTTTCTGGAAGCCGGGGAAGTGGAAGCGGTCGGCTATGCCGCGCTCGGCGGCAAGGCGTATCATCTTGTCCATCATGTCGCCGCTGCCGGCCATCACGAAGCGCACGTTGTGGCAGAGGCGCAGCACCTTAACGGCGGCCTCCACGAAGTATTCCGGACCCTTCTGCATGGTGATGCGGCCCAGGAAGGTCACAACCTTCTCCTTGGGCTTCTTCACCTCCACGTCCAGCAGCTCCTGACTCAGGGGCACAACGGCGTTATGCACCGTGGTCACCTTCGCCGGGTCGATGCCGTACTTGTCGATTACGGTCTGGCGCGTCAGGTTGCTGACGGTGATGATGTGGTCGGCGTGCAGCATGCCGTCGCGCTCGATGTTGAACACCGTCGGGTTCACGTTGCCGCGCGAACGGTCGTAGTCCGTAGCGTGCACGTGTATCACCAGAGGCTTGCCGGTCACCTGCTTGGCGTGGATGCCGGCGGGGTAGGTCAGCCAGTCGTGGCTGTGGATGATGTCGCAGGGCACCGTGCGGGCCACGATGCCTGCCATTATGCTGTAGTTGTTGATTTCCTCGAGCAGATTGTCGGGGTAGCGGCCGGAGAACTCTATGCAGCCCAGGTCGTTGGTGCGCATGTAGTTGAAGTCGGCGTAGATGTGATCGCGCAGCGCGTAGTAGAGATCGGGGCTCATCACGTTGCCGATGCGTTCCTCCACGTAGTCGCGGTTGACGTCGCGCCATGCCACGGGCACCTGCGACGCGCCTATGATGCGTGCGAAGCTGCGATCCTCGTCGCCCCAGGGCTTGGGTATTACGAAGTCTATTTCCATGTCGCCGCATTCCCACATGCCTCGCGTGAGGCCGTAGCTTGCGGTTCCGAGTCCGCCGAGGATGTGAGGCGGGAATTCCCAGCCGAACATTAATGCTTTCATATCTTTATACGGATGGCGGATGTGTTAGACATTGAGTTTCTTGAGCGTGCGGAGAGTACGGAGCACCTCGGCCACGTTCGTGGCGTGGCTGACGGCGCCGCGGCCCTGGAAGGGCGGGTTGCCGTCGTAGAGCTGCGACAGCGATCCGATGCATCCCTGGCTCATCTCGTCCTCGAAGCCTATGAGCATGCGGTCGATGTAGGCCACGCCGCTCATGCCGAACACGCGCAGGTAGGCGTCGGCGTAGAAGCCTATCAGCCACGGACGCGCCGGGCCCTGATGCATCGCCAGCTCGCGCTCCTCGGGCGAGCCGAGGTAGAATGGCCGGTAGCCGTAGCTGCGCGGCGATAGGGTGCGCAGGCCCTTGGGCGTCAGCAGTTCGCGGGTCACCACGTCCAGCACGCCCTTGCGCTGGCGACGGTCCAGCGGCGAATAGTCGAGGCCTATCGCCACTGCCATGTTGGGGCGCACGGCCGGGTCGGCGAAGCTGCCGTCCACGTAGTCGTAGAGGTAGCCGGCCTCGTTGAGGAATGTGTCGGTGAAGGGCTTCGCCATCTTCTCTGCGGCCTCGGTCCAGCGCTGCACACGTGCGGCGTCCAGCCCGGCGGCCTCGCCGAGCTTGCCGGCGAAGACGAGCAGGTTGAACCACAGCGCGTTGAACTCCACCAGCATGCCCGAGCGCGGAATGACGGGGCGTCCGTACAGCATGGAGTTCATCCACGATGCCGGCGAGTTGACTCCCGCCGTGTGCAGCAGCCCGGTGGTTTCGTCCACATGCAGGTTGGGATGGCGGTTGTCGAGTATGTAGTCGGCGATGTCGGCGATGTCGGCGGCGTAGAGGCCGGCGGCCTCGGCGCGTCCTATGGTCTTGTCGTACTGCTGCATGGCCCATGCGGCCCACAGCGGTATGTCGGGCAGGTCTATGCCCTGGAGGCGTCCGTCCGTGGCGCCGCTTTCCATGAAGGCGCGCAACTCGCGCATGGCCGTCGCCATGATGCTGCGGTAGTCGTCTGTGTGGTCTATGGCGAGCGTCAGTCCGGGCATCGCCATGAACGTGTTGCGGGCCAGGATTACGCCCCAGGGGAAGCCCGAGATTACGTACATGTCCTTGCCCTGGCGCACGTAGAACTGCTTGGCGGCGTTCTTCAGGCAGTTGTAGAAGCTGGTGCGGGGCGTGCGCGATGCAATCTCGCCCTCATACATCTTCTTGAGCGACGCCGGCTTCACGGCTTCCGTGCCGGCCGAGAATATCACGCTCTCGCCCTTGCGCAGAGGTACCTCGAAGTAGCCGGGCACCCACAGGTCCTCGCAGTAGGGCACTCCGCGCTCCATATCCTTGACGTACTCGATGCCGTTGTACCAGTTGGGCTGCGGCACCCACTGCGCCTTGCGGCTGAACTGCATGTACAGCGTCGGGAAGCCGTCGTAGAGGCACGTGCCTATGCCGTTGTCCACCTCCTGATAGTCGCGGTTGACGCGGTCGTTGGCGACGCACAGCGCGTTCACCTCGCGGAAGGCCAGGAAAGGCCGGAAGCGCAGCGTGGTGGCGCTGTGGGCATCCACCAGCGTGTAGCGTATCAGCAGGCGGTTTTCGTTGGAAATGAATATTTTCTCTTTCGTCAGAATCACGCCGCCCACTCGGTAGGTCATGCGCGGCACGCTCTCGCAGTCGAACTCGCGGATGTACTTGTGGCCGGCCGGCGATATCACGCCGCCGTGGTAGCGGTGGAGGCCCAGGTTGAATTCAGCGCCGTGCTGAATCACCGTCTCGTCGAGGCTCGACAGGAGGACGTAGTTCTTGTTGTCCTTCTCGGGGATGGGGATGACGAACAGGCCGTGCTGCTTGCGCGTGTTGCATCCGGGCAGTGTCGAGCAGTGGTACGCTCCCGCCTGGTTGGTGCGGAGCATCTCTCTGGTCAGCGACTGGTCGAGATTGATGAGCAGGTTTTTGTCAAACTTCAGGTAGCTCATTATATATGTATAAGGATTTTTAGGTTCCGGTGTTTTGGATGCACGAAATTAGTACAAAAAACGCAAGATGCAAACTTTTTACATATGTTTTTTAACAGAACGGACTATATGGACGCCCGTAATGCCGGTCGGCTTGTTTTTTTGACATGTATTTTAAAATATTTTTGACAAAAAGAGTATTTTTTACTAAAAATTGTTGCATGGTAATGTTTTTAAGCATATCTTTGCGGCTGAAATAAGTTTTATAGAGTGCTTAAATAATGAACAGATATATCAAACTATTCATCGCATCCATGCTTGCCGCGGCACCCGCGGCGATGGCTGTACCGGCCAAGCCCGGGCTGCTGACGGTCACTCAGGCCGACGGCACGACGCTCAACGTGCGCCTTATGGGCGACGAGCGCCATCACTTCTATCTCACCGAGGACGGCTATCTCCTCGCCGACCGTGACAATACGTTTTACTACGCCGATGTCGACGCTGCCGGCGACATGCAGGTGAGCGCCATACGCGCCACCAATGTGGGCCTGCGCGACGGTGTGGCCCGCAGCTTCCTTGCCGGCGTCGACATGCAGCGCGTCTACAAGAGCATGAATGCTAGCGCCGAGCGCGCATCCTCGCGTCTGAAGTCCGGCCCCATGCGCGGTCCGGGTCTGTTCAACGAGACCAACTTCCCCGGCAAGGGCAAGCAGAAGGCCATAGTCATCCTGGTGGAGTACACCGACGTGAAGATGCAGACTCCCGACGCTCACAACTATTTCGCCAACATGCTCAATCAGCCCGGTTTCAGCGACCACGGAGGCACGGGAAGCGCCCGCGACTTCTTCCTGGAGAGCTCGATGGGGCAGTTCGACCCGCAGTTCGACGTCTATGGTCCCGTCACCCTCGCACATCCCATGAGCTACTACGGCGGCAATGACTGGGCCGGTAACGACCAGCGTCCCGAGGAGATGATTATCGAGGCATGCCAGCTGCTCGACAGCGAGATCGACTTCACGCAGTACGACCGCGACGGCGACGGCATGATCGACAACGTCTACGTGTTCTATGCCGGCCAGGGCGAGGCCAGCGGCGGAGCCAGCAACACAGTGTGGCCCCACAGCTGGAACATCTACTCCGGCGCCGGACGCACCCTCTTCTTCGACGGCGTGCAGCTCGACCGCTACGGCTGCTCCAACGAGTGGGAAGGCAGCCGTCCCGACGGCGTGGGCACCTTTGTGCATGAGTTCTCCCACGTGCTCGGCCTCCCCGACCTCTACGCCACGAGCTATACCAGCGCATTCACTCCCGGAGCATGGAGCGCCCTCGACTACGGACCCTACAACAACGACGGCTGCACCCCGCCGCTGTACTCGGCCTTCGAGCGTTACGCCATGGACTGGATAGAGCCCGACGTAATCAGCGGACCCATGAACGCCACGCTCCCGCCCATAGGCACCAATATCTGCGGCATCATCAAGACCGACTCCAGCAACGAGTTCTTCCTCCTGGAGAACCGCCAGCAGACGGGCTGGGACACCTATATCCCCGGCCACGGCATGCTCGTGTGGCACGTCGACTTCAACACCTCGGTATGGTCGAGCAATAGCGTGAACAACAGCTCCTCCCATCAGTACGTCGACATAGAGGAGGCCGACGGCACCCAGAGCGAGTACTCGCGTGCGGGCGACGCCTTCCCCGGCACTTCCGGTAAGACCTCCTTCACTGACGACACCACTCCCAACATGCTCACCTGGGGCCGCAAGAAGCTCAATCTTCCCATTACCGACATCGCCGAGAGCGCCGACGGCATCATCACCTTCAAGGTCGCCGGCGGCACCGACGAGGTCCCCGCACCAGTAGTCGCCAACGACGCCGACGAAGTGTCCACCGAGGCCTTCACGGCTACCTGGGAGGCCGCCGAGGGCGCCGGCGACGACGCCAGCTACGTGCTCAACGTCTACTCCCGCAGCAGCGTGGCTCGCGAGCCCGCGGCCGGCAGCGATGGTAGCGTGACCTATCTTCCCGGCTTCCGCAACAAGGTGGTGCGCGGCGCCACATCCTGCGAGGTCACCGGCCTTGAGCCTGAGACGGACTACTATTATACCGTCAACCACGGCACTCCCCTCCAGATGTCTGCCGCGAGCAACGAGGTGTCCGTCTTTACCGGACGTCTGCCCCTGACGCGCCGCGCCGTAGTGGCTGTGGCTGCCTCCGAGGTCACCGAGACCGGCTTCACCGCCGCCTGGGAGGAACTGCCCGACGCCGAAAGCTATCTGCTTACGGTCTATACCAAGCAGGCAGGAGGCGTGGAGTACGATGAATGCGGTTTCGACGACGGCGTTACAGCCTTGCCCGAAGGCTGGACAGCCAGCAGCCGGTCGTCCTACAGCTCCGGCTCGTACTGCGGCACTTCGGCTCCGTCGCTGCGTCTGGGCAACACCGGCGAGTACGTCCAGACACCCGGATATCCGCAGGGTATAACCTCCCTCTCGTTCTGGCACCGCGGTAACGGATGCTCCGACGACGACCGCATCAGCATCAGTGCCCTCGTCGAGGGCAAGTGGACCGTAGCCGCACGCCTTGAGATTACCACCACCTCCGGAGGCCATGTGTATGAGCTGGCCGACGAGATTCCCGCCGGCGCCACCGCCCTGCGCATAGAGTATGTGCGCACCGGCACCCGCGGCTCCCTTGCCGTCGACGACATAAAGGTCGGTCTCCCGTGCTATGCGCTTGTCCCTGTCGAAGGTTATTCCGAGTATCCCGCCGGCTCCGGCACCAGCTGCGCCGTCAGCGGCCTTGACGCCGACACCGAATACTTCTACACCGTAGTGGCCGTCAGCGGCGACATGCGGTCACTCGTCAGCAACGAGATTGCCGTGCGCACCTCCAAGAGCAGCGGCATCGACGACGTGGCAGCCGACATCACCGACGCCGACGCTCCCGCCGAATACTACAACCTCCAGGGCGCCCGCGTGAGCCATCCCGAGCGCGGACAGCTCTACATCCTGCGCCGCGGCTCTACGGCCGTAAAGGTGCGCTACTGACCCCTCTCTACGCTTTCTCATCCTCCTATCTCCTCTTATTTCCCCATTTGCAGACATAGACAATCATTTATATCCCAATCCCGGACAGGTGTTCAATCGGTTTCAGCACCCCCGGGCATAACAAACCGAAACCGACCGTATTACTCATGAAGAAAGCTTTATCTCTCGTTTCTTCAGCAGCGCTTGCGGTGGCCATGACATTCTCGGCCGCGGCCGCGCCGCAGACAGCACGGAAACTGACGGCTGCCAATGCCGCCGGCAGCGAGCTCACCCGCACCGTGTCGATGAAGCCGAATGCGGCTACCTCCCGCATTCATCCTCTGAAGGCCCGTACCGCTGCCAACGCAGCCACGCCTTCGCTCAAGAAGGCCATGAAGGCCGCACATCTGGTGCAGAAGACTTCGGCCGCCAAGGTGCCCGCCGCAGAAGCCGCATCGCTGCCCGACCTGCGTGGCTCAGTCATTTTCCAGTCGAACTGGACGCAGGAAAATCAGCCCACCGGTCTTTACAAAATCAATGCCGACGGCACCACTACGATGCAGATAGAGGAAGTGGATGCCAGCGGAGGCGCCTTCCTGCACGACGGCATCTATACAGCTACAGAGTATATGGAATTCTGGGGTATGCTCTTCATTACCGCTACCGCCTACGACCTCGAAAGCGGCGAGAGCGTTGCCGTGTATGGTGGCGAGACTCCCGACCATATCTGCGTAGGCGGCGAGACTGTCGACCCTACCGACGGTACAGTCTACGGTATTACTTACAATGCCAACATGGATGGCCTCCAGCTCTCGAAGATGTCCTATGGCGAGACTATCTCCGCCACTGCAGTGGCTCCTCTCGACGGCAACTGGAACAGCATCGCCTGCGATGCTTCCGGCCAGCTCTACGGCATCAGCTACGAAGGCGTGATGGAGGGTGAGAACTTTGTTGCGACATCCTCGGCCCTCAACAAGATTGACAAGACTACCGGCGAAGTCACTCTCATCGGCGAAACCGGTCATGCGCCCCAGTACCTGAGCTCGGCCACAATCGACACCAAGACCGGCCGCATGTTCTGGACCGTCAATCCTCCCGATGAGACAGGCTACCTCTGCGAGGTGAACCTGGTCACCGGCGCTGCCACAAAGATTGTGGATTTCGCTCTTGACGACGAAATCATGGGCCTCTGTGTGGTTGCTCCCGCTGCCGAGGAAGGTGCTCCCGCTGCTGTCGCCGACCTCGCCGCCGACTTCCCCCAGGGCGCGCTCAGCGGCAACGTAAGCTTCAAGCTTCCCACGACTCTCTTCGACGGTTCTGCCGCTACCGGTACGCTCGGCTACAAGGTGCTTGCCAACGGCCAGCAGGTTGCTGACGGCACAGGTGCCGCAGGCGCTGACGTGACGGCACCCGTTACAGTGGAAGAGGCCGGTGAGTACACCATCGTTGTCACCGCATCCAATGCCGTGGGCGAGGGTCCCAAGGCCAAGCTGACACTCTTCATCGGCAACGGTACGCCCAAGAGCCCGGAAGCGGCCCTCGTCTACGAAGGCGGCAAGATGAAACTGTCGTGGCCTGCTGTTACGGAGAGCGCCGACGGCGGATTCATTGACCCCGCAGCCGTGACATACAGCGTGACCCGCATCATCAACAATGAATCGGGCAGCGCCCTCACCGTTGCCAGTGGTCTCACCGCAACCTCTTTTGAGGAAGAAGTTGCCATGCCCGCCGAAATCACCACGTACCATTACCTCGTGGTTGCCGAAAGCGCCGGCATGGTATCTGCGCCCGCCAAGTCCAACAGTGTGACACTTGGCAACATCGTTCCTCCCTATGTCAACCACTTCGACTCCGCTGACGCTCTCTCTGGCTACACCATCATTGACGGCAATGACGACGGCAAGGTGTGGACATATTATCAGGGTGCAAGCGGTGCCGATGGCGAGCCGGGTGCTGCAAGAATGACCTACAACACCGATCTTGCCATGGACGACTGGATGATTACTCCTCCCCTGAAGCTTGAGGGCGGCAAGGCGTATAAGGTTTCCTTCCAGGCACGTGCCAACAGCGATGCATATCCCGAGCGTGTAGAGGCCAAGTGGGGTAATGCCGCCACTGCCGCCGCTATGACCGGTGTGATTGTAACACCGACTGATTTAGGTAAAAACTGGGTTGAACTCGGCGCCTATATAATTCCCGAGGCCGACGGCATTTACTATGTGGGTATCCACGGTATTTCCGATGAGGATACCTACTATCTCTATGTGGATGACCTCACCGTCAGCGCTGCCTCTGCCACCACAGTGCCCGGACTCGCTACGGATCTCGCTGTTGCCAACGATCCTTCGGGCAACGGTCTGGCTACCATCACTTTCAAGGCTCCTGCCAAGACTATGGGTGGAGAAACTCTTGCTGCCATCACCAAGATCGAGCTTTCGCGCGACGGCAATGTCATCAAGACCTTCGACGCTCCCGCACCCGGCGATGAACTCAGCCATGAGGACACCGCAGAAACCGGCACTCACACCTACAGCGTGCAGGCATTCAATGCCGACGGCGCAGGCGAGGTGGCTTCCGTGACCGCATTCGTAGGCATCGACATACCCGGAACTCCCGAGAATGTACAGATTGTGGAGACTGCCAACCTTGGTGAGGTTACAATCTCTTGGGATGCTGTCACCGTCGACCAGAACGGCAACGCCATCAACTCCGCACTCGTGAAGTATTTCGTAGCTGAGCGCGTCACTACCGGATGGACCCCGATTTTTGAGACTCCCATCAGCGCCACCACCTACACCGTACAGGCCGTACCGGCCGGCGAACAGGACTTCGTCCAGTACGCTGTATTTGCTGTGACCGACGGCGGCACAGGCGCAGGTGCGCCCGCCGACATGATTCCCGTAGGCACACCCTACGAGGGCATGGAGGAGAGCTTCCCCGACGGCACTCTCAGCTACGTTCTTGGTCTTGACAGCAGCAATGGCGGCTCGTGGAGCCTCTTCGGCGATGATAGCGGCATCCCCTCGCAGGACGGCGATAACGGCTTCATCGGCATGAAGGCTTCCTATCTTGAACAGGGCGCAGATCTCTTCACGGGCAAGATAAGCCTCGCAGGAGCTGTCAATCCCGGTATCAGCTTCTACACCTATAATTTGGTCGGTGAAAGTGGCGGAAAGGACGAGAATACTATCGAACTCTTTGTTCGTGAGATCGGTGCGGCTGAATATACCGCCCTGGGAACTCCCATCGTCATCGGCGACCTCGCCACGGAGGCCGGCTGGGTAAGCGTCAATAAGTCGCTTGCCGCATACGCCGGTAAGACCATCCAGCTGATGTTCCGCGCCACATGCCACGGCTTTGCATATACTCTTATCGACAACATCAAGATCGGCGACATGCTGGAGAACGACCTCCACGCACGTGCCATCTCTGCTCCCTCCAAGGTTAAGGCCGGTGACGACTATGAAGTTGCCGTTACCGTGAACAATAATGGCACCAAGGATGCTACAGCCTTCACCATTAAGCTCTTCGCCGATGGTGAACAGGTGGCTGCCAAGACCGTTGATGCTCTCACGGCAGGTACCGCCACCACTGAGACATTCACCCTCAACATGCATGCTCTGGCCGAAGAGCCCGTAGTGCTGCACGCCGAGGTTGAGTTCGCAGCCGACGAGAAACAGGACAACAACAAGACCGCCGAAGTGACCGTAACTCCTCAGATCAGCAAGCTCCCCGCTGTCACCGACCTCAAGGGCGAGGCTGACGAGAACGGCAAAGCTCACCTCACCTGGAGCGAGCCCGACCTCAACGCAGCTCCCGCCGAGACCGGAGTCGTTGACTTCGAGGACGCAGAGTCCTTCGCCCACGAGTACGAGGGCTGGACGTTCATCGACGCCGACGGTAAGCCTGTTGGCGGTTTCCAGAACACGGATATCCCCGGAATAGATCCCGGCAACACCCTTACTTCGTTCTTCGTGTTCGACCGGGCTGCCGAAACATGGAAGCATGAGAGCTTCGCAGCCCACAGCGGCACCAAGTACCTCGCCAGCCTCTTCAACTACAACCCGAGCAATGGCCTCGTGGACGACTGGGCTATCTCGCCCATGCTGGACGGCAGCGCGCAGACCATCACGTTCTACGCAAAGAGCTACGACAGCCAGTATTCCGAGAGCTTCGACTTCCTCTACAGCACTACAGGCACTGAAACTTCCGACTTCATCCTCGTAGGCTCGAAGAAGAATATCTCCACCACGTGGACCGAGTACAGCTTCGAGGTTCCTGCCGGCGCTCTCTACTTCGCCATCCGCAACCACGACACTGACGCCTTCATGCTCATGCTTGACGACTTCACCTTCGCTCCTGCCGGCGCAAGCGCCGAGCTCAGCATCGCAGGCTATGACGTTTACCGCGACGGCGTGAAGATCACCACCGAGCCCACCGGTGAGACCGAGTTCACCGATGCCGACGCCACCGACGGCGACCACACCTATGTTGTTGTGGCTGTCTACGACAAGGGCATCTCCAAGGGCTCCAACGCTGTCACCGTCAGCACAACAGGCATTGCCGACATCACCGTCGACAGCGCCGATGCCGAGTACTTCAACATGCAAGGCATCCGCGTCACCAACCCCGAGGCCGGCCAGCTCTACATCCGTCGCCAGGGCGGACGCGCCGCCAAGGTGATGGTGAAATAACACCCTGATTACTGCGAAGTAATAACGATAAGCACTCTTCAATTCCGACTCCCGGAGGCCCTCTGCCTCCGGGAGTTTTTTTATGGGGCGGCAACTTAAGGCCGGAGCCTGTGCGAAATTGTGCTATTTATTTGCCGGGTGTCGCAAAATGGTTTATATTTGCAAAAATTTCGAGAGTAAAATCAAATCACATTCATGATGAGAAAATATCTTGCAAGAAAACTTATGCTGGCGGCAGCTGTTGCCGCGGCAATCCCGGCATTTGCGGAGCAAACGCCTATGGCTCTTCCGGCGCACTTCGTGCCTACGGAAGCCGACTACAACGCTTCGGTGGCTCTCCCGACAGCCGAGGAACCCTACTGGGAGTTCGGGAACTACTATATCGACGGCGACTGGATAGACGCTTTCGGCTGCTATGAGGACTATAACGTGCAGGCCGACTACTGGCTCATCCTGCCGCAGCTCGCCACGGAAGCCGGCGGCACGCACACGATATCGTACAGCGCAGTTACGCGCAACGGCATACCGGCGGATTACTCGGTGTGCTGGGGTACGGCGCCCACACCCGAGGCCATGACCAACACGATATATTCCGTAGAGAACTTCAGCACGATGAGCAACACCTCGGAGAAAGTGGAGCAGAATTTTGAAGTACCTGCGGGACAGAACGTGTACGTGGGCCTCCACGTCACCTCTCCGCGCGGCAGCGACTACGTGAACCTCAAGGTATTCGACATCACCATCGCCGGCGCCGCCGTGGACAACAGCCCGGAAGCTCCGGCGTTCGGCATCGTCATGGACGGCCTCAAGGGCGTTGCCACCGTTACTTTCCCCGACAAGACCGTCAGCGGCAACGCACTCGACGGCGTGCTCATGAAGGCTGAAATCGTCATCGACGGCAACGACAAGACGAAACTCATAGTGGACGGCGACCCCGGAGCCGTGGTGCCTAAGGACTTCACAGCCGCGCCCGGCGAGCACACTGCCGTATGCACCGTGTCCTACGAGGACAACGGCACGACGCTGTACAGCAAACCCGTGTCGCAGAAATTCGTGGCCGAGATACCCGAAGGCTTCACGCTCGAGCTGCCCCTGTCGTTCACTCCGTCGGCCGATAATATCGCCATGCTGACTATCATCGACGCCAACGATGACGGCAAGACCTGGCAGGTGATGGACACCTATCCCGACGAGCTGCGCATACAGGAGAACTGGAAATTGGCGGCCAACGACTGGGCCATCCTGCCCCCTGTGGAGGTGAAACAAACCGGCAAATATAAGTTCACGCTCCGCGCCGCCGCACAGTCGGCCAACTGCCCCGAGTCGGTGGAACTGTGTCTCGGCACGGCACCCACCGCCGAAGCCATGAAGACTACGGTGCTGAAGCTTGAAAACTTCAAGGAGACGCGCCGCGACGACAACACTCTGCCCCTGTTCGAGGCCGAATGCGTCATCGAGGAGGCCGGCAAATACTACCTGGGCATACACGGCTTCTCGCAGAAGGACATGCTGACGCTCAGCGTAGGCACCGTGACTATGGAGAAGACCCCCTACGAGTATCTCGACCCGGAGGCTTACGCCCAACTGCCCGAGAATATGTACGATCTCGCCGTCACTGAGGCATGCCAGGAAGGCGTACGCTTCACGGTGAAGGCTCAGGACCAGTTGATGATATACACCAACGCTATCTTCGACGAACGCTATCTGACGGTTGATAATCTTACCGACGAGGACTTTGCTGATCATATACTCTACATCAGCAACCAGGCGCTCTCCATATTCGGCTCCTGGGACAAGGCGCAGGAGGCCGAGTTCTTCTATTTCGGCGACCGCAACATAGAGAACGCCATAGTCAATCCCGCAGGCACGCGTTCGTTCGTGGCCGTGATGGGTCTGCTGTACGACGAGGCCACGAATACGGTCACTCCTCTTACGCGTCTCTGCCGTTCGGAGGTGTTTGAGTATACGGACGGAACTTTCTCGCAGGAGGAACCCTGGGCCGAGATGGTGAACCCCGTGTATATGGAATCCAGAGGTAAGAAGGTGGTGCGCGTGGACATAGAACTCAACTCTACTGCAGAGGAAGCCTATGGTAAGGGCTTCGCCCCGGACTACCGCGACCACAACAGCGACTACGAGATAATCCAGTACCTGACGAGCTACAGCAATATGTCGGAAACACTCATCTTCCCGATGCATCTTGACGTGGCTCTCGAGCCGGGCGAGAAATCGCTGCTGTGCGTCACCACCACCGACCGCAACGGCAAGGCGTCGAAGCGCCTGAACTGGATGCTGGTGGAGGCTCCGGCCGAAATCGGTCAGGAAGTCAAGGTGCTCGCATCTGCCACCGCCGGATCCGGCATCGGTTCCATTGTCGTCGACGGCGACGAGGGCGAGGCCGAGTACTTCGATATGCAGGGCCGTCGCGTCGACACCGCAGCCCCCGCACCGGGCATCTACATCCGCCGCTGCGGCGGCAAGAGCACCAAGGTCGTGGTGCGCTAAACCGGTTATCCGCACATTTTCAGGCCGGGGCGAACGGAGCGTTTGCCCCGGCCTTTGTTTAATATAGACCTAATTTCAGCCTCCGGCGGACAAAAAAAGGTTGAATAGTTGGATATTTAATTGTAAAGTGCTAACTTTGCAAAGTTTTTCAGCATACTCCGTCATGGGAAAGTTTACAGTATTCAAGCTGCCGCTAAAGAGCCTGGTGAAAGGTGTACACACCTTCGATTACCATCTGGACAAGCAGTTTTTCGTCAACATGGAGAACGCCGACGTGCGTGACGCCGACCTTGACGTGCACCTTACTGTTGACTACAACGGTGACATATACGCGCTTCATTTCGCCATCACGGGCGAGGTGGTGCTTCTGTGCGACCGCTGTCTCGACGACCTGCATCTGCCCATCGATGCCACTTACGACATCGCCGTGCAGTACGGCGACGACTACAACGACGAGAGCGACACGCTGCTCCAGATTCCGGAGAGCGACAACAGCCTGAACGTGGCGTACATGATTTACGATACGGTGGTCCTTGAGATACCTATCAAACATGTGCATCCGCTGGGCAAGTGCAACCGCCAGATGTCGGCTATACTGCGCAAGCATCGCGCGGGCTCGGATGTTGACGCCGAAGACGCCGTAGAGATGCTCGAGGAGGAGGAAGGCTCCGACTCTCGTGGTTCCGACCCGCGCTGGGACGCTCTGCGCGGCATGGGCAGCCCCGACGACCAGGAGTGAGCTGAAACGTAAACAGAAATCTCAACAAGGACCGGATACAACGGCGAACTCGCCATCGCCCATGCCTGCCCGACCAGAATATAACAAACAAAAAGACATTATACTACAATGGCACATCCTAAACGAAAACAGTCCAAGACCCGCACGGCCAAGCGTCGCACCCACGACAAGGCTGTGGCCCCCACTATCGCTATCTGCCCGAACTGCGGCGCATGGCACATCTACCACACTGTGTGCGGCGAGTGCGGCTACTACCGCGGCAAGCAGGCCATAGTCAAGGACGAGGCTATCTGATTCCCCGCAGACGGAAAACTCTGCCGGCAGAAACGTTCTGCGCCCTAAGTCCAATACCACGGCACTTAGGGCTGCTTTTGCATCTGCCTGTAACACACACTACCACCAAGAACACCCCAAACTCCAGACAATGCTTCACGCAAAAATCACCGGCATAGCATCATACGTGCCTGACGACGTTCTTACCAACGACGAGCTCTCGCGCATGGTCGACACCAACGACGAGTGGATAACCACACGTGTCGGTATCAAGCAGCGCCATATTCTCCGCAAGGATGACGCCGGCTCGTCCTATATGGGCATCGAGGCCGTCAAGCGTCTCATGGCCGAGACGGGCACCGCCCCCGACGAAGTGGACCTCGTCATCTGTGCCACGTCCAATCCCGACTACCGCTTCCCCTCCACGGCCAGCATCATCGCGCACGGCGCCGGCCTCACCGCGGGCTATGCCTACGACATCCAGGCAGCCTGCGCCGGCTTCATCGTGGGCCTCCAGGACGCCAACGCCTACATACGCAGCGGTCTGTATCACAAGATTATCGTGGTATGTGCCGAAAAGATGTCGTCGATGGTGAACTATCAGGACCGTTCCACCTGTCCTCTCTTCGGTGACGGCGCCGCCGCCGTGCTCGTAGAGCCGACGGAGGATGAGAACACGGGAGTGATGGACTGTGTGCTGCACACCGACGGCGACGGACTTCACCACCTCATCATGACGGGTGGCGGCTCCGTACATCCCACCACTCATGCGACCGTGGACGCAGGCGAGCACTTCCTCTTTCAGGACGGACGCTACGTGTACAAGCATGCCGTGACCGACATGCTGACGAGCTCGCTGGATATCATGAAGCGCAATAGCCTCACGGTGGACGACGTGGACTATCTGATACCCCACCAGGCCAACCTGCGAATCATCGAGGCCGTGGCCGACCGTGCGGGTTTCCCGATGGACAAGGTGCTCGTGAACATCCAGCATACGGGCAACACCTCTGCTGCGAGCATACCTCTGTGTCTCGACGAATACAAGGACCGCCTGCATAAAGGGAGCAAGCTGCTGCTGACGGCGTTCGGCGCAGGCTTCACCTGGGGCGCCATGTATCTGGTCTGGGATATCTGACGCGGACGTCTCCGCCGGACCAAAATATGACCGCGATAGCACCTTTTGGGTGCTATCGTTGTTATAAGAGTGTATTTACCAAAATTCAAGAATAATGAGCGAGAATCATAAATCAGGTTTTGTCAACATTGTCGGCAATCCTAACGTCGGAAAGTCCACTCTGATGAATGACCTTGTGGGCGAGCGTGTCAGCATCATCACCAGCAAGGCGCAGACCACGCGCCACCGCATCATGGGCATTGTGAACACACCGGCCTATCAGATAGTGTTCAGCGATACTCCCGGTGTGCTGAAGCCCAAATACCGCCTCCAGGAAAGCATGCTCGACTTCAGCGAGGGCGCACTGACCGACGCCGATGTGCTGCTGTACGTGACCGACGTGGTGGAGGACCCCGCCAAGAACGCCGACTTTCTTGCGAAAGTTGCTAAGGAAACAGTGCCCGTGCTGCTGGTCATCAACAAGATTGACCTCGTGAAGGGCAACGACGAGCTGGACCGTATCCTGGCTCGATGGAAAGATATGCTTCCGGCCGCCGAGGTGTTCCCGGTATCGGCCAAGGAACGCTTCAATGTGGACAATCTGATGAACCGCATTGTGGAACTGCTGCCTGAGGGCGAGCCTTACTTCGGCAAGGACGCGCTCACCGACAAGCCCGCACGATTCTTCGTGACGGAGATTATCCGCGAAAAGATTCTGCTGAACTATGAGAAAGAGGTGCCGTACAGCACGGAAGTAGTGGTGGAGAAGTTCGAGGAGAAAGAGAAGAGCATCCACATCATGGCCGTGATCTATGTGGAGCGCGACAGCCAGAAAGGCATTCTCATAGGTAAGGGTGGCGCTATGCTTAAGCGTGTGGGCACCGAGGCGCGCAAGGACATTGCGGCTTTCTTCGACAAGAGCGTGTATCTGGAGTTATTCGTTAAGGTGGAGCCCAACTGGCGCAACCGCGAAAACAAGCTGAAGGCGTTCGGCTACATAGAGTGATATGGCGGTGACTTCCGGACCGCTTTGCGACTTTGAGGAAAATTTTGTAAATTTGCGAGGAATTATAATTTGTAAAAATATATGAGTCAGCTCGTAGCTATCGTGGGGCGTCCGAACGTGGGCAAAAGCACGCTGTTCAACCGCCTTACGCAGACCAGGACGGCCATCGTGGACGATACGGCCGGCACCACGCGCGACCGCCAGTACGGCAAGGTGGACTGGTGCGGACGTGAATTTTCCATCATAGACACGGGAGGCTGGGTCGTCAATTCAGACGATATATTCGAGAGCGAAATCAACAAGCAGGTGGAACTCGCAATAGAGCAGGCCGACGTCATACTGTTCGTCGTGGACGCGATGAACGGCGTCACAGACCTCGACGACCATGTGGCGGAGATACTGCGCAAGAGCCGTAAGCCTGTGCTTCTGATAGCCAACAAGGTGGATTCCACCGACTGGCTGTACAACGTGCCTGAGTTCTACAAACTCGGCCTCGGCGACCCGTGGCCTGTATCGGCCGTGAACGGCTACGGCACGGGCGACATTCTGGACGAGGTGGTTAAGGACCTGCCGGAAGCCGACAACGAAGACGAGCAACTCGACGCCATTCCGCGCTTCGCAATCGTGGGACGTCCCAATGCCGGAAAGAGCTCGCTGATAAACGCTTTTATCGGCGAGGACAGGCATATAGTCACGGACATAGCCGGCACCACGCGCGACAGCATATACACGCGCTACAACAAGTTCGGCTTCGACTTCTACCTCGTGGACACGGCGGGCATACGCAAGAAGAACAAGGTACACGAGGATATCGAGTACTACTCGGTGATACGCTCCATACGCTCGATAGAGGCCAGCGACGTGTGCATACTCATGATTGACGCCATGCGCGGCATCGAAGCACAGGATGTGGCCATCTTCTCGCTCATACAGAAGAACCTGAAGGGCCTCGTGGTTGTGGTGAACAAGTGGGACCTGGTGGAAGACAAGAGCCAGGCGGCCATACGCCACTTCGAGGAGGCGATACGCGCCCGCTTCGCGCCGTTCACGGATTTCCAGATACTTTTCGCTTCGGCTCTGACCAAGCAGCGCATATTCAAGGTGCTGGAGACGGCCGTGGACGTGTACCGCAACCGCAACCGCCAGGTGCCGACCTCGGAGCTGAACCGCGTGATGCTGGAGGACATCGCTGCATATCCGCCGCCAAGCAATAAGGGCAAGTTCGTGAAAATAAAATATATAACGATGCTCAAGGGCGCGCCCGTGCCGACGTTCATATTCTTCTGCAACCTGCCTCAATGGGTCAAGGAGCCCTACCGGCGCTATCTGGAGAACAAGATACGCGAGCACTGGAACTTCTGCGGCACACCGGTGCGCATCTTCATGCGCGATAAGTCGTAAACCTCAAACATCTGAATAACAAGAAAAATGACAGTAGAAAATATAATAAAGCAAGCCGTGGCGCGTGCCGTCGGTGAGCTCTACGGGCTTGAGGTGGCACCCGACAGCGTGTCGCCGCAGGCCACGCGCAAGGAATTCGAGGGCAATCTCACCGTCATGGTGTTCCCGTACGTCAAGGCTGCGCACAAGGCACCCGAGGCCGTTGGCCGGGAGATAGGCCAGTGGCTCGTGGACAACGAGCCGGCTGTGGGCGGCTTCAACGTGGTAAAGGGCTTTCTGAACATTGTAATCACACCCACCGTGTGGAACTCGGTGCTGGCCGACATCCTGGCTACGCCCGACTACGGTATCCGCAAAGCCGCCGAGGACGCTCCGCTGGTAATGGTGGAGTATTCGTCGCCCAACACCAACAAGCCCCTCCACCTGGGACACGTGCGCAACAATCTGCTGGGCTACAGTCTGGCATGCATCCTGGAGGCTTGCGGCAACCGGGTAGTTAAGACCAACATCGTTAACGACCGCGGCATACACATCTGCAAGTCAATGCTCGCATGGCAGAAGTGGGCCGGAGGTGCTACGCCCGAAAGCGCCGGAGTGAAGGGCGACCACCTGATAGGCGACTGTTACGTGGCTTTCGACAAGCACTACAAGGCCGAGCTCAAGGCCCTCAAGGAGCAGGGCATGAGCGACGAGGAGGCCGAAGCTGCGTCGACACTGATGCAGGAGGCCCGTGAGATGCTGCGCAAGTGGGAGGCCGGCGACCCGGAAGTGCGCGCACTCTGGGAGAAGATGAACAGCTGGGTGTACGCCGGCTTCGACGAAACCTACCGCCGCATGGGCGTGGGCTTCGACAAGATATACTACGAGAGCCGGACCTATCTGGACGGCAAGAAGAAGGTGCTGGAAGGCCTGGAGAAAGGCATCATGTACCGCCGCGAGGACGGCTCTGTGTGGGCCGACCTGCGGGCCGACGGCCTCGACGAAAAGTTGCTGCTGCGCAGCGACGGCACGAGCGTGTATATGACGCAGGACATCGGCACGGCCGCACAGCGCTATGCCGACTATCCCATCGATCGCATGATATACGTGGTGGGCAACGAGCAGGAGTATCACTTCAAGGTGCTGTCGCTCATTCTGGACAAGCTCGGATTCCGCTGGGGCAAGGAACTGGTCCACTTCTCCTACGGCATGGTGGAGCTGCCCAACGGCAAGATGAAGAGCCGCGAGGGCACCGTGGTGGACGCCGACGACCTGATGGAAAGCATGGTGTCCGACGCGCGCCGCGTAAGCGAGGAGCTGGGCAAGACCGACGGCCTGACGGATGCGGAAATCGACGGCATCGCGGAGATGGTGGGCCTGGGCGCACTGAAATATTTCCTGCTGAAGGTGGATCCGCGCAAGAACATGACATTCAACCCCGCCGAGAGCATCGACTTCAACGGCAACACGGGTCCCTTCATACAGTACACCTACGCCCGCATACGCAGCGTGCTGCGCCGCGCAGCCGAGGCCGGTATGGAGATGACGGACTATTCGGCCGTGATTCCGAACGACAGGGAAGTGGCTCTGGTGCAGCGCCTGGCCGATTTTCCATCTGTAGTGGCCGAGGCCGGGCGCAACTTCTCGCCGGCGCTTATAGCCAACTACTGCTACGACCTTGTGAAGGAGTACAACCAGTTCTACCACGATTGCAGCATACTGCGCGAGACCGACTCGGCCGTGCGTTCGCTGCGTCTGGCACTGAGCGAGGCAACCGCCCGCGTAGTGGCTGCGGCGACCGGTCTGCTCGGCATCAGCGTGCCTGAGCGCATGTGATTCTATAACATTTTTCAAAATCAGAACCCAATAACAATCCTCTCTATGGAATATCCTCAGAACTATTACACGGGCGCTGTAGTGGCCCGTACGTCGCAGACCATGAAGCGCGTCTACGTCAAGATGACGCTGGCACTTATCGTCACGGCATTCGTCAGCATGTGGTGTGCCGGAAGCCAGGCGTTCATCTCGTTCGTCTTCGCCAACCGATGGGCCATGTGGGGCCTGATGCTTCTCGAACTGGGTCTCGTGATCGGCATAAGTGCCGGCATCAACAAACTGAGCAACACCACTGCGTCGCTGCTCTTCTATCTCTTTGCCGTGGTGAACGGCGCCGCTTTGTCGCCAATATTCATCGTGTACACTGGCGCCTCGCTCGCCAAGACGTTCTTCATAACCGCAGGCACTTTCGGTGCCATGAGCGTGTACGGTTACTTCACCAAGAGCGATCTCACAAGCATCGGTAAGATTCTGTTCATGGCTCTTATAGGTCTTATAATTGCTTCCTTGGTGAACCTTTTCATGCACAGCAGCACACTCGACTGGATAATCTCGATGTTCGGCGTGGCTATCTTCGTAGGTCTCACCGCATGGGATACCCAGCAGATCAAACGCATGGCCGAGGAAATGCCGGAGGCCGGCGTCGGCCGTCTCGCCACGCTGGGCGCACTATCGCTCTATCTCGACTTCATAAACCTGTTCCTGTATCTGCTGCGTTTCTTCGGTTCAAGCCGTGACTGAACGCAGAAGCTATTACGGCGAAATCATCCGGCTCGGCCTGCCAATACTGGTGGGCCAGCTTGGTATGATTGTGACCGGATTCGCCGACAATATCATGGTCGGGCATTACTCGACGGATGCCCTGGCGTCGGCCTCGTTTGTGAACGGCGTCTTTAATGTAGTCATTTTCTGCTGTCTGGGATTTACCTACGGCCTGACGCCGCTGGTAGGTGCGCTGTTCGGCAGCGGACGGCGCATGGAGATAGGCGCCCTCATGCGCAACGGCCTCGCGCTGAACTTGCTCTACAGCCTGATGCTGACGGCACTGCTCGGCGTGCTGTATTTCTATCTCGACAGGCTGGGGCAACCGTCGCACCTGCTGCCGCTGATACGGCCGTATTATCTGACGGCGCTTGCGGGCATAGTACCCGTGTGCGTCTTCAATGTCTTTGCACAGTGGTGCTACGGCTGTACGGACACGCGGTCGCCGATGTGGATCATTCTTGCGTGCAACGTGCTGAATATTCTCGGCAATTACATGCTGATTTTCGGCCACTGGGGCTGCCCTGAGCTTGGGCTCACCGGTGCGGGCATCAGCACACTCGCGGCCCGTGTGCTGAGTGCGGCAGGCATTATCGCGGTATTCTGCCTCGCACGACGAGCCGCGCCCGACCGCAGCGGATTCCGGTCGGCCCGGCTGAACCGTCGTACGCTGAGCCGCGTGTGGAAAACGAGCCTACCCGTGAGCATGCAGATGACGTTCGAGAGTGGCTCCTTCTCCGTAGCCGCCATCATGTCCGGGTGGCTCGGGGCCGTGCCGCTGGCTGCATTTCAGATAGTCGTCATCACCGGCACACTGGGCTTCTGCCTCTATTACAGTATCGGCACGGCCATATCGGTGGTTGTCGCCAACGTGGCCGGCTCGGGCGACAGAGGGCTGATGCGGTGCTCGGCCTGGCAGGGCTACCACATAATGCTCGCGCTCATGACGTGCTCGTCGCTGACCTTCATACTCGGAGGCCGCAGCATCCTCGGCATATTCACGGAGGACCCGGCCGTGCTCTCGGCCGCCGTCGCGCTGCTTTTCCCTCTGGTGTTGTATCAGCTCGGCGACGCCACACAGATAACCTTCGCCAATGCTCTGCGCGGCACGTCGCGCGTAATGCCGATGCTGTGGATAGCCTTCGTAAGCTATGTAGTCGTAGGCATTCCCGCCACATGGCTGCTCGCATTTCCCCTGCATATGGGACTATTCGGCATTCTGCTGAGCTTCTCCGTGAGCCTGTTTCTCGCAGGCATCCTATTCCTAGTCTTCTTCCTGCGAGCCACAGGGCAAAAATCCGCATCCGCAAGTATTAATGAATGTAACTGAGCAGCAGTCATTTATCGAATTCCTATGGAATATTTGGCGAGAAAAACATAAAAAAGTTTGTCATTTCAGAAAAAAGCGCTACCTTTGCAGATGCAAAACCAAACCGATGCCCAGGTGGCGGAATGGTAGACGCGCTCGTTTCAGGTGCGAGTGCTGAGAGGCGTGCAGGTTCGAGTCCTGTTCTGGGCACCCATTAATCCCGTAACTCATTGATAATCAAGAGTTGCGGGATTTCTCTTTTGTTTTTGTCTGCAAATTGTCTGCGAACTTGAGGTCAATAACGCTTTGTCCCCTTTATTTTTGAGAAAAATTTTCAATGTTGGGCTGATTTTTGGCTGCCGCAGACAAAATAAAATGTTAAAAATGTCGCTACCCAAACATTAACATTAGTTAAATAGTTAATGTCGACGTTTGCTTCCACTACCCTTGTAGCAGCTAACTTTGAATAAAAAAAGTTTCACGACTTCCGAAAGCTTTCCGTTGACGAACCCTCGCTTGTAAAAAAGTGTTTCTTTATTAAATCCCCTCTCGGATGAATAGACACGACCTCCCATATTACGAAAACATACTCTGCATAAGAATGTCGTTTATTGAACCTTTCTGCACGGAGTGGGAAGCTGTGACTGTTAACCATCTTATAGAGCTGAAAAGATGTTTAGTCGAAGAATGGCTCAATTTTCAAAGAGCTATAATCGAGGATATCAGATGTGGATTCTCCGCTACCTATTGCGTTCGGTCAATCTACCAAACCCTAAAAAAATTCTCAAGATGGTTCTTTAGTCTTAAAGATACTATTGGTCTGGCGCTTGGTCATACGGCTAAAGTTGTAGTTGATAAAGCTGCCATTGCGAAGGAGATTGCAAATGTAATTGAAATCCTTTGGATTCCATTTATTTGGGAACGGTATGAAGAAATAAAAAAGGAAGCAGAGAGATTGCCTGAAACACTTACCTCGCTTGAATATCGGCAAAAGAGGATGCTGAGTCTGGAAGAAGAAAACCGGGATAAAGCATTACGCACCCTATATAGCTTGATTATAGGGTCGAGTATAGATGAAAAGAGAAGGAAATCTGACATTATGAGAGATATTCTGAATGGAATGAAAGGAAAGGTCGTTGCAACATATATTCAAGCCGCCATCGAACTTAATTGGTTATCCGATGTCCCCGAGTTTTCAATAATGAAGATGTTCTGGGGCATAGAAGGCTCTCAAGGTGCAATCAGCAAAATGTTCAGCACTATTGGAGGCAGCCTTATCAAAGAAGAAAATTTACAGAACGCAAAAGAGAATTTGCGCTTGAAATTATCTAAATAACAACGCATTACATTAAAGTAAAATAAAGTAAAAGTAAAACTTCGGTGATTTTACCAAGTTTTACTTTTCTTTTCCATATGGGGGTGGAGTCAGCCTTAATTTTGCGACAGAAAATTATAAATATTGTCGCAAATGAAAAAGAATCTATATGAACGGACAGTTAATGAACTCCGGATGAGCATTGAGAACATCTGGGAGATGATCCATGTCCAGCCGAAGGAGGATATGCCCCCGATAGTGATTCCAGTGACGATAGAAATGCTCAGTGAGCTCACAGACCGTGCTGTCATCCGGACTCTTGATGCCATGTCAGATATGCTGGCAAGATTTAGTGAAATACCCACACTTTCTCGTTCTTCAGCTGCAAAGTTGCTCAATAAGACTCCTAAGACTTTGCGAGAATGGGAAGATAAGGGAACTCTTGTACCTGTATATATTGAAGGCAGTCCGTATTATCGTCTCAGCGATATAGAGGAGCTGAATATAAAGAAAGGGATGTAATATGTCTGAAAAGTCTTTATATCCCAGGTCATTTGTTAGAAATTGCGGAGGGCCAAAGTTTCAACATGAAGCCGGCCACTTTCGTGAAGCAGTCGATACAACAACTCACCTTGTTACTTTCGGGGATATCCACGAAAGACATGACGAGTATCCCACTGCAACGAGTTTGACGAATCGCAATTCAGACAAAACGATTACACTACGGTGCCCGCAGACTGAAAGTTCAAGAATAAGCGGCAGTGACATAATCAAACCGACATACTCTATGAACTATTTAGAGAATTTCCTGCGGATGCCACTGTCACTATTCGAATTGGCAGACAGAATCAGAGATATACCAAGTCCTCGGAAAAGACTCTTTCAACTTATCGTTACGATATCAGGACTTACTCCCAATACTGTCAAAATGATATTGAGTCCATCGTCTTCCGGCATTTATCCAAGCGAACATATCCGCGTGAGAATTGCCGCATTCATGAAAATGGATGTCAATAGATTGTTTCCGGCAAACAGACAACAGAGAGGCTCAATCGTAGATATCTATTTGCATCTGCCCAAAAAGAATATAGAATATCTCAGGTTTGTCAATCTGTTATGCGAGGCATCACACTCACACCGGAAGACAGTCAAAAAATGGCTGAAAGTTCGGAACGTACCCAGAAGTTCTGTCCGATATAAGATAGCGGAATTCATAGGTGTGTCAATTTCACAACTCTTTCCTCTCAGTGAGGGAAATCAAAACACACCGGTATGAGAAAAGTGACTTTACGCCCGGACAAATATTATTCTGTGCATGAACTTTCAGAAGTGCTCGGACTTGCTCCATATGACTTGTTCAACCTCATAAACAAAAGCAGAATAATCTACGATTTGGTAGATGACAAGGCTGTTTATAAGGGTGCAGTTATTCAAACATTGATAGAATCAACACGATGTATAATTCAGGATATATTCCCTTCTATCGGGACGAGTTAGAAGACTGGCTGATTCAGGATCCACAACGGTTCATGTGGTGGATATGGATAAGATGTCGCGCAGCCTACAGACCATGTATGCAGTGCGTCGGACAAGCTCGTGTTGAAGTGAATCTCCAATACGGAGAACTCGCTGTAACAAAAACGCATCTGAAAAATGTATGGGGCGTTAACATAAAGACCGTTGACCGCTTTTTGAAACAGATGATTAAAGATGGTCGTATCTCCTGCAGAGATGAAAAAGGCGTCCTTATTATCAGGATAGTAAGAGAGGAGCTTATAGCCGCTCCTTCAGGCAAAATACAAGAAACAAGTGTTTACTCGGACGCCCCGATGACAACAGCGGCGGATGATGACATGATAAGTGAGATGTGTGTCGAAACGGATACCGAAATACCGAATGAGATACAAGGCGAGCTACCAATCCAGATGACAGCTCAAATACCAATGATTATAAGAAATAAAGAAAATAATAAAAAAAAATCTGATATTGATTTACCCGCACGAGAGAAAGAATTTTTTGAAGAATTAAAAAAGTCAGACCTTACGCTTGAACAGATGGCATACAGCCTCAAACCCGAAAGCGGCACTGAAGGACTTTTACTTCTCTTGGAGGAGTTCATCAACCAGTGTCTTAGCACTGATGAATTTCACAATACCTTTTCCGAGTTCAAGAAACATTTCATGAATTGGGCAAGAAAAGAAATACGTTCACGAATAACCGAAAACAAAAAAATAATACGAAATGGAAAGAAAGAAAAAGAACCGGGCCAAGAGTCCGGGACAGCCCGACGCCGAGGTGCTGAAATCAGCGCGCGAACTGCCGCAGACTATGAAAAGCCGTTTTTGCCTCAACCTGATGCCGGAAACTATTGAAGAGTCACTCATTTACTGCCTGAATTCTTTGGGCTGTGAGCGTGGAGAATATTTTGTTGATTCTGCGGATTACCACCTCATGCTGGTTACACTCAGCAAAGAGCTTACAAGCGCCCAGTCAAAATGTGGTCTAATGTTTTACGGACAGTTCGGCACGGGGAAAACAACATTTATATTTGCTCTTCTCAAGTTCTTCAAGCTACTAAGTTCGTATCCAAGCGCATGGACATATCAGGAAGTCGATTCCCTTGAAAGCTGTTATCTCCGTGCCGAAGATTTGCGATTTCCCATAATTTCTCACGAGAAATTCCTTGAAGCAGCTTCTTCGCCAATACTGTTTCTTGACAACCTCGGATTGGAGTTGGACAAGCCGCAGGATAATCTTGCCGTCGAACTGATAAAGAATCTCATCCGCCTGCGCTATGACCTTCGCATGATGACCATCGTCTCAACCCCACTCGACGGCGAAAGCATTCGTGAAATATATGGTAACCAGATAGCATCCATCATAAGGGATAGCTATTCGGTCATTGAATTTGAGTGGTTGCCGTTCAGAAAACAACCGTGATTATGAAAAATAAAGAATTCCCATCCGTTAGCGATGTCCTTAATGAGTTCGGCATTTCCCAGGACCAACTTACAGACCAGACTGCAACTGTCAGGGCCATGCAACAGATGTCGCCTTGTTTTCGCTTCAACATAGAGCCGAAAGAAGCCTTCTTGATGCTATACAGGCTCTATCAAGAGGAAGTTCAGGGTCGTTACTTGGATTTTTGCAATGATGCCTATACACAAGAAGTTGTCGCAAAGGTCATCAAACATCTCACCAAGCCACATCCCGAATCTGGCATAATGCTTTGCGGAGTACCCGGCAATGGTAAGACAACGCTGGCAAAAGCTATCTTAAGAATGGCGAGAATATTAAACTCACAGGGTGCGTTTAGTTACATGGGAGAGTATTTTCGCTTTGAGACGCGGTTCATCACAGCTACCGAAGTCTGTGAGTATTACAAGAATCAAGATGATGATAAGATTATAAGGCTCAAAGAAATTCCCCTTCTTGTCATTGATGATCTCGGCGAAGAGCCATGCGAAGTCCTATCCTTCGGCACCCCGGCGCATCCGGTACGCAGGCTTATTGAAAAAAGGTATGAAACCATGAGTTTTACGGTCATCACCACTAATCTGGTGTCTGATGATCTGTTCAAGCAATACGGATGGCGCGTGATGGATCGCATACAGGAGATGTATCATAAAATCATTCATCAGGCACCATCCTACAGAAAATGAAGTTTATAAATCTAAAACTGTTCCGAAAGGAACGGAATCTCACCCAGCGACAGCTTGGTGAGGCTTTACAACTGCCTCAAAGCACAGTCTCCTATCTGGAGAATGGTCTGCAAGAGGCAACGGACAATTTGTTAGAGTGTATAAAGAGTACATTTCAAGTTAACAACCTTGACGGTTATGTATATGAACGTAAGACTTTTCATAATCCGGGAGTTCTGCACCTTACGAGTCTGGAAAAGAAAGATATAATCTTTAATAATGACTGGAACGAGATGATGCCGATAGACACTATCGAGGGTTTTGCAGTCATATGTAAATCCGGCAAGATCAATATAGCAAAAGATGGCACTTTATTGATAGACCGTAATACAGGAATTGGCTACTGCCTAAGTTATTATATCATCTGCCCAAATAGATTCAATGACTCGAATCTCCTTCTGTCCTTGATAGACAAGAAATGGTTTGATGATGAGACACTTGAAGATTTCAAAAGGGCTTACTATATAGGATGCCGTATCGCAGGCATTATTCCTGCTCAACAATTAAAAGAGGAAGCTACACCAAAACTGTTTCCATAAAACATTACTTCAAAACGTAAGACAGCGAGAAGTCGTGAGATTTCTCGCTGTTGGCTTTTTAGAAATGAGGTTTAGACCTCCTGAAATTCGTGTAGATAGATGTATGCGTCGTGATGTTCTTCAGACCAAGCGGAGTTCAATCCCTCGATGTCCTCGCAGGTTATGATATTGGTGTCCGCGATTTTCTCGATGTAACGAAACGCATCATCAATGTTCTTGAAATATTCGTGAAAGTATTCCTCTTTGGGAGTGCAGATGTCAACGTAATAGTTATCCGAGAACCACTCTTTCTCAGGGTGGTCTCTTTTAAGATAGACCTCACACCCTGACTCTTCGCCGATGAAGTACGCGGCAAGAGAGTCATACTTGGAGCAGATGAAATCCCAAGCCTCGTATATAGGGTCCCATGCGCTTTCAAGACTGAAACTGATACAGTCTTCCTCTCTATCCAATTCATTCCACCATCCCCTTACATATAGATGTTCGGGGATTTTGTCATTGAGGGCTTCGACGATATGTCCGACCCAGTTACCATTTTCTTTTTCTTTCTCCAGTCGGCTCATAAGTTCATAGAGAGCGTCAAGTTCAGATGCTTCGCCTGTGATGCGGTAAGTGCTGTTACAAAGATTTGCCATATAATTTGCAGTTTAAGTTTTTTTTATCCCTCCCCTTGCCAACCTTTCGGTTCATCGGGAGGTCGGTCTTTCCGATTTTCAGGCATATCAAGGGAGGCGAAAGCGGACAATAAGACAAATTCACGGCGCAGCAGTGACCGACGGTCTCGATTTGGCATTTGTTCCGGCCTCCAACTTTGCCGCAGAAAACGGATGTCCGGCATCACAATGAAAGATGAAAGACATAATTGAATCCATTGTCATTCCGGTGACGGTGGATTTTGCATTATAAAGGGGCCGAAAACACTGTGAGAGTGCCGAAAATCGGTGCCGATTTTGTGATTTTCAAAAAGAGAATTAAATAAGGAGCTGGGAATCAGAGAATAATTCCAATTCAACAAAAGAAGCATTTACTTTGCTGCACAATTTGAAAAACGAACTTATAAAACCGAACACATGAGCGCATTTGGAATATTCGCACTGATTCTGACGACCGCCTATATCATCTACTTTTCAGTGGTGATAATACGCGATGTCACATCGAGTCGGAAGTCGGCTGAGGAAAACTCCGGAGCAGAGACTTTCGACACAACCTTTGCCGGGGAGCAATCCGTAGAAGTCATCGAGACGGAAACAGGTTTTGCCGTCGGCGACAATAATGTCAACGCCGAACCGGTAGCGGCAGTAGAGACAATTATACCGGAAACGCCGGCTTCGGAGGCAGACAAAGAGGCACAGGCTCTGGCTATACAGGAGAAACTTGATGCTGACGCCCGGGATATCGAGGATAGCAGAGTCTATGAAAAAGCCTTCACCGATGAAGATTTTGATGAACTGTTACAGGGAAACAGCGGACATATTGACAATGAAGGATGTCTGATCACGCGAATCCCGGCCGAGGAATCTGCAAAGACCCAAGCCGAGGATGCGCCTGCAGTTGACGAGTATTAAGCGGTGGATTCAGCAAAGCCTTGTCGCACTCTCCCTGTTATGTGCAGAGACTGCTGCTGCCAAATGCGGGGGTGTCGATTACAGCTGGGGAGCCGATGCGCTTGCAAGACAACATGACTTCGTGGTGACGATGATGCTCTATGTCCTATACCTTATCTATGCGATAGCGTCTATTGTAGTCATCTATTCAGCTCTGCAAATTTACATAAAGATGAACTCCGGCGAGGACGGAGTCAAGAAAGAAATAATGATGGTAGTCGGGGCATGTCTGTTCCTGATAGGCGCGTCCACGGTCTTCCCGGCTTTCTTCGGATACAGAATATAGTTTCCATAATCAATAATATACACAAAACCAATCATTTAATTTCAAAATCAAACAAACCAAAATTCACCGGATTTTATGATTAAGAAAATCGCAAACAAACTCAAAGGCTTCTTCGGAAGCGAGCGCGTGCAGATGTTCTGCATGATGATGATTGTCGGCTCCGTGGCAATGTTCGCCCAGAACGCCGCCGGCAACTACGAGGCGGGTACCACCGCACTGACCACAGTAACTGAGGAAATCGCCAAGTATGTCCCCATCGTCGTCAAGCTCTGCTACGCCATCGCCGGCGTTGTCGCCATCGTGGGCGCTATCAGCGTCTATATCAAGATGAACAACGAGGAGCAGGATGTCAAGAAGTCGATCATGATGATTGTCGGCGCCTGCATCTTCCTCGTGGCCGCAGCACAGGCTCTGCCTCTCTTCTTCGGTGTGTGACCCGTGGCGAATACCGATGAAGAAAGCTATCCGTCCTATCCAATGTTCAAGGGGTTGCAGAGACCCCTCGAACTGATGGGACTTCAGGGTCGCTACATCTATTGGGCGGCCGCAGCAGCCGGTGGCGCGATTGTGGGATTCATTGTCATGTATATCGTCATCGGTTTCGTGGCGGGACTGATAACTCTCGTAACAGCAATCGCAGTAGGAGCCGCCCTTATAATGCTCAAGCAGCGCAAGGGCCTCCATTCCAAAAACAACGACAAGGGAGTGTTCGTCTATTGCCATTCCAGAAGTCTATAAACCAATCATTAAAGCAACTCTTAACCAAAATTCAAGCCAATATCATTCCGAAAATGTCAATCCGATACTCTTATATAATAGGTGTCGCCCTGATATGCGCCTCATGCGGCAAATCAGATGAAAAACGCCCCTCTCTGGAGCAGACCAGAGCTGCCATCGAGGTGCGCGACGCCTGGCGTGATGAACTGAAGCCGCTGGAAATCACAGCTTCGGGAGCAATCGCCGGTGCTGACAGAATCGGAGTGAGACTGAATTCCGACGGTAAGACAGACTTCCTTGCGTTTGTCGGGAATCCCGACTGCTTCAAACCTGAACAGCCGTCGCTGATGGCTGACACCGCCTCGGCGGTCAGTGCCTGCTGGCCGCTGTCTTCCTCCGACACCTTGTCGCTGACCGCACCCTTCTCGGACAGGATCTTCGGATACGAATCCGGACGGACGGTCGGCGCCAGGCTGTCTTTACAAATGAAATTCCAGAGTTCGATGGCTCTTTTGAGATTCTGCATCGGGAGCGACAACCTTGCCGATGTCCTCGAATCGCTGACCCTCAAAGGGGAAGCTCTTGCAACTCGCGGAAAATATATTCCTTACAATGGAAAATGGATTGAAAAGTCAGGCGAAGGAATGCCTGTGGGGATTGATGCTGACTGTATGGTTAACAGCGGTCGCAACCATGATTTTTATCTTATCCCTTGCGACGCTGCTTCGGACATTGTTCTGTCGGCTGTCGTCAACGGCAGGGAATATCTTCTCAAGACTAAAATCCCGCCGCTGTCTGCAGGAAGCATGACGCAGCTCAATCTCGTGATGGATAAAACCGGCCAGCTGTTGCCCAAATCCTCATGGGTTGACAATCAATACAAATGTGATCTTCGGAAAGTCGCTGCTGTCGATACCGTCAAAGTTGGTCATTATCTTCGGAAAGACGGCTTTGTGGTATCAAAACGCGATACTATGAGCGTCGCTGTCGTATTCCAGACAGACGGTAAGCATGGCAAAGCGGTTGCCATAGAAGATGCCCCCGGCACATTCTGTTTCGGCAGCAAGAACCTGACAAGCGGAACAATCTTCGAGACAATCGACGGACAACGGAACGAAGGCCTCATCAATGACCCGTCTTCATCGGAAGATGACAGACTCATCTATAAGCCTGAGATGCCTTACGCAGATAACACCGCTTTCGGGCAGAGCAATGGTGCCACGCTTACCTCCCGACTTCTCCAGAAAAAAGGAGGGAAAGAAGAAGGAACGATGCTCGTTGAAGTGGAGAAACATCATTGCAGCTATGCTCCGACATTGGCAGAGATGGCTCAGATATTTTATCTGTTCCAGCCATATGCCAACTCACATCTATCGGAATTGATTGAGCCGTTCAGCGGCGAGTATCTGACCTGTTCCGAATCCTCCGACCATAACTATTACGGCATCGAAATGAGTAAGGGTATTGTAATGCCCAATTACTCAAAACAATATGCCAAACTCAAATTAAGACTCTTCTATTTATTCTAAATATCAACAAATTATGAGTGTTCTCACACCCCAAAATTTCCAACTGTTTGACACCTCAAAAGGGTGCCGCTACTACATTCTTCCGCTCAACTTTGCGGTCAACGCAGTCTATGTTGACAATTCGGATGGGCATATTGCTGACCAGCCTAAAGAAGTAATCCTCAAGGTTGTCATTAGTGTTCCAGGAGATAAGAAGGATCAGGATACACCTCGCGGGCTCACCGTATATCTTGTGCTTGAATCATGGCTCTCGCGCAAAGAGTTCGCCGAGATTCGCGATACGCCGATGGCATCCATGATTGTGGATGACACTGTCAGTGCCATAATCAACGACTTCAAAGACTGCTACAACGAGTGCCAGTATCATGACAGTGTCCACGTTGACCTCCAGAGACATCGTCGAATATGGGAATGCAAGTTCAGCCAAATAGCTTCCAATTTTGTGAGCGTAGGTCTCGATTGGAAATTGTATCGCCTTCCCACTCTCAATTACCTCGAACGCCTTGAGGAGCTGAAGTAACCCATTTAACAACGCGATAAAAACGAATGACCCTTTATGTCATCATAATCTGTCTGGCGATATGCCTCGGCATGGCTGTTTCCGTATGGGCCTTCGGCACCGGCGGGAAGCGCAGCCGCATTTTCCATGACATCTATTTTACTATCGAGGAAACGGATGGCATAGGCGTGGTATATACCAAGACCGGCGAAGTCTCGGCTATCCTGAAAATGGAGAATCCGGTCGCAAAGTTCGGCGGCAACATTGATGCCTACTACGAATATACCAAACTGTTCACAGCCATCTGCGCGACACTCGGCGAAGACTATGCCATTCACAAACAGGATATCTTTACCCGTAAGGGTTTTGCCGACGAGGACGGTGAGAACCGCGAGTTCCTTTCAAGCTCCTACTTCGAGTATTTCAAAGGACGCCGCTACACCGACTCCTTCACTTACCTGACAATCACGCAGGAGTGCAAGAAAAGCCGAATCTTCAGTTACGACAGCAAGAGGTGGCGAGATTTCCTTGTGAAAATCCGCAAGGTCGCCGACCAGTTGCGCGACGCCGGCATCAAGGCGCATTTCCTCAATAAGACCGAGGCATCCGAGGTAGTTGACCGCTTTTTCGCTATGGACTTCGCCAACAAACGCATCTCTTTCAGCACATTCAGGGCTGACGAGGAAAGCGTAGGCATGGGCGACCGTAACTGCAAGATCTATTCGCTTGTGGATGTTGACTGCATCAACCTCCCGACGCAAATCCGTCCGTTCACAAAGATTGAGGTCAACAACACCTCATTGCCTGTTGACCTGATGTCGGTGCTTGATTCTATACCTGAGATTGAGTCCGTCGTCTATAATCAGATGATATTCATGCCCGGGCAGAAACGAGAGCTTTCCATCCTTGACAAGAAGCGCAACCGCCATGCCTCCGTACCCAATCCGGGCAACCAGATTGCCGTGGAGGATATTGAAAAGGTTCAGGAAGTCATTGCTCGCGAAAACAAGCAGCTTGTCTATGCCCATTTCAATATTATGGTGACTTGCAGGAAAGGTATTGACCTCCAGAAGCCGACCAATCACCTTGAAAACGTGTTCGGTCGCCTCGGCATCCATATCTCCCGGAAGAGTTACAACCAGCTGGAGCTTTTTGTAAACTCTTTTCCCGGCAACTGTTTCCGCATGAACCCGGAGTATGACCGCTTCCTTACCATATCCGACGCCGCCATGTGCCTGATGTATAAGGAGCACGCCCAGCACTCCGAGGACACGCCTCTGAAAATCTATTACACCGACCGTCAGGGTGTGCCTGTCGCTATCGACATATCCGGCAAGGAGGGCGCCAACAAGCTGACTGACAACTCAAACTTCTTTTGTTTGGGGCCTTCCGGCAGCGGCAAGTCGTTCCACATGAACAGTGTTGTGCGTCAGCTCCACGAGCAGAACACCGATGTCGTCATGGTGGATACCGGTAACTCATACGAAGGTCTTTGCGAGTATCTCGGAGGCAAGTATATCTCCTATACCGAAGAAAAGCCAATCACGATGAACCCGTTCAAGATAAATCGTGGAGAATACAACATCGAGAAGATTGACTTTCTCAAGAACCTTATCCTTCTGATATGGAAAGGCTCTGATGCAAAAATCCCGGAGATTGAGTTCCGTATCGTGGAACAGATAATCATCGACTATTACGATGCCTACTTCAACGGTTTCACCAAATACACCGACGAGCAGCGCGAGGTGCTTCTGAAGAACCTCTTTGCCTCTGTAAGCCGCAAGAACACCGGAATGGCTCCCAAAGAAGTGGACGAGATGGTGCGCAAGCAGATTGACGTATTGGAGAAACGCCGGGCGGCTCTCAAAGTTACGGAACTGAGATTCAACTCATTCTTCGATTACTCTTTTGACCGTCTGGAACAGATATGCACCGAAAACGACATCACGACCATCAGTTACTCCACCTATTCCACGATGCTCCAGCCTTTCTATAAGGGCGGAGCCTACGAGAAGATTCTCAACGAGAATGTGGACTCGACACTGTTTGACGAGACCTTCATTGTATTCGAGGTCGATGCCATCAAGGAGAACAAGAAACTGTTCCCCATCGTGACCCTGATTATCATGGACGTATTTCTTCAGAAGATGCGTCTGAAAAAGAACCGCAAGGTCTTGGTGATCGAGGAGGCATGGAAGGCCATCGCTTCTCCGCTTATGGCCGAGTATATCAAATACTTATACAAGACCGCGCGTAAGTTCTGGGCTTCCGTCGGAGTGGTGACGCAGGAGATCCAGGACATCATAGGCTCGGAGATTGTCAAGGAGGCGATCATCAACAACTCCGATGTCGTTATGCTGCTTGACCAGTCGAAGTTCAAGGAACGCTTTGATGAGATCAAGAAGATTCTCGGACTGACCGATGTTGACTGCAAGAAGATTTTCACCATCAACCGCCTTGAGAACAAGGATGGCCGGTCTTTCTTCCGTGAAGTCTTCATCCGTCGTGGCGCCAACGGGAATGTCTTCGGCGTGGAGGAACCACGCGAGTGCTACATGACCTATACGACCGAGCGTGCCGAAAAGGAAGCCCTCAAACTCTACAAGCGGGAATTGCGATGCTCACATCAGGAAGCCATAGAAGCCTATTGCCGGGACTGGACCAAGTCCGGCATATCGAAATCCCTCGCCTTTGCCCAGCGTGTGAACCACGAAGGCAAGGTGCTGAACCTCTGATATTTCAAATTACCTAACCAAAACCAATACATTATTTATGATTTCTCTAATTTCAATCGAAGAATTTGTGGATAGAATCTATCCTCCCGTCCATGGCCGACGCACCGCGTATGCATGCAAACTTGTCAAGGCTCTGCGAAATGCAGGCGTAACTGACCTGAAGACTCTCGTGCATCATCAGCCCGAGGCCCTGACCGCAATCCGCAACATCGGGCCTGTGTTCGTCGCTCAGACCGAACATCATCTTGGCAATATCGGATGCGCCCTTGGCATGACCGATGACGACCTCAAAAACGTAGTTCTCTCCAAACTTTAAGACCGGCCTATGAACCGAATCCTGCTCATACTCATGATTTGCTTTGTCGGGGCTACAGCCTCGGCCCAGTATGCCAATCTCAATATCGACGCCAAGACCGTGGCTGCAATGGCTTCGGCATACGGTGTGGAGACCGGCACCGAGGCTTACTATAATGAGCAGGTGAAGAAGATTCTGGAGAAATACACTTCTGCGGAAGTGGCGGCAGCGGCCATATTCTCATCCAAATTTCTCGACCGCAAGGCCCTTACCGACCTCGGTATATGGAGCAGCTCGACCGAGAATTACTATTACAAGCGCATCTACCGTATGGTGGCCACCAAAATCATTCCGAAGATTGTGGTGGTCGCCCGGCTGATGCTGGAACAGCCGCACAACGCCCTCTATTGGGGGAGCTATCTGATGAAGATCTGCGATGAGACCAAGGCATTGTGTATGCAGTTCGAATCGGTTGTGACAAACAGCAGGCTGGGATTCAGCGACATCAATTTCCTTGAGTTCAATCCGCAAATCAGAGAACTTTTTGAGTTCGCACAATACAACATCATCAACTGGGACAATATGCAGAAGATGCTTGCCGAGGCCCCGGACCATTTCACCAAGGAGAACCTGAAAGCGGATGCCGAGAACCTCTACAACATAGCGGTCGGCATTGCTTCGAGCACAGCCGAGAACATTATGAACCAGGTATTGTCCGGCTCGGATTTCAGCGGTCTTATGCAGGGTAAGATTACCGGCATCTACGATGCGGTGGTGAGCTGTGAACGCATCTACGGCAACATCAACAACCTTCTTGCCGGTCAGTTGATGGATATTGTCGGCTCACCGGAGAACGTAAACCGACTGTTCAATATAGCCAACTACAATATGACAGGCTGGGTGACGGACTATGTTGACCGCGCCGACGGCCAGTATTACACCCAGCGGTGGTACATATACAGGAAGGAGTCCGGCTCGGAGACAGTCTGCAATTACAACCCTCCGACTGACAACAATTCCATTCTCTACGGCTCGCCGTGGTACAGGGTAAACACCACAGACCCCAACTATTATCCCTCGGCGGCAGTTGTCGAGGCCGCATTGAGCAATTCGGAAGCCCATGCGGGATGGTCACGGAGCAAGGTCGCCCAACTCAACCAACAGGATGACCGGTACCGCTATAACATGAACTATTACCGCAGCGGTTATATTCTCAACCGTGGCGGCAAACAGTACGGCAAGGCATACGCCTATTCGATAACTGTGTCAAAATCATGGAACTGGACGGAGGAAGTCTATGAGGCTGTCTTTGACAGCTATAACATGGATCTTGCTACATTCCAGAAGCAGATGCAGGTCAATCTCAAGGAGTTCAACGATAACGAGGAAGGACTTGTGTATCAGATTGGTTATGGCAGCAGAAACTATTACTCGGCCTCAAGTGCAGACAAACTGAAAGGAACCGAGAGCGTGATTGTATCAGTCACCTGCCATGACGGTGCAAAACTTATGAGTGGCACCACGACCTACAAATGTAAGAGTTGCGGAGGTTCATTGAGCAACCATACCAAACAGTGTTCCATGACAACATCACTTACAGGCAATCAGGGTGTCGATACATCTGAACTGGACGCATTGGAAACGGAATACCGCAATAAAATCGCACTCACGCAGGCACAGATAGACCAGTTGGAAAGACAGAACGCCGACCTAATCAAGCAGATAGCCACGGCGACAGTCGAAGAGGCAGCCCGTCTGCGCCAGCAGTACAATGCCAACCAGAATCAGATCAGTCAGCTGAAGAGTCAGTTGGCCGATTATAAGAAGAAATTGCAGGATGTCCTGCAAGCCAAGGAGGACGCTTCGCAGGACAATGACATTCAGACCGATGATTATTATCGTATTCCGGCAATCATGCAGGACTGTAAGACAGCTTATAACCTTACATGGGACGGCGACGGTTATTGGTCGGGCTACACCTATATCCGCAAGGCGCACGCTCCGAACATCAACGGCACACTTACCTTCAAGGCTACCATATCCATTGCCAGGAAGCCTAAATACTTTCTCGGCATAAAGATACACCGGGCCATTGTGCAGATTGACTATGAGCTGTATGCCGAGTATTCGGATACTCAGGTTGTCGAGATAATAAACCTTGACCCCGACGCTTCGGATGCCGACAAAGAGAAACAGATCAACGAAAGACTGTCGGCAATAGCCCGTGAATACCCGGATTGCCAGCTCGACACACAGTATTGCAAGACCGAGCCTTCGGAAACAGATGATACGGAGGATACATATCATCTTCTCTGGTCGTCCGACCGCCTTGAGATTGCAAGAGGCGTTGACATGAGGCTCCATAAGATTTATGTTAACCTTGTGTCGATTGAGAAAATGATGAACTACAAACGCTCGATTATCGACGTGCTGCTGACCATTGCACCGCCCCTCAACGATGAGCAGGGTCGCAGACAGACCCTCATACAGCAGGCCCGTCGCCGCTGGCTCCGCAATGCCGCCAATGCCGCACATTCGGACAAGTACAACGGAAAATATGACGAAGACATAGAAAATAATAACCGATGAACAGAATCATACTTGCCATACTATTGGCTCTGCCGTTGCTGACCCCACTGAGTGCCAGTGCGCAATGGAGCTTCGACATAGCTTCCGTTGAAGCTTACATATCCGACCACAAGCATCAGAAAAGTCTCCTGCTTGCCCGCTCCACTCTTGAAATGAGCAACCAGCTTCTGCATGAGTATTCAGCGGATGCCGCCGGCGACTACATGGAACTGAACTTCGACCTTGACAAATACACCAGGGCTTTCGATGTCATCGACATAATCTATCAGTCAACAAGAACGGCTCTGAATGTCCGGGACACTTATTCCAATGTGAAGGAGTATGTGGGCAAGTACAAGAAGATGCTGACCGACTTCCACGAGAAGTGCCTGAAACTTGGCAACATTGAGATATCGGACACTCTGATAATCACGGTCAACCTCCACTGTATTCAAAAGATAGGGAATGAAGCCGAGAACCTTTACCGCTCTATGACCGACCTTGTACTCTATGCCACCGGCGCAGCAGCCTGTTCGACCTCCGACCTTATGATGGTGATGAACTCCATCAACCAGTCGCTCGACAATATCAGGCTTCATCTCAACAAGGCGTATTTCGACACATGGAGGTACATACAGGTCAGAATAGGCTATTGGAAATCATCCGTTTACCGAAACAAACCTCTGCGAGAAATTATTGATGACGCCTTCGGACGATGGCGAGATGCAGGATACCTAAACAAGCAGAATCAATGAAACGAATTTACATACCCATGTTGCTTGCGGCTTTCGCATTATCGGCCCATGCACAGAAGATAACCTACAACCACGATGATGCGAAGATGAACCAGATAACGGTTCAGGAAACCGGTGCCGGTTCCTTGACGCCGAGTCTGTACTATCAGTTGCTCCACAACCGCTACCGCAAGACTGCCAATGCTGAAAACAAGATGTCTTTCCGCACTACGGCAGGCATATCGGCCTATCAGCAGATTGACGATGCCGAGAAGCTCGACTCATCTTTTGTCAAACGTGCCGAGATTGAGGCTCTGAACATGGCAGACCGTCAGTTTGACCTCGCATGGATGGCGGAAGGTCGCAAGATCGAATTCAAACTGGAGGACTTCCAGCGAAATATCAACCGACTAGCTACTGCCGGAGGTAAGAACGCCCATGTCTCCCTATGGCGTGAGTATTACAACAAGTTCACGACGGCTGTCACCGCTATTAAACAGGCATATATGCCGAACTCTCAGCGAAAGAAGGAGTACCTGCGCATATATAAGGACATAACAGAGGCGAATGAGAATCTGCTCCGTTTTCTGGTCCAGCTTCATGGTCGGGGCGAGACTTCAAGACTACTCGCCGCCACTTACACCAAGCCGGACCGTCGCGGCATGATAGCTCAGGCTGCCATGAACCGATGGCGCGGCGCCGGATGGACAACCAGTAAATCAAGTAATTAATTCATAACCAGAACATCAATGAATAAAGCAATCGAAACAATCAAGATCAACCTCAGACAGGGAAACACGACACTCATAATGACCGAGGATGATGAATTTCTTTTCCGCGCATACGAAACAGCCCGTCTTTTCGGATTCCGAGATGACAGGGAGTGTATTCGCAACTATTCGGCAAACTCCAGCCTCGTTGTCATGGAGACTGCCGGCGGTCGTCAGCCTGTGAAGTGCATACCAATAGAAGATGTGGCCCGTATCGCCGGTAAGTCGCGGCTTCCGGAGGCAAAAGAGATGCTTCACACTCTCCATATTGCCCGGAAAGATATGGAGATAAAGGCTCTGAAGATTCAGAACTTCCTTCTGGCTGATGACTTTGAGTGTATTTCTGATGACTTACGAAGCGTCAAGGAGCAGATTGAAATAATTTTCAGTGAGTTTGGCATCGATGGGTGAGAATATTCTCTCGGATTTCGGCATAAATCTCCTTGAGGAAGAGATTGATGACGTAATCTTTCAAACAAACGAGTTCCTCTGTGACGCCACGTTCACAGGTTCTCAAGGCCCGTTCTGGTGGATACTCCAGATGTGCATGGCGTTGGCTGCACTGTTCTCCCTCATCGTGGCGGGACAGATGGCCTTCAAGATGATGTATAAGAACGAGCCTCTCGATGTGATGAAGCTCCTTCGTCCTCTCGGCATCAGCCTTATCATGTGCTGGTGGTATCCGCCGGCCGACAGCGGGACAAACTCAAGCGGCTCATCATGGTGCGTGCTCGACTTCCTCTCATACATACCGAACTCGATAGGCTCATACACGCATGACCTCTATTCAGCGGAAGCGGCACAGATCGAGGACAAGTTCAAGGAAGTTCAGGAACTAGTATTCGTAAGGGACAGCCTTTACACAGATTTGCAGGCTCAGGCAGATGTCGCCCGGACAGGCACTTCCGACCCCTACCTAATAGAATCCACTATGGAGACAACGGGTGTGGAGGAAGTGACGCAGATGGAGAAGGATGCTTCTAAGTTGTGGTTCACCTCGCTGACCTCCGGAGCCGTAGTCTGCATCGACAAGATAGTGATGGTCATCGCCTTGATAGTATTCCGAATCGGATGGTGGGCAACCATATATTGCCAGCAGATTCTATTGGGTATGCTGACAATCTTCGGACCGATTCAATGGGCTTTCTCCTTGTTGCCGAAATGGGAAGGAGCATGGGCCAAGTGGCTCACTCGCTATCTCACAGTACATTTCTATGGCGCTATGCTTTACTTCGTCGGTTTTTATGTACTTCTGCTCTTCGACATCGTGCTCTGCATACAGGTTGAGAACCTCTCTGCCATCACCGAGAGCACGCAGACAATGGCTGCTTATCTCCAGAACTCATTCTTCTCGGCCGGTTATCTGATGGCTGCCTCTATCGTAGCTCTCAAATGCCTTAACCTCGTACCCGATCTTGCGGCATGGATGATACCGGAAGGCGACACCGCTTTCTCGACCCGAAACTTCGGTGAGGGCGTGGCTTCACAGGCCAAGATGTCGGCGCAGGGAGCCATGAGCAAAGTATTCTAATCTATTAATTCACAAAACTCATAATGGTAATCAAGAACTTAGAAAATAAAATCAAACTGGTGACGATTGTCTGCTGTGTGTTTCTTGCCGGATGCGTGGTGATTTCCATGTCGAGTATCTGGACAGCGAGAAGCATGGTCGCAGATGCACAAAAGAAGATATATGTGCTTGACGGCACGGTTCCTGTCCTCGTGGAACGCACCACTATGGACGAGACACTCGATGTCGAAGCCAAGAGTCATGTCGAGCGTTTCCACCATCTGTTCTTCACGCTGGCTCCGGATGACAAGTACATCAAATATACGATGGACAAGGCGATGTATCTTGTTGACGAAACCGGGCTTGCCCAGTACAACACGCTAAAGGAGAGAGGCTTCTACAACAACATCATGGGTACATCGGCCGTATTCTCGATTTACTGTGATTCAATCAACTTCGACCCGCAGAAGATGGAGTTCAAATACTATGGCCGTCAGCGCATCGAGCGACGTACCTCCATCCTTACCCGTGAACTTGTAACAGCGGGTCAGCTGAAGCGTGTTCCCCGTACCGACAATAATCCCCACGGTCTGCTGATAGTGAACTGGCGCACGCTGCTCAACAAGGACATTGAACAGAAAACCAAAAACAACTATTGAGCATGGGCTGGAAGAAACTGATCATGGGTGAGAAGATGCCCGACAAGAACGACCCCAGGTATAAGGAACGCTATGAGAAGGAAGTAAGTGCCGGCCGCAAGGTGGCACGCTTCCTCAAGATAGACAAGGCGGCAGCCGCCACACAGCGTTTCGCCGACCGCTGGCCGAAACTGTTTCTCGGCATCGTCTTCGGCATAGTGATATTCTGCTTCGTGCTCAATGTCTATCGGCTGTCGCAGGTGGCTACAAAAGCCAACGACTATCAGACGGCTGTGGAGAAGCAGGAAAGCATTTACAAGGAACGCAGGCAGTCGCAACCACAAATCAAACCAATCAATAATAACGCAAATGAACCTACTACAGAAGATTAACTTCCGCCAACCGAAATATGTCCTCCCGGCAATCCTCTATCCCCTGATACTGGGAACAGGATGGCTTATCATAGACATGTTCAAGACTGAGGTTAAGGATGCTCCCGACGCAAACCTTCAGGAGACAGAGTATCTGAACCCCACGCTTCCGCAGGCCCAGATCCGTGATGACGGAATCGGCAACCGCACCGAGAGCATGATGAAGTCATTCGGTCGCATACAGGACTATTCGGCTGTGGAGAACATTGACCGCAACAATGATGAACAGACAGAAGAATATGACTCACGCTATTCAGACGAAGATTTCGCAATGCTCGACCGTGAGGCACAGGCCCGCACCGAAGAACTGCTGCGTCTTCGCGAGATGCAGGATAGAATCGCCGAGGGAGCGCAAAAGGGAGAGGCGATGTCGTCGGACTCGCTGAATCCGGTTGACTATGCCGACAACAACAATGCGGCTGCCCTTGCCGAACTTGAACGCGCCCTTGCCGAAGCCCGTCTCAAAGGACAGCAGTCTGTGGAGCAACCGGCTCCAGTTGTAGAGGCATCCGCTTCGGTAACAGCCACGCAGACGGTCGAGGTCAAGGGTGGTGCAGTAAACGCACTCTCCGATGATGACGCCGCCCAGACCGTAGTCAAGGCAAAGCGTCCATCTTCATCCTATTTCAACACTCTTGCCGAAAACGAGCCGGAACCGAGTCTTATCAAGGCTATTATCGACGAGGACATAAAGGCTGTTGACGGGTCGCGTGTAAGACTGAGACTTCTCGATGATGTGGAGATCAACGATGTGTTCCTGCCCAAAGGCAGTTACCTCTATGCCACGATGAGCGGATTCGGTCAGCAGCGTGTGAAAGGCTCTGTAAAATCGCTGATGGTAAACGACGACCTTGTAAAAGTGAACCTTACCATCTATGACACAGACGGCATGGAGGGGCTGTATGTCCCCAACAGCTCATTCCGCGAGACGGCAAAGGACATAGCCGGTGGCGCACTCGACAACTCCATGACGCTCAACAGCAATACTTCTGGCATGGACAACGTGACCCAGTGGGGCTGGAACGCTATTCAGAACGCATACCAGAAAACCTCTTCCGCCATATCAAAGGCAATCAAGAAGAATAAGGTCAAGCTCAAGTACGGCACCTTCGTGTATCTTGTGAACGGAAGGGAAACAAATAATAACCGTCGATAAATATGAAAGGACGTATTGGACTGATTGATGTTGACGGGCATAGGTTTCCCAATTTTGCCCTGATGCGCTTGTCTGCCTATCATAAGTCACATGGAGATAATGTAGAATGGGCTGTCCCGGCAAAAACGTATGATATTGTGGCCGCCAGCAAGATATTTACATTCAGCCCTGATTTTGATTACAGCGGCATCGACACTCATAAGATGATCAAAGGGGGCACCGGTTATGACATAGGTTCCAGGTTGCCAAAAGAGATTGAGGAATCGACTGCTATGGATTATTCATTATATCCGCAGTATCAGTTTTCTATCCAGTTTTTCTCTCGAGGATGTATAAGGCATTGTCCTTTTTGCCTCGTCAGAGAAAAGGAAGGCTACATCACTCCCGTCACTCCGGTGAATCTTAATCCACTTGGGAAACATATCGAGGTGCTGGACAATAATTTCTTTGCCAATCCCGCATGGCATGATGCGATAGAATATCTTCTTTCAGCAAAACAGAAGGTCAATCTGCATGGCGTGGATGTCCGGATTATGGACGAAGAACAGGCATATTGGCTCAATAGACTGCCATTGTATAAAAGCATACATATAGCATGGGATTTCCCTCAGCTTGACCTCACCGAAAAATTGCGGGAGGTAACAAGGTATATCAAGCCATACAAGCTTATGTGCTATGTACTCGTTGGGTTCAACTCTACAATCGAAGAGGACATGTATCGTATCGAAAGGCTGCGTGAGTTGAAAATCAAGCCGTTTGTCATGCCGTACCGTGATTTTGGGAATAATCATGTTCCTACCCAGTATGAGAAAGACCTTGCCCAGTATGTAAACAAGCCGATGATATTCAAATCTTGCACGTTTGCAGAGTTCTCGCCAAGGAAAGGGTTCAAGTGTGAATATTATCTGAACAACAAAACAAAGGTGCTGTGACACATGGACATAAAAGACACCATATATAATATGGACTGCCTTGAAGGAATGAGGTCGCTACCTGACAACTGCATCGACGCGATCATCGCAGACCTCCCGTATGGAGTCCTGAACAAAGGCAACAAGGATGCAGGCTGGGACAGGATGATTCCTCTTGACCTGCTGTGGGAACAGTACAACCGCATAGCGAAACGCGGATGTCCGATTATCCTTTTCTCCCAAGGAATGTTCACGGCGAGACTGATAATGTCGCAGCCCGACAAATGGAGATACAATCTCGTGTGGGAGAAGGACAGGGTTAGCGGTCATCTCAACGCAAGGCGTATGCCACTTAGAAAACATGAGGACATAGTGGTATTCTACGACAGTCAGCCGGTCTATAATCCGCAGATGCGTCCGTGCCTTCCTTCGGAGAGGAACCATACGAGGCGTGATGTGGAGAAATTCACCAACCGCTGTTACGGGAGCATGAAGACCGTACCAGCCAGGATTGCAGATGATAAGTACCCGACATCAATCCTCAGCTTCCCGAAGGAACACCGCAAGGGATGTTTCTACCATCCCACCCAGAAACCGATCGCATTGCTGGAGTATCTGATAAGGACTTACTCAAAGCCCGGAGACCTGATACTCGACAACGCCATCGGATCCGGAACAACTGCGGTCGCCGCCGTTAACACCGGAAGGCACTTTATCGGATACGAGATAGTGCCGGAATACTGCGACATCGCCAAACAACGAATCGACCAAGCCATAACCAATAACCAAACAATCATCGAACCAAACTATAACCAATGAATATCAAACATTTCGCAATGGCTCTCTTTCTCGGAGCCGCATCAGTGGGTGGCAACGCCCAGTCAACCTATGAGGAAAATCCGTGCCAGCGAGAGCAGAGTCAAGCTTGCTTGAGCTATGTCGAGCGCAGCCGGATTTGCACACCAAGTGAGATGGAACTTCTCACAGTCAACGAGCAGGTAACTACCGTAATCACAGCCACGGAGCCTATCCGTTTTGTGGACATATCCACCGACAAGATTGCCGGAGACCAGCCCATCGACAATACAATCCGTCTCAAGCCCAAGGAAGCCGGACACGAGGACGGCGAAATCCTTGCCATCATCACTGTCGTGACGGAACGCTACCGTGTGCAGTACGGACTGATTTACACGACCCGTATGACCGAGGCCGTGACAGACAAGACAGTCGAGCTGTCGGAGCAGACCGCATACAATAACCCTGCGGTGTCGCTCTCGACCGAGGATATGTATAGTTTCGCCCGCAAGGTATGGAACTCGCCAGCGAAATATCGTAATGTCGGGGCCAAGAAGCATAAGCTCAAGATGCGTCTGAACAACATCTATGCGGTCGGTGACTATTTCTTCCTTGATTTTTCTGTTGACAACAGCACCAATATCCGCTTCGATATTGACGAACTGCGCATTAAGCTCGCTGACAAGAAGGTGCATAAGGCTACCAATAGTCAGGTAATCGAGCTGAAGCCTGAAATGGTGCTGGAAAAGTCCAAGTCGTTCATGCACGGATACCGCAATGTGATTGTCATAAAGAAACTTACGTTCCCAAATGACAAGGTTCTCACTATCGAGCTGTCGGAGAAACAGATTTCAGGACGTAGCATCTCCATGTCTATTGACTATGAGGATGTCCTGTCGGCAGATTCGTTCCATCATTCACTTTTAAGCGAGGATTGATCCGATGAAGAAGTTGTTATTGTTTGCCGTAGCTATCCTGACAATGGCTGGCACGGCGTCGGCCGCCGACAATGACGGTCGTGTTCAGATAGGTGCCGGGCTTCTCTATGAGAACGGTCTTGAACTGACCGTAGGTTATGAGAAAGAGATGTCGCACCACAACGCCTGGGAGTTCTTCGGAAATGTGTACCTCAAATGGGACAAATGTGCCGATTGCGGGCATGTATGCCCGGATTCGTTCTGGAAGAATTACCGCACATGGAGTGTGGGAGCAGCCTACAAGCCATGTGTATTCCGTGGCCGCAACAATCATGGCAATCTGCGTTTGGGCGGCTCTGTCGGCTCAGATACTCATGAGGTAATCGGAGGAATCCACGCCGGGTATGAACACAGCTATGTTATGCGTGGCAAGTGGCAGCTCTACTGGCAGGTAAAGACAGAGTTTGTTATTAAAGGCCGCGACTGGTTCAAGACCGGTGTCGGCATAGGCGTAAAATTCTAACAAAAGGATAATGAGAAAATTAGTATATCTTATGCTTGCCTTCATCAGCATGGCTGTAACATCATGTGACGGACACCATCCGGAGCCGGACATGGGTATGAAAGTCGGTGATGTGCTCTGCACCGACGGACAAATTCTTCCTATGGAAACATGGGAGAAATCGGGTAAGGAAGGAATCGGCATCGTGTTTCATGTCAATACCAATCCGGACATAGAGGGTCGTGGCTATGCCGTGTATTTGAACGACCTGACTCCACTTGCCTTCGCCGATTCATTCGGAATAAAGCAGGGAACATCCGCTGATGCCTATGCACTTGACGGAAACCAAAACACTTATGCCCTGATGTCTCAGCGCAATGTCGGTTCTCCTATGGCCGATGCTGTCTTCGATTTATGGAGATTCGGTCAGTCCGCCTATATCCCATCGGTTGCGCAGCTCCGTCTGTTAAAGGAAACTCGCGGACGCATTAATCAAGGGGTTGTGGCTATCGGTGGTGAGCCAATCACCGACACGCCTGACGGCTGCTGGTACTGGTCATCAACCGAGGTCGCAGGACAGGAAACGGCAAAGGCGTGGCTTTATTCGCTGTCGCAGGGTGCGATGCAGGAGACACCCAAAACTCAAAACCACAAAGTCCGTCCCATCATAACCATATACGACTGATAGCCTATGGCAATGGAAGAAAGCAAGGAACTTCAAGGTTCTTATAAGATATTCCGGGCGTGCATCTATGTGTCGCTGCTGCTGGAGTTCTTCATGTATGCGATAGACCCCGAAGTGCTCGACCACTTCGGGGGTGTGGTAGTGGAGATTCACGACCGCATGAAAAGGTGGCTTATATATCAGGACGGCAATCTTGTTTATTCCAAGCTGGCGACGCTCCTTCTTATCTGCATTACCTGTATAGGAACGCGCAATAAGAAGAAGCTGGAGTTTGACGCAAGGAAGCAGGTTCTGTATCCCATCGTAGCCGGTCTGTTTATTACGGTGCTGTCACTGTGGCTGTTCGGACACCGTATCATGCCCGTACTTCTTACCCTCCGTTTGAACATTTGGATGTATATGGTGGCGAGTGTGTTAGGCACAATACTCATCCATGTGGCTCTTGACAATATCTCCAAGTTCTTGAAAGAAGGCCTGCTCAAAGACCGCTTCAATCTTGAGAACGAGAGCTTCTCGCAATGTGAAGAGAAGGTCGAGAACAAGTACAGTGTGAATGTGCCCATGCGATACTATTATAAGGGCAAGTTCCGCAAGGGATGGATAAACATTACCAATCCGTTCCGTGGCACATGGGTTGTGGGCACTCCCGGTTCCGGTAAGACTTTCTCCATTGTCGAGCCGTTCATTCGTCAGCACTCGGCAAAAGGTTTTGCGATGGTAGTTTATGACTACAAATGGCCTACACTTGCCACTAAATTGTACTACCATTACCTTAAGAATCAGCGTGAAAACCGTCTGCCTAAAGGTTGCAAGTTCTCGGTTATCAACTTCGTGGATGTGGAGTACAGCCGTCGTGTCAACCCCATTCAGCAGAAATATATCGGCAACCTTGCCGCTGCATCCGAAACCGCTGAGACATTGCTTGAGTCTTTACAGAAGGGAAAGAAAGAGGGAGGCGGAGGCTCCGACCAGTTCTTTCAGACTTCTGCGGTCAACTTCCTCGCTGCTATCATCTACTTTTTCATCAACTACAAGAAGCTCCCTTATGATGAAAAAGGCAATCAGCTCTTTCCCAAAATGGTTGTTGACCGCGAGACCGGATTTGAGAAACCGACCGGAGAAGTGTATGCTGACGCTGCTATGACCCGGCGTGTCGAGCCGGCTTATTGGCTGGGCAAGTATTCAGATATGCCCCATGTGCTGTCCTTCCTGAACGAGGATTATCAGACCATCTTTGACGTCCTCAAGACCGACAATGAGGTGTTACCGCTTCTTGGGCCTTTCCAGACGGCATTGAAAAACAAAGCTATGGAACAGTTAGAAGGTATGATAGGCACACTCCGTGTCTATACATCTCGACTTGCAACCAAGGAATCCTACTGGATATTCCATAAGGACGGTGATGATTTTGACCTCAAGGTCAGTGACCCGGCGAATCCCTCGTATCTCCTGATTGCCAACGACCCTGAGATGGAGAGTATCATCGGAGCATTGAACGCCCTGATTCTAAACCGCCTCGTTACTCGCGTCAATACAGGACAAGGCAAGAATATACCGGTGTCTATCATCGTCGATGAGCTTCCAACGCTGTATTTCCACAAGATTGACCGTCTTATCGGTACGGCCCGAAGCAACAAGGTATCGGTGGCACTCGGTTTTCAGGAGCTGCCGCAGTTGGAGGCCGACTACGGTAAAACCGGTATGCAGAAAATCATAACGACCGTCGGCAATGTAGTCAGCGGTTCAGCGAGAGCCAAGGAGACACTTGAATGGCTGTCGAGCGACATCTTCGGTAAGGTGGTTCAGTTGAAGAAAGGAGTCACCATCGATCGAGACCGTACCTCCATTAACCTCAATGAGAATATGGATAGCCTTGTTCCGGCTTCCAAAATCTCCGACCTGCCGACCGGCTGGATTTGTGGACAGGTGGCACGCGACTTCGTGAAGACGAAGACCGGAATACGAGACAGCATCAATATTCAGGAAGCTGAGGAGTTCAAGACCTCTAAGTTCTACTGCAAGACCGACTTTGACATGGATGAGATTGCAAAAGAGGAAGCAGGCTATGTACCTCTGCCAAAGTTCTATTCCTTCCCGTCCCGCGAAGCCCGTGAGCGAGTGCTGTATTCAAACTTTCTCCGTGTCAACCAGGACATCAAAGACATGATCCGCGAAATCCAACAATACTGCGTCAAGAAATAGGGCTTTCATCGGATACATAATAATTTTTAATTTCGACCGGAGGACAAGCTCAAACAAGAAATGCCTCCGGTCTAATCTATGTTAGTATAAATCAAATAAATATAATTTAGATTTAATTTCGTGTGGTATTCAACTGCTGAGTATTTCGAATAACAAGTTTGTGAGATTGTTTGAAACTTGAAGCATTAAGATAGATAATATGCAGATGTGCATAAGATACATTTCTAACGCCTTTTTGTTAGGTTATTTATCGAGTTGCGATTTTTAGCTCTTTATTTCTTTGTCCTGCTTTATGAAATATAGCGTTATTTTTTCAATTTTTGAAGATGAACTTTACTAAACTTATGTTGAGAATAGCCATTTTGCCACATCTTCTACCGCCGTTATTTCATTAAGATTTTATTTTCTTTAATGAATGTTTCAACCCCTGATAAAGGCTTGAGTTTATAATAAGAGCTAAATACTTAATCTGCCCATGAGAATACTGAACCAATTGAATAATCTTCAGACAGGTCTCCTTTCTTTACAAAAAGAGAATATTTCTCTTTTACAGAACTATCTATATTTAGATTTCAGTTCGTGTTAGGCTCACATTTACATTTTTATAGTCTTTACCTATGGTGATTACTGGGGTCCCATAGACACCAATCTTAAGTGTTGTGTTTGTCATTATACCAAGCCAACCAAGACCATTGCGAACTGAAACAGTATTCATATTAGAATAATCAATATAAACACATGAAATACATGTTTGCAAAATGGATTATACGTTTAATTACTTCTAAGAAACTAACTAAATTTGTAGATAAAGTTTTTTATGACCACAATCAGCGATTTCAAATATGGAGATGTAATTTGTCTCAAACAGGATATAAAAAAGATTCGTTGTGAACAATCTAATCTTCAACGGGAAAATACTGCTTTCATATTTCAATGTATTTACAAGAGTAATGGCACAAGCCCAAATAGGACTGAAATACTTGATGATTGCACCGAAACAGGAGAAATTTTGTCCTTTCAAAGGGAAATTATATTATTGGTATAAATAGTTGTAATTATGTTATTTAGCTCCATGTGTTAGCATTTTTGATTTGTAGGAAGCGTGAAGTCGTAGAGCAAAGATGGGTAAATAAACGAATATTCCGAACATCGACATGACGAGACCGCCTATTGTACCGAGTGCGAGAGGAAACCAAAATGACTCCTTACCCTGTCCTATCATAAATGGTATGAAACCAAGAATTGTGGATACTACAGTCAGGAATATTGGGAGAATTTTGGTATTCCAAGCTGTGATATAGAGCCTCAGATTAGAACGGTGCGGATACTTTTCACGGAGGGTATTATACTCGTTGAGCACATAGATCGAAGCGTTTACAGTGATGCCGCAAAGCAGAATGAATGACGCAAATCCACCCTGATCAAAGTTGATTTTTGTAAAATAAAACATCAAGAACACCCCGATAAAAGATATGGGAATAGTGAATATAATGGCAAGGGGCTGAATGAGGGAATTAAACAAAATGCTTGTAGTAAAGAATATTATGGCTATCACCAGAAGCAGAAGCCAGTAGGACGCAGACTGCCGGCTGCCCCAGTACCAGCTATCCTCGCTCTGAGCCGTATAGCCGATGGGCAATATCTTATTGATACTCTCAAGATCCGCGGCAAGTAACTTCTTGCCCTGCTTGCTCGAGCCTATATATTCATATTGTAGGCAGAGGCGATATTGCTGGTTTTCCTTGGCTATAGATTTCGGCGCCTGACGTTTGACAACCGTTGCAAATTCGCCAAGTTTAAGCGTGCGGTTTCCGATCGATATAGGCATGCTCATCAAGCCCCACACATCGTAGTCGTATGACTGGCGGGAATGTAACAATATCCTTTCCTGACCCTGAGGAGAATTGACGATTCCGGCAGCTATGTCCCGACCGAAGATAGGCGACAGAGCACCGAAAAGTTGCTGCACCGTGAGGCTTTCCTTCGCTAACCGTTCCCCGTCTATTTCAAGATAAAACTCACTGTAATCATCCTTATACCTCTGAAATTCAGAGCTGACAGTCACGTCTTTGATACGGCGGTGCTGCAACAAACGGTTTTTGAGCGTATCAGCCCACTGCTCCAGCTCATCGTAATTGTAGCCGAGCATCTTTATGCGGTAGCTGCCCGAAATCTCACGCACATCATTGTTGAAGCCCTGATCCTCGAGTCCATACACACTCCAGCTGCCTCCACCCAGTGTGAGCGCCTTTGAGATGATATCGCTTTTGAGCCTATAGGGAAAATAGCTTGTCTGTACCTCCTGGGTGAAACTTATATTAATTGATGCACGTTTCGGACCGGATATTCTTGTCTCGAAACGGCGAATCTCCGGAAATTGCGACAGGTAGCTTTCCATCTTCATTACCAACTCATTCATCTGCAGCACAGTGGATCCACTCGGCAGCGTTGCATAGACGTATAACTCAGGCTCAGACTCGGGCCGGTTGAAGTAACTCCCTTCGTACACCTCTTTTGCAAACAAACGCAGAGAGCCACCGAGCGCTTTGTCAACCCATGGCCTCCATTTCTCTTTGTAAGTCCTGGAGCCTAAAGTTGAGTTGTATATCTTCGCAAAACTACCGTCGCTATCAATCTTGTCGGGAAGCATATAGACCGGCAGGCCGAATAGCAGCACGAGAAGTACAAACATTGCCACTTTGTAGCGGCTACAGAACAGGATGAAGCGCGCATAAAAGCGGGTGAACCTAACGGCAAGACGTTTGCCACGCTGACGTTTCGCTACCTTTTTTCGCCGTATACCGATTTTTTCTATAAGTGCCGGCACAAGGAACAGCGCCACAAAGAGCGATACCGAAAGATTTATTATCACCACAGCCACGAAGTCCTGCAAGTTAAGGCGGATAGCTTCGTCAAGGAAAAAAACTATGCCCAACGCTCCGATGGTTGTCAGTGTCGCTGCCATGACCGAGGTAAATGCCTTGAGGTTACCCTTGTGGGTGATATGGTCGGTCATTACAATAATATTGTCGATTATCAGATTGAGCGAAATCGTGATACCTGCAAGCGAATACAGCTGAATCTCAATGTCAAGAATATAATAGAAAATCACCGCGATGGCAAGGTTCATCACCAAAGATATGGTGATGATGAGCATATAGCGGAGATTAAGAGTGATAACTGCTACAAAGACCAGCAGTATAAGAAATGTCAACCCCGAACGGAAATATATTTTCGACAGTTCCTCGTTGATTGAGACTGTCGCGTCGTAGCTCTCGATAATCCGGTAGCCTTGCGGCAGAGTTGAACGAAGGTTCTCTATACTTGCCTTCACCTCTTCTGCAAGTTTGAGCTGGTTTACATCTTCATTTGCCTGAACTGTGAGGTAGATAGAGTTGAGACCGTTGATTCGGTAGAAGCTTTGCGCCTGCGCTTCGGCATATTTCACATTTACAAGGCGGTCAAGCGGAATAACTGCACCTGAGGCTGTTGCTACCTGTATTCTTTCAGGATGGAATCCGGTATCATCGCCATCCGACATTGCTATAACGCGGAGCCATTCGCCATCAGCTTCAGCTATACCGAGAAACTGTGAGCCGGCATTTTCATTGATTGCCTTGTGCAGGTCGTCAGGAGTAAGACCAAGCGCATGCAAGCGGTCGCTGTCATATTCGAGTTGCCACTCCATCGGCATAGCGCCGGAGAGATCCACCTTGTAGACGCCCTTTATTTGACCGATAACAGGCTTGATATTGTCTTCGGCATATTTCTGAATTTCAAAGGGGGTGGATGGAGCATTGAGTGTGTAGGTCAGGAAGGGACGCGATGCCTTGTCATCAGACTGGCGTGCGCGAATCTGGGGATAGGAAACCCCTTCGGGAAACTGCTGCCACGCCTGACGCACAACGGTTGACACCTCAAATCGTGTCGCCTCAATATCGGCATGCTTGTCAAGACCGAGAGTTATTGAGCCAAATCCATTCTCTGAGGTAGATGATATTTGCTTGACACCCTGAATTCGGGCGAGCATTGACTCCAGTCGGCTGGTGACCTCACTTTCGATTACTCTTGCCGAGTTATTTGGCATGGAGAATGAGATGGAGAGCGACGGCAATGAACGCGACGGCGAGAGTTTGACCGGAAGGTGAGGCACCAAAGCGATGCCTACCAACGCCAAGGCGATGAAGGATACAATTATAGTAAAGGACGAGAGCCTTTTCAACATAGCTTATCTTATATGATGCTCGATATCGAACTTATTTGTGAGCTCAATGCCGGTCTCGAAGTCAAAAAGGGTGAGCTTCCTGAGCTTATAATAGCTGAGCCAGTAGTTTTGGAGCGATACAATATAGTTCTTGGTGGCATCCTGCTGACGATTGAGTGACAATGTAAGGCTGTTGATGTCAGCCTTGCCGATGATGAAGCGCTGCTTGGTCTGCTCGTATGCGGTTTCAGCAAGATCAAGAGCCTCGAGCGCTGATGCCACAAGGCTCTGCTGGATATTAAAATCACTTACGGTCATTATAAGATCCTCCTCTACTGACAACTCATCTTGACTCGCAGCAATCTCAAGTACATTGAGATTATTTTTCGCCATATTCAGTTTGCCTTTCCTGACGCCCCAGTCAACAAGAGGGATAGAAATGGTGAGTGAGACGAGATCCTGTCGGAGTGGATGATGGTAGGCACTCGAGAAGTTTTCAGCTACTTGGTTATAACCCACGCTTGCATTAAGGTTTACGTTCAGTCGCTGTTCCACTCGCGTTCGGTTCACATCGCGCTCTGCCTCTAGTATGCTCTGCTTATGTTTTAGGAGTGTAGGATTATTTGCCTTGGCAAAAGATAGCGCGATATCAGTGGCGATTTCACGCGCCATTGGTGCTGAAGGGAGCTCGACCTCAATCTGGGTATCTTTATCCATGCCAAGATAGGAAGCAAGTGTAAATATTGCTCTCTTCAAGGATATACGAGTGTTTTCAACTTTGTTCCTGGCGTTCACGCGGTCAAGACGCAGGGTAAGCAAATCAGCTTGGGAGATTGATGCGATTTTAAATCTCCTCTCTCCTATAGTGTAAAGTGTGTCGCACGAGGCAAGATTATCGATGGCTAAACGGTACTCAGCCTGGGCTAGTGCAAGAGCGAAAAAGTATGTCACAGCGGTTTCGCTAATCGCCTCCATGTTATATAGAAACTCTTTTTTTACCTTTTCATATTTCACTGGCTCGATACGACGGTCCCATTTGAACTGGTTGAAGCCGAGAAGAGACTGGCGGTAGCCCAGACGCACCGGGATACTTGAAAACTGCGTTGATTTCACATCGCCGAAGTTGCGCATATAGTTCAGGCTTGTCTCAAGATAGAAAGTACCGCCGAGTGGGTCAAAATTTTGAGTGATATTCAACCCACCTCCGGCCGAATACATCTGTTGGGCACGATAAACGTCAATATTCTCCTCATAGTTATATCGTTGGGTAATATATCGGTTGTAGCTTATCGGTGTAAGGTTGAGCGAAAGGCTTGGCAGACGGCCTGCCCGGAAAGAGCGGTATTCCCAGTAGCCGGCCATGTAGAGGTTCTGGTTGCGAAATGCCTGAAGAGAACTATCTCCTGCTATCTCTATTGTGCGTTGGAGATTGAGTACTACTTTGCGCTGAGCAACTGCACTCACAACGGCTAAAATCACCAGAAATATTATAGATATACGTTTCATCTTAATTCGTTTTGTCGTTTTTGTGATATATGAGCCAGTAAACAAGCGGTATAAGGAAGATACTTATGAGTGTGCCCACTACCATTGACCCAATCATGGCTATTGCAAGCGGACGCTGCAGTTCCGAGCCCATATCGGAGGTGAACAGCATCGGTACCATTGCGAAGATAGTTGTTAGTGAGGTCATGATGATGGGGCGGAGGCGCCGCACGCCAGCTGTGTGGATTGCATCAAAAAGAGGTATTCCCTGCTTGCGAAGCTCATTGATGGCGTCGAGTTTGAGAATAGAGTCGTTGACCACGATGCCGCAGGTCACGATTATGCCGATAGCGCTCATAAGGTTAAGGGTATGACCGAAAATCCAGAGGGTTATCAGCGCGAAAGCTGTGTCAAGCGGAATCTCAATCAGCACAATGAGCGGCTGCACGAAGCTCTCGAACTGTGCACAAAGAATAAAGTACATCAGCAGGATTGAGATAAGCAATATTACCACCATCTCCTGCATCATCTTGGCATTGGAGAAGATACTGCCGGTAAACTCCACGTCCCATCCGGGGGTGGAGTCCACAGTGGCCTTTATCTGCTCTATGGTGGTGTATGGAGCATCAATAATATAGTAATCAAACGGTACGTATTCGCCATTTTTGCCGGCGGATATATTTTTCAGGTCCTGATCGCGGACGATGCTCACAAGATAGCTCAGGGGGAATTCGCTTATAACTCCGTTCTGGTCAGGTTTGGTTGCGACAAGGGTGTTTGTGAGGATGTCGTCAATCGGGCGTGTATTCCCTGAGATGCCTATCGGCAGGTATTGCTGATATGAGCGGAGAGTTGAGACATTATTGCTCTTGAATGCGGTACGTAGAGCTCTTGACACGGTGCTGTAGTCCACACGATAGACCAGCAGTTTCTCACGATCTATTACAATATTGATTCTGTCGCGCAAGGGTATTCCTTGTGATTCCATTCCGGTTGCATTCTCAATTTCACGTTCAAGACTGAGCAGCGAACGGGTGTCGCCTGTGCGCCCCTTCTCAGAGGAAAATATGCGCGCTTCTATAGGAGCCTCATCCGAGGCAAAGATTTTCTCAAAGATATTTTCTGGCGGAGCGAAAGTGGCAATAGCTTTGGGATATTTTTCCGCTATATGTCGGTTAATCTTGTTCTGTAAAGGTTCGATTTTTTCGGAATCGGTTGCCTTGATGTATATTTCTGCCTCAGACTGAGAGAGTTCGCAGCCTTCGTCAAGGAGATAGTCCTGCACACCGATATACGCGGCGTTCTGCACCACTGTGCTGTCAAGATTGCTAAGAATGGCATTGACACGGCTGGCATTCTCATCCACATTGATGTTCTCGTTCCATTCCACGCGGACTATCATCTCATTCTGGTCTATCTGAGGCATTCTCTCTACAGGAAGGATATAGAACATCACCACACACAACGGTAAGATCAGCACTGCGACGATGATCCACAAAAATTTGTGGGCGAATACACTGTCAATGATGAGGGTATACGCGCGGTCAAGCCACGAATTTATACGATTTGCCAGCTTTTCGTCTGCGTAAACTTTGTGACCGGTCTTTTTTCTGCGTTTACGCACACGGTAAACAAGCATATATATAACCGGAAGCAACATGATACCGACAATGTAGCTCACCCCCAGTCCGGCAGTGATTGAGAATGCCTGGTCGGTGAATATCGCTCCGGCGATACCGCTCATGAAAATCAGTGGCACAAACACTGCAATGGTGGTGAGCGAGGAGCTGAGCATCGGCGTAATCATCTCTGATGTGCCAAGGTCGCACGATCTGCGGAGGCTGAGTCCGCGGTGACGATACTGGGTGATGTTTTCTGTCACAATCACCGAGTTATCAATCATCATGCCCACAGCAAGGATGAGTCCTGAAAGAGAAATGATGTTGAGGGAAACATGGAAGAGATAGAAGAGGAGGAATGTGATTATTATTGCTACAATAATGCTTGAGCCGATGATAATGGAAGCCCGCATATCACCCATGAAGAGCGCTGTAACGATAAACACCAGGATAAAACCGAGAATGAGATTCTGAACAAGGTTGGAGATGGTATAGTCAAGAAGTTCTGTCTGATTACGGCTTTGGGTAAACTCTATTTCGGGATAAATACTGGAGAAATAATTGGTAGTTTCCTGAAGGGATGCCTTCATCTTGTCTATATTTTCCTCGCTCTGCTTGATGATGGCGAGTGTCACCGCACGCTTTCCATTGCAGTAAGAATAACCGTCCTCATTTTCAGCCACAATTGCCACATCACAGAACTCATGCAGCTGTATCAGTTTATCTCCTTTACGGAGGTAGATATTCTCCACATCCTCAGTGGTGCGGAGCTGATTGGAAATATGCACATTGTATTCATAACAGCCGTCGCGCACCATCATTGTGCCGGGCTCCACATTATTTGCTTCAAGTGCTCTTTCTATGTCCTCTATAGTAACACCAGCAACCTTCATCTTGTTTTCGTCGGGAACGATACGGAGATACTGTCCAGGAATTCCAGTGACATCAGCCATGGCAATCTCGGGAAGCTGCTCTATGCGGCGGCGGACAACATTGTCTGCGAGGTCACACATCTGCAGAAACAGCGCCTCATCCGGCTCGGTGAACGGTTGATTGTCTCGCAGGGTTAGGTTGAGATAAAGTACAGGAATGTCTGTAGCACTTGCTTTGATTGCTTTCGGCCGTTTCGCATCCTTCGGGAGCGAATTCATTGCAGCGTCAATCTTCTCATTGACCTCTATAAAAGCGAGATCGGTGTTTACACCGTATTCAAATTCAAGGTGAATGACCGCCATACCGTCGCGCGTCTCGCTTTTTATCTCATGGAGGCCGCCGACCTGAAGGAGTTGACGCCTGACAGTGGCGGTGATATTGTTTTCAAGCTCCCTCGCTCCGGTATTGTCGCCCGAAATCTGTACTGTGATATGTGGAATGGCAATTGCAGGGAGGAGAGACACCGGCAACGTGAAATAGGAGACCAGCCCGACAATTACACAAGCTAGAAATGCCATTATGACGGCAATAGGCCGCTTAAGCAAAAATTTCACCATCACTTTTCTCTTATCACTTTCACGGGTGCTTCGTGGGCGAGGTTGACATTGCCGTCATAAATTACTTCCATGCCGGGCTGGAGTCCATCATCAATCACATATTCGTTCATATTCTCGAGTCCGGTATGAACATAGTTCCACATCGCCTTACCATCACTATGGGTGAAGACAACCTGCTTGCCAGTGCGGAGCACAACAGCATTTTTGGGCACTACCAGCCGCTCAATAAGGGCACGCCTCACGCTGACTTTCACATTCATGCCATCAAACAGGCCGGATGAACCGGGAACAGATGCACGAACCTTCACAAGACCATCCTTATCCACAACCGGATTGATATCGGTGACCCGACCGTTATGGGTGTCATTTGAAGCGAATGCCGAAACAGATACCTCGTCACCCGGATGTATCGCGGCAAGCTCGCTTTCAAGCACGCAGAACTCCACATCCATCATGCCAGATGCCACAATTCTGCAGAACGGCTCTGATCCATCCGGACGGTTATGTACTTTCTGGAATAGGTTGGCTACAACTCCGTCAAACGGCGCTGTTAGTGTCGTCTCCTCAAGGTCGCGTCTGGTCGCAGCAAGCACCGCCTCCGCCTGTTCCATACCGCTTCGAAGACGCGCCAACTTCATTGTCTCGGCCGGGACAAGCTCTGGTTTCTCAGGGTCATATCCTTGACCGATAAGCACATCAGCGAGTTCAAGTCGCGCATTGGCAAGATCATTACTGTTTTGTTTAAGAGTGTTTTCAAGTTTGAAACGGTCAAGGGAAGCTATCGCCTGACCTTTACGCACCCGGTCGCCGTTTTTCACATAGATTTTGTCTATAATAGCATCAGAACTCGAAAATCGCAAATCGGCGAAATCGTGCGCCGATATTTTACCATTGCTCACAATCTCATGGCTGAAAACTTTCGGCTCAAGCTTCATCACCTTCACCTCCGCAATCTTGGATGGTAGGACGATGGGTATAGAATCATTCTCCGTTTCAGATTTATCTGCAGTTTCCGAACATGCACTGAATATTCCAAGGAAAAATATCGCAAAAAAAACTTTATTCCAATAGATTCTATTAAGCATATTTTAAATGTATTTTAGAAATTCGTGTAAAGGTACGCAATTTGTTCGAATTATTAGTGTCTTCTAATTATTTTTTTGACGATAAATTTCGAATTTCGATGCAGTACAAGTTTTAGATACGCATCTTTCATATTTAAGAATTAAACTTTTCTGCTCAACAAAGTGATTATTTAAAAAGAATTATTTATTTTTGCACTTGCCAGTGGACTCTACATATAGTAATCATGTTAGCTGTACATAGACCACAGTAGAGACATAACAATTTCAGAGCAATTCAGACCAAAGAATATGAATCCTCAAAACTCTATAATTCAGCTCATTAAAGACATTGCAGACAAGGAAATCCTTACATCACTATTCAAGAATGATTATTCTCTCATGAACGGTCAGATGGGGTGCGCTATTTTTTTTGCACTGCTAAGCCGAGTCATAGAGAACCATTGGTACGAAGACTTTGCCGGAGAGTTACTTAACAATATTTGCCAAAATATTACTAATAAGATGTCGGTTGATTTTGCACATGGATTGTGTGGGATTGGATGGGGTATAGAGTTTCTAAAATACTGGGGATTTATTGAAGGCGATACAGATGAAATTCTCTCCGAGATAGATGTCGCTGTTATGGAGCGTGATGTAAGACGTATCAACGATGCGAGTTTAGAGACTGGCTTATTGGGCATCCATGCATATGTGACGAGTCGCGTAAATACTACTCGTGTTAATTCTGATTTCAATCCTTTTGATCCGACCTACATTTCCGAGTTACATGAAGCGATGGCAAGATTGTCATCTTCCATATCGATTCTCGATATGAATTCTGTATGGCGCTCATGTGTTGACTCCTTCGATAACAAAGGAGGGCAGACATGGCAAAGAGGCATTTCAATCATTCAACAACTATAATTTATGAATAGTAAAATCAGTGTTCTGATTCCGGCATTCAATACAGGCAGATACATCGCTGAATGTATTGAGTCAATCATAGCCCAGACATATCGCAATTTAGAAATAATCATAGTTGATGATGGCTCGATAGATGATACAAAAGCAATAGCGGAGCACTATGCATTGAATGATAGTCGTATCAACGTTGTCGCCATTTCACATGAGGGCGTTTCATATGCTCGGAATGTATGTATGTCCCATGCCACCGGCGAATACATTCTTTTTGTCGATAGTGACGATTGGATAGGTGACAATTTATGTTACAATTTACTTGCATCAGCCACTCGGAATGATGCTGATATTGTATTTTCTGCCTTGACTATTCTTCCTGATGGTGGGAATCGGTATATGTTCGGCGATAGATCAGATCTTTTCAAAGATACTGAAGTATTAAACGGAAAAGACTGTTTTATCAAGATGGTCGACACAGGAGCTACTTACCCCATGGTTGCCGGCAACCTCTATAAACGTTCAATGATTGTAAATAACAAGCTATCTTTTCATGGAAAATATTATGAGGCCGAATATTTCATGCCAATATCGCTTAATGTGGCAAAACGAGTCAGTCTACTACAAAAGTCGGAGTATTATCACAGATATCGTCAGGGTTCAATTATGCATAGTGAAGCGAATATCAAAGACCACTCTTTAGTATTGGGAGGGCTTGTCGATTTGATAATAGACGGAATTGCAATATCTAATCAAGAACCAATCTATAATAAAGCTCTTTATCGATATATTAGCGTCTTACAAAAACGGAGCCGAGCGCTTTATGAGTCATATCTTTTAAATTCCAACAAACCAATTTTGCTCATTTTCTTTGAGCAAGGCATATCATCTAAATATGGCATTGGTACTTATGTGAGTTATTTGTCCGATGTAACATCCAGAAAACCTTGGGATGTAATTCAGGTAGAATTAAATGCCCGAGACATAAAACAGGCTGGTTTTTCCATTAAAAACAATAATCCTTGTTATTCGTTCTCTCGGCTCGGAGATAATATAGATAATACTCAAAAGTGCTATGATTTACACTTAACTGGAATTTTCTATTATTTAGCGGTGCGCATGGATTCAAGAAAAAAAATTCTCTGCCATTTCAATGTCTATAATTATGAGCTATTAGCCAAGCTTTTCAAGGAGAAGTTTAATTCTAAGATTATCTTTACTGTCCATTATACGGACTGGGGATTTCGATTGCAAGGAAATCTACATGAAATTAATAGGATATTGAAATCTCCAATGAATAGCTATGAAAAGTCCATACGGGATAATTTTCATAAAGAACGTGATTTCCTTGCAAATTGTTGCGATTGCGTCATCGCCATATCCGAATACTCCTACTCCTATTTACACCAACTTTATAAACTGCCGGATAACAGGCTTCATCTAGTGCATAATTGTGTTCGGAGGCCTAGATTAACTTCTCATCAAAAATCAACACTGAGGGGAAAATATGGTTTTCAGGAAAGTGATAAAATTATCATATATGCTGGTCGTATTGACGAAGGGAAAGGCGTCTATGAATTGATTAAAGCATTCAAAAAAGTATACAGTGAGGATTCAAATGCTCGTTTGATAATTGCAGGGGACGGTGCATTCTCCTTAGCGTTGAAAGAATTATCTCCAAATTGGTCGAAAGTTTGTTTTACAGGTTTCGTTGATAGGGAAACTCTTTATGAGCTATATACTATCTCCGATATAGGAGTTGTGCCTTCATTTCACGAAGAATTTGGTTATGTTGCCGCAGAAATGGCCTCGGCGAATATGACTGTAGTGGTAAACTCAGTAGGTGGACTAAAATATGTCGCTGAAGAATTTAGTGGAGTGACGACTATTGATGAAGATTTTGAGAATGTGCTATCAGATCGAATAGTGAATGGAATTGTCTCAACAAAATCTTCAATATCAAATAATCAGATTCCCCGAAAATTCCTTGTTGATGAATTTAATGAACAAATGAAAACTTTATATGACCTACTTTGGAAATAATTAAAGTCATATTGACTTTTTAAGTCGATTAATATAATATTTAAGAACCTGTCATAAAAAGAAGTTAACATTTAGATATGATTTTAAGTACGACATGACAAAAATTTGAAAACATCGAATTTTGGAGTAAAAGTCGGTCGCATAAGTATGGTTGCAATCTCTTCCAAGCCATATTTGACAAGCAACTTCGCCTTTCCTCCATGCTTTAGGATTCTTATCGGTTTATTATTTATATCTTTATGTTCACCAACAAGATACGCCCATACAAGAGCCATACACACCATCGCTACAAGTCTTGCGATGCGTTTCATGTCGCGCATATGGGTGTCCTCAATGTTGAAGCCGGAGGATTTCATGGCCTTGAAAACCGTCTAGATCTCCCAGCTTTTCTTATAGGTCGTGACAGCTCCTTCGGGACGGTTGAAGCATATGAGGATCTGCAGTTCCGGAATTCCGTCGGAGTTCTTTATACGGCTCCCAGCAAGATAGACATACTCACCCTTGTGAAGGAAGAGCTTATGGTAGAATTTCTCTTCTCCCACCCTGAGGTCATTGAAGAGCCACCATGCCCTTATCCTCTAGCCGGTTGAAGGCTTGACTATCCAGAAGTTCTGCCGGATACGTATGTAATACCGGATGTGCTGCTGTTCAGCCATCCAACCCATTCCTTTCCGATGAACTCCCTGTCAGCGACCAGACAGTCGATGCATTCCTGTCCGAAACGACGGATGAACCGCTCCATGATTTTCTTACGTTCTTCCCAATTGGAATTGCCTCTTTTAGAAAGAATGCTGAAAAATCAGCGGAAAAACAATTCTCTTGTATGTCACGCCCAGCATCAGTATGTTGATATTGAACTCTCCGAATTTCCAGTTGGTGCGGTCCATGCTCAATACGAGTTCCGTCTTGACCGGCAGCAGACTGAAAATCATGCGGGCGATGATGTCAAGGTCAAGAACACACTTGGCAAAGAACCGCTGAATCCGTCTAAGGCTGAAGTCCCAGCCCACATCCGTGGGCATCGCGGCCGCCAGTTTATGAAAACTGACGGTCTGCACCATACACAGCGCGTGGAGGAGCAAAACCATAAGCTTTATGCGGGCCAGATTCACACTTTGTCCAAAATGCTCTTGCATAATCGG
>CAPNHY010000006.1:0-79919 GCA_948665475.1 uncultured Muribaculaceae bacterium | reverse complement strand
CACTCCCGGTCGATCTCCCATAGTGCGATTGAGTCCATTAACTGAATATCCCTAACTACTTTACGGTTTAGCGGACAGTAATATATCGAAACAAAAATACAGGAATGACAGAAGCAACAAATTCTTAATCGTTTTAAGCTAAATCCTTATTAGTCTGTCATTTCTGTATATCTGTATTTTTGTTTCCCTACCGCCCTCCTGCATCCACCCCTGCTATACCTTTTGACCTTATGGCCTTCTGTATCTCGTCATCCGAGCTAACTTCCCCTCTATCAACTCCAAGTATCACTCGAAACGTTCGCGGGGGAAGTAGTAATACAGGAACATGGGGAAGGCATTCAGAATGGCAACCTCGCCGTGGGGCATGACATGCTTGGCGAGTTGAGCATCAAAGACGGGAAGCTGCTCTACATCGTCCTTAGCCGAAGGCATGGATCGGTTGCCGGTAGCAAGCATGTTGGCCTTTGACACATGCTGACGCACGAGGTGCAACCAGTTGTCCATGTCCTTCAGAAATCCGTAACCGCGATAGTGGCAGAACTGCCGCGCTCTTTTCTTGAAAACATCGCCGATGCTGTCTGCACGGGAAACTGTATATGTGTGGAAATTTCCATCAGGCAGCGCTTTGGTATGCTGAATGCTTTCAATCATGGGATAACTGATAAACAATTTTCCATTCTCGGTTTCCTCATTGAAATAATCAAGCAGCTCACGTACGCGCGTGTTTTTTGAGTCGAGGTCGCCACGATAAAAATCGTAATCGAAAAAGAGGTACACCGACTCAAAATCAGAGCTTTTGTATTTAAAAATCTCGTTAGCGGGATCTACCTTTGACATTTCAGCTTTGAGGACATCGACAACATCGGCGAATCCGTCGAATTCATCCTTCAGACGTTTGTAGAATGTGTAGATACTGCTGCAGAACGAGCACTTGACATGATCGTCATTGCCGCGAGGAAAGAACAGGCTTTTAATGCCCTCGTACAACGGAGGTTCGTATCTCGCGCCCTCAAAAATGAACAGAATCATAGCTCAAACGCATTTCCCCTGTACATTTTCTCGATATTGTTGCCCCACCGCAATTCCTTCTCAGTACATAGATTCAGCGGCTTGATGCGTCGGCCGTCAATCAGGAAATTGCAATCAGGACGCAGTAAGTCGTTGGACATCAAATACGTATTATGCGAGGTCACAAATATCTGATTGTTGAAAGAAAACAATTTCTGACAGACCTTGAAAGACAAGTCGAAATGGTAAAAAGCATCGAACTCGTCAATCATAACGAACGAAGCCTCCGACAATCTCTGAATCCAATAGTAGAGCAGCGTGAGGGAACTGGTGCCGGTAGACCTTACCTTGTAGAACGGCACACCGGAGCCCATGTCGCACATCAGCTGTTTGTCGCCTTTAGCGGCTTTCCTGAACTTGATATTCTGTCCGCTGACATTCTTTAAAAACGCAGAGAAATCATCGACAAGCTTATTGGAAATAATAAACTCGTCAATATTCGCTACAGTATCCTCCAGGCCGGCAAAACCTCTTTCCTCGTGATTCCAAAAGAGGAGCATGCCATCTACAAAGTCTTTCAGTTTTTTCAACGGATGTTCCGACTCAAGAGGATATACGCTCCACAGATAGGCCAGCACAGACACGCGATTGCTGCTCTCGGCAAGCTGTTGCCTGGTGTCCCGGGTCATGGGAAACTCGTCGCTACCCATTTCCAACTTATTGCGGTCCAGATCAAAAAGCATCCTGCCGTCTATAATCACCGTTTCCTTTACAATGCCCGCCAGGTCCTTGGAGTACAGATATTCCACGACATTCCGGTCGAAGCGGAAGGTGTACTCGAAAGATACCGGCGCCTTGGCATGGAACTGGTTTATCACAGTATCGAACTGATGCTTGTTTTTTGATTTCTGGGTAAGATGCAGTATTATGTCGAAGATCGCCAAAGCCAAGTTGGACTTACCGGAACCGTTAGGTCCATAGATAATCCCGTTTTTCACAATACCGTCCTTTATTGCAAAAGGATTGAATGTGTAGCTGCCGGGGTGAGAGAGATCCCACTCTATCCTGTCGGCAAATCCTCTGTAGTTTTTTACGGCAAATTTTGTTAACATCGGGGGAGGTGTATCAATTCATCTGCAAATATAACAATTAAAATTGGCTTTCGTAATTTTTTTACGGCATATTTTTTTGTTTGGCTTATAGTTGAGAGTGTATAGGTAAGAGGATTGCGCTTCGCGCAGTTAGAAGTGAGGAGTTGGGAGTTACAGCAGAGCGTTCCTCACTCCTCACTCCTCACTCCTCACTCCTAACTCTTCACTGCCTGGGGCATTACAGCTCTATCTTGCGGTAGCGGGGGACGAGTGCTTTCATGATGGCCCAGGCGAGGATGTAGCTGAGTGCGCAGATGCAGAAGACGATCATGTAGCCGGCGGGCTTGCCCTCGAATCCGAAGAAGGTGAAGGCGGCGCCGCGTGCGGCGGCGTAGTCGAAGAGGATGCCGCTGCCCTGGTTGATGACGTAGCAGCCGATGCCGCCGGCCATGGTGCCGATGCCTACGATGGAGGCCACGGTGCTGGTGGGGAACATGTCGCCGATGGTGGAGTAGAGGTTGGCGCTCCATGCCTGATGGCCTGCGCCTGCGAGACCTATGATGACGGCGGGCCACCATGCGGAGTGGACACCAAGGGGCTGGGCGAATAGGGCGAGCACGGGCAGGAAGGCGAAGATGAGCATGGCACGCATGCGTCCGGCATAGGGATTCATGCCGAGGCGGTCTATGAAGATTTTGGGGAGGTAGCCGCCGCCGATGCTGACGATGGTGACGATGAGGTAGAGGGTGAAGATGAGCGCCTGGCCCATAGGCGTGTAGGAAGCGTAGCCGTACTGGTCGGAGAAGTAGGCGGGCGCCCAGAAGAGGAAGAACCACCAGACGCCGTCGGTGAGGGCCTTGCCGGTGATGAAGGCCCAGGTCTGGCGGAAGCCGAAGCAGCGCCAGAAAGGCAGCGAACGGGTCTGCTGCTGTTCTATCTGCTCCTCGGACTCGCCGGCCTCGTCCTGCTGGATGTAGGCAAGCTCGGCGCTGTTGACGCGCTTCGACTTCTCGGGCAGCTCATAGGAGCCGGCCCAGAAGAACATCCACACGAAGCCGAGGGCGCCGATGATGATAAATGCCATCTCCCAGCCCCACATGCGGGCCAGCAGGGGGATGCAGAGTGGTGCGGAAAGGGCGCCGACGCTGGCGCCGCTGTTGAATATGGCTGTGGCGAAGGCGCGGTCCTTCTTGGGGAAGTAGAGGGCGGTGACCTTGATGGCGGCGGGGAAATTGCCGGCCTCGCCGAGGGCCAGCAGCGCGCGACATCCCAAAAACAGATATACGCTGAGGGTTGAGACGGCCAGGGCGAGAGCGCTGCCACTCTCGATGGCGCGGAGGGCGGCTATGGATTCGACTCCCTCAACCTTCATGGTGACCCATCCGCAGCCGGCGTGGAGGCAGGCGGCGAGGGACCAGACGAAGATGGCCCAGAGGTAGCCGCGACGTGCTCCCATCCAGTCGATGAACTTGCCGGCAAAGAGACTTACGGCGGCGTAGAAGAGCGAAAAGAAGCCTGTGATAGTGCCGTAGGCGGTGTCGGTCCAGTGGAATTCGGGGGCGATGAAGTCTTTCCAGGTGAGGGAGAGGACCTGACGGTCGAGATAGTTGATGGTGGTGGCGAAGAACAGCAACGAGCAGATGACCCAGCGCCAGTTGGTCTTTTTCATTGAGGTTTAAGGTTTTTTATTTAGTTTATAGTTGATAGTTTATAGGTAAGAGAGGTGAGTAGTGTCGCCTGGAGAGAAACATAAAGACATAAGGTCAAAAGCGACATAAGAATTATTATTTTTTTGTTTCCTATGACCTTATGTCCTTCTGTATCTCGTCATGCGCAGTATCTTCCTGTTCCTACCGTCAAACTATAAACTATTAATTAAAAATGGAAGTAGTCGCGGGCATTGCGGTAGCAGATGTCCTCGATCATGTCGCGGACGCGGCGCTCCTCGTAGCCGGAGAAGGGAATGAGTCCGGCCTCGATGTCGGCGCCTACCATGTCGCAGAGGGTGCGGCGGAAGTAGTCGTGGCGCGGATAGGAGAGGAAGGAGCGCGAATCGGTGAGCATGCCGACGAAGCGACTGAGGAGGCCGAGGAGCGAGAGAGCGTTCATCTGTCGGCGCATGCCGTCGGTCTGGTCGTTGAACCACCACCCCGAGCCGAACTGAATCTTGCCGGGTGTGCGTCCGTCCTGGAAGTTGCCTATCATCGTGGCCACCATCTCGTTGGCGGCGGGGTTGAGGTTGTAGATGATAGTGCGTCCGAGCTTGCCGTGGAGGTCGAGGCGGTCGAGGAAGGCCGCAAGCTGCGTGGCCGTGGTGAACTCGCCGATGCTGTCGAAGCCCGTGTCGGGACCTACGGAACGCATCATGCGGGTATTGGCGTTGCGGATGGTGCCATAGTGGAACTGCTGGGTCCAGTCGGCCTCGGCATCCATGGCGGCGAATAGCAGGAGCATCTTGCTGCGGAACTGAGCAATCTCGCGCTCCGAGGGGACATGGCCGTCGAGCACACGGGCGAAGATGCGCTCGATGTCGGCGTCGTCGAAGTCGTCGGCATAGAAACGGTCGAGGCCGTGGTCGCTGAGGCGGCATCCGGCGGCCGCGAAGAAGTCGTGGCGGCGGCGAAGGGCGTCCTCAAGGTCGGCGAAGCGGCGGATTTCCACACCGGCGGCCGCACCGAGGCGGCGCAGATAGTCCTGATAGGCGGCGGGATTCTCCACGGCCATGGCCTTGTCGGGGCGCCAGGTGGGAAGCACGCGTATCTCGAAGCCGCTTTCGCGTATGGCCCGGTGATGCTCCAGCGAGTCGGCGGGGTCGTCGGTGGTGCAGACCAGCTCCACGCCGTAGCGGCGCATGAGGCCGCGGGGCGTCATGGACGGGTCGGAGGCCAGGCGCGCGTTGCACTCGTCGAAGATCTCGCGGGCCGACTCGGGGTTGAGCGTACGGTCGATGCCGAAGGCCGTGCGCAGCTCCATGTGCGTCCAGTGGTACAATGGGTTGCGGAAGGTGTAAGGCACGGTTTCGGCCCATTTCTGAAACTTCTCCCAGTCGGAGGCGTCGCCGGTGATGTATCGCTCGTCCACGCCGTTGGCGCGTTCGGCACGCCACTTGTAGTGGTCGCCTGCCAGCCACAGCTCCGTAATGGAACGGAAAGGCCGGTCTTCGGCTATGAGGCGCGGGTCGAGGTGGCAGTGATAGTCGATGATGGGCTGCGCGGCGGCATTCTCGCGGTAGAGCGACTGCGCGGTAGCGCTGCCGAGCAGGAAATTCTCGTCAAGAAACTGTTTCATGGCGTCACATGGCAAAGCAGTTGAAGCCGCCGTCGACCACGGCTACCGTGCCGGTGACAAAGCGCGAGGCGTCGCTCATGAGATAGTGTATGGTGCCGCACAGCTCCTCAGGCTCGCCCATGCGGCCGAAGGGAGTCTGACGGATGACGTCGCGGCCGCGCTCGGTGAAACTGCCGTCGGGGTTGGTGAGGAGCGACCTGTTCTGCTCGGTGATGAAGAAGCCGGGGGCGATGGCGTTGACGCGTATGCCCTCGCCGAACTTGCGGGCGCACTCCGTGGCCATATAGGCCGTGAAGTTGCTGATGCCGGCCTTGGCGGCGGCATAGCCGCAGACGCGGGTCATAGGGCGGAAAGCGGCCATGGATGAGAAATTGATGATGGAGCCGCGTCCCTGCTCTACCATGGGCTTGAGGAATACCTGCGTGGGGATGACCGTGCCCGTGAGGTTTAGCGACAGCACTTTCTGGAACTGCTCGGGGTCGAGGTCGAAGAACGTCTGGTCCGGGGCGATGGTGGCGCCCTTCTGATTGCCGCCTGCGGCGTTGAGCAGAGTGTCGATGCGACCGTAGCGTGCCACGATGTCGGCGCAGTTGCGCTCCACGAGCTCGCGGTTCATGACGTCGGTGCTCATGAACTCGATGCTGCCCGCGGGATTGGCGGCCATGACGTCGTCGACTATTGCACGCCCCACATCCTCCTTGCGGCCAAGGATTATCACTTTGGCGCCCTCGCAGGCGAGATATTTTGCTATAGCGCGGCCGAGCACGCCTGTGCCGCCGGTGATGACGGTCACATTGTTCCTGATGTCGAAAAGGTTCATTATATGTAGAGATTGTTTATTGTTTCACAGCTGCCATGATGCCGCCTACCATGCCTAAGGCCAGCATGCGGCCGTGGAAAGAGTAACCGGCATTGTAGCCCAACTTCTCGTCGCCGAGCATAAGGGGTGCATGGTCCACACGCATTGGAACGCCGGGGCACTCCTTCTCGAAGATGCGCACTATCTCTACCAGGCGCGGGTCGAGATGCGACGCCTCGCGGAAGTCGCCGTTGGGCAGCACCTTGCAGATGCGGATATGGGCGAAGTGAGTGCGCGAGGCATATTTGCGGGCCAGCTCCACGACGTCGTTGTGGGCGCCGGCGCTCAGCGAACCGGCGCAGAACGTGAGGCCGTTGTGCGGATTGTCCACAGCGTGGAGGAACCAGTCGATGTCGTCATCGCAGGTGACGATGCGCGGCAGACCGAGAATCTGGCGCGGGGGGTCGTCGGGATGCACGCACATATTGACATCCCACTCCTCGCACACGGGCATTATGGCCTCGAGGAAGTATTTCATGTTGGCGCGGAGGTCGTCGCGCGTCATGCCGTCGTAGAGCGCGAGGAGTTCGCGGAACTTCTCTACCGGCTTGAGATCATTTTCGGTAATGTTACCGTTGACAAAGCCCTGTGTCTTGACAATAATATTGTCTACAAGGCGCTTGCGTCCTTCGTCGTCCATGGTTGCGGCCAAAGCGTCCATGCGGGCGAGCGTCTCGTCGTCATAGTCGAGACGGGCGTCCTTGCGGCCCAGGATGTGGCAGTCGAAATAGGCGAATTCAGCTTTGTTGAAGTATAAATTGGACGTACCGTCGGCATTGGGGTACTCCAGTTCGGTACGGGCCCAGTCGAGCACAGGCATGAAGTTATAGCATACCGTGCGGACACCGGCGCGGCCGAGGTTGGCAAGGCTCTCCTTGTAATTCTCAATAAGGCGGTCGCGTTCGGGGCCAGCGTACTTGATGGCCTCGCTCACTGGCAGACTCTCCACCACCGACCAGCGCAGGCCGTGGTCCTCGATGAAATTCTTCATCTTCATTACTTCGTCGAGGCTCCACACTTCTCCGTTGGGAATATGGTGCAGGGCGGTGACAATGCCTTCGACGCCTATCTGGCGCAGCATGTCGAGAGTGATGGGATCGTTGGGTCCGAACCAACGCCAGGTTTTTTCCATTCTTAAGTTTAAAGTTTAAGGTTTATGGTTTAAAGGTTTAGGGTTTAGGGCTTCATTTCTCTAAACCCTAAACCCTAAACTCTAAACTGTTTTAAACGTACATGTTGACGATGGCTTCGTACAGCTCCTGCTTGCCGCTGGTGACTGCGGGCTCGGGCTGTGTCTTGGCGTAGGCAACCACTTCCTCGAGGGTGAGCTTGCCTTCCTCGAACTTCTTGCCTTCGCCGCCGTCGAAGCTTGCGTAGCGCTCGGCCAGCATCTTCTTGTACGGGCTCTTCTCAAGCAGCTCGGCTGCGCTGAGCAGGGCACGGGCCATGGCGTCCATGCCGGCGATGTGGGCGATGAAGATGTCCTCGGGGTCGGTGGAGTTGCGGCGCGTCTTGGCGTCGAAGTTGGTGCCGCCGTTGCCCAGACCGCCGTTGCGGATGATCTGGATCATGGCCTGCGTCAGCTCGTAGTTGTCGATGGGGAACTGGTCGGTGTCCCAGCCGTTCTGGTAGTCGCCGCGGTTGGCGTCGATGCTGCCGAGCATGCCGTTGTCGACGGCCACGGCCAGCTCGTGCTCGAAGGTGTGGCCGGCCAGGGTGGCGTGGTTCACCTCGATGTTCACCTTGAAGTCCTTGTCAAGACCGTGGGCCTTCAGGAAGCCTACTACTGTCTCGGTGTCGACGTCGTACTGGTGCTTGGTCGGCTCCATGGGCTTGGGCTCGATCAGGAAGGTGCCCTTGAAGCCATGGGCGCGTGCGTAGTCGCGGGCGATGGTGAGCATCGTCGCCAGGTGCTCCTTCTCGCGCTTCTGGTCGGTGTTCAGCAGGCTCATGTAGCCTTCGCGGCCGCCCCAGAACACGTAGTTGCTGCCGCCCAGGGCGATGGTGGCGTCGATGGCGTTCTTGATCTGCACGGCTGCGCGGGCCACGACGTCGAAGTCGGGGTTGGTGGCGGCGCCGTTCATGTAGCGGGCGTTGCCGAACACGTTGGCCGTGCCCCACAGGTTCTTGATGCCGGTGGCGGCCATCTTCTCCTTCAGGTAGGCCACGATCTCGTGCATGCGGGCCTCGTAGCTGTCGATGTCGGTAAGGTCGCCGATGAGGTCGGTGTCGTGGAAGCAGAAGTATTCGATGCCGAGTTTCTGCATCACCTCGAAGCCGGCGTCGGCGCGCTGCTTGGCGGCTGTCATTGCGTCGGGAGCCTCGTTCCAGGGGAACTTCTTGGTGCCGGTGCCGAACTGGTCGGCGCCCTCGGCGCACAGTGTGTGCCACCAGGCCATTGCGAACTTCAGCCATTCGCTCATCTTCTTGCCGAGGACAACGCGGTTTGCGTCGTAGTAGCGGTAGGCCAGCGGGTTGTGGCTCTCGGGACCCTCGTAGGCTATCTTGCCTATGCCGGGAAAATATTCTTTTGCCATAGTTTTATAGGATTAAGTTATTGTGATTAGGTTGGTTTGTTCATTTGTTAAAGACGGCTCTTCCACAGGGCGTAAGCCTCAAGTACGGCGGGACGCGTGGCCGGGTCGGGAGCGATGGTGGCGAGGCGTTCGAGCGATGCGAAAGCCTCCTCGCGGTTCTTGTAGATGCCTGCACCGAGGCCTGCGCCGATGGCTGCACCCACGCTGCCGTCGGTGTCGTACAGCTCGATGGTAGCGCCGCTGACGTCGGCCAGTGTCTGGCGGAATACCGGACTCAGGAACATGTTGGCATTGCCGGCGTGGATGCGGTCCACTTTAAGGCCGAGCTTCTGCATTATCTCGATGCCGTACATGAACGAGAACACGATACCCTCCTGCGCGGCGCGGATGATGTGGCGGCGATCATGGACGTTGAAGTTGATACCATGGAATGAGCAGCCGGCCTCGCGGTTCTCGAGCAGACGCTCGGCGCCGTTGCCGAAGGGCATGATGCTGACGCCCTCGGAGCCTGCGGGAATCTCGGCGGCAAGGCGGTTCATGTCGTCATAGCTGATGCCGGCCGGGGCGATGTTGCGCTTCACCCAGGAGTTGAGGATGCCGGTGCCGTTGATGCACGTGAGCACGCCGATGCGGGGCGCGGCGGCTGTGTGGTTCACGTGGGCGAAGTTGTTGACGCGGCTGAGAGGGTCATAGTCGATGTTGCCGTTGACACCGTACACCACGCCCGACGTTCCGGCCGTAGAGGCGATCTCGCCCGGCTCGAACACGTTCAGCGACAGAGCGTTGTTAGGCTGGTCGCCGGCGCGGTAGGTGACAGGGATGCCGGCAACGAGGCCGAGCTCGGCTGCGGCTTCGGGCGTCAGACGGCCCTGCTCGCAGAAAGTGGTGCGGATTTCAGGCAGGATTTCGGCAGGGAAACCGAAATACTCCATGAGGAACCAGGCGGGAGCGTCGTTCTTGAAGTCCCAAAGCATCATCTCGCTGAGACCCTCGGGATTGCTTACGATCTCGCCCGTCATGCGCATGGCGATATAGTCGGCCGGCAGCATGATTTTGTAAATGCGGTCGAATACCTCGGGCTCGTTTTCCTTCACCCACGCCAGCTTGGCGGCGGTGAAGTTGCCCGGCGAGTTGAGCAGATGGCCGAGGCACTTGTCGGCGCCGAGATTCTCGAAAGCCTTGCGGCCATAAGGCACGGCACGGCTGTCGCACCAAATGATGGCGTCGCGCAGGGGCTTGCGTTTGTCGTCGATGCAGACAAGGCCATGCATCTGATAGGAGAAACCGATGGCGGCGATGTCGGCGGCCGACACTCCGGCCTTGGCAAGCACGGCGGCTGTGGCTTCCTTGAGATACTGCCACCAACTGTCGGGGTCCTGCTCGGCCCAGCCTGAATGAAGAGCTTTGATGGGAGCCTCCTGCTTGGGATAGAAGTCGGAGGCGACGGCACGGCCGGTAGATGCGTCAACGAGCGACGCTTTCACCGATGAGGTGCCGATGTCATAACCTAATAGGTACATAGATATAAGTTTGATGAAGTTGTGTCTTTCTATTATTATAGACGCGCATCAGCGCAATTTATTGAGGAGCGAGTCGGAGGGACATTCAAAATTTGTGATAGGCAGCTTCACGCGCATGAGCGAGTCGAGGGTATGACCCGGCTCGGGCACTCCGGGCGGCAGCGGCATGCCGGAGAACTGCGCGAAATATTGCAGGCATGCGTCGCGCCACCAGCGGGCATCGCGCGCCTGAGTACGGAGATTGGCACTGACAGCGTCGTACATCTCCGGGCGCACGTACGGGCGCGCGGCTTCCCAGGTGCGGCCGAACGAGTCCACGCTGTCGACACCGCGGACATAAGCCGCGCAGAGTTCCTGCCAAAGCGTGCGGCCGGAGTGCATGCGGTACGTCCACGGCACATGGTGGAACCAAAGCAGGAACTGCTCAGGGCATGTGGAGACATCGTCCAGCACGCGGCACAGACTGTCGGGATACTGGGCCACAGCGTTGCTGCCGCGCGAAGAACGGTCGAAGCCGAGACCGGCGCGGTCGGCGCGGTGATAGTATTTCGGCAGCCAGTCGGGACGCGCACCCTCGGGGTCGCACCACGGCTCCGGGCCGTAATGATGGCCGAAAGCGAATAGATGATGCAGCCCGAGGGGCATCATATAGTCCACTACGGCCTCACGCGAGCGCAGCAGCATGTCGCGCACGGACGCGCGCACGCTGTCCGGCACCTCCACGTAGTCACGCCACAGATTGCGCGCCATCCACTCGTCGGCGATGGCTGCGGGCGTCAGGCGCGGATTCCACGCCAGGCGTCCAAGGGCGTACCAGTTGAGGTCGGCCACGGGCGAGCCGGTGAGGCAAGGGCTGTCGCCCACATTGGCGACTCCGGCCACGGCATCCAGCGATGCAGGGTCGACATAGCTGAAGAACTCGCTCCACATTGGCGCGAGATACGCCACATGGTTGGAATGCCCGAGATACTCCTGCGTGACCTGGAACTCGACAGCCTGCGGCGTGGAGGGCATCGCGCCGAAAAGCGGGCTGTAAGGCTCACGCGGCTGAAAATCTACCGGGCCGTTCTTCACCTGCACTATGACATTGGGCGCGAACTGGCCGTCGAGAGGCTGAAACTCGATATAGGCCTGCTTGGCACGGTCGGCATCGGCCGGTGAGTAGACGAAGGCGCGCCATATCACATTGCCGCCATGCGGGGCAAGAGCCTCGGCGAGCATATTGGCACCCTGGGCATGGGTGCGTCCATAGTCGCACGGCCCCGGCTGCCCCTCGCTGTTGGCCTTCACCAGGAAGCCGCCGAAGTCCGGAATCAGCGCATACACCTCGTCGGCCTTGCGCTGCCACCATCCGGCCACGGCGGGGCTAAGCGGGTCGGCGGTCTGAAGCGAGTCCAGCACTATGGGCGAGGCGAAGTTGACGGATAACCACACACTGATGCCGTAAGGCCGGAGAGCGTCGGCTACGGCCTTGACTTTGCGAAGATACTCGCCGGAGAGAATCTGCGGCGAGGCGTTGACGTTGTTGAGCACAGCGGCATTGATGCCGACGGCGGCGCAGCGGCGGCCGTACTCGGCTATCTGCGGCGACACGGTGTCGGGCAGAGCGTCCCAGTGCCATATGCTGCGGCCGGCATAGCCACGCTCCACGGTGCCGTCCAGGTTGTCCCAATGGTTGAGCATACGCAGGGCATAGGCCGGATTCTCCACCACGTCGGCACCAACCGTGTCGGCTCCGGCGTCGTGCATGCGCAGCAGCGCATAGGCACCATAGAGCAGTCCGCGGCCGTCGGGTGCCGTGACTACGGCGCCGCGTTCCGGCACGACACGGATGCGGAAACCTTCTTCGGCAGTGATGGTGCTGTCCGCGGCCGTTTCCAGCTCGAAAGCGCCGTTATAGCTCTCAGAGAGCACTTTGGCCGCCATCGCGGCAGGAGTTTCGGGGACAGGCTCGCCCCTGTGCGAGCCGCAGGCGGCGCACACAAGGGCGACTGCTATATACAAAATGCGATTCATTCAGCGTCGTCCATACCGTTGACAGTGTGGATACGGCCCTCGGCATCGTAGGTAATCTCGCACACCTTGAGGCTGCGGAGCCACGACTTGCCGCCACTGGGCACGCTGTCGTGATGGAAAAGATACCACTTCCCGCCGTATTCTATTATGCTGTGGTGGGTGGTCCAGCCCACAACGGGGGTGAGAATGACGCCCTGATAGGTGAACGGTCCGTAGGGATTGTCGCCGATGGCGTAGCACAGCAGATGGCTGTCGCCGGTTGAATATGAGAAATAGTATTTGCCGTTGTACTTATGCACCCAGGAAGCCTCGAAGAAGCGGTGCGGGTCGTCGGCACGCAGGGGCTTTCCCTCCTCGTCGACCACCTGCACGGGCCGCGGTTCCTCGGCAAACTGAAGCATGTCATGGGTCAGACGCACGCAGCGGCTGGGCAGCGAAGGCTCGGCACCCTCGGGCAACTCGGCGCTCTCCAGAGCCTTGTTGTCGCGGTAGCGCTGAAGCTGTCCGCCCCAAAGACCGCCGAAATAGAGGTAATACTCGCCGTCCTCGGGGAGCACGCAGATGTCCATCGAGTAGCTGCCGCGTATGGGATCGGGCTGGGGAACGAAGGGACCCTCGGGACGGTCGGCTATGGCAACGCCGATGCGGAAGATGTCATTCTTGTCCTTGAGAGGGAAATACACGTAGTATTTGCCGTCCTTCTCGGCGCAGTCGCAGTCCCAGAGCTGACGTCCTGCCCAGGGTATGTCGACTATGTCGAGCGCCTTGCCGTGGTCGGTCACCTTGCCGGTCATGGGGTCGCCGTCGATGCTGAGCACATGCATGTCCTTCATCACGTACTGGTCGCCGTTGTCGTTCTCCACGTTCTCGCATTCCCAGTCGTGGGAAGGATATATGTAAATGCGTCCGTTGAAGACGTGTACACTCGGGTCGGCCATATAGTCGGCCGGGAAAAGATACCTTTTTTTCATTTGTGTCTATGGTATTCGGTGAGTTTTTTCATAAATGGCTTCATACAGTAGTCACGGCCGAACAGCACGGGATAGTCCACGCGCCCGCGCACAGGGAATCCGTTCTTCCAGCTGGTGCTGTCGTCGACGCCCCACACCGTGACGCGGTCTATCACATCGGCATGGCGCAGGAACATGCTGAAGAACGCATCCATGCGGCTGTTCCAGCGCGCGGCGACATCCTCCGGCAGTCCGTCGGGATAAGGATTCATGGCCTTGCGGAAAGCCACCAGGTCGCTGATGTTGGACGACCGGCTGATTGTGGGCAGCGCGCTCATGTCCCACTCCGTAATCATCACTTTCACGCCTGTGGCCGCAAAAGCCTCAAGGGAGGTTTCGAACTCCGTGTAGTCGGGGTAGTCCATACCCATGTGCCCCTGCATGCCTATGGCGTCGATGCGCAGCCCGCGGTCTTTAAGATTTTTGATAAGGCGCACATAGGCATCGCGGCGTCCGGGCACGTTCATGCCATAGTCGTTGAGATACAGCTCGGCGTCGGGGTCGGCCTCGTGGGCGTACTGAAACGCCAGCGGGATAAACTCTTCACCGAGAATGCGGTAGAACGGACTCTTGCGGTAGGAGCCGTTCTCGACGATGGCCTCGTTGACGACATCCCAGCCTTTTATACGGCCTTTGTATCGCCCTACAACGGTGTGGATATGGTCGCGCATGCGGGCCTTGAGCGTGTCGGCACACACATCGTTGCCCTCGTCGTCTTTTGCGAACCATGCCGGAAGCTGGCTGTGCCATATCAGGCAATGACCTATGATAGCCATGCCATTACGTTCGCCGAAGTCGACGAACGCATCGGCATCCTCCCAGTGGTAGACCCCCTTCTCGGGATGGATTTCCTCGCTTTTCATCACGTTTTCAGCCACAACACTATTGAAGTGGCGCTTAACCACCTCGGCAGCCTTGGTGTCGATTTCCTTGGCTTGTCGGTCGTTGATAGCCGCACCGATAAGGAAGCTGTCGCCGAACACGTCTTTAAGCGGGATTTCTTCGGCGGCGCCCGAAGCGGCGCCTGCAATCAGCAGAATGCTTAATACTCGTTTCATTATTATATATATGTAGCGGGTAGATTACTGGAGGTTGCGTTTCTCGATTTCGGCGTTGATGGCGTCGATGCGGTCGTCGTCGAGCTCGTAGCGCGAGATTATGAACATGGAGAGGAGGAGCAGCAGCGCAGGAATCACGGCCACAAGCCACAGTATGCCCTGCTGCGCAAAGAGGCTCTGCGAAGACGCATCCTTGTCGAAGCCGACAAAGGCCAGAACCAGGCCGGGAACCACGCCGCCGAGAGCCATGCCGGCCTTGTAGAATATTCCCGTCAGCGCGTTCACGATACCGCTTATACGCTTGCCGTGGGTGTACTCGCCGTAGCTGATGACCTCGGGGACGAGAGCCCACATGTAGCCGGTAGCCACAATGACACCGGTCGACTTGATGAACTGGGCTACGTACACCATCCACATATGTTCCTTCAGAGCGTCAATCATTGAGATGACGTAGAGGAGAGCCATGCCCACGATAGCCGTGGCAAGGAAGATGTAGAACATGCCTTTTTTGCCTACCTTGCGCTTGATGGCCGGTATGAGAGGCATGAATATGAACGCAGGCACAGAGCCGAGACCCATGAAGACAGCGAGCTCGCTGGCCGAGCCGTGCAGGTTGTAGTTGATGTAGTAGGCGCCGGCCGAGTTGCCTATCGCCATCATGGCGAAAGCCGTGATGAAGAAGAATGCAAGGATGCGCAGGGGACGATTGCGCATGAACTCAAGCCAAAGGTCGCTGACGCGTACGTTCTCGGTCTCGCTCTTGGCCATGACTACTCGTTCGCGACACTGCGAGAAGCAGAAGATAAGGAGCGCAAGACCTACCAGGCCATAGATTGTCATGGTGGCGAACCATGCCGAGTCGTTGCTCGAGAGGTCGCTCACTTCGGAGGGGTCGAAGTGGCGCACAACCATAGGTACGCCGCTGGCAACGGCGAGGCCGCCGAGGTTGGCCATGAACATGCGCGTGGAGGTAAGGATGGTAACCTCGTTGGTGTCGCGTGTGAGCGAGGCGTTGAGCGCGCCGTACGGCACATTCACCACCGTGTAGCACATCGACAGGCCAACGTAAGTGACATATGCATAGAGCAGCGAGCCGCTGAAGCCGTTCCAGAAGCACAGAATGGCAAAGCCGGTAAGAGGCAGACCACCGAGAATCAGATATGCACGGTACTTGCCGAGCGACGGGTCGTGCTTGTCGACGAACGCGCCGACGATGGGGTCCCATATCACATCCACTATACGGACTATCAGGAACATAACCGCCGCCACAGCCGGGTCGAGCCCGAACACATTGGTGTAGTAGAACAGCAGATACATGCTGATGGTCTGATAGATAAGATTCTGCGCAAGGTCGCCCGAGCCGAAGCCGATGCGCTGCAGCCAGTTCAGTTTGTAAAAGCCCTTGCTCTCGGCTGCAACCGAGGAGGAGGGTGTGGTGAGTGTATCGTTCATAGTATAGTTATTTCTTTGGCAGTGTCGGTATTACGGCATCGGCTACGCGTATGCCGAGGGTTTTCTTGTCAAGGGGATGGATGTCGTTCCATTCGCCGAGATCGCTGTTGCGCACGAGTGTCGCGCCGGGAGTCTCGTCAGCGGCTTTGGCCTGCATGCGGCGCATTTCGGCCCAGGCGGCGCGGCCTCCGGTGTCGGATGAATGGAGGAAATCGGCCAGCTCCACGATGTGGAAAGGCATGTCGGCATCGCCAAGAAGTTCGCGCCACTCGGCAATCATGGCCTTGAGCTTGTCGGCGTACTCGCGCCGGTTGCTTACGTTCGACTCACCCTGATACCACACGGCGCCGGCGAAATTCATTCCCTGCAGAGGAGCAATCATGGCATCGTGGAGCACCACGGGCGTATAGTGGTAGAAAATCATGCCCGGTCCCGACGGCAACTGCGCTCCTACATGGTGGCGCCACAGGCCTTCGAGCGACTTCTCGCCACCGTCGGCCAGAATCAGTTTATACGGCTTGTCAAGCACGAAGCGCGGAGTGCCTCCGCCGCTGATGCAGCGCACGGCAATCACGTTGTCGCCCTCGTGCAGCACACCTGCGGGCACCTTGTAGATGCGCGGCGGATACTGGTAGCCCACCGTGCCTACGAAACGGCCGTTGACGAAAGCCGAATCGGCACCCTCGAAGCATCCGAGTCGAAGCACTGCCTCGCCGGAAGCCTCCGGCGCTGTCAGCTCCACATGACGGCGCAGCCAATGCGAACCGTTGAGGTTGTAGCCATTGGCGGGATTCTGCCCCCAGGCGCTTTCAAGCAGGTCAACCTCTGTCCAGTCGTTGTCGTCGAACGCGGGGTCGTTCCAGCGGGTGGCGGTATGCAGGCCGGGATCCGATGCATAAAGCACGGCGTTCCAGTGGCCGTAATTCTCACCCTCAAGGCGTTTGATGCGCTCGCGGTAGCCGTCATCCTCATAAATTTTCTTTTTCGCCAAATCGGCAGGCCAGGGCGCGAGGCTCTCCTCGCTCATCCACGCCTCGACAGGCGTACCTCCCCAGCTGGCGTTAACAATGCCGACGGGCAAACCCGTGCGAGCATTCAGTTCCTTGGCAAAGAAATAGGCCAGGGCCGAGAAGTTCATCACGTTATCCTGCGTGCAGGATTTCCATGCCGACTTCGGCGTATCGGTCTCGGGACCGTGGAAAGCCGTCGTCTGCGGCACGGCGTAATGGCGTATCTGCGCGTTTTCATAAGCGCCTATCTCGTCAGCGAACATGTCCGTAACGCGCCGCACGGGCAGCTCCATATTGCTCTGTCCCGAGCAAAGGAACACGTCGCCGCATAGCACATCACTGACAGTCTGGTCGTTTACGCTTATGACATAAGGACCGCCCGGTTTCAGTTCCGGCACATTCACGCTCCAGCGGCCAAGACTGTCGGCAGTGGTGCTGACAGCTTTGGCCTTATGGGCGGAGGTCTTCACGGTAACAGCCTCTCCGGGGTCGGCGGTGCCCCATATATGCACCGGGCGACCGCGCTGCACCACCATGCCGTCGCAGATTACCGACGGCAACTGCACGCGGGCAGTGGCAGTCGGGGCGGCTACAGCAGCTATGGCAATGAGGCCGAGTATGCTTGATTTCATGGTTTATTTATAATTGTAGGTTTTGATATGTAGTATTTTATGGTCGTCGACAGATATTCTCGCATGGCGTCCCTGATGGGTTTCGTCGCCATTGAACGAGCGTACGCGGCGCAAGGTCCCGTCGGGCTGTACGGCCACCTCCTCCACTGTTGCGAGCCCCACGCGTGGCGTAGCAACGCCGGCAGCATCGGCTCTGCGGTCGTCACCGGCATTCAGAAATCCGTCTTCACCGAGCCGGGCTGTGGCGCCTTTCTCACCGACATTCTCGAACGTAGCCACAACTCCGGTTCCGGCAAGTATGTACTCGTTGGCGGCGAGCTTTATCAGCACGGCGCCGGTCTGCGGCCATTCGCTGCCGTCGGTAGCGCGGGGGTCCCAGGGTAGCGTGAAGAAGTGGGAGAGCGTGATGCGTGTGTCGCCGTCGGTCAAGACGGTACGAGGTTTTTCGGCGCTCAGCAGCACTCCGTCCATGGCGTCAGTGCCGGCGTAGCGCGCGAGCAGGGGTGTGAGTTCCGAAAGTCTGTCGTAGGCCATCACCATTGATGACGAAGAACTGTCGCTGCCGTTCTCGATGGCGAAAGGACTGATGCCCACAGCGTCGTGATGACCGATGATATAGTAGGCCTGCGCGCCGTTTTCGGGACCGCGGCGCACCTCGGGAACAAACAGAGGATTGTCGGGCAGCGCATATTGTGCCATCCAGTCGGCAAATCCGGCGTCGTAGATGTCAGGAGCAAGAATGTCGATGCTCGGCGCAGCGGCATGCCATATATCCTTGAGATGTGCCAGAGGGCCTGCCGACGGGTATTCGCCCGGTCGACGGCCGCGGCTGTTCATGGCTGCGTTGACGTACAGCGGCATGTCAGGCACGATACTGCGGGCCTCGCGGGCCATGGCCTCGACATAACGCCCGTAGTTCCAGGCCATGAAATACTCATCGGTATAGCGGTCGTCGCCGAACACGTCGGCCCAGCTGCCGCTTCGGCGCGAACCGTTGGCGCGCCATTTCTCCAGCAGCGACGGGTGCAGCGTGCGGGTGTTCTTTGTCAGATGCTTCATCAGCTCGGCAGGCACACCCTTGGCATACTCTGCCTCGGCTGCCCGACTATGGTCGCGCGCATCCTCCAGCATTCCAATTTCGTTTTCTATCTGCACCATTATCACGGTGCCGCAACTATCAGTTTCAGCAACATGCCTGAGCCAAGTGCCGAACGCGCGGCGGTCGGCGTCCAGCACCTCGGACGAGAATGCCGACGCTATCTCCAAAGGCTTTCCGGACGCCGTACGGGCGCGGGGGAAGCGTCGAGTGTCGGTCTTGAACCATGCGGGAGCGTAGCAGCTCATGGAATTCTTCCACGCGCCGAACCACAGAAACACGACATGCATGCCGTTGCGGCGCGCCTCGTCAATGACCTTGTCGGTAAGCGAGAAATCAAACCGTCCCTCCTCCGGCTCCGTAAGGTCCCAGTAGGCCGGCACAAGCACAGTATTGAGGTTCATTGCCGCCAGACGGGGAAATATACGCTCGATGTCGGCGTCGCAAGTAGCCGCGCTGTTGCCGAGCTCACCGCCGAGGATGAAGAAGGGCTCGCCGTCCACAGTGAGGGTGCGTGCAGTGCCGCGTGTATCGAGACGCGAGGCTGCCGATATGGCCAGAATGCACGCCAAGGCGGCGACAACTGTTGTGAAACGTTTCATGAGATGCGGTTCAGGTATTCAGATATGCAAATTTAGCGCATTTTTGCGATAACCGGGAGGCTCCTGTGTTACATTATTTCGTCTGCACCGTAACATTGTCGCGCCTGTAAGGCGATTCACGGCCGAAGAGGTAACCGGGGCGGTAACCGCCGAAGTCCACCACAACCTTCTCGAAGACTATGCCGGGAGCGAGGGGACGGAGCGTCAGCGTGTGCTCAGCAATGCTTTTGTCAAGAGGGAGCCGCACGGTTTTCTCTACCACGCGGCGAGCCACAGTGGGATAGAAAACGGTATACTGATACTGCGGCGTGTCGAGCAGGTCAGCGTTAAAATTGACTGTCACCGGTTCGGCACCGTCAAGGCCCACAGTGTAGCAATGGCCGCCGGCATTGAGAAAGTCGAGGGTGGATTTCACCACAACGTGTACCGTCACGGAGTCGGGCTGTGCGCCATGGTTGTCGATACGATAGCTCAACCGACTGTCGCCTACGGGCTCGGTGTAGGGCCTCAGAGCAACACCGCTGAGTGTACGTCCCATGTCGGGGATTACGGTCCATTTCAGACCCGGTGCGGCGACGGCGCTGTTGAAGTGCTCGGCCTCGATTACGGCCACGCCGTCGCGGACGGTGGTGACGTATCCGCCGCAGTCACGAACGGTGTTCTGAATGCGTTTCAGCGCCGGCAGCGTGTCGGCAGGGAAAGCGTCGTTCCACGAGGTATAGCCGATATGCTTCTGCGTCATCATGCCGCGCCATTTGCCGCCGGCAAGGGTATTGTTGTAGACGTCCATCAGCTCCGCGTCGCGGCGGAAGGCTTTCTCGCAGCGGTCAGCCCAGTCGTTGGCCCGCGGGTCGCCGGCCTCGTAGAGAGCCAGATTCATGGCCTGCGAATAATACATGTCGTAAAGATTCGCCATGGCCTGAACAGGGAAGAGTACCAGCTCGAAGTAGGCATCGCGCGCATCGTCGGGAAGTGTCAGATACTGACGCATGGCATCGGCCTCAAGGCGCGCCCAGTCGTCGGCCACGCTTTTCCATTCTCCGTCAGCGAGATTGTAGGTCGAGGCGTCGAGCATTTCCGCGGTGACGCGTCCGGCATATTTGCAGTACAGATTGTATATCCGCGCGGCTTCCGGGCCCTGCTGCTCTCCAAAGATGCCGCTGAAGAATCCGCGTGTATGGTCCGTGAAATTGTCGGCCTCGTAGCGTTCGGGGTTCCAGGCCATGTCCAGAAACAGCGATATGGGATATTCCATAGGCTTGAGGTCGCCGACATTGAGCACCCACAGTCGGTCGACCCCGTAGTCATAGGTCAGCCTCAGCTGCTCCCACATGCCTTGTATCGGCGTCATGTTGAGCCACTTGCTGTTGCGCGGAGCGCCAACATAGTCTACGTGGTAGTACATGCCCCAGCCGCCGGGATGGCGGCGTTCTTCAGCATTGGGCAGACGGCGCACATTGCCCCAGTTGTCGTCGCATACGAGCATGATTACGTCGTCCGGAGCCCTCAGACCCTTGTCATAATAGTCCTGGACCTCCTTGTAGAGCGCCCACACCTGCGGCGTCTCCGATGCTTTGCGGCCGGTTGTCTTTGCTATAATCTTCCGCTGATTGTCAATCACCTTCCGCAGCAGGGCCACGTCGGCGTCCTCGCTCATGGCTTCGTCGCCGTCGCCGCGCATGCCTATCGTCACAACGTCCTCCGTATCCTTGGCGCGTTCTATGCCCTCACGGAAGAATCGGTCAATAACCTCCTGATTCTCGGCATAGTTCCACTTACCGTACTCTTTGCGATGCCGCGCCCATTCCTGATGATTGCGCGCCATAGGTTCGTGATGGGATGTACCCATTATGACACCCATCTCGTCGGCAGTGCGGCTGTTGGCGGGGTCGTCGGCATAAAATGCCCACGCCCACATGGCAGGCCACATGAAGTTGCCGCGCAGACGCAGAATGAGTTCAAAGACACGGGCATAGAAGCGATGGTCGCCGTAGTCGGTGCCGTAGGTATTCTTCACCCAGCCCGTGAGGCACGGAGCCTCATCGTTCAGGAAGATGCCGCGGTAGCGCACGGCAGGTTCGCCGGCCGTATAGCGACCGTGGTCTATGGCCGCGCTGACGCGGTGGCGCACCGGAGCGTCGGCCCAGTCGTACCACGGTGAGACGCCAAGCTGCTCCGACAGCTCGTATATTCCGTATACCGCGCCGCGGCGGTCGCTGCCGGCCACCACCAGCGCTTCCTCCACGCCGGGCCAGGGATTGCTCACGGTGGTGATGACGTATTGCTCGTTCTTGCCTTTCAGCTCACGGAGATTCAGATTTTTGTCGCGGGCGAGTGCTTTGAGCGTGGGGCCGTCCCAGGTGCCGGCGACAATCATACGAGAGGCGGACGGCCGCGAGTGCATGACGGCGTCCTTGCCTCCTACCCTGCCGAAGTCGGCGGCGAGATTGCCGGCGGCTATGCGCACGGCCGAGTTCTCCGCCGCGTCCACATAGATGGGCGTGGGCTCGCCGTTCTCGAGCAATACGAAGCGCTGCGGCGTAATGCTGTCGTGCGTAATTCCGGGATGGTCGATGGCGGCAGCCGTGCCGAGTGCGCAAGCCAGCACCGCCGTGGCTATGAGCCGGTGACTGTATTTCATGATATGTGTCTTTGGATTTGGTTTATTGCAATTGCAAAGTTACAAAACCACACGCGAATACTGAGTCCGTCATGTAACAAGTACTTTCGCGTGCGTAACATCGCATGGAACATATGTTATTTAACATATAGTACTAAAATTCATGCCGTTTAGTTAAAAAATTGTTACATTAAATAAAATTATATACCTTTGCGTAACGTATTTATCAAGCCTTAAATCTTACATGAGCAGATATTACATACTTGCCTTGCTTCTGTGCGTTTGTGTCACCGGCGCCCGCGCGCAGTCGGTGCGCGGCTTCAATGCCGACCATGATATATCAAGCAGCCTCGTCAACAATATCTACCAGGATCGCAACGGCATGATATGGATTGCAACCGAAAACGGCCTCAACCGCTACGACGGAAACAAATTCACCATCTACCGTAACATTCCGGGCGACTCCACGTCGCTTTGCAACAACTTCGTAAAATCGCTCTTCGAGGACGCTGACGGAAGGCTGTACGTGTGCACACGACGCGGAATTCAGCTATACGACGCCACGACCGACGCTTTCCGTCCGCGCATGCGTACGGCCGACGGCAAAGACTTCGCCGCCTCGGTCAACCAAGCGGTGCGCCGCAACGACAACGAGTACTGGGTACTGGGCGACTCCGTGAAAATGTTCCGCATACACGGCGAGGACGCGCTGAAGATTCTGGACATCCCGCAGGCGCCGCACGACCTGCGGCTCGTACACTGCGGCGTACTCGACCCCGCCGGCAACATCTGGCTGTCGAAGAACCAGGCCGGACTATACCGTATAGCCACCGACAATACCGTACGCCACTACCACGGCGCCGACGGCGACCCCGTGGCCTCGGCCATGACCATCGGCAAAGACGGTCTGCTTTACATCGGAAGCACAACGCAGCAGCTGCTGCGCTTCAACAGCGACAGCGACAGTTTCGAGCCTCTGGCAGGCGGCGACGGCAAGGAAATCAAATCTCTGTTCGCCGACGTCAACGGCGACATAGTCCAGGCCGTCGACGGCAACGGGATCATCATATACACCCCGGCCACCGGCACATGCCGTCAGTTTCGCTACACCCGCAGCCGCGAAAGATTCGACCGCGACAAGACGCACTGCGCCATGCGCGATGCCGACGGCAACATATGGATAGGCATATATCAGTCTGGAATAATAATGATACCCACGCGTGCGAACGCTTTCGGCTATATCGGCCCCAAGTCAGCCGATAGCGACGTCATCGGCTCCAGCTGCATCTCCGCCATTTTCCGCGACCACGAGGGCACACTGTGGGTAGGAGCCGACAACGACGGCATCTACGCCCTCGACCGCAACTACCGCCAGACACGCCACCTCGTCAATGACGACATAGCCTCGCCTATGTGCATCTTCGAGGACAGCCACCACAATCTCTGGGTAGGCACCTACAACCGCGGCGTAGGCATCATGGACCGTTCCACCGGGCACCTGCAGCCCGTCGACATAGTGCGCACGCCAGAAGAGCCGGCCACCCACTGCTTCGCCATCACCGAGGACCGCGACCACAGCGTATGGCTCGGAATGCTTAATTCCGGACTGATACGCTACGACCTGGAAACCGGCCACGCCGACATGTCGTTCTCATGGCGAAAGAGCATCGACCCCTGGATCGCCGCCCTGCACTATTCGCCCAAGACCAATGCCTTATATGTCGGCACCTACTCCGGGCTCCAGACTGTCAGCAACGTATCTCTGGCGCAGCCGGAAATCAAGACGGTGCTGCGCGACGACATCATCTACTCCATCGACGAGGACGCCGACGGCAACATATGGCTCGGCACCACATCGGGCATCGTGTGCTACGACCCGGCCACGGGCGACGTCTCCCGCCCGGGATTCGACGCCGGCCTGCTCACCAATTCGGTTTACGCCGTGCGCTGCGAGGGGCACAACGTGTGGATGAGCCTCAACACCGGCCTTACACGCTACAACACAGAGACCGGTCTCTTTGCCGGATACATGGTGGACGACGGCCTCCAGGGCAACGAATTCTACAAGAACACAGCATTCCGCGACGACGCCGGCGAGCTCTTCTTCGGCGGTCCCGGCGGCATCACCCACTTCAACCCGCACAGCATCGACGCCCCCGGCCGCAAATGGAAGCCCCGCATCGTGGGCTTCTACCTGCACGGCACCCCCTCCAATCCCTCCGACCGGCCCGTCCACGAGGCACGCCGCTTCAGCCTCGGGCCCGACGAAAATTCCTTCTCCGTAGAGTTCGGCACACGCGAGATGGGACGCCCCGAATCGGTCATCTTCGCCTACTCTCTCGACGGGCGTGACTGGGAACGGCTCCCGGCCGGCACCTACATAGTCAACTTCCACAATCTCGAAAGCGGCACCCACCGGCTGGCATTCAAGACCATTGACAACGGCAGCGAATCGGCCGTGCAGACCGTCACGCTGCGCGTTGCTGCTCCATGGTTCGCCACACCCTGGGCCAAGGCGCTGTACGTACTCACCGTTCTGCTGATAGCATGGTTCGCGGCGCGCAACTGGCGCTCGCGCATGCGCCACAAGGCCGAGCTGCTCAAGCTCACGCACACCGAGCAGATCAACGAGGCCCGTCTTCAGTCATTCGTCAACATCTCGCACGAGATACGCACGCCCATGTCGCTCGTCATCAGCCCGTTGCAGAAGCTGCTCGCCACCGATTCCGACCCATCGCGCCGCCACGAGTACGGTCTCATCCTGCGTAACGCCAAGCGCATTCTGCGCCACATCGACGAACTTATGGACCTCCGCAAGATTGAGAAACGCCAGATGCGTCTGCAGCTGGAACGTACTCCGCTGGTATCGTTCATCAACGACCTCTGCGAGACCTTCGCCCAGGTGACGGCCGGGAAGAAAATCAGCCTCGTATTCAACTACGCGTCGCCCGACATCGAGGCAGACATAGACCCCGCCAACTTCGACAAAGTGCTTATGAACCTGCTCTCCAACGCAGTCAAGTACACGCCCGAAGGCGGACGCATCAGCATCGGCCTGAGCGCCGATGCCGACGCCGGCACTGTCACCATCAGCGTCACCGACACCGGCATCGGCGTCCCCGACAAGGACAAGGAACGCATCTTCGACCGCTTCTATCAGGCGCACGGCAACCAGGCCGGCGGCACCGGCGTGGGGCTGCACCTCACCAAGCAGCTTGTCGAGTTACACGGAGGTACCATCTCCGTCACCGACAACCCCGACGAGGGCGCCGGCAGCCGCTTCACCGTCACCATTCCGGCGGTACACACCGACTCCGAGACAGACGCTGCAATCCCCGGAGCGAAACGTCTGGCCCACGGCACACCCTTCAACGACACCAAGTCGATACTGCTGCCGGACATCGAAGACACTCCGGACGACGAATGCCGTGCCGCCGAGGCGCGCGTGCTTGTGGCCGAAGATGACGAAGAGATACGCAACTATCTATGCCACGAACTATCGTCGCGCTACCGCGTCACGGCATGCTCCAACGGCCGCGAGGCTCTCGATTTCCTCTTCCGGCAGAACTTCGACCTCGTGGTCAGCGACGTCATGATGCCCGTGATGGACGGCCTGTCGCTCACACGCGCCATAAAGCAGAACATCACGCTGAACCACATCCCCGTAATACTCGTCACAGCCCTCACCCGCGACGAGGACAACATCAGCGCCATAGAGGCCGGAGCCGACGACTACATCACCAAGCCATTCAACATCGAGATTGTCCGGAGCAAGATTTCGGCCCTTATAGCCCGCTACCGCAGCCTGAAGAACGTCTACGAAGGACGGCAGACCCACGACGACAAGATCGACGATATTGCCGTACCGTCTACCGACGAGAAGCTGATGACACGTATCATGGCCGTAATCAACCGCGAGATGTCCAACCCGGAGCTCACCGTCGAATATCTCGCCGCCGAGGTGGGTCTCAGCCGCGTCCACCTGCACCGCCGCCTCAAGTCCATCACAAACCAGTCGCCGCGCGACTTCATCCGCAACACGCGCCTGCGCGCTGCCGCGACTCTGCTCACCGAGAAGCGCCTCAGCGTGGCCGAAGCCGCCGACCTCACCGGCTTCAACAGCAGCGGCAGCTTCACAACATCGTTCAAGAGGCTCTTCGGAGTCACACCGAGCGAATACGCGGCCGCAGCGAAACCCGAAGAAGCAAACTCCTGATTTTCAATATGTGCGTTACACCAATGTATAAAAATGTTACACTGCCGGAACGTGTTTAACACTTAGCGTACGGTTTTGTTACACTTGACACAATATGCGTTACGCACAAAAAATAAATGAACGTTAACACTGACTAATTTTGCATAAAAATTCTAACCAATCAGAAACAACACAGTCAGCACCATGAGAAACGCCGCAATCATAGCAGCACTCACCGTCTTCGCAGCAGCATGCTCCGCCTCTCAGAAGGGTACAGAACCGGTGCCCGGCGTAGCCCTGTTCGACGACTTCGTCTACACCGGAAGCGATAGCATATATGCTATCTGTCCGCTTGCGGACAGCGCAAGCTACCACAACCCCATCCTGCCCGGATGGTATTCCGACCCCTCGGTCTGCACCAACGGCCAGGGCGATTATTTCCTCGTCACGTCCACATTCTGCTACTATCCCGGCGTACCCGTCTTCCACAGCCGCGACATGGTGAACTGGCGTCAGATAGGCCACGTGCTCAACCGTCCCGAACAGCTCAAGAACTTCCCCGGCCAGCACATCAGCGGCGGCATCTTCGCCCCGGCCATCTCCTACAACCCGGCCAACAAGACCTACTACATGATTACCACCAACGTAGGCGCCGGCAACTTCTTCGTAAAGACCACCGACCCGTTCTCAGGCAACTGGAGCGACCCCGTCTACCTGCCCGAGGTGCAGGGCATCGACCCCGCGTTCTTCTTTGACGAAGACGGCAAGGCATACATCGTCAACAACGACGACGCCCCCGACGGCAAGCCCGAATACGACGGCCACCGCACCGTGCGTGTGGTAGAGTTCGACACAGCCACCGACAAGTGCGTCGGCGAGCGCAAAATTGTCGTCAACAAAGGCTGGCGACCGCAGGACAAGCCCATCTGGTGCGAAGGTCCCCACATCTATAAAATCAACGGCACATATTACCTGATGACCGCCGAGGGCGGCACCGGCGACTGGCACAGCGAAGTCATCTACCGCGGTCCGTCACCCTTCGGACCCTTCACTCCCTACGAGAAGAATCCCATCCTGACGCAGCGAAACCTTGACCGCGAGCGTCCCAATCCCATCACATGCGCCGGCCACGCCGACCTCATCCAGACCGCCGAGGGCGACTGGTGGGCCGTTTTCCTCGCCTGCCGCCCCACCAAGGCCGGTTTCGAGAACCTCGGCCGCGAGACGTTCATGCTGCCCGTGGAATGGACCGCCGACGGATGGCCCGTAATCAACCCCGACATGCAGCCCGTAGCCATGACGGGCACACGTCCCGGCGCAGTGCGCGATGACGCACACGCCACCTTCGGCAACTTCACCGTCAGCGACAGCTTCGACAGCACCGCCCTCGACCAGCGCTGGATGACGCTGCGCGCGCCCGCCACCGACCTCTACAGCCTCACCGAGCGCCCCGGCATGCTCGCGCTTAAGTGCGCGCCCGTGAGCGCCACCGAGAAGGCTACTCCGGCCTTCGCAGCACGCCGCCTCCAGCACCACGCATTCGACTGCTCCGCCACCATGACATTCCTTCCCGACAGCGCCTCGCAGTGCGCCGGTCTGCTCCTCTTCAAGGACGAGAAGCACCAGTATCTGCTCGGCCGCGGCATCGACGCCGAAGGCGCACAGTGCATCTTCGTCGACAAAGTCAGCCCCGAAGGCATCGAGACCATCGCCTCCGAACCCGTCGACCCGGCTCAGCCCACCGTCACCCTCGCCATCAGCAGCCCCGACGGCCTCACCTTCGACTTCGGCTACCTCGTTCCCGGCGAATCCGACACGCTCCGCACCGTTGCCGCGGGCGTCGACGCCGGCCACACATCCACGGCCCGCGCCGGAGGCTTCACCGGCACCGTCGTCGGTCCTTACGCCACATCCTCCCGATATACATTTAATAAATAAACACAATATCTAAACCTAAAATCTAAAAACACTTAAGGAGAAACTGAAAAAAGAGAAAACCTGTCATCACATCGGCGCCGCACCGAGCGCCTGCAAAGAAAAAAGAAAACACTTTAACAACCTGAACCAACCAATTACCAACACATGGAAAATGTAAAGAAATTATTTCGATGCATTTCAGTGCTGACACTGATCCTGCTCTGCAGCGCCTTCTCGGCCAATGCGGAGAATGTGTCAGGTACTGTGGTCGACGATACGGGCGAGCCCCTGATCGGCGTCAGCGTTATGCTCAAAGGCAAGAACGCGGGCGTGACCACCGACATTGACGGCAACTACACCATCCAGGTGCCCAACGTCAAGACCGCATCGCTCACATTCAGCTACGTGGGCATGGAAGCACAAGAAATCAAACTCAACGGACGCACCAAGATCGACGTCACCCTCAAGCCCAACTCCAACGCCCTCGACGAAGTGGTGGTAGTGGGCTACGGCCAGCAGAAGAAGGCATCCATCGTAGGTGCCATCACGCAGACCTCAGGCGCCGTCCTCGAGCGCGCAGCCGGTGTTCACGACATCGGCGCTGCCCTCACCGGTAACATGCCCGGCGTCACCACCACCCAGTCCAGCGGTATGCCCGGCGACGAAGAGCCCCAGATCACAATCCGCGGCGCTTCCTCCTGGAACAGCTCGGCTCCCCTCGTCCTCGTCGACGGTATCGAGCGCCCCATGAGCTCCGTCGACATCAGCTCCGTGGAGTCCATCTCCGCACTCAAGGACGCATCGGCCACCGCCGTCTACGGTGTGAAGGGCGCCAACGGCGTAATCCTCATCACCACCAAGCGCGGTTCCGAGGGCAAGGCCAAGATCGACGTCGGCTTCACCGCCACCATGAAGACCATCTCGCGTCTTCCCGACAAGTACGACTCCTACGACGCCATGCTGCTCCACAACAAGGTCATCGAACACGAGCTCGCGCTCAACCCCGCATCATGGAGCTACCTCGTGCCCATGGACCGCGTCAACAAGTACCGCTACCGCACCTCCCTCGAAGATATCGAGCGCTACCCCAACGTTGACTGGCAGGACGAGCTCTTCAAGGGCCACGCCATGAGCTACAACGCCTACGTCAACATCGCAGGCGGCACCAAGTTCGTACGCTACTACACGGCTGTCGACTTCGTGGACGAGGGTGACCTCTTCCGCAGCTTCGACTCCAGCCGAGGCTTCAACACGGGCTTCGCCTACAACCGCCTCAACGTTCGCTCCAACCTCGACTTCTCCATCACCCCCACCACCACCTTCAAGGTCAACGTGGCCGGTTCCAACTCCTCTCGCAAGACGCCGTTCAACGGCAACGGCATGTACACCGTCGACTGGAGCGCAGCACAGATCTGGGGCTCCGTCTACAGCACCGCGCCGGACATCTTCATGCCTCAGTACAGCGATGGCTCCATCGGTTACTACCCCCTGAACGCAGCTCAGACCACCAACTCCGTGGGCAACATCCTCTCGGCCGGCACCATGCGCATGACCACCACACGCATCAACACTGACTTCGTGCTGGAGCAGGACCTCAGCATGATCACCAAGGGACTTAACTTCCGCGGTATGATTTCCTGGGACAACCTCTTCGTAGAGAGCAAGCGAGGCATCGAGATTCCCTCCGGCGCCGCACGCAAGCGCAAATGGATCGATCCCGCCACCGGTGCCGTGCAGGAAGACCCCTACGACGGCCTCACCCACTTCGACTACCACACCGATCCCAGCCTCAACCAGCACTCCGGCGAAATCCAGAACGCCAAAACCCAGCGCCATGTCAACTATCAGCTCCAGCTCAACTGGGCACGCCAGTTCGCAGGCAAGCACGATGTGGGCGCCACAGCAGTATGGACCCGCCAGGAAGACGCCTACGGCAGCGAGATACCCCGCTACCGCGAGGACTGGGTGTTCCGCACCACCTATAGCTTTGACGGCCGCTACATGGTCGAGTACAACGGCGCCTACAACGGCTCCGAGAAGTTCGGCAAGGGCTACCGCTTCGGCTTCTTCAACTCCGGCGCCATCGGCTGGCGCATCAGCGGCGAGCCTTTCTTCAAGGCCCTCCTGCCCTACGTCAACAACCTGAAGATTCGTGCCAGCTACGGCGAGATCGGCGACGACTCCGGCGACCGCTGGCTCTACATGGACCAGTGGGCTTTCGGCGGCAACGCCATCATGGACGGCTCCGCACGTCCCAGCAACACCAGCCCCTACACCTTCTACTATCAGACCATGATGGGCAACCCCGACGCACACTGGGAGAAGGTGACAAAGATGAACCTCGGTATCGACTACGGCTTCCTCAACGACATGTTCGCGGGCTCCGTCGAGATATTCAAGGACAAGCGTAAGGACATCCTCGTCAAGGGTGCCGACCGTTCCGTACCCAGCTACTTCGGCGGCAGCGCTCCCACGGCCAACCTCGGCCGTGCCGAGAGCCAGGGCTTCGAGGTGGAACTGCGCTTCAACTATCCAATCAACCGCGACATGCGCGTATGGGCCAACCTCAACATGACCCACGCCCGCAACAAGATCATCGACCGCGACGATCCCAAGCTCAAGCCCGACTACCTCAAGCAGGCAGGCTACGCCATCGGCCAGTACCGGTCGCACATCGACGCAGGTTTCCTCAACAACTACGACATGATCTACGGCGCACCGGCTTTCAGCGAGCTTAACGACCAGCGTCTGCCCGGCGACTACTACATCATCGACTTCAACGGCGACGGCACCGTCGATGCCGACGACCGCGCTCCCTACGGCTACACAGAGACCCCGCAGAACACCTACAACGCCACCCTCGGCTTCGAGTGGAAGGGATTCAGTGTCTTCGCACAGTTCTACGGCGTCACCGGCGTAAGCCGCACCGTCGACCTGCGCAGCTTCGAGAATCAGATGAACAACGCCTACGACCTGCACCGCGACTGGTGGAGCCCCAACGGCTCGGGCGACATGCTCTATCCCCGCTGGCTCTCCACGCCCAACGGCAACGCCTACGGCACACAGTGGATCTACGACGGCTCCTACATACGCCTGAAGAACGTCGAGATAGCCTACACCTGGAATGCCGGCTGGATCAAGAAGCTCGGCCTGAGCAACCTCAAGGTCTACCTCAACGGCAACAACCTCTGGCTCTGGACACGCATGCCCGACGACCGCGAGAGCAACTACGGCTACGCCGCTTCGGCCTACCCGACCACACGCCGCTTCAACCTCGGCGTGAAGTTCTCACTCTAACATCATGAAAGCAATGAAACTCAAAATATCCACATTCATCACCTGCGCCGCACTGGCCCTCGCCGGCGGCACGATGCTGACTTCCTGCGAAGACTACCTCGACAAGGATCCCGACTCCACAGTCGACGCCAAGGACGCCTTCAAGGATTTCACCAACTTCCAGGGCTATATTGAGGAGATTTACAACTGCGTGCCCAACAAGAACGTACACTACTGGACATGCACATGGAACCTCGGCGACGACGAGTGGCTCGTGCCTAACGGCAACTGGCACATGCTGCATCAGGTAGACCTCGGCAACTTCTGGGCATGGCAGGACGGCACTCTCGGACAGCCCGGTTTCTGGTTCGACAAAGGAGCCGACCGTCTCGACCCGCGCAACACCAACCCCGACAAACACGCCCTTTACGGCCACGCATGGTACTGCATACGCAAATGCAACCTCGGCCTCGAGAACCTCGACAACTTCGTGGGCACGGACGAGGAGCGCCGCTTCATACGCGGACAGCTGCTTTTCTTCCGCGCATGGTGGCACTTCGAGATGATGCAGTTCCTCGGCGGACTTCCCTACCTCGACCGCACCATTCCCGCATCCGAGAGCCCCACAGAGAAGCGTCTCACCTTCCAGGAAGCAGCCGAAAAGTGTGCCGCCGACTTCCGCGAGGCCGCCGACCTGCTGCCCATCAACTGGGACAACACCAACACCGGCAAGAAGACCATCGGCCACAACGATTTCCGCATCAACAAGATCATGGCTCTCGGCTACCTCGGCAAGAGTCTGCTCTGGGCCGGCTCGCCACTGATGGAGAACGGTCCGCAGACAGGAGGCACCATGACCTACGCATATAACAACGAGTACTGCGAGCGCGCAGCCAAGGCATTCGGCGAACTGCTCACCCTCGTGGAAGGCGGACAGACACAGTACGCTCTCGCCGAGTTCAACTACAAAAACGTCTACAACCACGAGAAAGCCGACGACGCCACCACATGCTACAGCGACATATTCTGGAGCACACGCAACCAGGGCCGCGTCCCCGGCAGCACCGAATCCATCTTCCGCGGCAGCACGGTAGCATGGGGTAACGGCGGACCTAACTCTTACATCCGCTATAACTATTCGCGTACATTCTGCCCCAACAAGTTGGCCGGCGGCGCCGACAACCTCGTGCACCATCCTACAGCCAACTACGTGGAGAACTACGGCATGGCCAACGGTCTGCCTCTCGACGACCCCGACTCCGAATGGGATATCACACATCCCTTCAAGAACCGCGACCCGCGCTTCTACCACGACATCGTCTTCGACGGATTCAAGTATGTCAACGGTGACCGCGCCACCATGAAGTACGCGTCCCTCTACACAGGCGGCGACTACCGCGGCGTCACCGACGGCAGCTCCACCGGTTATCTCTACCAGAAACTCGTTCCCCACACCTGCAACGATGTCGACGACACCGACGGCTACGGTCTCAACCCCAATGCCGACGTGCCTTACATGCGTCTGGCCGACATCTACCTGATGTATGCCGAGGCTGTGGGTGCCTCCAAGGGAGCTACCGGCAAGAGCGACAACTACTCGCGCACCGCCGCTGACGCCATCAACGTGATCCGCGACCGCTGCGGCGCCGGACACGTGGCAGCCAAATTCACTGCAAGCCGCGAGCGTTTCCTCGACGAGGTTCGCCGCGAACGCGCCGTAGAGCTCTCCTTCGAGGGTCTGCGCTTCAACGACCTCCAGCGCTGGCTGCTCCTCACCGAGCCCAAGTACACACTCAAGACCTCCCACGAGTTCGTACGCGTGGAGGACGACAAGTTCTACGAGACCAACGACCCCGCCGACGCACGCGTGGCCGAATTCCACACCGAGCCTCTGTTCCAGCGCGCATTCACAGCCAAGCACTACTGGTTCCCCCTCAAGAAGGACGACACCCAGATGTACGAGGGCTTCGAACAGAACCCCGGCTGGTGATAAAGGTTTAGAGTTTAAGGTTTAAGGTTCATACAGCCTTTTATCGGACAAACAATCATTCACAAGAATATCACATTTCAATATATGATACCGACACAGAAAAAAGCCTTTATCATGCTGATAGGCGCCTCATGCCTCCTGCCCTCACAGGCCGGTGCGCAGACCGCGGCGGCTCCCGACAGCGTAGGCAAGGGCATTCACACGGAAGCCACTTTCCGCGACGCAGCTCCCAGCAGCATCGTAGGCGGCATCTCCGTCGTGAACGTAGAAGAGAATCAGAAGAAGGACCACACCTTCGGCATTCTCGATAACATGCAGGGCTTCGTCAGCGGCTGGAACGGCGCATCTCTATGGGCCATGGACAGCGACAACGACGGCGGCTACCTCGTCATCGTGGACGGCGTGCCCCGCGAGGCCGGCGACGTGCTCCCCAGCGAGGTCAAGGAAATGACCTTCCTGAAGAGCGCAGCCTCCACCGTGCTCTACGGCAGCCGCGCAGCCAAGGGCGCTATCCTCATCACCACCAAGCACGGCGAGGACAAACCCCTGAACATCACCGTCAACGCCAATGCCGGATGGAACGTCGCAAAGGGTTATCCCGAGTACATCGGCTCCGCCGAGTACATGACGCTCTACAACCAGGCACGCGACCTCGACGGTCTCGGCGCAGCCTACACCCCCTCCGACATCTACAACACCGCCAGCGGCCTCAACCCCTACCGCTACCCCAACATCGACTTCTACAGCGACGAGTTCATAGGCAAGGTTAAGAACCGCTACGACGTCACGGCGCAGATCAGCGGCGGCAACAAGCGCGCACGCTACTACACCAACATATCCTACTTCTACGAGGATGACGTCTTCAAAATCGGAGAGGCCAAGAACAACAACGCCAACCGCTTCAGTGTGCGCGGCAACGTGGACGTCGACATCACCGACTGGATCTCGGCAACCGTAGGCACCTACACCACATTCTACAACTCCCGCGCCGGCCACAGCATCGCCAACGGCGACAACTACGACGACTACTGGGCACTGGCAGCCACCTTCCGTCCCAACCGTATCGCTCCCCTCATTCCCCTGAGCATGATCGACCCCAACGCCCTCGCGGCGCTCGAACTCATCGGAGGCAGCAACAACATCATCGACGGAAAGTACTTCCTCAGCGGCACCAACATCGACAACAAGAACATCTTCGCCAACTACTACGCAGCCGGCTACAACAAGCACACGGCACGCAACTTCCAGTTCAACGCCGCAGTCAACATCGACCTCAGCCGTCTGCTCAAGGGCCTGACATTCCACACGCAGTTCGCCACGGACTACCAGACGTCCTACAACACCGCGTTTTCCAACGAATACGCCGTCTACATCCCCACATGGAGCAACTACGGCGGCCAGGACGTCATCGTCGACCTCACCAAGGAAGGCCTTGACAAGAAAAGCGGCGTACAGAACGTAAGCAGCAGCACCGACAACCAGACCGTCAGCTTCAACGCCGACTTCAGCTACCGCAACACCTTCAACAAGGTGCACAACGTCGACGCCATGATCCTTGCTTCCGGATGGCAGAAGACCCTCACCGGCGTCTACCACCGCACCAGCAACGTCAACATGGGCCTCCGCGCAGCCTACGACTACGCCGGACGCTACTTCGCCGACTTCCAGGCAGCCGTCGTGCACTCCGCAAAGCTGGCTCCCGGCCACCGCACGGCCTTCTCGCCCTCCCTCACCCTGGGATGGCGCATGAAGGAGGACCTCTTCCGCGACAGCAACGCCGTAGACGACCTCTCGCTCAGCCTCAGCGGCAGCATCGTCCACAGCGACCTTGACATCACCGACTACTACATGTGGCGCGGTGCATACGTGCCCGGCGGATGGTTCAGCTGGGGCGACAAGGGCGGCGCGGCAGCCTACTATCCCGAACGCGGCGAGAACGTCGACCTCACCTTCATCAAGCGCAAGGAATTCAGCGCCACCCTCAAGGGCTCCTTCTTCCAGCGCATGATCAACGCCCACGTCGACTTCTTCGTCAACGAGATGAGCGGCCTGCTCGTCAACCCCGCCAACAACACCAAGTACCCCGACCATCTTTCCACCTACTATCCCGCAGCCAGCTTCGTGCCCTACGTCAACTACAATGCCAACCGCCGCATGGGTCTTGACTTCGCTATCGACTGGACCAAGCGCTTCGGCGATCTCGGCGTGAAGGTAGGCGTCGTAGGCACATGGTACGACACCAAGGCCACCAAGCGCGACGAAAACAACGAGTACGCCTACCAGAACCGCGAGGGCACGCCCATCGACGGACTCTGGGGCTACAAGAGCGCCGGCCTCTTCCAGAGCAAGGAAGAAATCGAAGCATGGCCCGACCAGAGCGCCCTCGGCGGCGAGACTCAGCCCGGCGACATAAAGTACCTCGACCAGAACGGCGACAAGGTCATTGACTACAAGGACCAGGTCTACCTCGGCAAGGCCGGATGGTACGGCTCGCCCTTCATGCTCGGCCTCAACCTCACCCTCAACTACAAGGGCTTCACGTTCTTCGCCCTCGGCACAGGCAACTGGGGCGGCCACGCCTCCCTCGCCGGCAACAGCTACTACTACGCCACCGGCACCGAGAAGTACTCCTCCGAGATGCGTAACGCATGGAACGGCACCAACGCCGCCACGGCTACGCTGCCCCGCCTCACCACAGGTGACGGCGCCGCCAACAAGGTTGCATCCGACTACTGGATCTACTCCACCGACGCATTCCGCCTGGCCAAGCTCCAGCTCACCTACGACATGCCCGAATCGCTCATGAAGAAATGCTTCCTCAGCGGCGCTTCCATCTACGTCAGCGGCAGCAACCTCTTCACCTTCGGCAAGAACCGCAAGATTCTCGACCGCAACATCGGCTCGGCTCCCGCCTACCGCCTCTTCAACGTAGGTCTTACCGTCAAGATTTAAACCTCGACAAGCACTATGAAATCCATATACAAAATAGCAGCCATCGCTGCCCTGGCATTCTCCTCCGCTTCGTGCGACGACCTGTTCGAGCCCGCCTTCGAGCCATCGCAGGACATCGATTCGACCGAGGACTTCCCCAAATACGCCGACGGTCTGCTCTACGACGCCTACCTGCTGATGCCCTACAGCACCGGCGTCAACTCCGACCTCGCCACCGACGACGCGGTCACCAACGACAACTCCAGCGACTACCTCAAGATAGCCACCGGCAGCTGGACAGCCAACAACGGCACGATCTCCTACTGGAAGAACGGCCGCGGAGGCATCCAGTTCGTCAACCTGCTGCTCTCCAAGGTAGACGACGTCAACTTCAGCACCAACGACCGCGTGCAGCAACTCTTCCTCGACCGCCTCAAGGGCGAGGCCTACGGCCTGCGCGCACTCTTCATGTACCACCTGCTGCGCCAGCACGGCGGATGGGCAGGCGGCGAACTCCTGGGCGTGCCCAACCTGCTTGAACCCGAGACCGCGTCCAGCGACTTCAACCAGCCCCGCGCCACCTTCAAGGCCTGCGTACAGCAGATCTTCGACGACGTGGCCGCAGCCACCGCACTCCTGCCCACCGACTACCGCGACATCACCAGCGAGGCCGACATCCCCGCCAAGTACCGCGAGATGGGCGTCAGCATCGACGAATACATCCGCGTGTGCGGCGCCGACTTCAACGGCCGTATGAACGGCCGCGTAGCTCAGGTCATCGCCGCACAGACAGCCCTCCTCGCCGCCAGCCCCGCCTTCTCTGCAGGCTCCGGCATCGAATGGGCCGAGGCAGCCGACCGCGCAGCAGCCGTGCTCGACCTCAACAACGGCGCTGCCGGCATCTACGACCAGGGACACCTCTACTACACAGCCGACGAGGTCAAGAAACTCACCTCCGGCGGCAACCGTGAGGTAATCTGGCGCGACAACATCAGCCCCAGCAACAGCCTCGAGAAGGACAACTTCCCGCCGTCGCTCCGTGGCACCGGACGCGTCAACCCCACCCAGAACCTCGTGGACGCCTTCCCCGACGCCGCAGGCTATCCCATCACCGACAGCCGTACCACCTACGACCCCCAGAATCCCTACGCCAACCGCGACCCGCGCCTCCAGCTCTACATCGTGGTCAACGGCAGCAAGTGGGGCCACAACGACACCGAAATCATCTCCGGCGCCTACGGCTCCAACAACGACGCGCTCAACGCCGAGCAGGGCTACAGCACACGCACCGGCTACTACATGCGCAAGCTCCTCAACAAGCTCTGCAACGTAGACCCCTCCGTCAACACCGAGCAGGACCACGCCAACGTGCGTCTGCGCTACACCGAGCTCTACCTCGACTACGCCGAGGCAGCCAACGAGGCCTGGGGTCCCACCGGCACCGGAACTCACGGCTACAGCGCCTACGACATCGTCAAGGCCATCCGCAAGCGTGCAGGCATCGGCCAGGGCGGTCAGGATCCCTACCTCGAGAGCATCAAGGGCAGCACGGACGAGATGCGTAAGCTCATCCGCAACGAGCGCCGCATCGAGCTCTGCTTCGAGAACGTACGCTTCTGGGATCTGCGCCGCTGGAAAGCCGACCTCAACGAGACCGCACAGGGCATGCGCATCACCAGCAACGGCGGCGCGCTGCACTACGAGGTCATCGACGTCGAGAACCGCAACTATCAGGACTACATGAACTACGGCCCCATACCCTACGGCGAGGTCATCCTGTTCAACAATCTCGTGCAGAACGACGGCTGGAAGTAATATTCAGCACCTCTCTCCGTTATTCCTTTCAACCATCAATATCACAAAGACATGAAAATCATCAAATATACCGCAATCATCGCAGCCCTGGCCGCTGCCGGCTCCGTGACGTCCTGCAAGAACTCCTCTCAGGACTTCCCCGACTATCAGGGAGGAATCACGGTGTACTTCGCCAACCAGTACCCGGTGCGCACCCTCGTCATGGGCGAGGACACCTACGACACCAGCGTCGACAACGCCCACGCCTGCGACATCTACGCAACCATGAGCGGCGCCTACAAGGGTCGCAAGATCACCCTCGACATCGCCGTAGACAATTCGCTCGTCGACAACCTCACCTTCGACGGCACCAAGCCCGTCAAGGCAATGCCCGAGAGCTACTACACCCTTGCTTCAAACAAGATCGACTTCAACGGCAACGTCATGGGCTCCGTCCGCGTCAACTTCACCGACGCATTCTTCAACGACCCCGACGCGCTGGAGAGCAACTACGTCGTGCCCCTGGTAATCACCGGCCAGAATGGCGCCGACCACATCCTCTCGGGCACACCCGTGGCCGAGGGCAACGTGCCCCCGCGCACCCTCTCCTCCGCCTGGAGCGTAGTGCCCAAGGACTACGTGCTCTACTGCGTCAAGTACATCAACAAGTATGACGCCGAGTACGCCGTCCGCGGCCTCGACAAAGTCACCGAAGGCGGCAAGACCACCCTCGTGCGCCGCCACGCCGCACACGTAGAGGAAGACGAGCTCCGCACTGTCGACACCCGCAACCTCTCCACGGCCGTCTACCCCGTCAGCACCGTCATCACCCTCCCCGGCGGCGACAAGCAGACACTCACCTGCGACCTCGTCCTCTCCTTCGACGACAAAGACCAGTGCACCGTCACCTCCGGCACTCCCGGCATCAACGCCAACGGCACAGGCAAGTTCGTCATCGACGGCGAGAAGAAGAGCTGGGGCAACGAAGACCGCAATGCAATCTATCTGGACTACATCGTGGACTACGGCACCCGCAGCGTGCAGACTCTCGACACCCTCGTGGTGAAGAGCCGCAACGTCAAGTTCGAGACTTTCACACCCGAATACAAATAAGTAACACCTTATTCCGCAAGCCTCCGGGCGCAAAAGCCCGGAGGCCCGCGGAAATCAATCAGACCATATGAAACTTCTCAACATACTGACACTCGGCGCCACCTCCGCAGCCCTCGTGCTCGCCGCCGGCTGCGCCGACGACTTCGACACCAACGGGTTCAAGGTCGACCAGCCGCAGGAAAGCGCCCAGTACGAGTATCTCCAGGCCTACGGACCGCTGAAATCGTACGTCAACCGTTCCGGCGTAGGTCCGATGTTCCGCCTCGGCGGCGCTCTCGACGCGTCCGAGATGAACAAGCGCGGGCTCGTCTACGCCCTCGCCGTGGCAAACTATGACGAAGTAACCTTCGGCAACCACATGAAGCACAACTTCGTCATGAACGCCGACGGAGCCATGGACTTCGGAACCATACGCTCGGCCATCGAGACCGCACGCAACGGCGGCCTCAAAATCTTCGGCCATACCCTTTGCTGGCACTCACAGCAGCAGGGCAAGTACCTCCTCAGCCTCCTCAAGGACAAGGAGATCGAAGTCGACCCCGACCAGAAAAACGAAGTTCTGGACTATGAGATCAACTGGGGCTCCCAGGGAGGCTACTCCATGTGGGGACAGTGGGGCAAAGGCGCCACCACAGCCATAAATACTGCCGACGATTGCCTCGAAGTAGTTAACCCTGAGGCCGCCGCTAACTTCTGGGACCTCCAGTTCTTCATCGCAGATGGATTCAACATCGCCAAAGGCACAGAATACGAACTCACAGTCACAGCCCGCACACTCGGCGGCGAAGCCAACGTGCGCGGAGCCATAGGCACCTGGAGTGAAACCAAAAATCTGGCTTTCACTGTAAACGAAGAATGGAACGACTACAAAGTCAAATTCACATCCGAATTTGAAGGCGGCTCCCACGTACTCGTCCAGTTCGGCGACTTCGTAGGCACAGTGCAGTTCAAGAGCGTCAAGCTTACACACAGCGAGGCCGCGGCAATCACTATTCCCGTCAACGTGCTGGAAGACGATTTCTCAAGCGGCGAAGTACCCGCCGGATGGGGCAACGGCTCCACACGCGAGATTCAGGACGGTGTCCTCGTCATGACCAACCCCTCCAAGGTCAACTCCTGGGAGGCACAGACCGCCTATGACGTCTCCACTCCCTTTGAAGTAGATACACGCTACTTCCTCACCATGAAAATCAAGGGCTCCAAGGCCGGCTCCATCAGCGCAGGCTTCCAGAATCCCGACGGATACAAAGGCTGCGGCGACTTCCCCGCCATCAACGTAACCACCGACTGGACAGAAGTCAAAGTAGCCACCACATGCAACGGCGACGGAGCATCACGCTTCCTCTTCAGCTACGGCGCATACGACGGCACACTCTACATCGACGACCTCTGCATCTACTACGAGAAGAGCGCCAACTCCATTCCCCTCACTCCCGAGGAGAAAGCCGACATCCTCAAAGGCGAACTCAAGCGCTGGATCTACGGCATGATGGAAGCCTGCGGCGGCTACGTCACCGCATGGGACGTCGTCAACGAAGCCATCGCCGACGGCGGCCAGTACGGCGTCAAGTACGGCGACGACACCGACAACGAGTTCTACTGGCAGAACTACCTCGGCGAGAACTATGTCCGCTACGCCGTGCAGTATGCACGCGAAGCATTCGCCGAATACGGCGGCAACCCCGACGAACTCCTGCTCTTCGCCAACGACTACAACCTCGAGGCAGCCTACAACAACACCGCCAAGACCGACGGCCTCATCCGCACCATCCGCCAGTGGGAAGCCGACGGCATAACGCGCATCGACGGCATAGGCACACAGATGCACGTCTCCTACAGCCTCAACCCCGAGTGGCAGGCCAAGCAGGAAGAGTGCGTCGTGAAGATGTTCGAAAAGCTCGCCGCCTCCGGCAAACTCATCCACATCTCCGAACTCGACATGGGCATCCAGGACGCCGACGGCAACACCATCATGACGCCCGACCTCACCTTCGAGCAGGCACAGCAGATGAGCGACTACTACAAGTTCATCATCACCAAGTACTTCGAGATCATCCCGAAGGAACAGCAGTACGGTATCGTGCAGTGGGCCGCCACCGACAGCCCCGAAGGCAGCGGCTGGCGCGCCGGCGAACCCATCGGCATCTGGGACATCAACCACGCACGCAAGCCCGCCTACGCCGGCTGGTGCGATGCCCTCAAAGAAGCCACCAACAAGTAATCCCCCATTCCCCTCTACTGACCGAGGCTGCGCCCACCGCGCAGCCTCGGTTTTTATTATCCAAACAACGAAGAACTTTCGTCCGCGCCCACAGATGCCCCTCTTGCCCATTCCTTATCAACAAAATTTACCAAACATGGCGAGATACAAACGGACATAAAGTCATAAGCAACATAAGAATAGGGAATGGGATAATAAGTGCTGTCAGGGATCGGTATTCGCGACACCACAGCAAACTTTCGGCAGGTCGTGTTCTTGGCGAGCCTGTCTTGCAGGTCTCGCCATGGAGCAGCCGCATCAAGCAACTCAATCACCTCAATGTCGCTCCGTGAGGCGATGCACTTTCTCCAGTTCGCATAAAGAAGGCGAGTTATTCTGCCGTCCTTGCCGGCAGGAGCGAAGCGGCAATAACAAGCCTCTTTGCGGAGCAGCCGCACGATTTTCGTGCCGTCGCGAGAAAGGATAATCACACTCACGGCAAAGCCAAAATGCTTGAAGTCCTGGCATACGCCGAGGTAGTACGAGGCGATGTCATTGTCAAGAAAGAAGTCATCGACTTCGCTCTTGACGGCTGCGGAAGCAAGACGAGTGTCGTAGCGGAGACCGCTGCCGAAACAGACTTCCGCATTAAACATCTGGCACGTGGAGAGCGTCTCATCGTCCTCGATGAGCTTCAATATGTCGAACGGCATATTGTTGTCGCCTCCCCACGGCATATATGAGAGCGTGTCGTCAATCACGACCGGCACGATGTCAACGTCTTCTTTGAAGACCGCCGACGAGTTTACTTGAAACGCAGCCCGAGCCGAAAGGTTCGGTAGCGTTTCGACCGAGTTAAAATTAAGCGAGTCCATAACATTGTAGTTTTTGCTACAAAGTTATGGACATTTGAAATTATGTCAAAAGACACATTTAGTAGTCTACATGAGTACAATATGGGTCATCTTTAATTTTATTCAATAGGGCGTCTATATATGCAATACGAGCTTCAAAGATATCTTTATCCCATTGATATGAAAGATTTATTTGTCGCAATCTTTTAAGGATAACCTGTTGAATGTCATTACCTCCAACATATTGATTTTCTAAATCTTGTAGTTGTTGTAATGTTTTATTCTTTAATTCTAACAATTCTTCTCTTGTAACATTCATTGTAATCCGAATTGATCTACATATAAATCGAAGAGTTCATCTATTGCAAAAGTATGTGAATCAGGTATCTCCTTATGATCGTTTGTGAGAACCGTAACAATTTGAGAGATAAAAGATGATTCCATTTTATTCGATAAAGACATATTGATGTTTTTTACGAGTTCTTGAGCTGCTAAATGCTTATCTTCTCTGTTAGAAAGAATACCAGCTCCTTCTAAATAATTTAGGAGTCTGCTACTTTGAAGAATTAGATCACGAAATTCAATATTCCATTCAAAGTAGGTCATTATTGCCATAAAGTAATTTCTCATTACCAATGGAATTTGAGTTTTTGTATACGCACTCATATTGTAAATTTTAAAATTGCTAATATGTTTTTGTTTGCAAAGTTAAGCATTTTTTTGCGAAACTTGTACAACTAAATAACTATAAAAATACTTCGCAGTCGTTGACGGCGAAGATGCAACAATCTATGATTTTGCGGATTTGCCCCGACGTGAGCAATTTTATATTGCGAGTACCGGCATAAAAATCGTAGCGAAGCGAGATGCAATTATGCAGGTGAAGTATTTCGCCGTTTGCTTTCCAAACGGAAATATCCACCGGGTCGCCGCTGTTAAGCATAGTGCGAGCCGTAGTGATGTGAATTGAACGTGCCATTATCTGAATGTATAATCATAAGGTTCAGTGAATATTCCTAAGCCTAACGGATTACGCTGTGCGATGCGGTTCTCCGCATATCGCCACGTAAACTTAACCGTGTTAGGCTTTTCCGGGTTATCGGCAATCTCACTTGTGGAGTCTGTTATCAGCACCGGGCGGAGTGCGTCGAAGTCGCCGTCGTCAGGTGCACCCTCGTAGGGCGTTCGCACATCGTCGGAGCAGAACATCTGCTCGGCGAGCGAACACTCGTCGGCGGTCAATCCTGCCGACTGCACCTCGTAGGTCTGCTCACAAGTGGCATCGTAGAACTGCGACACATTGCCGAGGACTGCCAACGAGCGGTCAACCTTGGTCTTGGCTGTGGAAACAGCCGGCACAAACAAGTTGTCGCTCACGTTGAAGCAGTTGCGGAAGTAGAACGGACGAGTTCCGGCAAGCGATGCCCTCAAAGAAGCCACCAACAAGTAATCCCCCATCCTCCCATCCCAACCGAGGCAGCGCTCCCGCGCCGCCTCGGTTTTTTATTGTCCAAAAATGGAAGAACTTTCGTCCTTGCGCCCACAGATGCCCCTCTTGCCTATTCCCTATCAACAAAATTTACCAAACATGGCGAGATACAAACGGACATAAAGTCATAAGCGACATAAGAATTTATAACTGTCCTATAAAACGGGAGCAACCCGCGCTCATCGCGGGTTGAATGTGGTTAGCTGCGAGTTAAGGAGCGACCAAAGGGAGCGACATACTCGCGGAAGAAGCATCACAAACGCATCAACCCGCCGGATGGCGGGTTGATGCCCTATACTGAACCTACCGCGGATACGGCGCCACGCGCCTTAATCCACGGCTAACCGGATTTTACCCGCCATGCGGCGGGTAATCACCGATGAATAGGGCTTATATTGAGGTTAATGTCCAGTATATCGTATCTTATAACGTTTTACCGGACAACAATAATATTATTAATATTCGATATTAAATAACAAAACTGTTCCTTTTGACCTTATGTCCTTATGTTTCTCGCCCTCCGGGCTAACTCATCCCCCTCTTATCTATAAACTAAAAAGACAAAAAAAATTGAAAGTCTCACGACTTCCAATCCAGTTAACCTTAAATCTATACCATGAAAACACGTTGCAAAGATATATACTTTTCCCAAATTATCAAACTTTACGCGGCAAAAATTTAGATATTTAACAAATTTTTAAGAATAAATATCGTATTCGCCGCCAAAGAGCATTAATTTGCCACCGAATCAGAAATCAATCAGCCGGTAATGCCGAGCCGCCGACTGACGCCGTTCCAACTCAAAATGCCACCACTCCCGACGTATAGTCAGAAATCCGGCCGCGCCGCATCCTTCACCATCAGCCTGAGTCCCGGCGCCAGACGCTCCAGCTCGCTCCGGGCACGCGCCAACGCCTCGGCCGCGCGCGGATGCAGATACGCCCGCCGCAGACTGTCGTAAAGCACGCAGCCCGCAAAGTTGTCGGAACGCGCATACATCAGGTCCACCACCGCATCCGGCACAGCGTCCGTCACCTTCACATACCCCGCCTCCCGCATGCGCCGGTCTATGTCCGTCTCCTCTGCAAAAGCCATAACACAGCAGAGCAGCGACACGAATAAAAACTCTATTCTCATATCTACACAACAAACGGGCGACGCCCCGAAGAACATCGCCCGCTATCAAAATTTCGTATTACTCCTTCATGTCGCTGACTGTCCAGCCGAGATCCTGATAGTACACGAACGAAACCTCAGTGTCCTCAACATAACCCTCACGCGGAGCACCGAGCACATATCCGAAAGGCGTCTTGTCCTCGAAGGTGTAGAGCAGGCGGCACTTGCCCACGCCGTTCTTTGCCATTTCCTCGCTGCAAAGCACTTCCTTTACCTTGATGAACTTGTAGCGGCCGAGCAGCACCTGATGCTCCTCACGGTTCACGCGGGCCATGGCGGCCTCGTAGGCAGCATTGGGGTCGGCCGGAGCAGCGACCTCTTCTATAACCTCCTCAACCACTTCCGTAGCAACAGAATCAACCTCTACCACGGCAGAATCCTCGGCCACGGCCACCGCAGGCGCTTCAACAGCCTCGGGTGCGGGCTCGGTATTGTCGGCCGGGGAGTTCATATATTCGGGCATAGCCTCCTCGAACTCCTCGTTGGTCTTGAAGTCCTTGGCTATGTCCTCACGCGTGCGAGTAGGCTTCTCCACCACAAGTTTGCGGCCCTCGTCGGTAAACTCCACTGTGGCGAACATGTGTTCGTTATCCACCGTGTAGTAAGAGTAGCCGGACCAGTAGTTGTAGTTGCGCTTCTGCACCTTCTCCACAACGTTGTCGATCTTGTAGGTGATGACGCCCGCTGCCTGAAGCTGGGCCAGCTTCAGAATATAGTCCTCGTCCACCTCGTAGTAGCCGGTGTCGAACGATGCCGTAGCGAAGTCCTTGGCGAACACAGCCTCCTTCTTGATTGCTTTCTTGGCAGCCGACTTGCCGAGCACGGCATCGTCGCCGCATGAGCTCACGCCCAGCACAAGCGCTGCGGCCGCAAGCATTGCGATAAATTTTTTCATGGTAAGATTAATTGAAAAGTGTGTTATTTTTTTAATACTCAGGCAAATATATGACAATTAATCAGATATTTCACAATTTCGCCAAGCATTTAACCATTATTAACACAATTGTCTATCCTCCAATCATTCAATAAAATATATCATCCAATTACCTGTTCCCAATAAACTATAGGCGCCATCAAAAAATCTTCGTGTGGGAGTCCTTGCGCCCATTGCATTCATTCGACAACGGGCATCCGCCACAACCACATGAGCACGAAGAACGGCCGTGCGAACGCACACGCCGCACTACATTCCACACCACGCGCGCAAGCGCCAGAACGATTATAACAATTACCGTAATCAGCTGCCAATCCATAACCTCACAACAACGAACCCTACTTTTTTGTTCGCGGCAGCTTACGGTTCAGCTGCGCCGGCGTGAGGTCGGCAGGATATGTATCGAACGGCAGACGCAACATGCAGCCCTCGGCATAGCGGCTGCATCCGTAAGCCGTGCGGCCTCGCAAAAGATGGCCCTTGCCGCACACTGGGCAAACAATCTCCTCCAGACTCTTGACAGGCTTGCGGCGCGGGGCGGCCGGTGCTTTGGCACCATCCTTGGCCTTGGCTTTGGACTTCCCGTCACCGGCGGCAGGCTTCGGCGCTTCCTGCACCGCCTGTATGCACCGCCCGCTGTTGTCCTGCATCACGTCGTTTACTATGCGCGTAATCATTTCCTTCAGCTCGGCGATGAACTCGGCCGGAGAGTAGTCGCCGCGCTCTATGCGGCGCAGCTTGTTCTCCCAGAGGCCCGTGAGCTTGGCCGACTTCAGCAGCTCGTCGCGTATGGTGTCGATAAGGTCAATTCCGGCCGCCGTGGGGGCGATTGACTTGCGCCGACGCTCTATGTAGCCGCGCTTGAACAACGTTTCTATAATGGCGGCACGCGTCGACGGGCGCCCTATGCCGTTTTCCTTCATGGCGTCGCGCAACTCGTCGTCGTCCACGGTCTTGCCCGCCGTCTCCATGGCGCGCAGCAGCGTGCCCTCGGTGTAGAGCTTGGGCGGCTGTGTTGTCTTCTTCACGAGCCGCGGCGCATGCGGCCCCGACTCGCCCTTGGTGAAGGCGGGAAGCACGGCCGTGCCGTCCTGGTCGGCCGATTCCTCGGGGGCGCCCTTGTCGCCGGCGTACACAGTGCGCCAGCCCGGCTCGGTAATAACCTTGCCTGTGGTGCGGAACTTGACGTCGCCCGCACGGGCCTCCACCACGGTCGACTCGAAGCGACAGTCGGGATAGAACGCGGCGATGAAACGTAGTGCTATGAGGTGGTAGAGCTGTTTCTCAAGACCGGCGAGCACCGTGGGCGACTGCCCTGTAGGGATGATGGCGTGGTGGTCGGTCACCTTGGAGTTGTCGAACACCTTCTTGCTCTTCGGCAGCTTGGCGGCCAGCACGGACGCCGTAAGCGGCGCGTACGGCGTCATGCGCCGCAGTATGTCCGGCACCTTGGGGTATATGTCCTCGCTCAGGTAGGTGGTGTCGACGCGAGGATACGTCGTCACCTTCTTCTCGTAGAGGCTCTGTATGAGTTTCAGCGTGTCGTCGGCGCTCCATCCCCAGCGGCGGTTGCACTCCACCTGGAGCGACGTCAGGTCAAACAGACGCGGAGGCGCCTCGCGGCCGGCCTTTTTCGTGACGTCCGTAATCTCCAGCGGCAGCGGGCGCACGTGCTCCATGGCCTCGCGAGCCTTGGCGGGGTCGGTGAAGCGGCCTGACGCAGCGGAGAAGTCGGCGCCGCGGTATTCGGTATGCAGTTCCCAGAAGTCCTCCGGGCGAAAATTGTCGATCTCGCGCTGACGGTCCACTATGAGCGCCAGCGTAGGCGTCTGCACGCGGCCTACGCTGAGAACGCGGCGGCTGCCTCCGCCGTAGCGCAGTGAATAGAGGCGCGTGGCATTCATGCCCAGCAGCCAGTCGCCTATGGCGCGGGAAAGGCCGGCGAGATACAGGTTGTCGAACTTGGCCGCCGGCTGGAGGTCGCGGAAGCCGTCGCGTATGCTCTCGTCGGTCAGCGATGAAATCCACAGGCGCCTCACCGGGCACTTGCATCCGGCCTTCTGCATGACCCAGCGCTGTATCAGCTCGCCCTCCTGACCGGCATCGCCGCAGTTCACCACTTCTTCGGCCCGGCCGATAAGGTCCTTTATAACTTCGAACTGTCGCTTGTAGCTCTCGACATCAATCAGCTTGATGCCGAACTTATCCGGCACCATGGGCAGGCGGCTGAGGCTCCAGGGCTTCCAGAGGTCGGTATAGTCGTGGGGTTCTTTCAGGCAGCACAGATGGCCGAAAGTCCATGTGACGCACCACTCGTCGCCCTCGAAGTAGCCGTCGCGGCGCACGGTCACTCCGAGGATGTTGGCGATGTCGCGCGCCACGCTCGGTTTCTCGGTGATGCAGAGCTTCATTCGTCTTTCTTGGCGTCCTGCCAGGCGGCTTCCATCTCGTCGAGGCTCAGGTCGGCCACGCTGCGCTGCTGCGCGGCGGCCGTCTCCTCTATGTGGGCGAAACGGCGCATAAACTTGGCGTTGGTGCGTTCAAGGGCATTGTCGGGATTGACGCCGTAGAGCCGCGCGGCATTCACAACGGCGAAAAGGAGGTCGCCGAACTCGGCCTCGATGCGGTCGGCGTCGCCGCCTGCTATGGCCTCGCGCACCTCGGACATCTCCTCGTCCACCTTGTCCCATACCTGCGCGGGTTCCTCCCAGTCGAAGCCCACATGGGCGGCCTTCTCCTGGATGCGGAATGCCTTAATGAGCGCGGGGAGTGCCTTGGGCACTCCGGCCAGCACGGTGCGGTTGCCTCCCTTCTCGCGCAGCTTGAGCTTCTCCCAGTTGTCGGCCACCTGACCGGCGTTCTCCACCTTAGTCTCGCCGAAGACGTGCGGATGGCGGAATATGAGCTTGCTGTTGAGCGCGTCGGCCACATCGGCGATGTCGAAGCGGCCCTGTTCATCGGCTATCTTGCTGTAAAAAAGGATGTGCAGCAGCACGTCGCCCAGCTCCTTGCGCAGGTTGGCGGCGCCACCCTCGGCGTCGGCGTGCATGAGGGCATCGGAGAGTTCGTACACTTCCTCTATGGTGTTGGGACGCAGGCTCTCGTTGGTCTGTTTGGCATCCCAGGGGCATTTCACGCGCAGAATCTCGAGCGTGTCTATCACGCGTCCCAGCGCTTCAATGCGTTCTTCGCGGCTATGTATCATATCATAGAATCACTTTTCATATTCAGAAATTCCCTGCCGCAACCACTCCACGAAGGCCTCGGCGTTCTCGTCGTAGCTGCGCGAGGGGCCGAGAGGGCGCCCGGCATTGTCGAGCATCACGTAGAAAGGCTGCGTGGCGCTTGCGAATTTGTGGCGCTGCAGGTAGCTCCATCGGTCGCCCACGGTCTCTATCTCTACGCGACGACCGTTCTCCTCCACGCTGTAGGGCTTCTGAAGGCGTGCCTTGTCGTCGACCATGAGCTTTATCAGCACGAAGTTGTGTTCCACGAGCTCGCGCACGGCGGGCGTATCGAACACGGCACCCTCCATCTTGCGGCAGTTCACGCACGCGTAGCCTGAGAAGTCCACGAGCACGGGCAGCTTATGCTCCTCGGCATAGCGCATGCCCTCGTCGTAATCGTGGAACTCGCGGAACTCGCCTCCGTAGAGGTTGAAGTCCTGCGTGTGCAGCGGCGGTGCGAAGGCGCTGACGGCCTTAAGCGGCGCGCCCCACATGCCGGGCAGCAGATACACGGCGAAGCTCAGCGAGCACACGGCCAGGAAAAAGCCTCCCACGCTCGTGTGGCCGGCAGGCGAGTCGTGGCTGAAGCGTAGCTTGCCGAGCAGGTACAGGCCAAGGAGAACGAACAGCACTATCCAGATGGCGAGGAACACCTCGCGGTCCAGAATGTGCCAGCCGTAGGCCAGGTCGGCCACCGACAGGAATTTCAGCGACAGTATCAGCTCCACGAAGCCCAGTACAACCTTGACACTGTTAAGCCATCCGCCGCTGCGCGGCATCTCCTTGAGCATCGAGGGGAAGAACGCAAAGAGACCGAACGGCAGCGCAAGACCAAGGGCGAAACCGCCCATGCCGAGAGCCGGGCCCATGACGTTGCCCTGCGAGGCGGCCTCCACCAGCAGTGTGCCGATGATGGGACCCGTGCAGCTGAACGACACGAGCACGAGCGTCAGGGCCATCATGAAGATGCTCACCAGTCCGGTGCTCGTCTCGGCCTTGCCGTCAATAGCGGTGCCCCAGCTCGACGGCAGCTTGATGTCGAACGCACCGAAGAAGCTGATGGCAAACACCACCAGAATGAGAAAGAACACCACGTTGAATGCGGCGCTCGTGGCTATCTCGTTGAGCTTGCCGGCGCCGAATATCAGAGTGATGGCGATGCCCAGCAGCAGGTAAATCACGATGATAGCGGCGGCGTAGGTCAGCGCGTCGCCCACGGAGCGACGGCGGCTGCGGCCGCGCTTCAGGAAGAAGCTGACGGTCATGGGTATCATGGGCCACACGCAGGGCGTGAGCAGCGCCAGCAGGCCGCCGAGGAAGCCGAAAAGCAGCAGGGCGGCACGGCTGGCCGGAAGCGCGTCGGTGGCGCCGGCCACATCCACGGGTTCCCACCAGGCGTTATCGGGTGCCGCGGCCTCGGGACTGACGGGCGCAGCCGTCTCGGAAGCGTCGGCGGCAGGAGCAATCGGAGCCGATGCCGCGCCGAAATGCAAGTCGAAGGTGCGGCGCGCCGGAGCCGTACAGCTCTGCGCATTGCACACCATCCATGCTGCCTTCACCTTTACGTCGGCCCCCCGCGAGGCGTCGGTCAGAACGAAATCGCGGCGGAATTCCACCGTTCCTTCCCACCACGTCAGCTTCAGCTGGAGCATATTGTCGAAATGCTCCGCGGCGGGGCGCGACGGCGTCCATTCGCCCTGCGGCGTATAGCTCTGCGAAGGTTCGAGGGTCAGCTCGGTGGGAAACATGCTCGCATCCGCCGTAGGCTTGTCAAAGCCGTAGATATGCCAGCCGTCGGCCATGGTGGCCGTGAGTACCACGGTGCCGCGGCCGGGAGCCACGCTGTCGACGCGCGCGTCCCATGCCACGTGCTCCGGCAACTGCGCACTCGTACCGAGAGCGCACAGCAGCGACGCCACAAGGGCTATAATCGTCTTTCTCATAACTTATTTCTTCTTAAAAAGTGGAACCGGCGCCGAGATCGACTCCGTACGCGGCGGCATGCAGTTCATGCCGTTGCAGGTCATGTACGTAACCTTCACATTGATACGTGCCTCGGCGGCATCCTTGGCCGTCAGGCGAAAACTCTGCGAAAAGGCCACACGGCCCTCCCACCACTGCAGATCCATGCCGAAAGCCTCGTCGCGGGCCACGGTCGGCGCCGGCGACGCCGAGGTGCGTCCGGTGAACTTCACGCCTTGCGACGCGCCGAAATCCAGCGTTGTCGCCTTCGGGCCACCCTCGGGCATCGTCATGCCATAGAGATGCGCTCCCTCCGGGATTATAGCACGGAGGGTGACGACGCCCTCCGTAGGCGACGTCATACGCACCGACGTGCGCCACTTCACAACAGCGGCCCCTGGCGCCTGAGCGCCCGCAGCCAGTGCCACCATCAGCGCCGACAGCAGCAAAAATAGAATTTTTTTCATACTCAAAGCTTTTTCTGACTGCAAAATTACTCAACAATCGCCATCTTTAAACTTAAAAAAATGAAAAAACGCGCCCCCGCGCGCCCCCGCAGCCCTTATTGTGCAAAATTTTGCGTAACTTTGCACCATAATATTAAAATCGAAAGAAAGCGTCATAACAGATGGACGTCAAAAAAGTGCTATACATATCGCAGGAAATTCATCCTTACGTGCCTGCGAATACTATATCCAGTCTATGCTGCGACCTTCCCAGAAGCATCCAGGAGAAAGGCATAGAAGTACGCACCTTCATGCCGCGATACGGCATCATAAACGAAAGGCGCAACCAGCTGCACGAGGTAATACGCCTGTCGGGCATGAACATCATCATCGACGACACCGACCATCCCCTCATCATCAAGGTAGCCACTCTGCAGCCCACACGCATGCAGGTGTACTTCATGGACAATGACGACTATTTCGAGCGCCACACATCCAAAGGACTTGAGAACGACCTGCACCCCGCCGACAACGACGAGCGCAGCATGTTTTTCGTCCGCGGCTCCGTAGAGACCGTCAAGAAACTGCGCTGGGACGCCTCCGTGGTGCACTGCACCGGCTGGATGACTGCCCTCACCCCGCTTTACCTCAAGCACAAATACAACGAGGATCCCTCTTTCCGCACCGGCAAGATAGTGTTCTCGCTCATTCCCGATAAATTCGACGGCACCTTCGATCCCCGCTTCCGCGAGAAGCTGCTCATGGAAGGCTTCACGCCCGAACAGATCGAAGTACTCGGCGACACGCCCGCCGACCACACCGCCCTGATGCGCATCGCCATCGACAACAGCGACGCCATCATCGAGGCCCTTCCCGGCGTCGACGCCGAAACTCTGGCCTATGCCCGCGCCAGCGGCAAGCCGTTCCTCAGCTGCGGCGACACACCCGTCACCGCCGACGCCGTAGCCGAGTTCTATTCCACTCTCTGATTCATCCCCAAACATGCACGCCATGAAGCGACTACTCGCAATCCCGGCAGCGGCAATCCTCCTGGCTTTCGTCGCCTGCGAGGAGACAAGCACCATAGGAAATACCATCGTCGACGACGAAATCAGCGTAGTCATCGACTCCTCGTTCACAATCACCGGCCAAACCGTAGAGACAGGCGCCGTGCAGTCGCGCACGCTCACACAGCTCATAGGCAGCCTCGACGCCGAGGCGTTCGGCTCCCTCAGCAGCAGCGTCGTCACCCAGTTCATGCCCGCGACGATAATCGACACCACCGGCATCACCACCGCCGACATCGACTCGCTGAAGCTCATCATGCGCATGAGCAAGGAAGCCTTCACCGGCGACAGCGTCGTACCGATGGGCATAGAAGTGTACCGCCTCAACCGCAACCTCCCCTCGCCCATCTACAGCAACTTCTCGCCGGCCGACTACTACGACCCCTCGCAACGCCTCGGCTCGGCCATCTACTCAGCCTCCGCCGTGGGCGAAAGCGACACCGTAGCCGCATCGCCCTACCGCTACATCCAGGTAGGCATGCCGCGCAGTCTTGCCAACGAACTCTTCGAGGCCTACAAAGCCAACCCCAAGAACTTCGCCACACCCGCCGACTTCATCAACAACGTCTTTCAGGGCGTATATATAGCCAACAGCTACGGCAACGGACGCGTCAGCCGCATCACCCAGACGATGATGAGCATGTACTACCACCGCGTCGTCAAGAACGAGACCACGCAAAAAGACTCCACCGTCTACATGATAGGCAACTACATGGCCGTCACGCCCGAGGTAGTGACCAACAACAACATACGTCTCGACATGAGCGACAACATACGCAACATGGTAAGCCAAGGCAACAACCTAATCGTGGCTCCTGCCGGACTTGAAGTCGAGCTGACATTCCCCGCACAGAAAATCATCGACAGCTACAACGCGAAGAAAGGACAGAACTCCGTGATCAACACCCTCACCATGAGCATTCCCGCCGATACCCTCGCCAACCCCGAAGGCATCCCCGCGCCGCCATACGTTCTGCTCGTCCTCGCCGACAAGAAAGACGAATTCTTCGCCAACAACCAGCTGCCCGACAACAAAACCAGCTTCTACGCCGCGTACAACCGCACGAACCACAGCTACACCTTCTCCGGCCTCCGTCCCTACCTAATGCAGCTGCTTGAAAAAGAGGAAATAACGCCGGCCGACGTTACCTTCCGCCTCTGCCCAGTGCAAGTTGAGTTCGAGAGCACCGGCTCAAGCTACTGGGACTACTCCACCACCGAAAGCGCCCTCGTGCCCTACGTACAAGGCCCTGCCATGGTGCGAATTTCACTCAAAGACACAAAAATTTCCTTCACATTTAGCAATCAAACCATAAATTATTAGTATCTTTGCACCGCAAAAGCGCCGACAGCCCCGGCGCAGCAAAGACCAGACGCCGCAATAGCTCAGTTGGTAGAGCATTTCATTCGTAACGAAAAGGTCGTGGGTTCGAGTCCCACTCGCGGCTCAAAAGGAGTGACAGAAATGTCGCTCCTTTTTGTTTATAGGCGATAGGAGATAATCTCGCTGAGCGTCTGCTCAATATGCTTCTGCATCTTGTCGTCGCGAGAAATTGAATTGCCGTCACGGTCATCCTTAGTTCGATGACCGTGACGGCAATTCCTGACAGAAGAAATGTGAATACTATTTTTTCATCATTAATTCCGTTTAAGCGTATTTATCGGATTCTTGAGCTTGAGAATATCCTTCACTTCCTCTTTGGCTGCCTTGACTTCGGCCTGAAGCAAAGCTTTGATGTCGGCAGACGAAGCTCCAACAAGGAAATCATAAGTACCGGCATCGACAACCCATCTCGATGCATTCTCGTCGAACGATGCAAGGTCGGAAGTGTTGACGGTCATTGTCACAGTTTCACTTTCGCCGGGCTTAAGCTCTTTAGTTTTGGCAAACGATTTGAGTTCCTTCTCCGGTTTGTTCATATCTGCACGGTTGGGAGCGGCAACGTATAGCTGCACCACTTCCTTGCCGGGTCTTTTGCCAGTGTTTTTAACCGTGACACTAACCGTGTATATACCGTTATTCTCTTCTATTGTCGGATTTGAATAACCGAACGTGGTATAAGACAATCCATAGCCAAAAGGATAGGAAACCTGTTTGCCGAAGGTGTCGAAGTAGCGATAGCCGACATAGATATCCTCGGAATAACGGGTAAAGTCAACATCTTTCCGGTCATACTTTTTTTCGCCCTGGTTATCCTTCAGCAAATCGACATCTGCTTTAAGATCAACCGGGAAGTTTGCAGTAGAAGCATGGTCTTCAAACCGGATGGGGAATGTAGAAGTCAGTTTTCCACTGGGATATGCTTTGCCACTCAGGACATCGGCCACACTGTTGCCGCCTTCCTGACCACCCTGCCATGCACAGAGTATCGCATCGGGTTGATTCTTCCAGGAAGCTGTTTCAATCGGACCGCCGATATTAAGGACAACGACTACCTTTTTCCCCGCTGCGTGGAACACGCGGCAGACATCGCTGATTAGCTTCTTATTGGCATCGCTGAGATTGAAACTGGAGGATTCTCGGTCAAGGAATTCGCCTGAACCACGTCCTACGGTAATAAGCGCGACATCCATCCTATTGGCAAGTTCTTTCAGCCGTGCATCGCTGAAAGTTTTTTCCTTAGGAAGCACTACCGGCATGAAAGCCGAAAATTGACCATCCTCAGGTTTGAGACTCTCCTTTTCTGCAGCGATATGCTGCTCGTAGTCAGCTTTCAGGCTGTCATCTGTTTCATATCCGCCGTTTTTAAGTCCGTCGAGCAACGAAACCGTATAGGCGCGGTTCACATTGCCTGAACCTGTACCTCCTGCAATGTAGTCATAAGAAGTGCAGCCGAACAGAGCTACCTTTTTCACATTATCAGCCAACGGGAGAGTCTCGCTATCGTTTTTCAATAGCACCATTCCCTCGGTAGCGCTCCTGCGCGTTATATCGGCGTGAGATTTGAGATCGGGCTTGTTAGAGTATTTATAACCCTTAAAACGGGGCGTTTTGAGAATAAGCTCAAGAATACGCTTCACATTTCTGTTCAGCACATTTTCATCAAGAGATCCGTCTTTGACACCGGCAATAATGGCATCATATTGTTTGCGGTATCCCGGCTGGAGCATATCGTTTCCGGCTATCATCTGCGCTACCGCATCATTGCCACCGAACCAATCGGTCATAACCATACCGTCGAAGCCCCATTCGTCGCGAAGCAATGTAGTCTGCAACTCGGGATTTTCAGAAGTATATGTACCGTTAACATAGTTGTAGGACGACATCACAGTCCACGGAGACGATTCCTTAACGGCAATCTCAAAGCCTTTGAGATAAATCTCACGCAACGCACGGGGCGACACCTGAGCATCGTTAGCCATACGATTGGTTTCCTGATTGTTGACAGCGAAATGCTTGATTGAAGTGCCGACGCCGTTACTCTGTATACCACGCACGTAGGCAGCGGCTATTTTGCCGCTTACGAACGGGTCTTCGGAATAATATTCGAAATTGCGGCCGCAAAGTGGATTGCGGTGGATGTTAAGCGCCGGTGCAAGAAGCACATCTACTCCGTATTCAAGGACTTCGTTGCCGATTGCCTTTCCGACTTTCTCTACGAGTTCCTGATCCCAGGTCGAAGCCAGCATAGTGCCAATCGGAAAGTGAGTGCAATAATATGTAGCGGTATCGCCCTCACGTGTCGGATTGATGCGCAGTCCGGCGGGACCGTCGGCGAGAACAATCGACGGGATGCCGAGTCGCGGAATAGGGTAAGTAGTACCGGCAGCACCGGGAACTATGCTGCGGGTCTCGCCGACAACAGCGCTGTCGCCCTTATCCAATCCCGCCATACCTGTACCGATAACCAGATGTGCCTTTTCTTCGAGCGTCATTGCGGCTATCACATCATCGATAGGAGCTTCTCCCAGTTTGGGAGCCCCGTTACATGAAGATATAATCAACAGACAGGATGCTATTGATGCTATATGAGAAAACTTCATGATTTCTTGAAAAGCTGTGGAACAAATTCAGTCAGGTAGATGCGCCAGTTTTTCCAGATATGGCCCTGAGGCGTCTCGTAATATTCGTATTTGTAGCCATTGTCGTCAAGCTTCTTGCGGTAGGCCTTGTTAGCTTCGTAGAGGAAGTCGGTGTCGCCGATGGCTATCCAGTAGAGCGCGGGCTTGCGCGAGAACTGCGCCTTGAGCTTGGCGTCAAGGTCATCGTAGACAGGGCTGTGTACTTCCTTGTATGGCTCGATTGCGGCTGAGAAAAGGCCGACGTAGTCAAACATATCGGGATACTGCTTGGATATATGCATCGAGTGGAAGCCGCCCATGGAGAGGCCGGCGATGGCGCGCGCCTTTTTGGAACGCACGGTGCGGTAATTGCGGTCGATGAAGTTCACGACCTCCGGAAAGGCGTCCTCGAAGCTGCCGTCCATGGTCTTGGGCAGATTGATGGTGGGGGCGGCAAAGCCGAGGCTCGACTCGCCGGGGGCGGCCTGAAGGGCGGCGTTACCGTTGGTCATGACTACAATCATGGGCTCGGCCTTGCCCTGCGCGATGAGGTTGTCGAGAATCTGCGCGGCGCGGCCCAGCTCGGTCCAGGCGTTCTCGTCGCCGCCCATGCCGTGAAGCAGATAGAACACGGGGTAACGCTTACCACTGCTCTCGTAACCGGCGGGAGTGTAGACAGTGAGACGCCGGTCCATGCCGAGCTTGTCGCTGTGGTACCACTGCTTCGACACGGTGCCGTGGGGCACGTCGTGCACGGCATAGAGGTCGGCGCGTTCGCCGGGAATAAGGAACACGTCAGTGACTGACTGTACGTCGCGGATGCGGTGGACGTTGCTCGGGTCGTTGATCTTGAGGCCGTCCACAAGCATGGTGTAGCTGTAAAGCTCGGGCGCGAGGGGTTCCGGCGTGGTGTACTGCCACATGCCGCCGTCGGTCTCGGTCATGTCGGCGACTCCGGGAATCTCGAACTCCCCGCGGGGCGTCGAAATTTTCTGTGCAGGCAGGAAATCGCCTGTGAGCTGCACGCGTACGGCCTTGGGCGCCTTCAGGCGGAAGGTGACGGTATTGTCGGCATTGATTTCGGGCGACACGCACGATGCCTGTCCCCACAGCGCCTGCTGTGCAAGCGCTCCGAGCGATGCGGCGGCAAGAACCGCCAGAGTGAGAATACGTTTCATGGTCATAGAGATTATATTGATTTGGTTTATCAGTTAGAAGTCATATCCGGCCTGCGAGGCAAGCGCACGGTCCTGCTCCACGTTGGAGCCGATGGTGGTAAGGAGGTCGCCCACGATGCCGCCGTTCACGCCCACACGTATAGCCTCCAGCTGCATCTCGCGGCTCAGCCTTGCGCGGCCGCCGGCGAAACGCAGCGTCACGCGGGGATGAATCAGCCGGAACATCGCCACGGTGCGGAGTATCTCGGCATCGGTCAGCGGCTCGGCGTGCTCCAGCGGCGTTCCGGGGATGGGCTGTAGGATATTGAGGGGGATAGAGCACGGAGCCACACGGCGCAGCGTCAGCGCGAACTCCACGCGCTGGCGGCGCGTCTCGCCCATGCCGATGATGCCGCCGGAGCACACCTCCATGCCCGCCTCATGAGCCAGGTCGATGGTGCGGATCTTGTCCTCAATGGTGTGGGTGGTGCACAGCGAGCCGAAATAGGACGGCGCTGTCTCCAGATTGCAGTGGTAGCGGCTGACGCCGGCCTCGCGCAGCTGCCGGAGCTCTTCGGCTCCGAGCAGTCCCATGGACGCACACAGGTCCAGGCCGCCCTCGCGTGCAAGCTCACGGTAGTAGGAGCATGCGCGGTCAAGCTCTTCGCCCCGCATGGCGCGTCCGCTTGTCACCAGCGAGAAACGGCGCACGCCGGCCTGACGGTTGAGTCCGGCCACGCGCATGCACTCCTCGCGGCTCACAAGGCCGTAGACGCCGGCGGATGTCTTGTAGTGGGCCGACTGGGCGCACCACTTGCAGTTCTCCGAGCACTTGCCGGAGCGCGCGTTCAGGATGGAACAGGATTCAAACACCGGGCGGCAGAAGCGGCGCGTTACCTCGGCCGCGGCGTCCAGCAGCGGGCCTTCCTGCCCGTCGGGTATTTCGCAAAGCCGGAAGGCTTCCTCCTCGGTGAGCAGGCCGCCATCCAGCACTATGTTTTTCAGATTTTCAATATCAATCATTTTGCGTTATCAACGGTTGGGGGTATCCCAGAGGTAGGTCTCGGTGCAGATGACGTCGGCCACCTTGTCGCCTACCTGAATCTTGAAGTCGCCCTTCTCGAGGAGCCAGCGGCCGTCGGCGCCCACGTAGGCCAGGTCGGAGGCCGGAATCGAGAGGGTGACGGTTCTGGTTTCGCCGGGCTTCAGGCTGATTTTCTCGAAAGCGCGCAGGCGGCGGTTGTCGGGCACGCACTGCGAGGCCACGAGGTCGCTGCTGTAGAGCATGACGGTCTCCTTACCCTCGCGGTCGCCGGTGTTCGTCACGTCGATGGTGAAGTCCAGCGTGTCGCCGTTGCGGAACTCGGTGGCGGAGGGCTTCAGCTCGCCGTAAGCGAAGGTGGTGTAGCTCTTGCCGAAGCCGAAGGGCCACTGCACCTTCACGTCGGCGTTATAGTCGTAGGCGCCGGCCATGGTGCCTACCTTCTCGGAGGCCTTGTAGTCGTAGGTGGAGAGGGCGTTGACGTGGCGCGGATACGTGTAGGGCAGTCGTCCCGAGAAGTTGGCGTCGCCTGAGAGCAAGGCAGCCAGGGCGTTGCCGCCTTCGTTGCCGGGAAGAAGTATGTCGACCACGGCGCGGGCCAGCGGCTCGATCTCAGATATGATGCGTGCGCGGCCCCCGTTAAGAATGAGCACGACGGGCTTGCCTGTGGCGGCTGCCACACGTACGAGCTGCGCCTGATTGGGCGAGATGGTGATGTCGTCGATGTTGCCGGGCGTCTCGCAGTATGAGTTCTCGCCGATGCAGGCCACGATGACGTCGGCAGCGGCCGCGGAGCGGGTTACGGCGTCGAAATCGGGCGTCAGCTCTGCGCGGTAGTCGCCGGTCTCGTCGTAGAGAACGCCGGGCACGTAGTTGACATTGCCGGCGCCGAAGCGCTCACGCATGGCTTCAAGGATAGTGTTGTGCGAGTCGAGTTCGCCGGGATTCAGCTTGCCCTGCCATGTGACGGTCCAGCCGCCGTTGAGGCTGCGCATGGAGTTGGCGTTCGGGCCGGTCACCAGTATCTTCGTGCCCTGCTTCAGAGGCAGGATGTCGCCCTCGTTCTTCAGGAGGATGGCGCTCTCGATGGCGGTCTCGCGCGCGGCGAGGCTATGCTCCTCGGATGCGAAGTCGGGATAATCCTTGATGCGCGTCATCGGGTCGTCGAAAAGGCCGAGGCGATATTTCAGGCGCAGGACGCGGCGGGTGGCATCGTCGATGCGCTCCATCGGCACGGTGCCTTCCTCCACGAGCTCCTTGAGCAGCGTGCAGTAGTCCCACTGATACGGCTCCATTGCCATGTCGATGCCTGCGTTGATAGCCATGGCGATGGCCTCTTTCTTGTCCTTGGCGATGCGTTCGCGCTGGTAGAGGTTGTTGATGTCGGCCCAGTCGGTCACAATCATGCCGTCCCAGCCCAGCTCATCCTTGAGCCAGCCGGTGAGGAGGCGCTTGTTGGCATGCGTGGGTATGCCGTTGATGCTGGAGGAGTTGACCATGATGGTGAGCGCTCCGTTTTTAAGGCACTCCAGGAAGGGGGCGAAATGCTTCTCGCGGAGGTCGGCCTCGCTGATTACGGCCGGCGTGCGGTCCTGACCGCTGAAGGGCACGCTGTAGCCCATGTAGTGCTTGACGGAGGTGGCTATCTTGTCCTTGCCGAGATGGTTGGGATCGGTGCCCTGGAAGCCGCGGATCTGCGCGCCGCCCATCTGCCCGCTGAGGTAGGGGTCCTCGCCGAAGTTCTCCCACACGCGCGGCCATGCGGCATGGCGCACGAGGTCGACGGTGGGCGAGTAGGTCCAGGGACATGCCGATGCGCGCGTCTCGTAGGCCGTAATGGCGGCTGCGCGTTCGGCCAGTTCGGGATTGAAGGTGGCGGCCACGGCTATATTCTGCGGGAAGAGAGTTCCGCCCGTAGTGTAGGTGGTGCCGTGATTCTGGTCAAGACCGTATATCGTGGGGATGCCCATGGTCTTCATGGAGGCGTCCTGAATCTTACCTATGAGTTCCTCCCACTGCTGCGGCGTGAGCGAATGCTGAGGCGTATTGAGGATGGAGCCGACCTTGTACTTGCCTATGATGGTGTCGAGCATGCCGGGATGGTACACGAGGTTGCCGTCCTTGTCGAGGTGGCATATCAAGTCGATGGTGAGTTCGGTCATCTGGCCGATTTTTTCGTCAAGGGTCATGCGTGCGAGCGTCTGCTCCACTTTTTTCTCGATAGCCTCGTCGCGCGGAATCACGGGCGACGCCGCAGCCGTCGCGGCAAAAGCCGCGGCCACAGCCAAAGTGATAAGTTTCCTGGTCATATACGTGCTTTTTGGTATCCGATTCGCAAAAATAGCTAATAAAACCGACATATCAGCGTCCGTTAAATATTTTTTTCGTAACTGGCGAAAAAAAGGGAAAAAGGAACAAGCGCCACACGGCCTTTCGGTCGGTGGCGCCTGCATGTATCTGTTGAGATAGCTCTGACGGCTTATTCAGCAGGAGTAGCTTCGGGCTGGGCTGCCTCGGCGGGCTTTTCAGCTGCGTCTACTGCCTTTTTGCCGCGCGAACGGCGGGTCTTCTTGCCCTTGCCGGCTGCTGCGCTGTCCTTGAGCATGGCTTCGTTGTAGTCCACCAGCTCGATAAAGCACATCTTGGCGTTGTCGCCGAGACGGTTGCCGGTCTTGAGGATGCGGGTGTAGCCGCCCTGGCGCTCCTTGATTTTGGGACCTACTTCCTGGAAGAGCTCCTTGACGGCAGCCTTGTTGGTGAGGTGGGCGAACACGAGGCGCCAGTTCTGCATGTTGTACTCTTTGCCGCGGGTGAGCAGGGGCTCAGCGTACACGCGGAGTGCCTTGGCCTTGGCGAGCGTTGTGAAGATACGCTTGTGGAGGATCAGCGATGCGGTCATGTTGGACAGCAGGGCGTCGCGGTGGGAGTGCGTACGGCTAAGGTGGTTGAATTTCTTATTGTGTCTCATCGTTGATGTTTACTCTTTGTCTAATTTGTATTTGGAGATGTCCATTCCGAACGACAGTCCGAGGCTGGTGAGCAGTTCTTCAAGCTCGGTGAGGGATTTCTTACCGAAGTTGCGGAACTTGAGCAGGTCGTTCTTGTTGAAGACCACAAGCTCTGCGAGCGTCTCTACTTCTGCGCTCTTGAGGCAGTTGAGTGCGCGCACGCTGAGGTCCATGTCGACGAGCTTGCTCTTGAGGAGCTGTCGCATGTGGAGCACTTCTTCATCAAACTCCTCGTTCTCGACATTCTCGTTGACTTCAAGCGTGATCTTCTCGTCGGAGAAGAGCATGAAGTGGTAAATCAGAATCTTGGCGGCCTCCTTGAGGGCGTCCTTGGGGAGGATAGAGCCGTCGGTGGTGATTTCGATGGTGAGCTTGTCGTAGTCGGTCTTCTGGTCGACGCGGAAGTTCTCGACGGTGTACTTCACGTTCTTGATGGGCGTGTAGATGGAGTCGATGGCGATCTGGTCGATGGTGTCGTTGGGTGTGCGATTCTCATCGGCAGGCACCCACGAGCGACCTTTGTTGATGGTGAGCTCGATGGTGAAGCTTGCGCCGGGATCCAAGTGGCAAATCACAAGGTCGGGATTGATGACCTCAAACCCCGAGAGAACCTTGCCTATGTCTCCGGCCTTGAATTCCTCCTGGCCCGATACGGTAATGGAAGCCTTCTCGAATTCGGTGTCTTCGACAACACGCTTGAGGTTCACCTGCTTGAGGTTAAGGATGATGTTGGTGACATCCTCCTTGACTCCGGGGATGGTATCGAATTCGTGGCGTACGCCGTCGATCTTGATGCTGGAGATAGCAAAACCCTCGAGAGAGGAGAGGAGTACACGACGGAGTGCGTTGCCCACAGTGATGCCATAGCCGGGTTCCAAAGGCTTGAACTCAAACTTGCCGTAGAAATTATCGGCTTCCAACATGAGGACCCTATCGGGTTTTTGGAATGCTAAAATAGCCATGGATCTTGCGTTTATAGATTATTATTTAGAGTAGAGCTCGACGATGAGCTGCTCCTTGATGTTTTCGGGGATGTCCTCACGTGCGGGAACGTGGAGGTACTTGCCACTCTTGCTGGCCTCGTCCCACTCGATCCAGGGGAACTTGCTGTGGTTGAAGCCTGCGAGATTGTCGGCGATTACTTCCAGGCTCTTGCACTTCTCGCGGACACCTACGACGTCGCCGGGCTTCACCTGATAGCTGGGGATGTTGAGCACCTTGCCGTTGACGGTGATGTGGCAGTGGAGCACCTGCTGGCGTGCGGCGGCACGGGTGGGCGCGATGCCGAGACGGTACACCACGTTGTCGAGACGGCTCTCGAGGAGCTGAAGAAGGATTTCACCGGTGATACCCTTCATGCCGCTGGCGCGCTTGAAGAGGTTGCGGAACTGCTTCTCAAGCACGCCATAGGTGTACTTGGCTTTCTGCTTCTCGCGGAGCTGGACACCGTACTCGGATGTCTTGCGGCGCTTGTTCTGGCCGTGCTGGCCGGGGGGATAGTTGCGGCGCTGGAGGGTCTTGTCCTCGCCGAAGATGGGCTCGCCGAACTTACGTGCGATTTTGGTCTTGGGACCGATGTATCTTGCCATTGTGTTTAAAATCAGTTTTGAGCATTGTCCGGGACGGAGATTGTGAACGCTGTCGGCAGTGCAGCCGCGACCATAGAGAGGTGATAGAAGTATGGTCTATTCACGTGGATAGCGTCGTGTGTCGTCGTTGTGTCCGTGGGTCGGCCGCCTGTGGAGTGCGGCGCGTCCGGACAATGTTCGGTTTTATGATATGAGGGGTGTTCTGAAACTAAAAGCTGAAAGCAGAGGCGGGCCGGCAGCCGCCGCGAGGCGTCGCGGCCCTCTGATTTTTAAACTCTGCGGCGTTTGGGAGGACGGCATCCGTTGTGGGGCAGCGGAGTAACGTCGATGATCTCGACTACCTCGATGCCTGCACCGTGGATGGTACGGATAGCTGACTCACGGCCGTTGCCGGGACCCTTGACGTAGGCCTTCACCTTGCGGAGACCGAGATCGTAGGCCGTCTTGGCGCAATCCTGCGCGGCCATCTGTGCGGCGTAGGGAGTGTTCTTCTTGCTGCCGCGGAAGCCCATCTTGCCTGCGCTGGACCAGGATATAACCTGGCCTTCGCTGTTGGCCAGACACACAATGATATTGTTGAAAGAGGAGTGAACGTGAAGCTGGCCTTCTGCGCCGACCTTGACGTTGCGCTTCTTTGCTGCGACTGTCTTTTTTGCCATAATTTCCTGTTATTTAGTAGCTTTCTTCTTGTTAGCGACGGTCTTCTTACGACCCTTGCGCGTGCGGGCGTTGTTCTTGGTGCTCTGGCCGCGTACGGGCAGGCCATTGCGGTGACGGATGCCGCGGTAGCAGCCGATATCCATCAGGCGCTTGATGTTGAGCTGGATTTCGCTGCGCAGGTCGCCTTCTACCTTATAGTTGGCGCCGATTACCTCACGCACGGCTGCAGCCTGTGCGTCGGTCCAGTCCTTTACTTTGATGTTTACGTCGACGCCGGCCTTCTCGAGGATGGTTTTGGCGGCGCTCCGGCCGATGCCGAAGATATATGTCAAGGCGATTTCACCTCTTTTGTTTTGGGGGAGGTCCACTCCCACGATACGTACTGCCATGTTTGTTCAGTTTGTTATTTTAGCAAAAATAGCAAGAATTATCCTTGACGCTGTTTGTACTTAGGGTTTTTCTTGTTGATGACGTAGAGACGCCCCTTGCGGCGGACAATCTTGCTGTCCGGGGTGCGCTTTTTGATTGAAGCTCTTACTTTCATATCTCTTAGTTTTTCTGATTATTTGTAGCGGAAAGCGATACGGCCTTTGCTGAGGTCGTAGGGCGACATCTCCACCCGCACTTTGTCGCCGGGCAGGATTTTGATGTAGTGCATGCGCATCTTGCCGGAGATGTGGGCGGTGATTTCGTGGCCGTTCTCGAGCTCAACGCGGAACATTGCGTTGCTGAGAGCCTCGACGATGGTGCCGTCTTGTTCGATTGCTGACTGTTTTGCCATATCGGTGTGCTGGATGGGGGATGTATTGTCGGTTAAATGAATCTGTCCTGCAGGGCCTCGCTGATGTAGTCGAAAGTGGTGAGCACACGCGGCTCGTCGTCGACTATCGCCAGAGTATGCTCGAAGTGGGCACTGGGCTTGTGATCGCGTGTGCGGCAGGTCCAGCCGTCGCGGTCGATGGTGATGTTGCGGCTGCCCATGTTGATCATTGGCTCGATGCAGATGCACATGCCGTTGCGCAGGACGGGTCCTATGCCGCGGCGTCCGTAGTTGGGGACCTCGGGGTCCTCGTGCATGGATTTGCCGATGCCGTGGCCGCACATCTCGCGCACAACGCTGTAGTTGCGGTGCTCGCAGTAGGTCTGTATGGCGTTGGCAATGTCGCCTATGCGCTTGCCGGCCTTGGCGGCCGCGATGCCCACGTAGAGGCTCTCCTTGGTGGTGCGGAGCAGGTCGACGGTCTTGGGGTCGACTTCGCCCACGGTGAACGTGTAGCAGCTGTCGCCCATGAATCCGTCAAGCTCCACCACAAGGTCGACACCCACGATGTCGCCTTCGCGCAGGGCGTAGGACGACGGGAAGCCGTGGACGACGATGTCGTTGACCTCAGCGCAGATGGTGCCGGGAAATCCCTCGTAGCCCAGACAGGCAGGCTTGCCGCCGTTGTCCAGGATGTACTCCCGGGCAACGGTGTCGAGCTTGCGTGTGGTGACGCCGGGCGCTATCCAGCGGGCCACCTCTCCCAGAGTGCGGGAGGTGAGGTCGCAGGCTGCTGCCACGCGCTGGATTTCGTCGGCTGTCTTCAGGTAGATCATTCAGTGACGTGTTTTATCAGTATGCCTGGCCGGTGGTGCGTCCCTTGATCTTGCCCTCCTTCATGAGGCCGTCGTAGTGGTGCATCATGAGATGCGACTCAATCTGCATCAGCGTGTCGAGCACTACGCCCACCATAATCAGCAGCGATGTGCCGCCGAAGAACTGGGCGAAGTTCTGGCTGATGCCGAACAGGCGGGCGAAAGCGGGCATGACGGCTACGACGCCGAGGAAGAGCGAACCGGGAAGGGTGATACGGCTCATGATGGTGTCGAGATACTCAATCGTAGCCTTGCCGGGCTTTACGCCGGGGATGAATCCGTTGTTGGCCTTCATGTTCTCGGCGATGTCCTTGGGACGGACAGTGATTGCCGTGTAGAAGTAGGTGAAAGCTACAATGAGGATGAAGAACACGACGTTGTACCAGAAGCTGTTGATGTCGCCGAAGGATGCCATGAATCCCGAGTTGCCGCCGCGGAAACCGGCGACAGTGATGGGGATGAACATGATGGCCTGGGCGAAGATGATGGGCATTACGCCTGCGGCATTGACCTTGAGAGGTATGTAGTTGCGGGCGCCGCCGTACTGGCGGTTGCCGACAATGCGCTTGGCGTACTGCACAGGTACCTTGCGTGTGCCCTGGACGAGGAGCACGGCGCCGACGGTGACAGCGAACAGCAGGACTATCTCGACGAGGAACATCACGAGGCCGCCCTGGCTGCCGGAGCTGCTGGGCAGACGGCTGGTGAACTCGAAGAACAGAGCTCCCGGGAGGCGGGCTATGATGCCGACGAGGATGATGAAGGATATGCCGTTGCCTATGCCGCGGTCAGTGATGCGCTCGCCGAGCCAGAGGATGAACATGGCGCCGGCGGCGAGGATGATCGTCAGGTAGACTACGGTCCAGAATCCGAACACCATGGGGGCGGTGCCGTTGCTGGCGCTGTTGACCTGCACCTGCAGGTTGATCAGATAGGCAGGGGCCTGCAGGAAGAGAATCAGCACGGTGAGGTAACGCGTGTACTGATTCAGTTTCTGACGGCCGCTCTCGCCCTCGCGCTGCATCTTCTGGAAAGAAGGCAGAATCATGCCGCACAGCTGGATCACGATGGATGCGGTGATGTAGGGCATGATGCCGAGGGCGAAGATGGATGCCTGGGAGAAGGCACCGCCGGAGAACATGTCGAGGAGCTGCATGAGGCCACTCTTGTTGGTGAAGTTGGCCAGTGCGTCAATGGCTGCGGGCGAGATGCCGGGCAGCACCACGTAACATCCCAGGCGGTATACGAATACCAGCCCGAGAGTCACGAGGAGGCGCTTGCGCAGCTCTTCGATAGTCCAGATGTTCTTGAGTGTTTCGACAAATCTCATTATGCGTCGATTTTATTGACGGAGCCTCCTGCGGCCTCGATGGCAGCCTGTGCGGCCTTCGAGAATGCGTGAGCTTCGACGTTGATAGCGCTGGTGATCGTGCCGACGCCGAGAACCTTAACGAGCTGGTTGCGGTTCACGAAGCCTGCGGCACGGAGCTCCTCGAGGCCGATCTTCTGGAGACCGGATGCATCGGCGAGCTGCTGGAGTGTTGCCAGATTCACGGGCTTGTACTCCACACGGTTGATGTTTTTAAAACCGAATTTGGGAACACGGCGCTGGAGGGGCATCTGGCCGCCTTCGAAGCCGATCTTGTGCTTATAGCCGGAGCGCGACTTCGCACCCTTGTGACCGCGGGTGGATGTTCCGCCCTTGCCGGAGCCGGGGCCGCGGCCGATGCGGGTCTTGCGCTGTACGGAGCCCACAGCGGGCTGCAAATTACTTAAATCCATAGTATTTGATGTTTTAAGCGTTGGTCACTTCTACCAGATGACGAACTTTGTTAACCATACCCATCACGCTGGGGGTGTCTTCCTTTACCACCGTGTGGTTCATTTTCTTGAGGCCGAGGGCGTCGAGAGTGCGCTTCTGCACTGCGGGGCAGTTGATGCGGCTTTTGATCTGCTTGATTTTTATCTGTGCCATTGGTAGTTTAGCCTTTGAATACTTGTTCGACACTGATGCCACGGTTCTTGGCTACCTGTGCGGGCGAACGCATCTCGCTGAGTGCGGCGATGGTGGCCTTCACGAGGTTGTGGGGATTGGAAGAGCCCTTGCTCTTGGCGAGCACGTCGGTGATACCTACGCTCTCGAGGACGGCACGCATGGCGCCGCCGGCCTTCACGCCGGTACCGTGGCTTGCGGGCTTGAGGATGATGCGCGAGCCGCCGAACTTGGCAATCTGCTCGTGGGGAATGGTGCCTTTGTGCACGGGCACGCGGACAAGATTTTTCTTGGCAGCCTCGACGCCTTTGGCGATGGCGGCCTGCACTTCGTTGGCCTTGCCCAGGCCCCAGCCTACGATGCCGTTCTCATTGCCGACAACAACGATGGCTGCAAAGGTGAACGCACGGCCACCCTTGGTGACCTTGGTGACGCGGTTGATGGCAACGAGACGGTCCTTGAGATCGAGGTCGTTGGTGGTCTTTACGCGGTTATTCAATGCTTTTGCCATAGTTTTTAGAATTTAAGTCCGCCGTTGCGAGCAGCATCAGCAAGGGATTTTACACGACCGTGAAAGAGATAGCCGTTACGGTCGAAAACTACTTCATTGATACCGGCTTCGATAGCCTTCTTGGCGGCGAGCTCGCCGACCTTGGCGGCTATCTCGCACTTTGTGCCCTCTTCGATGCCTTTGCTGGAGGCAGAGGCGAGGGTGACGCCGGCGAGGTCGTCGATGAACTGAACGTAGATCTGCTTGTTGGAGCGGAACACGGTCATGCGGGGACGGGCAGCTGTGCCGGAGATTTTGCCGCGGATGCGGGTCTTGATTTTATTTCTTCTTTGAATCTTCGTTTTCATAGCTTCTGTGTTACTTATTTGGCACCAGCCGATTTACCGGACTTGCGGCGAATAACCTCGCCGACGAACTTGATACCTTTGCCCTTGTAGGGTTCGGGCTTGCGCAGCGAACGGATCTTGGCGCACACCTGGCCGAGGAGCTGCTTGTCGTCGCTCTCGAGGATGATCAGGGGGTTCTTGTTGCGTTCGCTCTTGGCCTCTACTTTGACTTCGGGGGGAAGCTTGATGAAGATAGCGTGGGAGAAACCGAGGGAGAGCTCCAGCACCTGGCCGGTGGCGCTCGCGCGGTAACCTACGCCTACGAGTTCCATTTCTTTGCGGTAACCTTCGCTGACGCCTACCACCATATTGTGGATGAGCGCGCGGTAGAGACCGTGCTGTGCGCGGTGCTCGCGGTCGTCGCTGGGACGGCTCAGCTGAATGTGGCCGTCTTCGATTTTAACGTCGAGTTCGGGGTTCACTGTCTGCGTGAGGGTGCCCTTGGGACCCTTGACCGTAACCACATTGTTCTTGACATCGACGCTTACGCCTGCGGGAATGGCGATGGGTGCTTTACCTATACGTGACATATTAGTATTGTGGTTATGGATTAATAAACGTAGCAGAGAACTTCACCGCCGATTTTCTTTTCGGCGGCGGCCTTGTTGGTCATGACACCCTGCGAAGTGCTGAGGATGGCGATGCCGAGGCCGTTGAGAACACGGGGCATGTCCTTGTAGCCGGTGTACTGGCGCAGGCCGGGACGCGATACGCGCTTGAGGCCCTTGATGGCGTTTACACGGTCGGCGGGATCGTATTTGAGGGCAATCTTGATGATGCCGGCGGGGGTTTCACCCTCTATAAACTTGTAGTTAAGAATATAGCCTTGTTCGAAGAGAATCTTGGTGATTTCCTTCTTCAAGTTTGAGGCAGGGATCTCAACCACGCGGTGGTTGGCCTTGATAGCGTTCCTCAATCTTGTCAGATAGTCTGCTATAGGATCTGTCATTTTGTTGATTGTTTAAATTGATTGGGCTGTTCCCAACAATATTTAATACTCGGAGTAATCGGCTCGTGAGATTTTACCAGCTTGCCTTCTTGACGCCGGGGATAAGGCCGGCCGAAGCCATTTCGCGGAACTGGATGCGGCTGAGGCCGAACTGGCGCATGTAGCCTTTGGGACGTCCGGTGATGGAGCAGCGATTGTGCAGGCGCACGCGCGAAGCGTTCTTGGGGAACTTCTGGAGCTCCTGGTATGCCTCATAGTCGCCCTGGGCCTTGAGTGCGGCCTTGCGTTCGGCGTATTTGGCAACGAGCTTTGCGCGCTTTACCTCGCGGGCTTTCATTGATTCTTTTGCCATATCTTCGAATTACTGTTTTTTAGCGTTCTTGAAGGGCAAGCCGAATTCCTTGAGGAGAGCGTAGCCTTCCTCGTCGGTGTTGGCGCTGGTCACGAAGGTGATGTTCATGCCCATGAGCTTGCTGATGGAGTCGATGTTGATTTCCGGGAAGATGATCTGCTCGGTGATGCCGAGGGTGTAGTTGCCGCGGCCGTCGAGCTTGCTCTCGATGCCCTTGAAGTCGCGGATACGGGGCAGAGCCACGCGCACGAGGCGCTCCAGGAATTCGTACATGCGGTCGCGGCGCAGGGTCACCATGACGCCGATGGGCATTTTCTTACGAACCTTGAAGTTCGAGATGTCTTTCTTCGAGAGGGTTGCTACAGCTTTCTGGCCGGTGATGGCTGTGAGTTCGTTGATGGCTGTCTCGATGATTTTCTTGTCCTGGGTGGCTTCGCCGAGGCCCTGGTTGATGACAATCTTCTTGAGCTTGGGCACCTGCATTACGGTGCTGTAGCCGAACTCTTTCTCAAGAGCGGGGACGATGCGCTCGTTATAGTCCTTTTTAAGCGTTGCAGTCATTACTTGATTTCCTCTCCGGATTTTTTAGAAAAACGAACGGTTTTGTCGCCATCCTTGCGGAAGCCTACGCGAGTGGGCTTGCCGCTTTTGGGGTCGATGAGGGCGAGATTGGAAATGTGGACGGGAGCCTCAATCTTCACGAGGCCGCCCTGGGGGTGCTTGGCGCTGGGCTTGGTTGCCTTGGTGACGATGTTGACGCCCTCGACGATGGCGCGCTGCTTGGCAGCCTGCACTTCGAGCACGCGGCCCTGCTGGCCTTTGCTCTCGCCGGCAAGAACGCAGACGTTGTCGCCCTTTTTGATATGAAGTTTCATACTTTTTCTTGAATTAAGGGTTTAATTAGAGAACTTCCGGTGCGAGGGAAACGATTTTCATCTGGTTGGCTGCGCGAAGTTCGCGGGCAACGGGTCCGAAGATACGTGTGCCACGAAGTTCGCCGGCGTTGTTGAGGAGGACGCAGGCGTTGTCGTCGAAACGGATATAGGAACCGTCGGGACGGCGGATTTCTTTCTTAGTGCGGACGACTACGGCCTTGCTAACGGTGCCTTTCTTGACGTCGGAGCTGGGAATGACGCTCTTGACGGAGACAACGATGATGTCGCCTACGGAAGCGTAGCGGCGACCGGTGCCGCCGAGGACGTGGATGCAAAGGGCTTCCTTTGCACCGCTGTTGTCGGCGACGGTCAGGCGGGTTTCAGTCTGTATCATGGGGTTATTACTTAACTTTTTCTACGATTTCTACTAAGCGCCAGCGCTTGGTCTTGCTGAGGGGGCGGGTCTCCATCAGGCGCACGGTGTCGCCCACGCTGCACTCGTTGTTTTCGTCGTGTGCGTGATATTTCTTGCTTTTGTTGACGAACTTGCCGTAGATGGGGTGTTTCTCCTTCCATTTGACCACGACGGTGATGGTCTTGTCGCCCTTATTGCTGGATACCACGCCGATGCGCTCTTTTCTGAGGTTTCTTGTTTCTTCCATTTTGGCGGGGATGATTATTTGTTGTTGAGTTCGCGCTGACGGAGCTCGGTCTTGACGCGTGCGATCATGCGGCGGTCGGCCGTGATCTTGGCGGGATTGTCGACGGGGGAGACAGCGTGAGTGGCCAGGAGCTGCTGGTATTCAGTCTCCATCTGTGCGAGGCGCTCGCGCAGGTCGGCCGTGGTCATTTCCTTTATTTCTTCCTTCTTCATGGTGCATTACACGTTTTGAGTGGGGTCGTAGTCACGGCGCACCACGAATTTTGTAACGACGGGGAGCTTCTGGGCGGCCAGACGGAGTGCCTCCTTGGCGATGTCGTAGCTGACGCCTTCTACCTCGATGATCATGCGGCCGGGGGTGACGGGCGCAACGAAGCCTTCGGGGTTACCTTTACCTTTACCCATGCGGACTTCGGCAGGCTTCTTGGTGATGGGCTTATCGGGGAAGATACGGATCCAGATCTGACCCTGACGCTGCATGTAGCGTGTCACGGCGATACGTGCGGCCTCAATCTGGCGGCCGGTAATCCACTTGCTCTCGAGGGTCTTGATGCCGAAGGAGCCGAAAGCGAGATCGTTACCTCGCTGTGCTACGCCCTTCATGCGGCCCTTCTGCTGGCGGCGGAATTTGGTTTTCTTAGGTTGTAACATCTGTGTTTGCTATCTTGAGAGGTTAACGATTGGCTTTGGCACGACGGAAACCACCGCGACGGGGTGCGCCGCCGGGGGCTGCGCTGCGGGTCTCCTTCTGCTGGCTGAACTGGGGAGCGAGGTCACGCTTGCCGTATACTTCGCCGCGGCAGATCCAGACCTTGATGCCTACGACACCTACCTTGGTGTGTGCCTCGACGAGTGCGTAGTCGATGTCGGCACGGAGGGTGTGCAGGGGTGTGCGACCTTCCTTGAACATCTCGCTGCGGGCGATTTCGGCGCCGTTGAGGCGGCCGCTTACCTGCACCTTGATGCCCTCGGCACCGGCGCGCATGCTGCCCTGGATAGCCATCTTGACGGCGCGGCGGTAAGCCACCTTGCCTTCGATCTGGCGGGCGATGTTGGCAGCCACGATTTCGGCGTCGAGCTCGGGGCGCTTAACTTCAAAGATGTTGATCTGTACGTCTTTGTCGGTGATTTTCTTGAGCTCTTCGCGGAGCTTCTCGACTTCTTCGCCGCCTTTGCCGATTACCAGGCCGGGGCGGGATGTGCAGACGGTGATGGTAATGAGCTTGAGCGTGCGTTCAATCACGATGCGGCTCACGCTGCACTTGGCCAGGCGTACGTTGAGGTACTTGCGGAGCTTGTAGTCCTCAAGGATGTTCTCACCCTGCTTTGTGCCGTCGCTCCAGTTGGAGTCCCAGCCGCGGATGACACCCAGACGGTTGCTGATAGGATTTACTTTCTGTCCCATTGTATTATGCCTCGTGATTGTTAGTGTTGTTGATGGTGTCCACGATAACGGTGACGTGGTTGGCGCGCTTGCGGATGCGGTAGCCGCGGCCCTGGGGGGCGGTGCGCAGACGCTTGAGCATGGGGGCGGGATCAACGAAGATGGTGCTCACGTAGAGCTCGCCGTCCTCGGCTTTTCTTTCGTTCTTCTCTTCCCAGTTTGCCACAGCAGAGCGCAGGAGCTTCTCGACGCGGGCAGCAGCCTCCTTGTTGGAGAACTTGAGCATGCCAAGGGCGCGGAACACTTCCTTGCCGCGGATCATGTCGGCGACGAGGCGCATTTTGCGGGGCGAAGTAGGCACGTTGGTGAGCTTGGCGAAAGCCACCTGCTTACGTTCCTGCTTTTTCTGATCGGCAGATATTTTTTTTCTTACACCCATTGTATGTGTTGCTTTTCTTTGTCAATAAAATTGATTGGCTGGCCCTTATTTCTTCTTGTTGCCGGCGTGGCCGCGGAAGGTGCGTGTGGGGGCGAACTCGCCGAGCTTGTGGCCTACCATGTTTTCGGTGACGTACACGGGGATGAACTTGTTTCCGTTGTGTACGGCGAAAGTATGGCCGACGAACTCGGGGGCGATCATGGATGCGCGGCTCCAGGTCTTGATGACGTTCTTTTTGCCGGAAGCATTCATGTCGTTGACCTTCTTCTCGAGCTTCACGCTGATGAAGGGACCTTTCTTTAATGAACGGCTCATATTTGCTATTTTATCAGATTACTTTTTGCGACGTTCGATAATGTACTTCGAAGACTGCTTCTTCGGGGAGCGTGTCTTGAGACCCTTGCTGTAGAGGCCCTTGCGCGAACGGGGATGACCACCGCTGGCGCGGCCTTCGCCACCGCCCATGGGGTGGTCGACAGGGTTCATGACAACGCCGCGGTTGCGCGGACGACGGCCGAGCCAGCGGCTGCGGCCTGCCTTGCCGCTCTGCTCGAGCGAGTGCTCGCTGTTGCCTACGACGCCGATGGTGGCCTTGCAGGCGCAGAGGATCTTGCGGGTTTCTCCGGAAGGTAATTTGACGATAGCATAGTCACCCTCGCGGCTGATGAGCTGGGCGAAGGTGCCGGCGGAACGGGCCATGAAGGCTCCCTGGCCGGGACGCAATTCGATGTTGTGGATGACGGTACCTACGGGTATCTTGCCCAGGGGGAGGGCGTTGCCCACCTCGGGAGCTGCGTCGGGACCGCTGACCACAATTGCGCCTACTTCGAGACCGTTGGGTGCGATGATGTAGGCTTTTTCACCGTCTACGTAGTAAAGGAGTGCGATACGCGCCGAACGGTTGGGATCGTACTCGATGGATTTTACTACAGCGGGGACTCCGTCTTTGTTTCTCTTGAAGTCAATGAAGCGGTATTTGCGTTTGTGACCACCACCAAGGTAGCGAGTGGTGAGATGGCCTTCGGCGTTGCGGCCGCCGCTGGCACGTTTACCGACTGTAAGAGATTTCTCCGGCGTGGTAGCAGTGATTGTACCTTTGAACACGCCGATAATTTTGTGTCGCTGCCCGGGAGTCGTGGGCTTGAATTTTCTTACTGCCATTTTATTTATCAGATGTTGCTGTAAAAGTCGATGGTCTGGCCTTCAGCGAGGGTGATGAAGGCTTTCTTCCAGCGCGATGTCGCACCGCGCAGCAGGCCGCTTTTGGTCCAGCGGCTCTTGTTCTTGGCACGCATGACGGCCGTGTTGACGGCAGCCACCTTCACCCCGTAGAGCTTCTCCACCAGGTCTTTGATCTGGTACTTGTTGGCTTCGGGGGAAACGCGGAATGTGTAACGATTGAGCTTGTCCGTCAGGCGGGTGGCTTTCTCGGTCACTATGGGTTTGATTTCTATGTCCATTGTTGGTTCCTCCAGGGGTTTACAGGTTGTTGACCACAGCAAGGCTACCTTCCGTGAGGATGATAGCGTTGTTGTTCATGATTGCATACGTGTTGATGTCCGCGGCGTTCATGAGGCGAACGTCGGGCACATTTCGAGCAGACAAAGATACGACATTATTTCGTTCTGCTAAAACGAGGAGGAGCTTTTTGCCGTCCACTTTAAGATTTTTAGCAAAATTTACGAAATTTTTAGTTTTGGGTGCGTCGAAAGTGAAGTCTTCCACGACGATAATCTGGTCGGCCTGGCACTTCACGGTGAGTGCGGAGCGACGGGCGAGCTGCTTGAGCTTGCGGTTGAGCTTGAAGCGATAGTCGCGGGGACGGGGACCGAAGACGCGGCCGCCGCCTACGAGTACGGGCGAGTTGATGTCGCCGATACGGCTGCCGCCGCCACCCTTCTGCTTGTGGAGCTTACGGGTGGAGCCGCTTACTTCGCTGCGCTCTTTGCTCTTGTGTGTGCCCTGGCGCTGGTCGGCAAGGAACTGCTTGACATCGAGGTAGATGGCGTGCTCGTTGGCGTCGATTGCGAACACCTCATCGTTGAGGACTGCCTTGCGGCCGGTGTCCTGTCCTTCCTTATTGTAGATTGCAACTTCCATTTTACTTCTCAATTAAGACGATGGAACCTTTGGCGCCGGGGATGGAGCCTTTGATCATGAGGATGTTGTGCTCGGGGATGATCTTGACGATCTGGAGATTCTGCACTGTCACGCGCTCGTTGCCCATCTGGCCGGCCATGCGCATGCCCTTGAATACCTTTGCGGGATAGGAGCAGGCGCCGATCGAACCGGGTGCGCGCAGACGGTTGTGCTGACCGTGAGTGCTCTGGCCAACACCGCCGAAACCATGGCGCTTAACGACGCCCTGGAAGCCTTTACCCTTGCTGGTGCCGATGACGTCAACGAATTCTGTGTCGCCGAAGAGGTCGACAGTCAGCTTGTCGCCGGCTTTGTACTCGCCGTCGAAACCCTTGAACTCGGCCAAGTGGCGCATGGGGGTCACGCCGGCTTTCTGGAAGTGGCCGAGCTCGGGCTTCGTGCAGTGCTTTTCCTTCTGCTCCTCGAAGCCGAGCTGGAGGGCGTTGTAGCCGTCCTTCTCGGTCGTCTTCACCTGCGTAACAACACACGGGCCTACTTCGATAACAGTGCACGGTACGTTCTTACCGTCGGCACTGAAAACGGATGTCATTCCGATTTTTTTTCCAATTAATCCTGGCATTTCTGTGTTTGTTTAGGAGTGAATGTTGATTTGGATGTGCTGGGTGATACCGTGGGGCATCAGACCTTGATTTCTACTTCCACGCCGCTGGGGAGCTCGAGCTTCATGAGAGCGTCGACGGTCTTGGCGGTGCTGTTGTAGATGTCGATGAGGCGCTTGAACGACGACAGCTGGAACTGCTCGCGGCTCTTCTTGTTGACGAAGGTCGAGCGATTCACAGTGAAGATGCGCTTGTGCGTGGGCAGGGGTATGGGACCGCTGATCACTGCGCCGGTAGCCTTCACGGTCTTGACGATCTTCTCGGCGCTCTTGTCGACGAGGTTGTGATCGTAAGATTTGAGTTTGATGCGAATTTTCTGGCTCATATTGTTGGTTTATTTATATGCGTATTACTTGATGAGGTCGACACGGCCCTGGCATTCGGTGAGGACGGCCTTGGCGATGCTGCTGCTGACCTCGGCGTAGTGCGAGAAGCTCATGGTGCTGGTGGCACGGCCGGAGGTGATGGTGCGGAGGGCGGTCACATAGCCGAACATCTCGGCCAGGGGAGCCTTGGCCTTCACGACGCGTGCGCCACTGCGGCTTGTCTCCATGCCTTCTACCTGTCCGCGGCGCTTGTTGAGGTCGGAGATGACGTCGCCCATGGATTCCTCGGGGGTAACGACCTCGATCTTCATGATAGGCTCAAGCAGCACGGGACCGGCCTTCTCGCTGGCTTTCTTGAACGCGCTGATGGCGCAAAGTTCGAACGAGAGCTGGTCGGAGTCGACAGGGTGGAACGAACCGTCGATGACGGTAACCTTGAGGTTCTCCACGGGATAGCCTGCGAGGACGCCGTTCTTCATAGCGGTCTGGAAGCCCTTCTGGATGCTGGGGATAAACTCCTTGGGGATGTTGCCGCCCTTGACTTCGTCGACGAACTGGAGGCCGCCTTCGAAACCTTCGTCGACAGGCTCAACGCGTACAATGATGTCGGCGAACTTACCGCGGCCGCCGGTCTGCTTCTTGAATACCTCGCGGAGTTCGACGGGCTGGGTGATGGCTTCCTTGTAGGTAACCTGCGGACGGCCCTGGTTGCACTCTACCTTGAACTCGCGGCGGAGACGGTCGATGATGATGTCGAGGTGAAGCTCGCCCATACCGCTGATGACGGTCTGACCGGTCTCCTCGTTGGTCTCCACGCGGAAGGTGGGGTCTTCCTCGGCGAGCTTCTGGAGGCCTACGCCGAGCTTGTCGAGGTCCTTCTGGGTCTTGGGCTCCACGGCGATACCGATAACGGGATCGGGGAACTCCATAGCCTCAAGCACGATGGGAGCGTCCTCGGCGCAGAGAGTGTCGCCGGTGCGGATATCCTTGAAGCCTACGCCTGCGCCTATGTCGCCGCAGCCGATCTTCTCCATGGGGTTCTGCTTGTTGGAGTGCATCTGGAAGAGGCGGCTCACGCGCTCCTTCTTGCCGCTGCGTGCGTTGAGCACATAGCTGCCGGCAACGACGTCGCCGGAGTAAACGCGGAAGAATGTCAGACGGCCCACATAGGGGTCGGTAGCGATCTTGAACGCCAGAGCGCACATGGGAGCGTCGCTGCTGGGCTCGCGGGTCTCGATTTCGTCGGAATTGTCAACGGCATGGCCTTCAACGGCGCCGGCGTCGACGGGGCTGGGCAGATAAGCGCAGACTGCATCGAGCAGGCACTGCACGCCCTTGTTCTTGAACGAGGAACCGAGAATCATGGGCACGATCTCCATGGAGAGGGTACCCTTGCGCAGGGCTTTCTTGATTTCCTCCTCGGTGATGGTGGAGGGGTCGTCGAAGTATTTTGCCATGAGGTCGTCGTCGAATTCGGCGATTTTCTCAAGCATCTTGTCGCGCCATTCGTTGGCTTCGTCGACGAGGCTGGCGGGGATTTCATCAATCTCGTAGTCAGCTCCCATTGCTTCGTCATGCCAGAAGATAGCCTTCATGCGCACGAGGTCAACTACGCCCTTGAATGTTTCTTCGGCGCCGATGGGTATCTGGATGGGGCAGGGATTGGCACCGAGCACATCCTTGAGCTGGCGTACAACCTCGAAGAAGTTGGCGCCGCTGCGGTCCATCTTGTTGACGTAGCCTATACGGGGCACGTTGTATTTGTCGGCCTGACGCCATACGGTCTCAGACTGAGGCTCAACACCGCCGACTGCGCAGAAAGTGGCGACGGCACCGTCGAGCACACGGAGCGAGCGCTCCACCTCGACAGTGAAGTCGACGTGTCCCGGAGTGTCAATCAGGTTGATTTTGTATTTCTCGTCGTTGTATTTCCAGAAAGCGGTGGTAGCGGCCGAAGTGATTGTGATGCCGCGCTCCTGCTCCTGTTCCATCCAGTCCATGGTTGCGGCGCCGTCGTGGACCTCGCCGATTTTGTGAGTCAGACCGGTATAGAAGAGAATACGCTCCGACGTCGTAGTCTTGCCGGCATCAATATGAGCCATGATGCCGATGTTGCGGGTATATTTGAGATGTTCGTCTGATTTAGCCATTTTGCGGTGGGATTTACAGTCAATGAAAGTATATTAGAAGCGGAAGTGTGCGAATGCGCGGTTAGCTTCTGCCATTTTGTGCATATCCTCCTTGCGTTTGAAAGCGCCGCCCTGCTCGTTGAAGGCATCAACGATTTCGGCTGCAAGCTTGTCGGCCATTGTCTTGCCGCCGCGTTTGCGTGCATAGAGGATGAGATTTTTCATTGATATAGATTCCTTGCGGTCCGGACGGATTTCGGTAGGCACCTGGAAGGTGGCGCCGCCCACACGGCGACTTTTCACCTCCACCTGGGGAGTTACATTCTCGAGGGCCTTTTTCCAGATTTCGAGAGCAGTCATTTCCTCATTGGGGAGCTTGCTCTTCACATTGTCGAGCGCCTTGTAGAAGATCTCATAGGATGTATTCTTCTTGCCGTCGTACATGAGGTGGTTGACGAATTTAGCCACACGCACGTCACCGAAGACGGGATCGGGAAGGATTTGGCGCTTCTTAGGCTTTGCCTTTCTCATTTTTAGTCAGTGTGTTGTGTTTTCAGATTGCTTGGTTGTTGCTTCTTTTGCTTCAGCTGTGCCCTCCGGCACGGCTTACTCAACCGGGCAGCTTTTCAAGAATCAAAAAACGAGTTTAAAATAATTGATTAAATCTCGCGGTGCGTTCAGATTACTTCACTCGATTGCGAAAACCGAATTACTTCTTGGCTGCACCTGCCTTGGGACGCTTGGCACCATACTTACTGCGGCGCTGCGTGCGGTCCTTGACACCGGAGGTATCGAGAGTGCCGCGCACGATGTGGTAGCGAACGCCGGGAAGATCCTTCACACGGCCGCCACGCACGAGCACAATGCTGTGCTCCTGAAGGTTGTGGCCCTCGCCGGGGATGTAGGAGTTCACTTCTTTGCCATTGGTGAGGCGCACGCGAGCTACCTTACGCATAGCCGAGTTAGGCTTTTTGGGAGTGGTGGTGTAGACGCGAACGCACACGCCACGACGCTGGGGGCAGCTGTCGAGCGCGGGGCTCTTGCTCTTGTCTTCGAGTACCACGCGACCCTTACGTACTAATTGCTGAATAGTAGGCATCTTAGTTTTTTGGTTTAACTTTGGGTTACTTCTTCTTATTTTGTTTAAATATTCTGTCGACTCCATAAGCATGCCATTCGCCACGTATCGCGGTAGCTGTCATGCAGTTAACGATACGTTAGGCTATAGCACGCCACAAAATCGATGCAAAATTACTAATTAATTCGCTATTATGCAAACATTTCCACTTTTTTTTGAAGTTTATATGAGAGGGGATAGGTAAGAGGGGATAGGTAAGAGGGGATAGGTAAGAGGGGGGGATTACTTCGGAGGACGAGATACACAAGGACATAAGGTCATAAGGAACAGAAGTTTTTTATTTGATGATTATCAATATTAATAATTCTTATGTCGCTTTTGACCTTATGTCCCTATGTGTCTTCCCATGTTGTGAGTTATAGGTAAGAGGGGAATTATTGAGGCTATTTAGACCAATATTTCGTCGTAAAGGGCGATTTTGGACGATTTTTTCAAATTTTTTCTTCAAAAATTTTGGAGGTTTCAAAAAAAGCAGTACCTTTGCAACGCTTTCGGCGATAACGGGCGCTTAGCTCAGCTGGTTCAGAGCGTCTGCCTTACAAGCAGAGGGTCGG
>CAPNHY010000005.1:0-85892 GCA_948665475.1 uncultured Muribaculaceae bacterium | reverse complement strand
CGCCGCGATGTCGGCAAACTTGCCAAAGGTACGCTTTTCTCCGAGGAGGAAGAAGCGGGCTACCGCAACGCCGATGTGGAGCTTGACAAGAAGCAACTTCTTGCCAATATACGAGAAATGCAGGTCAGAAACCAAATCGTGCCGAGCACAACCCTTGCTTCCGGACATGGCGTTGTGAATCTCGACATCGAGATGGAGACCGGAACTGGCAAGACCTACGTCTATATCAAGACGATGTTTGAACTCAACAAGCAATATGGCTGGAGCAAGTTCATCATCGTTGTGCCGAGCATAGCCATCCGCGAGGGCGTTGCCAAGTCTTTCCGTATGCTTGAAGACCATTTCATGGAGCATTACGGGAAAAAGGCACGTTGGTTTGTCTACAACTCGTCGAACCTCAATCAGCTCGACCAGTTCTCGCAGGACAGCGGAATATCGGTCATGATCATCAATACCCAGGCTTTCGCCGCTTCCCTCAAAGAGGGAGGACGCAGCAAGGAGAGCCGCATCATCTACTCGAAACGTGATGAATTTGGCTCGCGCCGTCCGATTGATGTCATAGCCGCCAACCGTCCAATTATCATCATGGACGAGCCTCAGAAGATGGAGGGCGCCGCTACCCAGGGCGCGCTTGCAAAGTTCAAGCCTCTATTTGTGCTCAACTATTCGGCCACACATAAGACTAAACACGATACCATATATGCGCTCGATGCTTACGACGCTTACCGCGAACAACTCGTTAAGCGTATTCAGGTGCAGGGCTTCGAGGTCAAGAACCTCAAAGGTACGAGCGGATATATGTATATAGACGGCATGGTGCTTTCTCCAAAGCGCCCCCCGGAAGTAAGGATTGAACTGGAGGTTAAGCACAAGGACGGCTCTATCCATCGCGAAGTAAAGAAATTCGCCACCGGCGATTCTCTCTATGCCGCGACCGGCCTTGCACAATACGAGGACTTTGTTATCTCCGAAATAAATCCCCGTGGACGTGGCTACGTATCGTTCCTTAACGGAACTACGATTTATTGCGGAGATGTGGTCGGCGATACCAACGAGGAAGCCATGCAGCGCGTCCAGATAAGGCAGACTATCATAGCCCACCTCACCAAAGAAAAGGAACTTTTCAACCGTGGAATCAAGTGCCTATCCCTTTTCTTCATTGACGAAGTGAGCCACTATCGCCAATATGATGAGGAAGGCAACGAGGTCAAGGGTAAGTTCCAGCGTATCTTCGAGGAAGAATATTCGCGTATCGTGAACGATTTTATATCGTGTTTCGATACTCCTTACGATATGTACCTTCGCCGTTTCAAGCCATACGAAACGCATAAGGGTTATTTCTCAATCGACAAAAAGGGCCGCTCGGTCAATTCCGACACCAAACGCGGCTCCGATATTTCGGATGACATCTCAGCCTACGATCTTATTCTGAAGAATAAAGAACGTCTGCTGAGCTTTGAGGAGCCGACACGCTTCATATTCTCCCATTCCGCGCTCCGCGAGGGCTGGGACAATCCGAATGTATTCCAGATATGTACTCTGCGCCACAGCAATTCCACCACCGCCAAACGTCAGGAGGTGGGACGAGGCTTGCGTATATGCGTTGACAAGAACGGTATCCGTCAGGACAAGGAACTTCTCGGCGAGGATGTTCACGAGATAAACCAACTCACCGTTATTGCCAATGAAAGCTATACTGACTTCACTACGGCTCTGCAACGTGAGACCCGTGAGGCTCTGCGCGACCGCGCCGTAGCCGCTTCTCACGATTACTTTGCAGGTCGCAAAGTAACAGATACCGTTACTGGAGAAGTCCGTGAAATCTCGGACACTGAGGCAAGTCGCATTATGATATATCTCGAAGATAACGACTATGTCGATGCCTCCGGCCATCTCACCGAGAAATATCATACCGATTTTGCGGCACAAGAACTTGTTCCGCTCGGTGCTAAACTTGCTCCCATCGCAGATGATGTTAATAAACTTATAAGGTCAATCTTCGACCCGAAGGTTCTTGATGACATGGTTACGGAAGTCGCTGCCACTACTCCCGATAACGAACTTAACGAGAACTTCACGGATAAGCGTTTTCAGAAGCTCTGGAACGAGATTAACCACAAGTATGTCTATACAGTTCATTACGACAGCGACGAACTTATAGACAAGGCTATCGCCAACTTGAAGAAGAATCTTACCGTAACCAAACTTCAATATGTTATGGTTACGGGTGAGCAGGACAAAGATAATGTCACGGAGTTTGGTAATACCAAATCCGCTACTCGTGAGCTGACGGACGTATGTACTTCGTCAGTTCCTTACGATGTTGTCGGCGACATTTCGCGTGGCGCACGTCTGACCCGCCGCTCCGTCGTAAAAATTCTGAAAGGCATAGGCATGAAAGCCTTGTTGTTCAAGAACAATCCTGAAGAATTTATCCGGAATGTTATCAAGGCTATTCGCGAGGAAAAGGCTACTATGATTGTAGACCATATAACCTACAATCCCTCCAAGGCAGAGCCTTATGATAGCACGATTTTCGTGCCTGAACGTAGGTTGAATGTCAACAAAGCGATTGAACTGTCTAAGCACATCTCGCCTTACGTCGCTTATGACAGCGACGGTGAGCGCGACTTTGCAAATTCTTTGCAGTCGGCTACCGAAGTTCTTATATTCGCGAAGCTGCCGCGCAAGCTCAAAATTCCTACTCCCGTCGGTTACTACGCTCCCGACTGGGCGATAGTGTTTGAGGACGGTGCTGTGCGCCACATCTTCTTTGTCGCCGAAACCAAAGGTTCGCTCGACAAGATGGAACTTCGCGGGGTTGAACTCGCCAAAACGGAATGTGCCAAACGCCTTTTCAACTCTATTTCGACGAACACCACTCGCTACGGTGTTGTCGATAAATTCGAGAATCTATATAACATCATCAACGGAATCGACTAATGGACGAATACGAAGATTTAGATAGTTATAACGGCAATCCTGTGCATGATATGGAAGTTGACTATGACTTCCATATTAACACGGGCGAGTTGCCCGCCGAGTTCGGAGACTCCGACCTCGACGATTTCATCAACAACCTAAACGATTGGGATTAACCACTATGGGACTATTTGACTTTCTTTTTGGAAAAAAGGATAAGCAAAAAGCTGCTCCTGTCCGCAATACCACGAATACCACTCGCACGTCTGAGACACGCAGACTTGCACCGTCCACAAGGCCTCAGCCTAAAGCTTCGACTTCAAGTTCTGAGCCTAAATCTTTTTCTACGAATATGCTCCAAGGTGTAGACCTCGGAGGCCCTTTCAAGCTCGTTCCGCTTGATATGGGTATATTCGAGAGCAAAGATTTCCCGATGTTGGGACTTCTCGCGAGTACGACACCCGAACTCGCAAAGTGGCTCCCCGGTTTCGACCTTTCATCTCCTGAGTCAGCGCAGAAGTATCTCCGCGCTTGCGTCCTGAGAACGGAGATGGGCTTGGGATTTACCTATCTCATCAAGTTCAATAGCGGTGTATGTGGTATGATTTTCGTTAACACTCCGACTTATAACCAAACCACCATCGGCTTCCCTTACTGGTCGTGCGACTTTTTCCTGTTCAAACCTATGCATGGGCAGGGTCTGATGCCGAAGATTCTTCTCGGATTCCTTCTTTTCCTGAAGAATGTTTTCAAAATTCACAATATGTATTCGATTGTTGACTCAAAGAATACTGCCTGTCTCAATATGTTCGACAAGTGCCTGTTCTTCGCTAAACAACCGGATATGGTGTTCACAGACCCAAGCACCGGCAATAAGGCTATTGCCTTCAAGTGTGATTTGACTTCGTTAGATGACCCGTTCGCACATCTTCATTGATGATATGGCGTTGCGGCACCGCCGCCGCGCTTTCGTAAATCGAGCCTATGGTCTCGACCGTCCGGCTTCAATAGCTATCGCATAACTCGAAATTATGATATTTCTCGTTATTCTTGGTTTGGTTGTTCTTTTTATCCTCGTTCTTTTAGGAGTCAGACTCCATGCTGAATGGGAGGATAAAAAGCAACGCGACGCGGCTTTTGCTATTCTACCGCAAGCCAATGCTGAGTTTCAGGATCTATGCAATCCAAGCAGAACCTTTACTCAGCTTGAGGCGAGCAACTATAAATCTAAGTATAACTATGCTTACATCGCTATAACTGGTTATACCGTTGACAAATTTATCAAGTCTTATGCCCGGAAGTTGGCTAAGTCAGGCCAACATCCCGACATAATCCGTACATTTGTTGAACATTACAAAAATATCGAGGATTTACGAGAGTTCAACAATGTATATATCCATAGGATAAATTTGTGCAATAGTCAGGCACAAGGATTTTATGATTTGTTGACTTCTAAGTTGCCGAAGTCTCCAACCATAAACGATTACTTTTCTTCTTCCGACTGTCAGACCATTCTTAAATCTCATAGAGAGCTAATCGGTGCGATAAAACTTGTCAATCCTCGTTTCAAGTCGCATATCACTTTCTCTGATATGCAAGCCCTCTATGATTTAATTCGGACGCTTGAAGAAAAGCGTCTCGAATATAATCACTCGGTTTATATCCCTCGTTTTATCGCTGATAATAAGGTGTATTTTGATACACTTCTCCCTTATCCTCTCGACCCACAACAGCGTACCGCCATCGTTACTGACGAGGACAATACACTGGTTATTAGTAGTGCCGGAAGTGGTAAAACCTCCACGATTATAGGCAAAGCCCGTTATCTTCTCGACAAGCACAAGGTTGACCCGAAGAAATTACTTATCCTTACATACACTCGTAAGGCTGCGACTGAACTTGTCGAACGTCTCGGCAATAAGGACGTGGACTGTGCGACTTTCCATAGTCTTGCAGTCCGTATTCTCGGAACACTCGAAAATAAGAAACCATCAATTTGCGAGCAATCCCTTCTCCTGAATGTGTTCCGCAAGTTGATTCAGTCCGACCACAAGTTCCTCGAAGCTGTTCTTAACTACATACTCCACCTTCAATCACTGATGAAGTTGGAGCATGAATATGATAAGGCTCCCGATTATTTTGCCGACCGAAAAAAGTATGGCATACAGGCTTCCTATCCTGATATGCACGGCAATATAATCTTTACCAAGAGTGAGGAAGAAAAGCGCATCTGCACTTTCCTTACAGAGTTAGGTGTTCACTTCCTCTATGAGGAACCTTACCCTTATCCAACTTACACCACCGACTATCGCCAATATAAACCCGACTTTACCATTGTTGTTCAAGACCCGATTGTTGACCCCGAAACCGGCGTCCAATCTGTTCGTGAACGTCGTGTTTATCTTGAACACTTTGCCATTGACGCAAACGGCAATGTTCCTCAGTGGTTCGGCGATAAAGACCCAATCGGCGGCTGGGATGCCCAAAACCGAAAATATCAGGAGGGCATAGTTTGGAAACGAGCAAAACACAAAGAGAAGAATACTGTACTTCTCGAAACCCGAAGTGCAGACTTCCATTCGGGCAATATTCTCGTAGTGCTTAAACGACAACTCGCTTCGGCAAATGTACCTATCAATCCTCCGACTCCCGAAGAATTGTATGCTCGTTTGGTTAAGCGTTCCAAGAAGATCGAAAGCTCAGTTTTCAAACTTCTTGAACAATTTATCGCTCTCTTGAAATCGAACTGCGGCTCAATCCAGCCTTTCATAGAAAAGGCTAAAGCAGATAACGATGAACGTACTGTAGCCATCCTTTCAGATGTTGTCAATCCGCTTCTAATTGTCTACACCAACGAATTGAAACGGCGTGGTGAGATTGATTTCACCGACGCAATTATTGAGGCTACCAATTATTGCGCCGCAGGTGAATGGCTCAGATATGATTATATCCTCGTCGATGAGTTCCAGGATATATCTGTCGACCGTTACCATTTCCTCCAGTTCCTCCGCAGTCAGAATCCTCTCACCAAACTTTTCTGCGTAGGCGATGATTGGCAGTCAATCTATCGTTTCGCAGGTAGCAACATGAAGTTGTTCTACAAGTTCGAGGATTTCTTCGGCTTTACCGAGCACTGCAAGATTGAAAAAACTTATCGTTTCTTCAATCCGCTGCTTGAACTTTCTTCGGACTTTATTCAGCGTAACCCTGAACAAATGAAGAAAGACGTTCAGTCGAACGGTAAGCCGATGCCTCCCGTAGCTCTTGAATCTATCTTAACCTCTACCGAGGTTGTAAATGTTGACGGTAAGCCAGTGCGCTTTCTTTCTGATGATATTCCCGCAGTCCAGGAATGGCTACGGAAATACCATACTTCTTTCGATTTCCACGACTGCGGCGACTCGCAAAAGCGCGACTCTATGTCGCGAGTCGTTGAATCTATCGTCCGTAATATTCCGGCAGACGAAACTATTCTGCTTCTCGGCCGATATAATTACGATGCTCGCGCCCTCGGTTATGATACCGATGCGCACGATTTTGACCGTAACAGAGAACGTATTGAAATTGTAATCAACGGGCGTAAAATCCGCTTCATGTCAGTTCATGCCGCTAAAGGGCTTGAAGCTGACAACGTGATTTTGATTAACTGCAATGAGGGTATATATGGATTCCCCTCATTGGTGGAAGATGACCCCATACTCGGTTATGTTCTCAGTGATGAAGACCAATACGAGTATGCAGAGGAACGTCGATTATTCTATGTCGCTCTCACTCGCGCTCGTCGCCATCTCCACATCCTTTTCAACGGTGATAAGCCTTCACCTTTCATTAGAGAACTTACTAACGTCCTTAAATCTGATGAAAAACTTTGTCCCGTCTGTCAAGAAGGACACGTTGTTGTCATTAAACATGGCGTGGCTTCTAATGGAAACCCATACACCAATTATGGATGTTCCAATGCTAATGCCGGTTGCGAATACTTCGAGCGTGTTTTCGGTGATGATACACCACGTTTTGAAATTTTCAACGAAAAATATCAACGTGAGCAAGAGGCTAAAAGACTGGAGGAGGAAAAGAAAAAGTCTGCTCCGCAACCCACGGAGGAAGAAAAAGCTCGCGAACGGCTTCTCAAATCTATCGAAGCCTACGATGAGTTCGTTAACAATTTAAGTCCCTCCATTAAAGCCATTATAAACCAACGCAAATCATTTATGACATGACCTCGATAGCACAACCGCCATACGATATAAATACAGACCCCTTTATTGTTACAGGACGAAAGATTATCAACTCGCTTAAAATGCAAGTTGCTTCCAAATCTTTGCCACGTCCCAATGGGGCACCGGGCTTTGTAGCCTGCGACTCTCATTATCTTTACTTTGACGACAAGGACTTCTCCGATATATACTTCGACTTCCTGATTAAGGCTTTTGCTGATAAGAAAGAAGTCCACCCTCCGGTCAGAATAATTCAGGGTGGGAAGCCGCTTGTTTCGACTTTCTATAAACTCAACTTCCGATTCGTTGACGAGAAGATTGAACCGCACTTTTGGGGTAAAGATGATACTCTGAAAGTCAAGGCTGAACTTATGGGCTATCTCGACGAGTATCTTGTTTCGTACTTTTACGATTATCTCTGCTTTTAATTTGGTGGAGTTGCGGCACCGCCGCCGGGCTTTCGTTAATCGAGCCTAAGGTCTCGACCGTTCGGCTTTAATCCCTAACTCATAACGGCATAGAGTTGCCGTTCTCACGTTTTGATTTTTGACAGCAACGGTGTGCTTCCCCGGATAGGTACATACCGTACCCGTGGCATCTCTCAAAACGCCTTTTGTATGATACACGCATCGCGTGGGTTCAACGAGCTTCGGCACCAACTTGTGGTTGGATCCGAGGCTCGTTTCTTATTCGGTATGGCGCTTCGTTCGGATAGACTTCGCACGGATTGGACTTTTCCATTGTTAGACCTCTTACATCAGGCGGTCGGCTACCCAAGATTGACGCAAGGTGTTCCGTCAGCATGGAACTTCGGCGGCATTGTTTATGCTTTCTTCGGGTTCTCGGTTTCAATGATTTCAAGGTGCTCTCTCCATCGAGGCGATAACCTCACGGGGGAGATTTGAATGAGAACGCAGTCGGAGTACCGCTCCACGGCAACGGCATAGCCCTGCGGGTTACGAGTGCCATAATTTTGAGCAAGCGCGTTTCGCAAGGAACTTTACTGATGCTGAAAGCACAGAGGCACGATATGATATTTCACTACCGCGAAGGTAGGGCTGACCGCGCATCTGCGCCTGGGGCTTGACCCTCCGGGCTTGCAATCAACATTTCATAAATTCTTCACCCTCCAGGGCCCAAGAATTTACCGCCTTGCTTGAAATAACATTTGCAATCACGCTTCCTCAGCTCTCCCTGATTTTGCGGTGTAAAAATCAAACGCGCTCCGGCGCACAGTAAAAACCCTCTTAAACTTCAAAATCATGACCCACGTAATGAACTATACCGCAGCCGCTTCTCTCAACTCCAACAACAACCTCATGGAGTATATGATCGAGGTTATCACCTTCGACGGCGAGAGCGAAATCGTTTATGTTGAAGCCGAAAACGCCGAGGAAGCTCAGGCTAAGGCCGCTGCCGAAGTCCCCGATGCAGACTACACGATGGTTCAAGGCTCTTGGGTAGCCTAATCCGACCGCCCGACGCAAGAGGGGCTTCCAAAAGGAAGCCTTTTTTGTGCTTCGTCCTCCGACTGAATTGCCTTCATTGGTCTATCGGCTCTCCGGCACCGCCTCTAAGCCGACAAACGCGGTCAGGCCCTCCGCAGTCTCCGTGCTCCGGGCAGGTTCCTGTCGGACATCCGAGCTGACCGCTTGCGCTCCACCGGCGCAGTCCTCCGCAATATGATCAGTGGCATATCAAACTTATTGTTTCGGGCGGGTCTGTATTGGTTATTGTCTGGCGAGCGGAGTGTAAGTTTCGGTATGCCTATTCCACTCAGCCCTCGTCATCTCGCCAACGATTAAGGTATCGGCTCATCGCGTCCGTCATCGGCAAGTTCCAATAACAGTTTTGTGTCAGACGGTGTTCATTGTCGCTCATGCGGTTTGACTTTCGGACGCGACGGCACCGTCATCGTTTGCCTCGACATCTGACGTTCTGATGTTCCGGGGTCGCTCCGCACCATGCTTTGAGCGCATGTAATCTGCGCTTCCGCTCTCGGCTTCAACCACAACCGAGCCGTCCTTGCCACACCCTTGATATACGTACCGCCGACCTTGCTGCCCCGACGAGTACGGAGTGATGGCCGGGCTCTACGACGGGGCGGTTTGGCTATGTTTCCTGACGGTTATCTTCCTTTGCCTTGAAGTCTTGGGGGAGCGAGCCGTGGCTTATTTTTCCTGTCGCAAAGGTAGGACTGACCGTTCATCGCAAAACGTGCCTCCGGATTTACTGCATAAATTTTTATCAATCTCCACCTTACAGGTAGTATTGACCGGCGGTGCCTTAAAATTTTACTTGAAATTTTTGCTTTTCCATCACTTCCTCAGTTCTCCCAATTATTGCAACGTAAAAATTAAGAGCCTCGGCTCACTTCTCAACCCCCCAAAACTTCAAAATCATGGCAAAGAAAGCTAAAAAATCCGCAGAAAACATCGCAGCTCAAACCGCAGCTCCCGCCGTCGAGACTACTCCGGCAATCACTCCCAAGCTCATCGTGGCTCAGCGCAAGTTCGACCGCTGGTACGTCTATTTCAAGGGCGTGGCTCCCAAGGACAACGTCGGATGCGGTTGCAAGACAGCCAAGAGCGCAATGCGCTACATGCACCTGCTCAAAGCACGATACGGAGCGACTATCTCCCAAAACATCTACGAACGCCTCCAGTTCGAGGCAGCGAGAGAGGCGTAAGCCTCCCTCGCTTTCTTCCGAAAGTCAAACCTCTAATCTTCACGACAATGAAAGAATATATTTGCTACACAAAACAAGGTTATTGGACCTTCTATGCCGACAATGACATCGACGCGATGCGCCTGGCCCTTTTCTACTGTTGGCGTGACGGCGAGGACTTCGATAGAGTGGAATTAGGCAAATATTCCCACACATACACTCTCCGCATTTGCCAAATCGACAAAAACAATTCAATACAAACCCTTTAATCTCCGAAACAATGGTACAGTTTGATATGCCTTACCTGTTCATCTTCTCAAATGAAGAACTCTGCCGCCTGTGGAGCGCATACCGCCAACTCGCTCGCGTTATCCTCGAAAATCAGGAACGCACCCGCATCGCGATCCTCGAAGACGAGGTACGCGCCGGGGCGCACTTCCGCGCCAAGGTCATCGTCGAGGAATGCCGCCGACGCGAAGAAGCCGGTCGCGGCTGCTTCGAGTTCAACGAAGACGATGACACTTACGTAATGTGGGAATAATATCCCACATTACTCTTCGAGGCTGACCCCTCCGTGGGTTGGCCTCTCTCTATGCTCGCTTACGCTTATACCTCCGGTGGTGGTTCGGTCGGCACCGCCTCCCTTATACCTTGCAGGTGGCTGGTTCGTTCCGTCTCTGACTCCACTTATACCCCCGGTGGAGAGCACCGCTCCCTATTGGTCGCTAATACCTTGCAGGTGGCTGTCTTTTCTGCGGTCATACCACAAAGGTAACTTTGTGGCATGGCTCATCGAATTACATATAAGCCTCAGGGCATTATACTTTCTTCGGCTATCGGCAATATCGGTGTAGATGTCGATGGCTCGTATGTGGACGTGACGCTGACCGCACCCGGCGGCATCGCAGTCCTGACGGAGCGTTACTACGCCTACGGCGGTCGGGTAACGCTCTATGACATCGCTTCTCTCATCGAGACTGAGATGCGCACGTCGGGTTATTCAACCGCCGACTTCACGCTCTCGGTATTCACCGATACTACCAACAACAAGGCTGATTCCTGTGTGTTTCACGTTCTGTACTGCGACCGATTTTCGGTCTGTACCGACGTGCCGAATTTTCTTAAAGAAAATTTCCTCACGACCCTCTCCATGCGACGCCTCGCCCCTGGCTCGTCGATTTCCCTTTTCTTCTACGCTGAAAAGGGGGAGAGTGTCGCATACACGGTGGCCCACTCGTTCAACAAAGTTGACTCGGATGCCCTATACCGCCACGAATACACAATCGACGGCGGCAAGACTGCCGACTCGTCAGGTGTCGTTCAGCTCAATATCTCGCTGAACACCATCGTGGCAGACGCAGCTTCTTTCGCCACCGCAAGGCTCGGCGACATTACGCTGCTGTCGTTCACCGTCCGTTGCGGTCAGCGGTCAATCTCATACTTCATTGACCCCATTCTGAGCGACCGCAACACGTTCCTTTTCCGAAATTGCTTCAACGTGTGGGACACTGCTACGTTGCCTGTTGTAACCACATCGAAGACCGATGTGGAACGCTCGACTGCCATTATCAACGGCTCGTCTCGCTTCTACAACCAATCCACTGCAAAGACTTATGAGGTCGAGGCCGGACCACTGACTTCTGATGAAGCCAAGTGGATCGACCAACTTTTTTCGTCATACGATGTATTCCGAATCGAGTTGAACGAGGCCGACTGTTATGACCCGTTGATTCTTACCCCGGTTCTCATCACCGACTGCACCTGCGAGGTTCAGGACGGTGACGAAAAACTTAACGTGGTCAAATTCACGTGGCGCTTTACCGACAACCGCCCGATAGTCCGCTTGACCGCATCGCCCGGCATATTCACTTCTCCCTACAACATAATCTATTCATAACCAATGGCTCGCTCGATACATATATCAACCGCTCGCACGATGCTCAATTCCGGCGACCCTGTCGATATTTCAGTCTGGAAATCCGACGGATCTATCCTTGAACTCCGAAATTGCATCTCTCTGCGATACAATTTCTACGGAGGCTGGCGCAACGTGAAGTTGCTCGCCTCCGGAGAGTGCCGCAAGATACGCGATTGCTGTATCTTCCGCGTCAACTACCTCGAAGTATTTCTTTAATTTTTTGTAATTTTGCAGTATGCAAGATTTCAAAAAATATATTGTTCCGCTCGTTGACAATGAAGCAATGGGTTGCGGCTTCTTCATTCGCGATTATTTCATAACCGCTGGCCACATGTTCGATGAAGCCGAAACTCATACAATCTACTTTAATGGGGCTTATCACACTTTTAACAGAGCGGATGCAGTATTCTTAAAGTCTTTCAAAGATGGAGCATCTGATGTTGAAACACAGGACATAGCAATCTTCAAATTTGAGGGCGTAGATAGCCCTCTTAGATTCAGCGATAAAATTCCTTCTGCGAATACTGCATTAACCAACATCTCTTTCATACCTGTATCGAATTGTATAAATCCATTCGATACGTTGATAACGGACTGCATTGTTACTCGGCCATTATTCAATTTCTTTGAATGTAAGACCTCTAACATTCTCAAACGAGGCAGTAGTGGCAGTCCCTTAATAATCGACAATATTGTGTACGGCATATTGTCGGGATGCTTAGACGATGTAAACCATCCAGATAATATTTTATTCTGCTCTACGCTGAATTTACCTAAGTTATAACCGCGTCTTTTCGCGCACCTCATATAGTCCATAACTTCGCTGAAAAATCAGCATGTTATGGACTTATCTTTTCCCGACCTTAATTTCAACTCCGTTGAAACGCTTCCGGGCTTCGAGGCCCGCGCCGCGTTCACCGTCAACTCTGCCACAATCTTCCGTGAGGAAGTTGACATTGTGCCTACTATCGTTGACGAAAATCTCTCTTATATCCCGTGGGGCGGCGACAACCAAATGCCGTTCAAAATCATTGAGCACATAGAGAAGGACGAAACCCTCGCCACTTGTCAGATATTCAACGCCGAGGTCTGCTATGGCTCCGGCTTGCGGTATGATACCTGCATCGCCACCGCCAAGGTCAAGAACGAAGTCGAGGACTTCCTTCTCGACAACGACCTCGCGGCTTATTTCCTCGGTGTCAGTCAGGACTTCAAGCACTTCGGCTTCGCCGTGTCAGTGCTTATCCTCAATGAAGACGGCACGAAAATCGTGCGCCTTATGAGGAAAGAAGCCTGTTATTGCCGTTTTGCCCCGGCTGACGCAGAGGGCAAAATACCCTCGGTTCTATATGCCAACTGGCGTAAGTGCGTCTCGTCGCGGGCCGATATTGAGGTCATTGACCTTCTCGACCCGTCCGCGCCTTGGCGAGATCTGCAAGGCAAGCTCGCCAAGAAAACACGTTGCCGAAAGTTCGCCATCGTGTCGCGCATCCCGACGGTCGACTCCACTTATTACCCCATACCTTACTACGCTGCGCTCTTTAAGGGTAAGTGGTACAACATCAAGCAGCTCATTGGCATAGCCAAAGAAGCCAAGCTGAAAAATTCAGCCCCGATTAAGTACCACATCGAGGTCGGTGCAAAATACTGGGAGAGTATTTTCCGTGCCGAGGGCATCACCGACCGCCGCAAGCAACAGGCGCGTATCGTCGCCGAGAAACAGCAGATTCTCGACTTCCTCACCGGGGCCGAGAACAGCGGTAAAGCCTGGTTCTCGACGTTCTACGTCACGCCCGACGGCAAGGAACAGCACGACGTTGTCATCAACAAGATTGATGACAGCAAGGAGGGCGGCGACTGGGAGACAGACATTCAGGAAGCAATCAATATGATATGCTTTACTATGCGAGTGCATAGTAATCTTGTCGGCTCCGTGCCGGGCAAGGCGCAGTCTAACAACAGCGGCTCGGACAAGCGCGAGCTTTACACCATAGCCCAAGCCCTCCAAAAGCCGTATCACGACCTGCTCTTTACCGTTCACCGCATCATAATCCGGATGAACGGATGGGAGAACGTCACGGTAGACGTGCCGTTCATTCAGCTTACCACATTAGACGAACATAAAGACGCTAAACAAGTTACCGCCAATGAAACTGATAACAACTGACGAGCAGTTGCGCTCTAATATCCCCAACATCATCGCCTCGGTCAAGGGCGAGGTGCCCTTTATCGAAAGGCTCGCGCTCTTTCTCGACCTCGCCGAGGACTGGGTAAAAACTACTTTCACTTCGGAAAGTACGTTTAACACTATCTGCGGTTACACCGACAGCAACAATATCAAGATATTGTGCTCGCGGCTCGTTGTCGCCGACGCTTTGCGCCGGGCAATTCCCTCGCTCGACATCGTGCTTACGCCCAATGGCTTCGGCGTTGTCAGCACTCAGAATCTCGCTCCGGCATCCAAGCCGCGAGTGGACCGGCTCGTCGGCTCGATGCTCGCTCACCGCGACGACTGCATCGCCGCGCTGCTCCCCGAACTTGTCGGAGCAAGCAAGTGGCTCACATCGCCACAGGCCGACTTCTTTGGCTCAACACTTTTCCCTGACCTCGGCATCGTGGATGCTGTCGGCGGAGCCACTGGCTCCAAGTGGGAAAAGTATCTCGAACTTCGCCCGCAGGTCATAGACCTTGAAGCATCGTTGGCCGAAGAATGGCTCTCGCCGGAACTGCTGTCAGCGCTCCGCTCGCAGAACCTGCGCGGAGATCTGACAGAAAAGCGGAATGTTATTGTCCGACAAGTCAAAGCCCAGATTCTCGGCTACCTCAAATCGGGGTCGTTCAATTCCCGTAGGCTCGCGGATATTGTGAACTATATCCGACTCAATGAGGAATCTTTCAAGGAATGGCATCGGTCGGAAACCGCGAAGCTGTTTGCGCCCCCTGTATTCCGCAATGAAAAGAAAGCGAAAGGATATTGGTTTTAGCGCCCCCGGTGCAGTTCGGCAGTCTGTGAAGCTCCGTCGCATGGGTCGCTTATCGGTCATATCTGATTGGAGTTACGGCACGAGGCACTGATTTTCCATTAGCAAAGGTAGGACTGACCGCTCAACGCAAAACAAGCCTCCGGATTTCTTCGCAAATTTTTATAAATCTCCACCTTGCAGGTAGTATTTAACGCCACCGGCTTAAAATTTTGCTTGAAATTTTTGCTTCGCTCGCTTTCTCAGTTCTCCCAATCATTGCACTGTAAAATCAAAAGTGCTTCGGCACATAACTCTTAAATCAATCAGATATGATACTCCCCGACAAACGACCCGTTCAGAGCGACTTCGCAAACCTCACAGACTACTCGCTCGAATGCCCCAAGGGCGCAAGAAAGTTCTTCGCTTTCATCCATTTTACGGATGACTCCACGTGTCTGTGGTCTAACATCTTCACGTTCAACCGCACATACGCGCTGATGCTCGCCATCGAAAAATTCGGCGACTGCCTCGAATACGTCAGCAGCATCAATATCCACGAACAGGATTATTGAACGACCCGCACACCTTCGGCGGCTCCCAATCCGGGAGCCGCCTTTGCTGTCTCATAATTATTTAGTAACTTTGCATTTACTAAACGTCATATATCATGAATGAAGAAAACACAACTGAACAAACGGCAGAGCGCCTCAGAGAGTTCCATGAACAATCCAAACGTCAGCCCAAAGAGCCTATTCACAGCGATAAAATTCTCGCTATTTGTGCATGGATTATAACCGTAGGCGGTATAATCGGCTCATTTGTCACATTCAATGGCATTGAAGCCATGGTAAGTGCATTTTTATCATTCACAACCGGAGTATTTCTTTATACAATCGCTCGCATTTATACAACGTTGCGAGAAATCAGAGACAACCAGGATTAAGGGCTATCGTTCAATCCCTGTCTTTTCCCCATAGAGTGCTTTACCGTACTTTTGCACAGTACGATAAAGCACTTTTTATATGCAGACAATCTTCATCAATTTCATTGTTCCCGGCTCGTGGGAAGAAATGTCCGATAAACAGCTCCGCTATGTTTATCAGCTTCTCGCCGATAACTTCGGCACGGACGAAATCAAGACCTTGTTCCTACTCAAATGGAGTGGAACAAAGGTAATAGGCCGTCAGGAATCCGGCTCTTACCTTGTCAAACTCGGTAAGAATCTGTTCGAGCTTACACCTCTCACTCTCACCGAGCTGCTTGTCAATCTCGACTGGCTCGGCGCCACGCCGACCTCGCCCGTGCGTCCGTCGAAGATGAATCGCCGTCAGGCTCTCGCCGCAGACTTTCAGGGTGTGCCCTTTGAAACGTTCATTGTCTGCGACAATTACTTTCAGGGCTACTTGCAGACGCAACAGGACTATCTGCTCGACGAGATTGGCCGCGTTGTATATCAGGACGAGAAACTGAAATTTCTGCCATGGCAGCGCATCGCAATCTTCTACTGGATGGTCGCGCTCAAAGACCTTTTCGCGCGTCAGTTCCCCGAATTTTTCCAACCTGCAGGATCCGCCTCCGACGGAAACCTGCTCGGTACGACCCCGTCATCGGTCGAGGCGTCGATGAACGCTCAAATCCGTGCCCTCACTAAGGGCGACGTTACCAAAGAAGCCGAGGTGCTTGCCCTCGACACTTGGAGAGCGCTCACCGAACTTAACGCACAGGCGCGTGAGTACAAGGAGTTGAACGCCAAAATGCAATCCAAATGACAGCGCAGCTCAATGGTCGATGGGACGCGGCCAGCTTCTTCGAGGAACTGACCGCAACCAACCGCCTCGCTAAGGCCGAAGGCTTCACCTTCTGCCGCGTGTCGGGGCTTGACGGCTTCGAGGAAGCGGTCAACGAGGCGCAGACTCAATCTGCTTTCGTCTGCGTCAGCGATATAGCCGACGGCTATACCGATTTGAACAACACGCCGCGCACCCGCCGCGTCAAAACGGTGTTTTTCGCTATGCGCCATGCCGCCGAGGATATGGCGGCCCGCGCCGAGTGTATGGAAACGATGCGCGAACTGTTCCGTCAGTTCATGTCGCGGCTTCTCCCTGAAAAGGTCAGGTTGGAGCAGAACTGCATCTACCTTGACCCCCGAATAACGTTCAACGAGATTGACCGATATTTTTTCAGCGGAGCCGCCGGAGCATATTTTCAGATAGCCGTCGATGTGTTCACAGATTTAAGATACAACCCCGATGAGTGGAGCGAATGATAAAGAGCAGCTTGAAGCCCGACGTAAATACGTCAACGCCTTCAACAGCACAATGGTTAAGATATGGCGCGAGCAAATCGCCCTTCTCGGTGTCATAGACACGGGGGCGCTTTACCGCTCAACTATCGGTGTGTCGCTGACTGCCGACGGCAAGTTCATCGACATAACGCTCTCGCAATCGTTCAACACCTACGGTCTGTTCGTTGACTATGGCACGGGGCGCAATACTCCGCGAGGAAACCCCGGCGACATTGGCAAAGCCAACGGTCGCAAACGCAAACGTTGGTTCTCTCGCAAGTATTTTGCCTCGGTTATGAATATTCAGGAGTTCTATGCCGATTCCCTCGGCCAGGAATTTTGTCGGGCAGTTTCCAACGCACTCAATCCCGATGTTATGCGCCGTGCTGTAACTTTATAGCGAACATAAGCGTTCACTATATACCTGTGGTTCTGGAAATCACCTTGAAGGATTAAATCGAGGATGGCTCGCCTCCAAGTGGGGCGAGCTTTTCGTGTCTTTTCAGACCCTTACAGGTAGCCATAACTTTGCTGAAAAATCAGCACCGTTATGGCTATCGACGTTAAATCCATTACTCAACTCATATCTGAGTTTCGCAAGTTGCAGACCAAAGACTCCATCACGCCGGAGTCATTAGGCTACATTCTGCAACGGCTTGCCGACCTGCTCGCTACCGCAGGTACTTCAGAGACTATCACAAAGATTCAGGAATTGCTTGAGGGCTTCAAACTCGCAGGGTCAGCGGTCGTGAGCATAAAGCAAAGCACTCCCGACCGCAATCACATCTACGCCCATCAAGTGTTGCTCAATCTCGAACGAGGCACGACCTATGATAAAAACGAGATTTTCATCCAACAGGCGACTACCGAACGAGCCGGTGCCATGAGAGCGCAGCAGGTCATAGACCTTAATAACGCTCGCAAGGCCGTCGCCGAGATTGAAAAAATACTCGAAGTCGTGCAAGCCAAACTTGGCTTGACTGCCGGAAACAAGGGCTTGTATAACAATGCTCAGATTTCAGTTGCCGTCGTTAACGGTCAACTGAAGATATATGGTGCGCAGCAGCTTATGGCGGACGGCTATGTGCCATATCTCTTTCGCCTGACGCGCAAGCGCAACCAGTGGGGCGACAAAGTCGCTCTCGAAGCCGGTGCTTCTCCTAAAAAATATTGCGACAAGCGCAAAGGGTGGAATCTATACGGCTCGGTTTACACAGTCCAAATCACCGGTACTACAATCACGTTCTCAACCAACGCTAAATCGCATCTTTCCGAAAAGGCTATCGCTTATTCTCCGCTACCTGATACTCTTGTCAGCCACCACACCCGAAAGGACGGCACACCGACCTTTGGCTGGGGGCGTTCATCGGTCAAGCTCATTGACCGCAAGAGTTCAACCAAGAAGCATCGCATGATCCGACTGCGCTTCGCTATCGGATTTGCCAAGAAGATTATGCCGGGCCGCTCGCTCATTACTACGGCTAACCTTGTAAGCTCGCTCGCCGAGTTCGCCCTGATATACAACCCATCCAAGAAAACATGGCACTTCGGAAAATGACACCCCCCATAAAAAAGATAGCCCTCGTGGTGAAAACCACAAGGGGAATGCTATCCATTCAACATCTTCCTGATAGCCCGGAGTGAAACTGCGGGGAGTGCTATCACACATACTTCGACACAGATAGCCCGAAACCGGGGAGTGCTATCTCGCATCTGACAGAGGTACACGGTTCACTTAGCTTGGTTTCACATCGTTGAGAGGTATCCGGGTTATATTAGCTTGTTTTTACTTGGTTGCAGAGGTATTCGGGTTCATTAGCGTGGCTTTACATCGTTGAGAGGTGTCCGGTTTTGGTAGCGTGAAATAAACTTATCTTTCACTGCAAAGTTACAAATAATTCTCCACATAGACAACACTTTAACCCACTTTATATATGGAAATTCGCAAACACAAACCAACTATTCAGTTGCTTGCCGCCGTCCTCCTGATTGTCGTTGGCTGCGGTCTGCTCATTGCAGGTTTTATCGTGCCGCCCCCAGGCGAAATCCATAATTCAGTCCTTATCGCCTTCGGCGAGATTCTGACTTTCGCGGGGGCGGTATTCGGCATGAAGTATCACTATCAGTACGGGCACCGCCCGTCTGACAGCTCCAGTCTTTCACATAATCCCCAAGACCATGACAACAATTAAGAAAGGCAGCAGGGGCGACGCCGTCGCATCCCTGCAACGGAAACTCAATCTCATCGCAGACGGTATTTTTGGCGCGATCACCGACGAGGCGGTGCGCGACTTCCAAAAATCCCACGGACTCGCCGTTGACGGCATCGTAGGTCCGAAGACGTGGGCGGCTCTGGGCGTCGGTTCTTTACCGAACACTCGCCGCATCGACAAGATAATCCTCCATTGCTCGGCTACGCCGGAGGGGAAGGATTATATCGTCGCCCAAATCAGAGAGTGGCATCTCGCCCGAGGCTTCTCCGATGTCGGTTATCACTATGTGATATACCGCGACGGCACTGTTCACTGTGGCCGTCCTGAAAACCAGGTCGGCGCACACACAACGGGCCAAAACGCACATTCCATAGGAATATGCTACATCGGAGGCTGCGCTGCCATGAAGAACGCCAAGGGTGAATATCCTCCCAAAGATACGCGCACTCCGGCGCAACGTGCCGCACTCGTCAACCTTGTTGCCGAGATGCGGAAGAAGTATCCCGGCGCCACAGTCCACGGGCACAATGAGTTTGCAAACAAGGCGTGCCCCTCGTTCAACGTCCAAAAAGAGCCTGAGCTATGCGGTCGCTGATTCTTCTCCTTGCGCTGGCACTCATTACTTCGTGCCGCTCACACAAGGAACTGCAACAGGATAAAACCCTCGCAGTCGATTCAGTCGCCCGATCGGAGCATCATCGCACAATCGCCACGATTGATTCGATGATGCGCTCCACATCTTTCGACTTCGATACCCTCGAAGTCCAGGTGGAGCGTCCGACGGCATACGCCGAGGCCCCGGAGGTTATTCGGCTGAAAGCCGTTAAGGGGCGCGTGATAGATAACCGGCGTGTTCAGAGAAATCAAGTCGAAGCCTACAATCAGCTCGATACGGTGGCCTATAAGAAATCGGCTGCCGAGGCTTCGACGGAACACACCGCTACGACGCGCCTCTATAATCCGCCTAACGGCACTGCGGTAGCCATCATCACAATAATTGTGATAGGCTGCTTAATCTACGTTTTCTATCGAAAACGCTAATCATTCCATACTCCGAGAGTAGAAGTTTTTTTCATAAATTGCAAGGCGAGTTGCCCGTGAGGGTAACTCGTTTTGTTTATAGCGTTCATCTTTTCAGACCCGCCCGGCTGGTGGCGAATGTCGGCCATACTGACCTCAATACGTCCTCCGATTGATGCCTAAATCCTCCCAAGTCAGAGCATTTTTGGTCGAAGCTCTGCGTTGCGTCGCATTCGACTAAAAACCGCTGCGGTTTTCGGGTCGATAGATTGCGCCCTCCGCTTCCATTCCGCTTTTTCCCCGACACCTCCACGCCGCTACGGTTGCCGCTCCACAAGTTACGCGACACCTCCGCTCTGTTACGGCTCGTTGAGCTACATTGCATCTACGGTCACAAACTATCTTTGACGGCTACGTTCTCGCTTTCCGCCGCCACCCCTCCTGCGTCAGGGTGTTGGCCCGCTTCACTCCGCTGTCAACCCGAAACCTCCGATTGCTTTTCCGACTTGTAAGGACAGGCATCTGCACTCCGGCCTCCAATCGGTACACTGCCGCCATTCGCCACCATCCTCCCACCCATAGAGGACTGATGAACGCACGGTGTTCAGCCCGTGGCACTCGCCATTGTTCGCCCCGATGGGGCAGAGAGGATTTATCGCCGACAGCCCAATGGCAAGGGTATTGTTATTGACCCCACCCGGAATGTGGAGATTGCCGTCTTAACGAACACTCCCTCCGTCAGTCGTTTGCGTCTCCAGTCATCGCCAACCCCGAGCATCTTTGTTCACGGCTACGTTGCTCTCCGCTGTGAATAAAGACCGCTTCGGCCTTCGGGTCGATAGATTGCGCTCTCCGTCTCCATTCCGCTTTTTCCCCGACACCTCCACGCCGCTACGGTTGCTGCTCCACAAGTTACGCGACACCTCCGCTCTGTTGCGGCTCGTGGAGCTACATTGCATCTACGGTTACAAACTATCTTTGACGGCTACACTCTCGCTATCCCCGACACCTCCGGCAAGCCTACGGTGTCGGCCCGCTTCCGTTCCGCTGTCAACCCGAAACCTCCGCTTGCTTTTCCGGGTCGTCGATGCCGTTCCGCTGATCTCCCTCCTCCGGTCGGCGCGAGCCGTCAATCTCCATGTTCCTCCCACCCATAGAGGATGATACCCTTGCCATTCAGTCAATCGGCTACATCTGTATGTCGCGACGAGCGCAGTGCCAGGTAATCGCCGGTGGCAATTTGTTCAACGCCCTGATAGGGCAGAGAGGATTTTTCGCCGAGAGCGGAATATTGACGGCTGATGTTTCGACCCCACCCGGAATGTGGCTCACGCAATGGCATTTGACCGCTCATTACGTCAGTCGCTTGCATCTCCACACATCGTCAACTCCGAGCATCTTTGTTCACGGCTGCGTTTCTCTCCGCTGTGAATAAAGACCGCTTCGGTTTTCCGGGGCGATAGATTGCGCCCTCCCGTCGCTCAAACCCTCCGTGGCTTCCCTCGCTCGCTGCGGGTCCACTACGGGATCGCTCCTTACAGTTACAAACTATCTTTGCCAATTCCACGCCGCTTGCCTCACCGACACCTCCGGCAAGCCTACGGTGTCGGTGCGCTCCGTTCCATTGTCAACCCGGAAACCTCCGCTTGCTTTTCCGAGCCGCCGATGCGGTGCTGCTGCGTTCCCTCCTTCAATCGCCCTGATGCCATACTCCGAGCCTCATTCCTCCCTCCCATAGGGGAAGCAGCCGTCAACATTCTGACGCCCTCGGCTACCGTGGTCTATCGTCTGCGACGCCGATGTTACGCCCAAGGGCAGAGTGGATTTTACGCCGTCGGCCGATGACAAGGGCAAGATTGTTTTCCCCACCCGGAATGTGGAGATTGCCGTCTTTACGAACACTCCCTCCGTCAGTCCTTTGCGTCCTCAACCTCTCCAACCCCGAGCATCGCTGTTCACGGGTCGTACCTCCCTGTGAATAGCGACCGCTTCGGCCTTCGGGTCGATAGATTGCGCCCTCCGCTTCCATTTCGCTTTTTCCCCGACACCTCCACGCCGCTTCGGTTGTCGCTCCGTGCCTCCGCGACACCTCCGCTCTGTTACGGCTCGTGGAGCTACATTACATCTACGGTTACAAACTATCTTTGACGGCTACGTTCTCGCTTTCCGCCGCCACCCCTCCTGCGTCGGGGTGTTGGCCCGCTTCACTCCGCTGTCAACCCGAAACCTCCGCTTGCTTTTCCGGCTTGGAGAAGTCAGGCCGCTGCTCTCCCTTCTACGGTCGGCGCGAGCCGTCAATCTCCACGTTCCTCCCACCCATAGAGGAAGTTGCCCTTGTCATCCAGTCCGTCGGCTACCGTTCATTGTTCGCGACGAGCGCATCGAGGTAATCGCCGGTGGCACGTTGGTAATCGCCTTTACAGGCAGAGAGGATTGTTCGCTTCGGGCGCGTCGTCATACTTCGGCTCTCCATTACGCCCCCGTCAACTCCGTTGCGCTCAACCCACGAATCCCTTTCAGGGCCGGTCAATGTGTCGGGTTCGGAGAGTGTGTCAAGGCTACTTCGCAACCCCTCACGAGGGGACGCTGCGCTGGCGAAGCTCAACGCCGTTGCCACACACTCCCGAAGCAAGTTCGCCCGGCACGTCTCCCTTTCGTCGGTATCGCTCCACTGCGTCGCCTGTGTCTCCACTACGAGCCGAGCAATGCCGACACAACGCCCTGCGCACATTGATTATACGCCCGCCCCAGGCCCCAAAGCACGGTGCGCCGCTCCACAAACTCCACTCCGGCGACGTGGCCGACCGCTTCACTCACTCCGAGCAGCCTCCGGCGCACGGCGCAGAGGGGACGGCTGACTCTCAAACCGCAAGCGGATTTTAGAGACAGCCTGTCGCTCCACAAGTTACGCGACACCCCTTTGCGCTGTTTGCTCCGAGTTCCCTGCGCTCCTTCGGCTACGTCCACCTCCGTTACGCGCAAGAGCGTCATCACCGCACTTTGCCATCATAATTCGTGTAAACACATTGTTATAGTCAGTCGCCGCCCCGTTGGGGTAAACGTAGCTGCGCTCATCGGCTTGGTGACGGAAGTCTGCGACGCAATGATGCCAAAGTCGCCCTTCGGGTAAACATCGCTGCGCTCCTCGACTTAGGCAGGGGCACAGCCCCCCGCAAGCGGTTCCCCCCAATGATACCTAAGTCGCCCCTACGGGGTAAACATCGCTATCGCTCCTCGACTTAGGCAGGGGCTTCGCCCCCCCACAAGTGGTTCCCCCAAGGGTCGGTCGTACCTCCCTCCAATTAAATAGGTGCTGTCGTACTCGTGAAAATCCGCGAGCGTAATTTTCACGCGCACGGCAGCGATTTTACCGCGCAATGGTCTGCATATAGCGGTGGGGCGAGATGGGGGCGAGAGAAATGCAAATCAGCGCGGTGGGGGGTGTGCAAAGCCCCTACGGGGGCAAGCCCCCGTAACCCCCAACTCCCTCATTCTTCAGTCGTTACATCTCGCAACCCACTACAAATCAAAGGATTTTGTAGAATGGGACCCGCGCGAGATGTCAAATTTGCCTGAAAGTCAAATTTTTAAGGCTTGATTTTAATGGGTCCCGACGGCATAGTACCGCCCATCAAAATCAAGGTCGGTTCGTTCCTTCCCGACACCCTCCCGTCGAGGCAGTTCCTCCTACGACAGTACGCCCTTTTCGTCTTTTCTCGACCGAAAAGACGTGGCGATATTTGCAGGGAACACCTACAAATATCGTATTCAACAACAAGGAATTATGGCTAATTATACATCTACCGCCAATGTCGTTCTCTCCGTGAACGGCAAACAGGCTCAGCAGATGCTTTCCTCCCTCGAAAAGGATGCGAAACGTCTGGAGAAGCAGATTGCTGCCGCAGCCAAGGCCGGAGATAAGGCAACGATGAGGAAGTTACAGCGTGAACTGAACCAAACTCAACGCCTCATGGACCAACTCAAAGGGGCTTCTGCTTCTACCGAGAGGATTTTGAGCCGCCTTGATAAAGCGACACCGAAGGAGCTTAACAAAGCCCTCCGTCAACTCAAAAATGAGTTGAATGGCATCGAGCGCGGCACAGCCGCGTGGGATGCGCACGTCGCTAAAATCAAGGCGGTGAAAGCGGAAATTGACCGTGTCAATGACTCTATGCGCGAACAGCGCTCTCTTTCCGACCGCGTTATGGATTGGATTAACAAGTGGCAGATGGCTCTGCTCGCGGTCGGCGCCGCCATTACAGGTCTCGTAATGGCAGGGCGTAAGGCTGTCAACGCATACGCCGAGATGGAACAGGAGATGGCAAATGTCCGCAAGTTCACAGGTATGACCGCCGAGGAAGTCGAAGCGCTTAATGTGGAATTTAAGAAGATGGACACCCGCACTTCGAGGGAGGAACTTAACCAACTCGCCCAGGAAGCCGGTCGACTTGGCAAGACCTCGCAAGAAGATGTCCTCGGCTTCGTCCGTGCCGCAGATAAAATCAATGTCGCCCTCGATGACCTCGGTAGTGGCGCAACTCTGACTCTGTCTAAGTTGACCGGTATCTTCGGCAACGAAAAGCGGCTCGGCACGGAAAAGGCTCTACTTTCGGTCGGCTCTGTGATTAACGAGTTATCACAAAACTGCTCTGCTTCCGCACCCTATATCGCTGAGTTCGCCTCCCGAATGGGTGGCGTGGGTGCGCAAGCCGGTCTGACCGTGCAGCAGATTATGGGCTTCGCTGCCGTACTTGACTCCAACAACCAAAAGCTCGAAGCGTCTTCGACCGCTCTCTCGCAGGTTATTGTCCGCATCTATCAGGACCCGGCCAAGTACGCCCGCGTAGCAGGTATGGACGTGCAGAAGTTTGCCGACCTTGTCAAGACCGATATGAATGCCGCGCTGATCGAGTTTCTTTCGACCCTCAAACAGGCGGGCAATATGGAGGTGCTTTCTCCGATGTTCAAGGACATGGGAGAAAACGGGTCCCGTGCCATTTCGGCACTTTCGACCCTCGCCAATCATATCGACCAAGTCAAGGCACAGCAGCTTGTCGCAAATGAAGCCTTCGAGGAAGCCACATCTATCGACAAGGAGTTCGAGGTTCAGAACAACACCGTTATGGCCGGACTTGAAAAGGCGAAGAAGCGCGTCAATGAGATTGCCGTCGAGCTTGGAGAGAAATTACAACCCGTTATGCGTCTTGTCATTTCTTCCTCCACCATCGCGCTCAAAGCACTTTCGACAATGGTGGACTTCTTCATCAAGTACCGCAAAGAGATTGCCGCAGGTGTTATCGCCATCGCCGCCTATAATGCCATTATGCTCGTTTACAACTATCATACGGCTATGGCAACCAAAGCGACGGCTCTTTTTCACGGCGTGATGAAGCTCGTCCGGGGAATTATCCCTGCCGTCCGGCTTCTCTTTACTCCGCTCGTGAATGCCGTGCAGTATTTCACCAACGGCTTGCAGGTGAACTATGCCATGCAGGAGCGGTGGCGCAAGTCGATGGCGGCAATGAAATTCTCCAACTGGGTTGGGCTAATCCTCGCCGTTGGTGCGGCTGTCTATGCGCTTGCAAACCGCTGGAAAACCGCCGCAGAGGAAGCCGAGAAAGCCCGTAAGGAAGCGGAGGAATACAAGAAGTCGCTCACCGACCTTGATGCTGCTTCATCCGAATATTGTTCTAAGGAGGTCGGACGCCTCGATGCGCTTTACAATGCGGCAACCGACGAGGCGAAATCCACCGACGAGCGCAAAGCCGCCGCAGAGCGTCTGCAAGCTCTTTATCCCGACTATTTCAAGAATATGTCGGTCGAGGAAATCATGCTCGGCAAGACAAAGACTGCCTACGACCAACTCCGCAACTCCATCATCGAAGTGGCGAGGGCCAGGGCCGCTGCCGCCAAGATTGAGGAAAACGAGAAGGAGTTGCTTACTCTCGAACAGCAGGCGCCGGGGCTGAAAGCCACCCGCGACCGCGACAAGGCCACGCACGATGCCGCTGTCCGTGAGTGGGAGAACGCCCGCGAGATGGAAAGCTACAACTCCTATACTAACTCGACCGATGCCGCTACAGGTCAGATGGTGAATGTAGCACCATACGCCCGTAAGGTCGCGTCATCCGGTCAGACCTACAACGCTTCCGAGGCGGCTTATCAGGCTAACCTGACAAAGCAGCGCCAACTCAATGAGGCAAACGAATTTCTCCGCAATAAATACCAGATTTCTGCCGATGCTCTTATGGAGCCGGAGACTCCGGATTTGCCTACCGACTTCGGCGGTGGAGGCGGTGGAGACGGAGGCGGTGGCTCCACTGCGACCACAGACAAATTTGCCGCTGAAAAGGAGTGGCGCGAGCAACAGGAAGCCTCAGCCCGCATCAGTTACGCCACCGGCGAAACTGACTATCTCGCCCACACAAGACGTATGAACGAGATTGCGGTCGAGTTCTGCGAGAAGCAGTTGCTTCATACTGACCTCACAGAAACGGAGCGGTTGAAAATTACCGCTGAATGGCGCGAGGCTCAGAAGAAGCAACAGGAGCAGTTCACCGCCGAGTCCATCGAGGCCGAGGACAAACGATATACTGAGGCTATGGCTTCGCTCAAACAGCAGTATATCGACGGTGAAATCTCCAAGGAAACCTACGACCTCAAAACCGAGGAAGCCGAAATCGAGCATCAGCAAAAACTCGTGTCGGTTACTAAGGCCGGGACCAAGGAGAGGCTTCAAGCCGAGCAACAGTTACAGTCCTTGCTAATCGCGCAGATGCAGCGCAAGCAGCAAGAACGGGAACAGCTCGAAGCCAAGTATGCCTCCATGAAAAAGGACTTTTTCGGCGACAATCCCCAGGAGGCACAAGCCAAATACGATGCCGATTTGGCTCTCTTGCAGGTTGTCTATGACCGCGAAATCCAAGCAGCCGGAGAGAACGCCGCAGAAAAACTCCGCATCGAGGAAGCCTTCGAGAAAGCGAAGCTCGCCCTCAAAAAGAAGTACGGGCTTCTCTCCGAGGAAGATACTCGCAACGCTATGGAGAAAGGTATCGCTGATTCTATCGAATGGCTCAACTCCGACGGCGGCAAGGCTCTTACTGGCACTCTCGACACGCTCGTTTCGGGTATGTCGGCGGTATTCTCGCAGTTATCTTCGCTCATGCAGGCAGAGCTTGATATTCAGACCGCTGCCATAAACAAGCGGTATGATGCCGAGATTAGCCGTGCAGAGGGCAATTCCTACAAGGTCAAGAAGTTGGAGAAGCAGAAAGAAAAGGAGATTGCCAAAGCCAAGAGCGAAGCCAACCGCAAGATGTTCGCGATGCAGGTTATTCAAGCCGTGGCGCAGACCGCAACCAACGCCTTGAACGCCTACGGCTCGGCTGCTGCCGTGCCAGTGGTCGGCTATATCCTCGCGCCCATCGCGGCGGCTATGGCGGTTGCCGCAGGTGCTATCCAAATCGCCGCCATCAAGAAACAGCAACAGGCTTCCGAGGCGCAGGGATACATGACAGGCGGCTTTACCCCAGAGGGTAAGGCTGATGAAGTGGCAGGTGTTGTTCACAAAGGGGAGTGGGTCGCCTCGCAGCGACTTGTCAACAATCCCCGAACCCGCCCATTGTTGGAGGCTCTGGACTATGCGCAGCGCACCAACACAATCGGCTCTATCACTGCCGCCGATGTGTCGCGCACGATTACTGCTCCCGCAGTCCTGGCGGCACAGCCTCAGGCCCCAACCGTGGTGAACAACACCTACAATTCCACTTCATCTGCCGACAACTCCGAATTGACTTCGACAATCCGGGAGTTGAAAGACCGCCTGAATGAACCCTTTGTTACCGTGAACACCGTCTCCGGCGATCACGGCATACAACAGGCACAGGACGAGTACGACAGACTGATGAAAAACAAATCCCCTAAATCCAAGAAATAATGCATATCTACGTCAACAATAAACTCGCGGCCCTGAAGAAGGGCACATCGTTTGAGTATGTCAGCGAGAACCGGATGTTTTCGGGCAGTGACGGCTACACCCTCACTATCACCTTTCCGCTGAAAGGTTGCCCGGAAAACATCGCTATCTTCGGCCACATCAATCGTGCCGATGTCGTGGCGCAAAAGGTTATCTTCGACTGCGAGATAAGAGACAAGGGCTTCTACAAATTCGGCTCTATCACCATCACCGAAATTTCCGAAACTGAGGTCAAGACCCAGTTTTTGGAGGGCAGAAGCGAGCAGAATTTTGACAAGACCTTCGACAAGGTCTATATCAACGAGCTTGACCTTGGGGCACCGCCCACAACTTCAACCTCGGCGATTAAGCCTCGCACTGCCTGGTACCCGGAAAGTTCGGGGTGCAAGTATGTCGCCCTGCCGTGGGTCAACGACTATTCGGGCAATATTCAGAATCTTGCCGAATATGTTGTCGATGACGCCGTGCAGAACAGGGGGCACTTTGAATGGAACAAGGAGATGTGTACCGGCCTGTCGTGGCAGCCTTATCTTCTCCACATCACCCGGAAGATTTGTGAGGCTGTCGGCTATGCCGCCGACTTCTCCAAATGGGAGGAAGTGGAGGAATACAAGTATCTTCTCATCTGCAACACTCTCCCTCATGCGTGGTATATGCCCGCTTTTGCCAATGCTCTGCCGCATTGGACAGTCGAGGAATACTTCGAGAAACTTGAACTGTTCCTCGGCGGTGAGTTCGACTTCGACCATCGAGGCAAGCGCATCACGTTTGCCTTCACCCAAGCCACTCTTGCCGATAAACGCCCGGTGTGTCTTGAAGACGTGGTCGAGGAACACTCTACCGAGGTCAAACTTGATGAAGAAAACTGCGAGTATCTGGAATCGAAGAATCTTGTCTATAAGGACTGCGACCACGAAATGTGGAAGTTCTACTCGTGCGACTGGTTCATCAAGGGTTGGCAGAATCGTGTTGTGCGCTACAAATCCCTGACAGAGCTTTTAGAGGCGAATAAGGGTTATGCCTCGTGGAATGGTCAACACCACCGCAACAACAATATCGACAAGTTGCTCTATGCCGAGGACTGCGACTCTTACTTCGTTATCCGTGCCGTCAGTCGTAGAATACAGATAGAGCAGCGTGTCGGACGTCTCTATGTTTACTACCTCTATAAATGCCGACTACAACCTGTTAATCTCTTTGGCGGTCGCATCGCTAAAGACGATGAAGATGCCGACCAAGTCGAGATTGAGTTTGTCCCTGCATGGATAGACGACACGGAAGAAAAATATGGTCGAGTGCTTTTTCTTTCCTTCTCAGGCTACGATGAAGACAACAACACAACGAGCGAGAACGACAGCGACCACCCGTTTATGCAGACGCACACGGTTTCCTCGCTCGCCGCAGGGGAGAAGGAGAAAAAGGCTGAATACTACGACCGCATTTATGTCGGTTGGTTCGATGGATCCAACCATTTTGTTGGCAACCATCTCCCTTATCCCAATGTCGAGGACATCGCGATAGCCGACGACTGGAGTAACTTCGCTTATGTTCACTTCTCAATGCGCATTAACGACCGCAAAATCAAGCGAGGCCAGATTATGCACAACATAGAGCCAAAGATGAAAACTACCTTTAAGTTCATCGCAGACAATATTCCCGATGTGCGTTCTGTTTTCCTCATTCGAGGCAAACGCTACATCTGTGAAAAAATAACTGCGACATTCACAGAGAATGGAATGTCGCAGCTACTTAAAGGCGTTTTCTACCCGATTGTAGAGGACTAAAAGCCTTTGCCTTTTGTCCGCTCATAGACTGCCTCTCGTCCCGAATCCACGTTTTTGATACGGAACTGAACAGCAGCACGGGTCGGGATAGTCTCAGGCAGTTTTTCGACCAATGCCGAAATTACTGCGTCAACGGTTCCGAATCCTATGTCGGTGATCTCAGCAAGGACTTCACCCTTGTAGTAAGCACGGGCATAGACCATCATCTTAGGAGAGAGTCGGAAGAGTTTATCTTCCGGCTCGTCTATATCTTTTGCTATACCTTGCTTGCTACGTTTTTTGCTGAACAGGATAAAGTCGATGACTTTAGCGTTCAGTTCCCAAGCGGGGGTGAAGTCGATTTTCAGATAGCCTCTGGTCACAGTATGGCCGTGGCTATGGTTCATTGCGAAGCCCACCTCGGCTATTGTGGCTCCACAATCGTTCTGCGCCACCGTTCCCCATGTATGGCGGAACGTATAGACGCAGTAGTAGTTTTCCTTCTTCATGCCCATGCTCTTACACATTTGCTTTATGCCTGTATTGGCATTTGCATTAAGGCTATCCGATGTAGAGAAGCGATTATGGAAGTTGAACAGATACGGGTCATCATCTTCCGTTTTATACTTCTCGAACAAGGGGAGCAATACAGGCTCAACACGCATTTCTATATATGCGTGGTCTCTGCGGCTTCCCTTTGTTTTGGCTCTATTATAGCAGATACAGCCATTCCGGTAGTCCTCCTTTTTGAGGTTGTAGAGGTCAACGGTATTGATGCCACCAAGGCATAATACCAACATGGCAACATCTCTACCAAGTTCGGACAGTGGCTCTACCTGCTTCGTTTCTGGAAGTGGAGCCGCAAAAAACTCACGGCAAGCCTCAGGGGAGATTGCGCGTTTTGTTGTGCTGTCTGCTCCGGGTATCTTCACCTTTATCCAAGGGTTTGTCTTGATGCGAAGAACACCAGTATCGTAGTCGTTGAACTCCTCGATGGCAGCTCTGAATACCTGCCGCAGACACACAGGGTACTGCTCCTTTGCTCTTTTGGTGCCGGACAAGGTCTTAATCCAGTTATTGACCACAGCCGAGGTGAGCTGTGAAAACATCACTTGATTGGTACCGAGATAAAGTTCGAGGCTACCGATTGCGTACTTGTAGTTGCGAGAGTTGCGCTCCTGACCGCGATTCTTCATGCGGTCAATGTGGATTCTCGCATAATCACTGAAACAGATGTCATCGCTTTCTGTGGTCAGATAGTCGATAACTTGATTGACGGTCCATCCGTGATACTCCTTAGTATTGAGCAAGGAGTTGTATCGGATAATGAGGTCTGCGCAGTGTCTCTGCACAAACGGGTCCTTAATCTCGTTCTCCTTGGTCAGCTCTTTTTTCGTGACCATCTTGTCTGTCTTGATGAATCCGACACTTCGTCTATGGGTCACTCTGATATAGACCTGCCAAAATCCATCCTTACGGGGGCGGCGTACACACGCCTTAAAGTTTGCCATATTGATGTTTATTTAATGGTTAATATTCCTCTGATTCTCACTAACTTGCGATGGTAAACATTTGGTCAACACTTGGTAAACAGGCCTCTGAAATATGGTCAACTATTGGTCAACAATACCGTTCATTTGGCTCAATTTGTGCGGTCAAGTGTACGAACCCCCTAATCGCAAGTTAGGCTGTAACCACCTTTTTATCGGTGAGTTACAGCCTAACTGACTGAATGTCTTGTATGTCGGATTAACTATCTTTAATCCTCAATCGCAGCCTGCGCCGCAGCTACGCGGGCGATGGGCACGCGATAGGGCGAGCAGCTTACGTAGTTCATGCCGAGCTTGGCGCAGAACTTGACGCTGGAGGGTTCGCCGCCATGTTCGCCGCAGATTCCGACCTTGAGTTCGGGCTTGACGCTGCGGCCTTTCTCTACGCCCATGCGTACAAGCTGTCCCACGCCTTCCTGGTCGAGAACCTCGAAAGGATCGGTCTTGATGATGCCGTGCTCCTTGTAGAATTTGAGGAACTTGGGTGCATCGTCGCGCGAGAAGCCGAATGTCATCTGCGTGAGGTCGTTGGTACCGAAGCTGAAGAAGTCGGCCACGCTTGCGATCTCGTTGGCGGTGAGGGCTGCGCGGGGTACCTCTATCATGGTGCCTACGAGGTAGGGCAAAGATTCGCCCTGTTCCTCGAATACCTTTCCGGCCGTGGTGTTGATGACATTGGCCTGGTGCTGGATTTCCTTGAGGGAACCCACGAGAGGTATCATGATTTCAGGATGTACGTCAATGCCGCGACGCTTGCATGCGAGTGCGGCCTCTATGATGGCACGCGTCTGCATCTCGGTGATTTCGGGGTATGTGATGCCGAGACGGCAACCACGGTGGCCGAGCATGGGGTTGAACTCCTCGAGGCTGTCCACCTTGGCCTTTACGTCGGCGAGAGAGAGGCCGAGCTTGTCGGCGAGCTCCTTCTGAGTGGCGGTCTGGTGGGGTACGAACTCGTGCAGAGGCGGATCAAGCAGACGGATAGTCACGCCGAAGCCGTCCATAGCCTCGAAGATGCCCTCGAAATCGCCGCGCTGCATGGGCAGAAGCTTAGCCAGCGCTATGCGGCGGCCTTCTTCGTCGCTTGCGAGAATCATCTCACGGACGCTGTCGATACGGTCGCCCTCGAAGAACATATGCTCGGTGCGGCACAGGCCTATGCCCTGTGCGCCGAATGTGCGGGCCTGACGGGCATCGCGCGGAGAATCGGCATTGGTGCGTACGAGAGTCTTAGTGTACTTGGCTGCGATGTTCATGATGCTGCCGAAGTCGCCGCTGAGTTCAGGCTCGGTCGTGGGTACCTGACCGTCATAAACCTCGCCGGTAGAACCGTTGAGCGAAATCCAGTCACCCTCATGGTAAACCTTGCCGCCCATTTCAACGGTATTGTCCTTGTAGTCGATCTTAATTTCTCCGGCACCGCTGACACAGCACTTGCCCATACCGCGTGCCACAACGGCTGCATGGCTTGTCATGCCGCCGCGCATCGTGAGGATGCCCTGAGCCACAGCCATACCGCGAAGGTCTTCGGGTGAAGTCTCGATGCGGACGAGCACCACCTTGCGCTTCTTCTCAGCCCATGCCTCGGCCTCTTCGGCATTGAACACGATCTGGCCGGCGGCTGCGCCGGGAGATGCGGGAAGACCCTTGGCCACAACCTTTGCGCGCTTAAGATCAGCCTTTGCGAATACCGGGTGAAGCAGCTCGTCAAGCTTCTGCGGCTCCATGCGCAGGAGCACAGTCTTGTCGTCAATCTCGCTGGCACGGAGCAGATCCATGGCAATCTTCACCATGGCGGCGCCGGTGCGCTTGCCGTTGCGGGTCTGAAGCATCCACAGCTTGCCGTCCTGGATGGTGAACTCCATGTCCTGCATGTCCTTGTAGTGGGCCTCGAGGTTGTCGGCAATGCGGAAGAGTTCCTGTGCGCAATCCGGCATCGACTCCTCAAGCGAGGGGTACTTTGCCTTGCGCTCTTCTTCGCTGATGCCCTGGAGAGCAGCCCAGCGGCGCGAGCCTTCGATAGTGATCTGCTGCGGTGTGCGGATACCGGCCACCACATCCTCGCCCTGAGCGTTGATGAGGTATTCGCCGTTGAAGATATTCTCACCGGTGGCTGCATCGCGCGAGAATGCCACGCCGGTAGCGGAATTGTCGCCCATGTTGCCATAAACCATGGCCTGCACATTAACGGCAGTACCCCACTCTTCCGGAATCTGGTTCATTCGGCGATAGAGGATAGCGCGCTCGTTCATCCAGCTGTCGAATACGGCGCAGATACCGCCCCAGAGCTGTTCCCATGCGTCTTCGGGGAAGTCCTTGCCGGTATATTCCTTGACAGCGCCCTTGAAGAGACGCACAAGCTGCTTGAGGTCGTCGACATTGAGCTCGGTGTCGAGCTTGATGCCTTTCTCCTCCTTGACCTTGTCCATAATCTCCTCAAAAGGATCGATGTCGGTCTTGCTCTTGGGCTTCATGCCGAGCACCACGTCGCCGTACATCTGCACGAAGCGGCGATAGCTGTCCCATGCGAAACGGGGATTGCCACTCTTGGCGGCGAGGCTCTCCACGGTAGCGTCGTTCATGCCGAGGTTGAGGACGGTATCCATCATGCCGGGCATGGAGGCGCGGGCGCCTGAGCGCACGCTCACAAGGAGGGGATTGGCGGGATCGTTGAACTTCTTGCCGGTAAGGGCTTCGACGTGGGCCACAGCCTTCTCGACATCGCTCTTTATGCGTTTCACTACTTCGTCCTTGCCGAACTGTGTATACTCGGTGCAGACTTCGGTTGTAATAGTGAAACCGGGAGGAACGGGCATGCCCAGCAGATTCATTTCAGCCAGGTTTGCGCCTTTACCGCCGAGAAGATTTCGCATCCCGGCATCGCCTTCGGCTTTACCGTCGCCGAACGTGTAGACTCTTTTCATTGGATTATCAATATTAATTTATAGTAGATTTTACTCTAATTATGGCCATTAGGTTCTGCAAAATTATAAAAAAAAACGCCAATAACGAAAGTTTAAAGCCTTTTTGATGTGAGATATAATATTTTTTATATCTACGGGCATCAGTCCGAACTGGCTATCAGCTCAAGACCGGTACGCTCGTGCAGCCCGAACAGCAGATTCAGCAGGTGCACCGCATTGCCGGCAGAGCCTTTCAGCACAGGATCCAGCACCGATGTAACCCTCAGAGTATCGCCGTCTTTATCGAGATGCAGCATACACTTGTTGGTGCCGGCCACATCACGCGTATCCACCGGCTCGGCGCTTACATATGTGAAGTTATGGTCTTCGTAGAATTTCTCATACAGCGGACGCAGTTCGCCGATGCTTACAGGGCATTGCATGCTTACCACAGCCATCATGCCGTCGGCACCCCCGCAACGCATCTCGACAATGTCAAGGGGCTGCGCGAAACTGCTCTGAACCGTGCGCAGCACCGACACTATCTCCTCGCATTCGGGTATATGTCCCATGCCTCGGTGCGATATGGCACGCGTGGCGCCTACGCCGATCGCGGCGGCAACCGACACCGGAGCATTCAGCAGCAGATGCTTTGCCAGAGGCAGCAATGCCAGTTCCACGGCCATTGACAACGACGATATGCAGCATGCGCGCCTGGCGCCGCGCACAAGCGCCTTGCGGTTCAGTTCGCAAAGACCATACACGCAATCACCGTCCGGCTCGTATGCCCCCATCTCTATGACACGGACATCTTCCGGACTGACAGCCGTGGCGTCAAGGAATTCCGGGGCTACCGGCACGCTGGAACAGTTGATTATGACGTCGACTGGTGCCAGCGCGAGGCGTCCGAACTGCAGGTCGGTATCACCTGAAATACCGCGCACGAATGCCGACAGGGGACCTTGAGCCACACTGCTCTGGGCCCAGGCCAGTTCAACGTCGGGATGGTGCAGAAGGATACGCACCAGTTCGGCACCATGGGCCGATGCGGCTTCAAGGATTCCAACTTTAATCATGTCTCAGTATATTTTGCGAAATTTCTTCATAGATAAGGTCAGTGGCACCAATATTGTCCTTTATGTATTTCCCGGCCTTTGCGCCGCAGGCACGACGCATCGCGGGGTCATCGTACAGCCGTGTCAGGATGGCGCGCCCCTCCCCCGTATCGTGCATGCACATGCCTCCGCGGCATTCAATAAGATCTCCGGCCTCTTTGAATTTGGAATGATTGGGGCCGAATACCACCGGTCTGCCGTATACGGCGGCTTCGTTGAGGTTGTGTATCCCCACGCCGAATCCGCCACCTATCAGAGCTGCGTCGCCATAGCGGTACAGACTGCTCAGCAGGCCGAAGCAGTCCACTATTATATAACGTGCATCAGACGCCGGAACGGCGCCTTTCTTAAGCTCGGAGTATAGTATCGCCCCTTCGCCAAAGCGTCGGAGCAGAGCTTCCAGACGCCTGCCGTCGAATTCATGCGGCGCACAGATTGCCTTGGCACCCGTCATGCGGGCCGCCTTGGGCGACCTGACGGCGGCCAGATGCACCGCCGCGCTATATGCCGCGATTCCGGCATTATAGAAAGGATTCATTCGTCGGCAGGATGGATTCTCTCTACAGCGGCCTCTATACGGCGTACCGTTTCCTCGCGGCCCATAAGTTCGGTGATGTCAAACATATGCGGGCCCTTGCACTCGCCCACCACAGCCAGACGGAAAGCGTTCATTACATTGCCGAGGTGGTATTCCTTTTCAGCGATCCAGCCGAGTATCTGCGGTTCAAGAGCCGCCGAAGCGAAATCACCGGCCGCATTGAGCTGCCCGACGAGCTCCCGCATAATGCGGGGAGTATCGGCACTCCAACGTTTCTTCACGGCTTTCGGGTCATATTCCTCCGGCGCCACGAAGAAGAAACGCGCATGCTCCCAAAGCTCGCTCACGAAGTTGACGCGGCTCTTCACCATCGCTACAGCCCGACGGATGTACTCGTCGCTGAATGCCTCGGGGTTCACGCCGTGTTCAAGCATGACAGGCTTGAAAAGCTCTGCCAGACGGGCGTCGTCCATAGCCTGGATGTACGTATGGTTGAACCATTTGCCCTTCTCAAACGCGAACTTCGCGCCGCTTTTGGAGCAGTGATGGAAGTCAAATTTATCGATAAGCTCGTCCATCGACATCACTTCCGTATCGTCGCCGGGATTCCAGCCCAGCAAAGCCAGGAAATTCACTACAGCCTCCGGCAGATAACCGCTTTCGCGGTAGCCCGACGACACATTGCCGCTTTTGGGGTCATGCCATTCAAGGGGGAATACGGGGAAGCCGAGCCTGTCGCCGTCGCGTTTGCTAAGTTTGCCTTTACCGTCGGGCTTGAGCAGCAGCGGCAGATGCACAAACTGCGGCATGGTATCCGTCCAGCCGAATGCCTCATACAGCAACACATGCAACGGAGCCGACGGCAGCCATTCTTCTCCGCGGATGACATGGCTGACAAGCATCAGATGGTCGTCGACAATGTTTGCCAGATGGTAGGTAGGCAGGTCGTCGGCGCTCTTATACAGCACCTTGTCGTCAAGAATATCGCTCTTTATGACAACCTTGCCGCGGATAAGGTCGTCCACCTCCACATCGCGTCCGGGTTCCACAAGGAAACGAACCACGTAAGGCGTACCGCCGTCAAGCAAAGCCTTCACTTCATCTGCCGGCATGGAAAGAGAGTTGCGCATCTGCATTCTTGTCGATGCATCGTACTGGAAATTGGCTACCTCTCCTCGCTTTGCTTCCAGTTCGGCCGGCGTATCGAAAGCGTAATACGCCTTACCTGCGTCCAGAAGCTGCTTCACATACTTACGGTATATGTCGCGGCGTTCGCTCTGTCGGTACGGTCCGTAGGGGCCGCCTTCCCGCACACCCTCGTCTATGCCTATGCCGAGCCATGCCAGAGCTTCGTTAATATAATCCTCCGCACCTGGTACAAAGCGCTGCGAGTCAGTATCCTCTATGCGAAGAATCATCTTGCCGCCGTTACGACGCGCAAAAAGATAGTTAAACAGTGCCGTGCGCACACCGCCTATATGCAGAGGCCCCGTAGGAGACGGAGCAAATCTCACTCGAACTTCTCGTTCCATTGTATATGATGTGTTTATCTTATATTAATTACGCAAAATTAGTAAAATTTTCCCAACCAGCCAAAAATGGAAGGACCATGCCACCGACTGATATGGTGCAATATGTCGAAACCCCAAAACTACTCCAGGATCAACCGGAACCACGAAAAGCGGGAAAAATAGCTAATGAATCAGCAAATATCAAAAAATCAGAATACTTACACAAACTTTAACTCATTTTCAAAAGAACTTTAACGCTCTGAGAGTGTTGTATTAGTAAAGAGCAGCAATAAGTTACGAGAAGATTGAATTATTGAGTAAAGCAAAGATTTACGTTTTACATTAGCAAATCGGTTTTGCAAAATCAGAATTCCAAATGTAAATTTTGGCAAGTTTTGCAATTGTAAATTTGTATTTATGCCATGAATTTCGATTCAATTTCGCAAATTACAAATTATAATTTTACAATTCAAAACAATTTACAAATTAGCAATCAACAAGTATTAACATTTATTTATATTATCAGTAACTAATTGATACTCATGTCTATTATACCTAATTATTATATTAAAGGTTTAGAATGTTATACAACCACGCCTCTTTTATCAACCAACCTACCCCTTCGTTGATTTTACACTTTAAATTCTATTTATAAATATTATTATATCACGATACTTACACCAAACAACCCATCCTTAAGAAAACATAACTTCTCACTATTCCATTTGTAAACGCACAATTAATTCTCAAAACAAAACAATAAATTTCCAATCTTAAATTTGGAATTTACAATTATTCTCTTTACATTTGCATATCCAAAAATTTGCATTCCTTATTAGCATTTATAACCAATTTTATGGATATCGCAACACGCCTCCGCCAGTTTATGACTGCTAAAAATATAGCAAGTTCGCAGTTTGCCGACAGTGCCGACATTCCACGTCCTACTCTGTCTCAACTGTTAAACGGCAGAAATAAGAAAATCAGCAATGAGCTTATAGCAAAAATTCACGAGGCGTTTCCTTCGCTTAACGTGTTATGGCTGATGTTTGGCGAGGGACAGATGGAAGTTAATCCGAATACGCGATTCTCAGAGCCTCAAATCAGACCCGAAACTGCACCTTCACAAGCGCAGGAGCCTCGTTATGAGGCTGTTCTGATAGCCCATGCGCCGGAATATCCCGACAAACAACCAAGAGGCAACCAGAATCAGGAGGCAAATTCCAACCCGTTTGCCCAGCAAAATCCGCCGCGTAGCAATCCGGAACGACCGATTTCGGCCGAAGCGATGCAGGCACTGAACAATGCCGGGGTACGCATGGCCGATACGGCCCGCGTACAACAGATAATGGTACTGTATACTGACGGTCGATTCGAGACGTTCCGTCCCGAATAACATCTCGGCTGTTTCCGACCGGATTATATATGTTTTACTATCCTCGCCGGATTGCCCATGGCCACTACATTGTCCGGTAGATCTTTTGCCACCACCGAACCGGCACCGACGATAACGTTATTACCTATAGTCACCCCGGGGAGGATTGTGACGCTTCCCCCTATCCACACATTATCGCCTATCGTCACAGGCTCGGCCCATTCCGTAAATTTCGCCCTCTCTGTCGGATCGAGGGGATGACAGGCTGTGTAGATACTGACATTCGGTCCGATGAAAGCATGGTCGCCTATGGTTACGCGCGCTTCATCCAGTACCGTAAAATTGAAGTTGGCGATAAAATCCTCGCCTACGTGAATATTACAGCCGTAGTCGCAGCGGAACGGCTGATTGATTGTGACGCGCTCGCCGCATGATCCCAACAGACCGCGTAGTATCTCAGTCAGACGCCCGGCATCATCCGGTGCCGTTTCGTTGTATTCCTTGATTATTACGCGCGTACGCACAAGCAAATCATAAAACTCACGCCTGCCGGCCTCATATGGTTCGCCGTTCAGCATTTTCTGCCATTCAGTCTCAAAGTCGTTCATAGCGCTTCTTTTTAACCTGCTATCACTACGCGCAGATTTTCCGGCCGCAGATAGCGTTCCGCTACTTCGGCGATTTCTTCGGATGTGATTTGTGCCGTAATCCGTTCCTGGTTTTCAAAATATCCGTCCGGCAGGCCGACAATAAGCTGCGTGATGTACTGGTCGCCGCTTGCGATGGCATTGTCCATCATGGAAGCAATTCTCGTCTGCTCATACAGCCGCATGCGCAGGAGTTCGTCGCGGTCGAGGGGCACTGTAGCCATACGCCGAAGCTCGCCCCTCAGTTCGTCAAGAAGCCGTTCGGTATAGCCCGGCGCACATTGGGCTGAAATTTCCACATAACCGCCCTCATGCGTGCCGTTCAGGCTGGCCGATATGCCGTAGGTCAGACCTTTGTCCTCGCGTATATTACGCATCAGCCGACTGCCGAAGAATCCGCCGAGAGCCGTTACGGCGATACGCAGCGGCAGGTAGTCTGGATGACTGCGGCCTATCACCGGCAGCATACACACCACCGCACTCTGCTCGGCTCCGGGCCATTCGATATGCTTCAGCTGTGGCGCCTCGGCTACGTATGGCCGGATATCCGGCACCGTACGCACTCCGTCGTTCAGCGAGTCGGCCATTGCCACGACCGCCGACTCAAGCTCCGGAGTCACCCCTCCGCTTAGGAATACATCCACATTCGGAGCCGCGAATATCCGGCCTATGGATGCCATGATTTCCTGCTCGCCCACCTGTTCAAAATCTTCCGGCACCGGTTTCCGGGCCGTGGCGTGATCATGTCCCGCCATAAGGCCGAAGCATGCCTGCGTGGCGATAGTGCTTACGCGCTTCTGTTCGCAGGCGCACTGCGACATCAGCATCGCGCGTACTGACTCCATGCGCTTGACCGTGAACGACGGTTCACGGAGCAATGCGGCAAATACCTGCAGCAGTTCGGGCATCGCACCGGCCATGGCGGTAATGTCCAGACGGGTGAAATGGTCGGAGCAACGGCCCGCTATGCTGGCTCCGTTGAAGTCTATGATTTCGGCGGTGGTATCGGCATCAAAACTCGCGGAACCTTCGGCAAGTATTTCTGCTGTCATGATGGCAGAGGCATGCGACTGTGCCTCGACTTTGCCTCCCCGCCCCACAGCACACAGCCTGACAAGACGGCAGGAGTTGTCGGCCATTACGTGCAGGCGTGTGCCGCGTCCGCATTCGATTACTCGTTCCGGCGGAAGCGCCATATGCCCGAACGGTCTGACGGGCGGAGCTATTCTGCGATCAAGGTCGGTCATGATTTATCCAACATGTGGCGCGCCTCTTCCAGGTCGGCCGGAGTGTCAATACCCACCGTCACCACATCCGACTCCGCGGTCTTGATTTTCAATCCGGCCTGCAACCACCGCAACTGCTCGAGGCTTTCAGCCTTTTCCAGAACTGACGGCTGCAAATCCGTTATGCGACGCAGAACGGCGCTACGGTAGGCGTACAGCCCGATGTGGATATAATATTGCACCGACGAGGGCCAGTTCTCCGGCTCCACGCCGCGGCAATATGGTATTACGGAACGGGAGAAATACATTGCATATCCCTTATCGTCGATCACCGCTTTCACCTTGTTGGGGTCGGCAAGTTCTTCATAGCTGCCGGTAAACGGTCTTATCACGGTGGCGATGTCTGTCCCCTCGTCCGAGAAGCAGGCGGCCAGTGCGCGCAGTTGCGAAGGCTGTACGAAGGGCTCGTCACCCTGGATGTTCACCACCACGTCGGCCTCGATGCCGCAATGCTCGTATGCCTCGCGCACGCGGTCCGTACCGCTGCGATGCGCCGGCGATGTCATCACGGCCCGCCCCCCGAAACTTTCCACGGCATCCGCTATCCTTTGGTCGTCGGTAGCCACCACCACGTCGTCGAAAACTTCCGCGGCACGTTCGCACACCCATTGTATGACGGGTTTGTCGCCGAGCATAGCCAGAGGCTTGCCCGGAAAACGGGTTGAGGCGTAGCGCGCCGGGATTATTGCCATTATTCTCATTTCGTCCTTTTCTTGAAGTAGCGCGGAGCTATGAATGCGCCCGCCACGAGGTATACATAATATGAATAGAGTCGCCACACAATGGCGAGCAGCAACGCCAGACTGACGTTGCCTATCAGGTCGCCGTAATAGTTGGAGAACAGCCACTCGCTCACTCCGCTGCCGCCGGGAGTGGGACTTACCATAAGCACGACCCACACCACGAACTGGCGCCCGAACACAAGGAAACCGTCGGCCGACGGCACGAAGCCCCAGAAGAGGGCGTTCACGACTAGGTAACGCGAGAACCATGACACGACGGTGGCGCCGAACACCTGCGCCCACCATTTCAGAGAGCATTTCCGCAGGGTCTCGGACGTAGTCACCATATTGGCTGTCATGTGATCGATCTTCGGCTGCAACCTGCGCAGAAAACGGAGGCCGAAAAACTTATGCATGGCCGAAGCCACGGCGTGCGGCCGCCATAACGTTCCCGTGTACAGCAGACCGGTATAAAGAACGATGACGGTATATACAGTCCAGAATATGACTTTCACGCTGCCGAGCACTGCGCCGCCGTCGCCGAAAAGCTGGTCGAAGGGTATGCTCAGCACTATCACCGGACAGAAAACCACGAAGAACAGTTCGTCGAGCATAAGTGTGGTAAGCGTCAGCGTCGTGGCGCGCCCCACGCTCAGACCCTCGCGGGTGAGATAGAAGATGGCCGCCGGACTGCCTCCCACGGCCGATGGAGTGATGGCTGAGGTGAACGCGCACATCAGGTCGACCTGAAAGGCCCTCTTCCAACTGATGTCGCCGTTGGTGATGGCATGGAAACGCCATGTCAGACCGAAATCACGACCGCCCACGGCTAATGCCGCCAGCAGAAGGCACGCCACCGTGCGTGTGTCGAAGGTAATGCCGCGCAAGGCCTCGGGATTGAATTCGCGGGAGAACATCCATATCACCACGCCTATGCCTATGGCTGTGGCGAGGAGTACTTTCCAGCCTGTCTTGCGGATGTCGGAATTCATGATTTGGCGGCACGAAGTGTTTCCACGAGCACCCTCGCAGCTTCCACGGGGTCTTTGGCGTCGGCGACAGCAGCACTTACAGCGATGCCCGAGGCTCCGGCCACTATGGCCTCGATAGCCTCGTCGGGGGTAAATTCTCCGGAGGCGACGATGGGCAACTGCGAACCGCCCTCACGGACATCGGCGACAATTTTCTCTATCTGCGCGGGCGTCAGGCCGGGCGTCAGCGTGGCATAGTCGATATCGAGATTCTGCACACGCAAAATGTCGGCGGCTGAGGCCACCTCGATTCCGATTATAGCCTCGGCGCCGAGTTCTTCGCGCACTTTGGCGGCTTCGGCAGCCTTTGCGCCGCGCAGCTGCACACCGTGCAGACCGGCCTCACGGGCTGCCTCGGGACAGTCCACTATTGTCAGAAATGTGCCTGTCTCCACGCACAATTCCTTCAGTTCAAGGGCCGTAGCCCGTATGAAGTCTTCCGAGCAGCCGGGCAGGTCAAGTTCCACCCACCGGCATTCTCCCTCTATGGCCATCCGGGCCAGTTCGGCCACAGAGTATTTATCATTGATTCGTGCTATGAACTGTAACATGTTTGCAAAAATACAAAATAATACATTATAAAACGAACAGCCGATGCAAAAAGTGCATTTGCCATCGAAATGGCATGGGAAAGCGAAAGGGTCAGAGTCTGCGAATGAGGCTCTGACCCTTTCTATGATTACTAATGAGGTATCACTGCATGCCCGATACGGTCACGTTGCGGTCGATTTTCGACACAAGGCCCTGGAGCACTTTGCCCGGACCGAGTTCCACGAACTCAGTGGCACCGGCGGCAATCATGTTACGCACGGTCTGCGTCCAGCGCACGGGTGCGGTGAGCTGTGCAATAAGGTTGGCCTTGATCTCGGCGGGATCGGTGTGAGGCAGCGCGTCCACATTCTGGAAAACGGGGCATACGGGCACATGGATTTCGGTGGCGGCGATTGCCTCGGCAAGTTCGGCACGCGCAGGCTCCATGCAGGGCGAGTGGAACGCTCCGCCCACCTTGAGCTTGAGGGCACGCTTGGCACCGGCGGCAAGCAGCTTCTCGCAGGCGGCGTCGATGGACTCGATTTCGCCGGAGATTACAATCTGACCCGGGCAGTTGTAGTTGGCGCAGACCACCGTGCCGGGGACTTCGGCGCAAACGGCCTCCACCGTCTCATCAGGCAGGGCGAGCACGGCAGCCATAGTGCTGGGCTTGAGCTCGCATGCGCGCTGCATGGCGTGTGCGCGGGCTGCTACCAGCTTGAGGCCGTCGGCAAAGTTCATGGCTCCGGCCGATACCAGTGCGGAGAATTCTCCGAGAGAGTGGCCGGCCACCATGTCGGGACGGAATTCGTCGCCGAGGCTCTTGGCGAGGATAACGGAATGGAGGAATATTGCAGGCTGGGTGACCTTGGTCTGACGGAGGTCTTCATCGGTACCTGCAAACATCAGATCAGTGATTCTGAAACCCAGGATATCGTTAGCCTGTTCAAAGAGGTCGTGGGCCATTGCGTTCTCGTCGTAGAGATTCTTGCCCATGCCTACGAACTGCGCTCCCTGACCGGGAAATACGTAAGCTTTCATATGAAAAAATTTATAGTGATTCTCAATTCGGCTGCAAAGTTACTCACTTTTCACGAAAATATGCTTATCTTTGCTCTAAAAATCATCATCAACAATGTCAACGACTGCATTCATACCTCTGTTTTTAGGCAATTTGCGCGGTTGGGAGTGGATTATCATCCTGCTTCTCGTACTGCTCCTCTTCGGCGGCAAGAAAATTCCCGAGCTGATGCGCGGCCTCGGCAAGGGCGTCCACAGCTTCAAGCAAGGCATAGAGGAAGCCAAGGACGAGATCAACCGGCCGGTCGAGCGCGACGACAACGATAAAAAGGAATAGACCGTGGCCTCAGGTAAGGGCGACAACGGCAGTCCTGCTGCCGAAATGACGTTCTGGGACCATCTGGACGACCTGCGCGCCGTGCTGGTGCGCATAGCCGTCGTTGTGGGCGCTCTGGGTATTGGTGCATTCATAGCCATGCCGTGGATTTTCGACCACGTGATCATGGCTCCCTGCCGTCCCGACTTCTGGTTGTACGGATTCCTCGACACAGCCGGCGCAGGTGCGGAAAAGCCCATGCACGTAGAGATAGTGAGCGTGGAACTGACCTCGCAGTTCTTCACGCACATGTCGGCTGCCTGCTGGACGGCCTTCGTGGTTGCTTTTCCTATTATTATATATCTGCTCTGGACTTTCGTTGCGCCGGCACTCTACGACAACGAGAAACGCGGCATGCGCAAAGCCTTCGTACTGGGCAACGCCATGTTCTATCTCGGAGCCGCCATGGGCTACGGTTTTGTATTCCCGGTGTGCCTGCGCTTCCTGTCTTCATACAGTCTCAGCGACACTATCACGCCGATAGTGTCGCTGGACAGCTATATGGAGAATTTCTTCACCATAGTCCTGCTGATGGGCGCCGCTTTCGAGCTTCCGCTGCTGGCGTGGCTGCTCGGCTGCATGGGGCTGCTGCATCGTTCGTTTTTCCGCCGCTACCGCCGGCACGCCATCGTAGGACTGATGATTGTGGCCGCCCTCATCACTCCCACGGGCGACCCGTTCACTCTCTTCGCAGTGTTCATCCCCATCTACGCGCTGTGGGAGTTCAGCGCGTCATTGGTTAAGCCGTAAGGACCTTATGCCATACCCGGCAGCAGCATGGCAGAGGCAGTGGCGCAGGCTATAGTGCAACGGCTCGCCATGTTGAACATCACGATTGAACCGCCGATGAACAGCACCTCCAGCACCACAAGCGCGATTATCAGTCCTACCGAATTGCAGCGCCACCTGAACAGCGAGGCGCCCGTGCCGCACACAATCCCGATGCAGGGAACCACTATCGACAAGGCGAGGAAGAGCATGAACACAAGCATGTAGGCGGCTCTCGGCATCGCCGTCGTACCGGCAATCTCGTAAAGCAGACCGAGACTGTCGTATCCGAGTCCGAGCACCATCACGGCAACTACCACAACCAGAAACACCGCTGCGCCGAGAAGTCCGAGCGCTCCTATGCCGAACAGGCAGCCGAGTATCACTTTGCCGAGAAGCCGCATGCCCTTGCCGAGAAGGACACCGAAACTGTCGCTGCCGTCGTCCGACGCAGGACTGTTGTAAGGAGGAGGCGTCACCGTGGAGTCGTCAAGCACCGTGCGCCCTACTCCGTCCACTGTCACCGGCCGCCCCTGCATCTCCAATATGCGGCGCGACGTACTGGCCGGCGGTATCACCATCCATGCTATAAGGTAAATCACGCATACGGGTACCAGGTATGAAAACAGCGCGATCACAACTATCAGCAACCGCATGATGTTGCAGTTCCAGCCCAAAAACTCCGCCAAACCGCTTATCACACCGCCGAGCACGGCATGGCGCGTGTCGCGGTAAAGGCGCTTGTTGGGCGTATTGAAACTGATGAAGGGCTTGGACTCCGCATCCTCGGCTTCTGCCGGGCGCCCCTCGTCGTCAATGATCTGCTCGGGACGCCCCATGCGCTCGATCACCTCATTGACATCGTAGATTGTCACGACCTTCGGACCGTCGGCCATTTTCTCGTCGAATATCTCTCCCACGCGCGCCTCGATGTCGGCACTTATCTCCACACCCTCCGAGCCGGGAAACGATTCACGCAGCTGCGTAAAGTATTTTTGCAGCAGTCCGTAGGCGTCCTCGTCGATATTGTACACCTTGCCGTTGATGTTTGCAGGAAATGTTCTTTTCATTATAGTTGATTGTTTTGTAAATGATTTACTGAATGGTTGATTTCAGCCCAGGCTTCGTCGAGACAGCGGAGGGCGGCAGCGCCGGATGGTGTCAGCGTATAGTACTTGCGTGGCGGACCCGACGGCGATTCCTCCCAGCGGTAGGCCAGCAGACCGTCGTTTTTCATGCGCGTTAGCAGCGGATACAGCGTGCCCTCCATCACGATGAGCCTTGCCTCTTTCAGGCGCTCTATCATCTGGGAAGCGTAGGCGTCGCCATGCTGAAGGAGGAGCATGACGCAGTACTCAAGCATCCCCTTGCGCATTTGTGATTTTACATTTTCAATATTCATTATTTCTTATCTTTTTTATGCAGGGACAGGCGTCCCGTTCTTCATGCCGCAAATTTAGTCACAACAAGGTACTTTGCAATGCATAGTACCTATATTTAACTTTATATTAACATATATGCGAATTTATGTTAATTAAATACTCATCATTAAACTATCACCCCTAAACGGCGTCTTATTAATAACTGCTTCAAAAACACCACTCGGAAAAACGAGTAAAACAATTATACTTTCCGAAGAAATAAAGAGGTGCCGACTCGTGAAGAATCGGCACCTCTTATTTGTCAGTCTCGCGGATTATACGTAATTTTGAATCACCAAAATAAAACGGAGGTTCACTCGTTAATAACGTATGAAAAAGACTCTGATAATAGGCTCATTGCTGGCAGCTACGGTACTCTGCGGTTGCGGAGGTGCCAAACTGAGCACCGCCAACGAGCAGCTGGCACGCGGCGAATATTTCGACGCGTCGAAAACTTATCGCAAAATATACAACAAACTCACCAAACGCGAGGAACGACCGCTGCGCGGTGAGGTTGCTTTCCGCATGGGCGAATGTCACGAAAAGCTCAACCAGTATGCCCGCGCATCGGCGGCCTATCAGAATGCGCGCCGCTATGGCTACGCCGACTCCACGCTCACGCTGCGCATAGCGCGCATGCTGCATGCCGAGGGCAAATATGCCGCCGCGGTAAAGTCCTACGAGGAGTATCTCAAATACCACCCCGACGACAAATCGGCGGCCGACCGCCTGGCCGGCGCCCGCATGGCCGCGGCGAAAAGTCCGGCCACACGCTATGTCGTCAAGCAGCCCAAGCTTTTCAACACACGCAGGGCCGACTATGCGCCGATGTATCTCTCCGAACCTCAGGACCAGCTGTTCTTCACTTCCACCACGGAGAAGGCGCTCGGCACGCAGAAAAGCGAAATCACGGGAATGAAGAACGGCGACATATGGTTCGCAACCAAGAACGAACGGGGCGAATGGCAGCGCCCGCAGGCGGTGGAGGGCGAACTGAACACGGAGTTCGACGAGGGCATAGTAAGTTTTACGCCGGACGGTCAGACCATGTACCTCACCCGCGCGCGCCGCGAGCCCAACGCTCCCACCGGCGTGGAAATCTACACCTCGCAGCGTTCCGAAGCGAAATGGAGCGCCGCGGTGAAATATGAGATAACAGCCGACACTCTCAGCAGCTACGGTCATCCTGCCGTGTCGCCCGACGGGCAGTGGCTCTACTTCAGCAGCGACATGCCGGGCGGCAGCGGAGGTCTTGACATATGGCGCGTCAACCTGAAGGAGCGAGTCGGCTCGCTGGAGAACCTCGGCGAATGGATCAACACACCCGGCAACGAGTCGTTCCCCTACGTGCGCACCGATTCCCTGCTCTATTTCGCCAGCGACGGTCATCCGGGCTACGGCGGCCTTGACCTGTTCTGCGCACGGCTCACGAAGTCGGGCGGTTGGCAGGTCACCAACATGGGGCGGCCGGTCAACTCGCAGGGCGACGACTTCGGCATCACGTTCACGAAAGGCGAAAGCGGATTCTTCAGCAGCAACCGCGGCGACGGACGCGGCTACGACCACATCTATTCTTTTGAACTGCCCGATCTCAAAATCAACATCCAGGGCTGGGTGCTCGACCGCGACGAGGAGCCTGTACCGAACGCCGTCATTCGCATCGTTGGCAACGACGGCAGCAATCAGAAACAGCTTGCCCGCCCCGACGGCAGTTTCTCTTTCCCGCTGCAGCGCGGCGTCAGCTATGTCATGATGGCCGGTGCCAAAGGCTACCTCAACGCCAAGCAGGAGTTCGTGAGCGACATCGCAGAGGAGGACGCCACATACGACGTCGACTTCATACTCGCAAGCATCACCAAACCGGTTGTCATCGACAATATCTTCTACGACTTCGACCGGGCCACCCTGCGCCCCGAAAGCAAGACGGCGCTCGACGAAATGGCACAGGTGCTCCGCGACAATCCCAACGTGACTATCGAGATGGCCTCGCATACCGACCGTAAGGGCACCGACGAATACAATATAGACCTCAGCGGGCGCCGTGCGCGTTCGGTCATCGATTATCTTATCAGCGTCGGCATATCCCCCGACCGCCTGCAGTCGCAGGGCTACGGAGAGTCGCGCCCGAAAGCCATCACCAAAAAGCTCGCCCGCGAGTTTCCGCAGTTCAAGGAGGGCGACGTGCTCACCGAGGAATACATTCTGGCACTCCCCGAAGCAGACCAGGAAGTGGCCGACCAGATCAACCGACGCACGGAGTTCCAGGTACTTTCCATTGACTATCAGATGTACTGATGCGTTTCCGCACTGAAATAGAAGCAAACGTAAATCCGCGGCCCATAACGGCCGACGAACGCCTTGTGTTCCTTGGCTCGTGTTTTGCCGACAATATGGGCGCGCGGCTTCAGCAATATGGCTTCGACGTGACGTCCAATCCGCTGGGACCACTTTTCAATCCGGCGTCGCTGGCCTCTGCCGCGGGCCGGGCACTCGACGGCCGCAGATTCGGCAGCGGCGACCTTACGGAGGTCGACGGCACGTGGCATTGTCTCGATGCCGCCGCACGCTACTGTTCGCCGGATTCCGAGGCTTTGCTCCGCGCACTGAACGACCGCTTCCGGGCGCTCACCGACGCATTCACGTCCGGAGGCTGCACTCTGTTCGTGACGTTCGGCACGGCTTATATATATGAATACGCGGCCTCCGGCCGCATTGTGGCCAACTGCCACCGCCTGCCGCCCGACAGTTTCGTCCGCCGCCGCATGAGCGTCGACGAAATCACCGCGATGTGGCGCCCCCTCATAGAGCGCCTGCGGCAAAAGAACATACGCACCATATTCACGGTAAGCCCCGTACGGCATGTGGCCGACGGACTCCATGCCAACAACATCAGCAAGTCCATCCTCATGCTTGCCGTCGACGCCCTCGGCGCCGAGTATTTCCCGGCCTATGAGATAGTCTGCGACGACCTGCGCGACTATCGCTTCTACGCCCCGGATCTCAAACATCCGTCCGAAACGGCCGTCGATTATATATACGAGGTTTTTGCCGAAACATATTTTAGCGCGGCGACGAAGGAGACCGCAGCGCGCCGACACGCGCAGTATCTCCGCGAAGCCCACCGCCCACAGCCACCAATCCTATGAAATTTTCGCTCGAAGACATCGCCGGCACCACCGGCGCCCGCATCGAAGGAGCACGCACGGCTCCGACTATAGATTCCCTGCTCATCGACAGCCGCAGCCTTCCGGCCGACAACGGCAGCACAATGTTCATCGCACTGCGCACCGGCAGCGGCGACGGACATCGCTACCTGAAAGAGATGTATCTGCGCGGAATACGCGTGTTCATGGTCGACACAATACCGGACATCATGCGCAGCGTCAGCGACGCCACGTTCCTTGTGGTCGACGATACGATGAATGCCCTGCGCGCGCTGGGCAGTGCGGCACGCGAGGCTTATGCCGGCACGGTGGTGGCTATCAGCGGCAGCCGCGGCAAGACACAGCTTAAAGAGATGCTGCACGCGGCCCTGATGCCGCGCGCATGGCGTTCGCCGCGTTCCTGGAACTCGCAGGTGGGCGTACCGCTGAGCCTTTATGCCGTCGACCCTTCGTCTGAGTATGCAATAATTGAAGCCGGCATCGACAGTCCGGACCAGATGGACACGCTCGCACGGACAATACGGCCGCACGTGGGTGTGCTCACGGCAATCACCGGCGAGCATGACGCCGGATTCAGCTCGCGCCAACAGAAAATCGACGAGAAATGCCGCCTTTTCGAGGGCTGTCGTTGCGTTGTATGCGACAGCGGCGAAGCGGACGCCCCGGCCACGCTGCGCCGCATGTATCCGGACATGCGCATAATCGAAGCCCGCGGCAAGGATGAAATAGCTGCCGCTGTGCTTCATGAGCTGGGCGTCACACCCGACGACGCCATGCGCCGGCGCATGGCGGCCGTGCGCGATGTCTCCACACGTATCGACGTGAACGAGGGCAACGGCAGTTGCCTGGTACTCTTCGACAATTTCACGCCCGACCTCCAGTCGCTCGAAGGCGCGCTGGATTTCATGCAGCGACGTATTACACCCGGCCGTAGCCTCACGCTCGTATGCGGCGACCTCATGCATGAGCCGGGAGCTGACATTAAGTCGCTATACGGCCGTCTGGCCGAACTTATCCACCGCCGCGGCATCAGCCGCCTTGTGGGAGTCGGCCCGGAAATAAGCTCATGCCGCGATGTCTTCAATCCGCTGACGGCGTCGGAATTCGTCACGGATGCGGCCGACTTCGCCCAGCGCTTCGTCAATTCGGATTTCGAGAGAGAACTGATACTCGTTGCCGGTGACCCGGCGCAGATGCGTCCCGTGCGCAACATTCTCGCCAACGCCGCGCACGACACTGTTCTGGAAGTGAATCTCGATGCCATGGTGCACAATCTCAACGTGTTCCGCACGTTCGTGCCCCGCAACTGCGGCATAGTGGCGATGGTGAAGGCTTCGGCCTACGGCATAGGCGCCGTAGAGGCGGCCAAGACACTTCAGAGCCACGGAGCCGCCTGTCTGGCCGTTGCTGTCGTGGACGAGGGCGTCACGCTCCGCGAGGCCGGAATCACTATGCCCGTGATGGTGATGAATCCCATCACTACCAATTTCCGGGCGCTCGTCACCTACAATCTGGAACCGTCGGTTTTCTCGCTGAAAGAACTTGAACGAATAGCACGTGAGGAGGCCGACAGAATCAATATCCACATCAAGCTCGACACGGGCATGCACCGAACGGGCTTCAGCATGGAGGAACTTCCGGCACTCGCCGAGGCACTGAAGCGTCACAAGCACCTGCACGTGGCTTCGGTATTCTCACACCTTGCCACGGCCGACTGCCTCGATCAGGACGACTACACCGGGATGCAGCTCGAGAATTTCCGCAACATGAGCGATAAATTGGAAAGCCTCATAGGCCGACCGCTGCGCCGGCATGTCCTCAACACGGCCGGAATGATGCGCTTCGGCCACACGCCTTACAGCTACGACATGGGGCGCCTCGGCATCGGCCTGTACGGCATCTCTCCGCTGCCCCCGGGCCACGGAGGCGAGGAACTCGTTCCGGTTGCCACGCTCGCCACCACCATCATAGCCCTGCGCCGCTATCCTGCCGGCACCACTGTCGGCTACGGACGCCGAGGCGTTCTCAACCGCGATTCCCTCATAGCCACGCTGCCGATAGGCTACGCCGACGGAATCGACCGTCGCCTCGGCTGCGGCCATGCCTCGTTCCGCGTGCGCGGCACGGAATGTCCTACCGTGGGCAACATCTGCATGGACATGTGTATGCTCGACGTCACCGACGCCGCCGGCGTGCAGCTCGGCGACCAGGTGGAGATCTTCGGCCCGACGCTACCGGTGGAACGCCTCGCCGATACGCTGGATACTATCCCTTACGAGATACTGACCTCAATATCGCCGCGAGTACGCCGCGTTTATTTCCACGAATAAGGGAAAGCTATTTGTTGATTATCTCGACCTGCTGACGCACCGATTCCTCGTGTATGGCCGAGAGGACGCTGCGCATGAAGTCGGCCGACATCCCGGCGGCCTCGGCGGCCTTCATCTGCCGGTCCATGATTTCGTCATGGCGCCCTATCTGCACCACGGGCATACCGTGCTCTTTCTTGTACCGGCCTATTTCGCGCGACACCCGCATACGGCGTTCCAGCAGGTCGAGCAGTTCGCCGTCTATTTCGTCGATCTGACGCCGCAGCAGCGCGAGATTCTCGCTTGAGTCGCTGCCTTCGCGCACCACAAGACCTTTCACTATTTCCGCAAGCACCTCGGGCGTCACCTGCTGGTTCTTGTCGCTCCAGGCGGCGTCGGGATTGATGTGGCTTTCTACAAACAGGCCGTCGAAACCCATGTCCATAGCCTCCTGCGACAGCGGAGCGATAAGGTCGCGCCGGCCGCCTATATGGCTCGGGTCGCAGAATATGGGGAGCGCCGGATAGCGGCGTCGCAGCTCTATGGGGATGCGCCACTGCGGCATGTTGCGGTAGAGATGTTTGCCGTACACGCTGAATCCGCGGTGTATGGCTCCTATGCGGCGCACACCGGCATTATACAGCCGCTGGAAAGCGCCTATCCACAGTTCGAGATCGGGATTTACAGGGTTCTTCACGAGTACGGGCACATCCCGACCGGATGCTGCGATGGCGTCGGCCACCTCCTGCACGGCAAAGGGATTGGCCGTGGTGCGGGCGCCTATCCACAGTATGTCGGTCCCGGCTGCCAGGGCTTCCTCCACATGGCAGCGTGTAGCCACTTCGGTGGCGGTGAGCATACCGCTACGCTGCTTCACTTCGGCAAGCCACGCGAGGCCCTCGCCGCCTACCCCCTCGAAATCGCCGGGATGCGTGCGGGGCTTCCATATCCCCGCACGAAACACCTTTACACCCTCGGCCGACAGAGCCTCGGCCGTAGCCAGCATCTGCTGCCGGGTCTCGGCGCTGCACGGACCGGCTATCACGGCGGGTCTGCCGCACCCGTCGGGCAATATATTCTGTATATCCGTCATATCGTCCGCAAATTTACGAATTTTTTCGCAGCGGAGATTCACTCGTCACGAAAACTCGGCAGCGGCAGGCGCGACGGACGCATGAGCACACGCAGCGGCGAACCGAAATTGAAGTAGTTCATGCACCAGTTCATGAACACCATCGCCCTGTTGCGCATGCCCATCAGACTCATAAGATGCACGGCCATCCACACGAACCATGCTGGGAAGCCGCTGAAATGCACGTGCTTCATGTCCACCACGGCACGGTTGCGCCCTATGGTCGCCATGCTGCCCTTGTCGCGGTAGACGAACGGACGGGTGAAGCTGCCGGCATTGAGATTGCGGGCGAGATTTAGTCCCTGCTGTATCGCGGGCTGCGCCATCTGCGGGCATCCGCGGGGGAATCGTTCGTCGGCATGAGCTGCGATGTCGCCTATGGCGTACACGCCGTCCAGACCCTCGACGCGGTTGTACTCGTCCACGGCGAAGCGGCCGCCGCGACCGGCGGTCACGGCGGTGCCGGTCAGCCTGAAAGGCACGCCGGTCACCCCGGCGGTCCATATCACGGTCGAGGCATCTAGCGTGGAGCCGTCGGCAAAGGTTACGACGTCGTTCTCCACATGGCTCACCGTGGTGCCGAGCCGCGTCTCCACCATCAGGGTGTGGAGCGAGCGCAGGGCGTCGGCGCTGGATTTGGCCGACATGGTACCGAGCACTTTGTTCGTGCCTTCCACAAGTATCACCCTCACTTCGTCACGGCTTATAGTCGGATACTCACGCTTTATGATGTAGCGCTTCATCTCGCCGAGGGCTCCGGCCACCTCCACCCCGGCCGGACCGCCGCCCACTACCACGAACGTGAGCAGCTTGCGGCGCACGGCGGGATCTTTCTCTATCGACGCGCGTTCGAGGTGTCCGAGCACGGAGTTGCGGGCGCGTATGGCCTCGGGCACGGTCTTCATCGTGTACACATGCTCCTCCAGACCGTCTATACCGAAGAAGTTGTTGGTGGTGCCGGCGGCGATCACGAGCCGGTCGAAGGGCACGCGCTCGTACTGTGTCACGAGTTCGCGCCGCGCCATGTCTATCTCTGTCACCTTCCCGTAGTGGTAACGGATGCCGCGCATACGGCGCCGGCGCAGTTCGCGCCGCAGCGGAAACGCTATATTGGCGGGCTCCAGACCGCTTGACGCCACCTGGTAGAACAGCGGCGGAAAGCTGTGATAGTTGCGCCGGTCCACTATCACGACTTCATATTTAGCCGTGTCGATGTGCTTTGCGAGTGTCAGGCCTCCGAAGCCCGCACCGAGTATGACGAGTCGTTCTTTCTTTTCCATATATATTCAACACAGAAGCCACAGCCCCGGTTTACGGGTTGTGGCTTCTGTCTTTGACTGTTCACGATTCCGAAGCGGGGGTATGCTCTTCCGGGTCGGCACTTACGCGTATCGCTGTCGTGATGCGGTCGGCCTCCTTGTCGTAGTCGACGACCACCTCGTTGCCGGGCATCAGCGATGCGGTGATTATCATCTCGGCCAGCGGGTCTTCCAGATATTTCTGTATGGCGCGCTTCAGCGGACGGGCTCCGAACTGCTTGTCGTAGCCCTTGTCGGCGATGTAGTTCTTGGCTTCCTCACTCAGGGTCAGTCGGTAGCCGAGTTCCGAGAGTCGGCGGTGGAAGCCTGCCAGCTCTATGTCGATGATGCGGAAGATGGCGTCGCGCTCCAGCTGGTCGAACATGATTATATCGTCGATTCGGTTCAGGAATTCCGGCGAGAATGTCTTGTTCAGCGCTTTCTGCAGCACGCCGTGGGCGTAGTTCTTGTCTACCTCGGCGGTGGTGAAACCCACGCCGCTGCCGAAGTCTTTCAGCTGGCGGGTGCCGATGTTCGACGTCATGATGAGTATAGTGTTCTTAAAGTCGATACGCCGGCCGAGGCTGTCGGTGAGGCGCCCCTCGTCCATCACCTGAAGCAGCAGGTTGAACACGTCGGGATGTGCCTTTTCTATCTCGTCAAGAAGCACTACGGAGTAAGGATGACGGCGCACTTTCTCTGTCAGCTGGCCGCCTTCCTCGTAGCCCACGTAGCCCGGAGGCGCGCCGACGAGGCGGCTCACGGTGAACTTCTCCATATACTCGCTCATGTCTATGCGTATGAGCGTGTCGGCGGAGTCGAAGAGGTATTCGGCAAGTTTCTTGGCAAGGTGTGTCTTGCCCACGCCTGTCGGACCGAGGAAGAGGAATGTGCCGATGGGCTTGCCGGGGTCCTTGAGGCCTATGCGGTTGCGCTGTATGGCCTTGACTATCTTCTCTACGGCGTTGTCCTGGCCGATTATCTGCCGCTTCAGCGTGGGAGCCATCTCCAGCAGCCGAGCGCCTTCGGCCTGAGCGATGCGCTGCACGGGCACACCGGTCATCATAGCCACCACCTCGGCCACCTTGTCGTCGTCGACGGTGATGCGGTGCTCGTCGAGGTATTTCTTCCACTCGGTGTTGGCCTTTTCCAGCTGGGCGGTGAGGGTCTGCGCCTTGTCGCGCCACGAGGCGGCGAGCTCGAAGTTCTGGGCCTGTGCGGCCTCGATTTTCTTGCGGGTCACCTCGGCTATCTCGTTCTCGAGGCGTTCCACCTCCTCGGGCACTTCGATGTTGGCCACATGCACTCTGGCGCCGGCCTCGTCGAGGGCGTCGATAGCCTTGTCGGGGAAGTTGCGGTCGCTGATGTAGCGCTCTGTCAGCTTCACGCACGCCTCGATGGCGGCGGGGGTGTACTGCACGTTGTGGTGTCCCTCGTACTGTGCCTTTATGTTGTTGAGTATGGTGAGGGTCTGCTCGGCCGTCGTGGGCTCTACCATCACTTTCTGGAACCTGCGCTCGAGGGCGCCGTCTTTCTCTATGTTGTTGCGGTATTCGTCGAGCGTAGTGGCGCCGATGCACTGCAGCTCGCCGCGCGCGAGGGCGGGCTTGAGCATGTTGGCGGCGTCCATGGAGCCTGACGGGTTGCCGGCGCCGACTATGGTGTGTATCTCGTCTATGAAGAGAATTATGTCGGGGTTCTTGCCGAGCTCGGTGAGTATTGCCTTGATGCGTTCCTCGAATTCGCCTCGGTATTTGGTGCCGGCTACTATCGAAGCCATGTCGAGCGACACCACGCGCTTGTCGTACAGCACACGGCTCACCTTGCGGCGCACGATGCGCAGCGCGAGGCCTTCCACAATGGCACTCTTGCCCACGCCGGGCTCGCCTATGAGCACGGGATTGTTCTTCTTGCGGCGGCTCAGCACCTGCGCCAGGCGCTCTATCTCCACCTCGCGGCCCACCACGGGGTCGAGCCTGCCCTCGCGGGCGGCGCGTGTCATGTCATGCCCGAATTTGTCGAGCATGGGCGTGTCGGAGCCGGAGCGCCCGGGACGCCGCGAGCCGCCTTTGTTGCTCTCGGGCTGCCTCTCGCTGTCGCCGGCGCTGTCATCGTCGCCGGCCACGAATGCAGCCTCGGGCGTCGTGCTGCCGCCGCTTTCCTGAGCCAAGGCCTGATAGAGACGCTCGTAGGTGGCGCCGGCGGTCAGGAAGGGCTTCATGAATGCCATCTTCTGCACGTCGTAGTTGTGGAAGATGGCGAGGAGCACGTGCACGGGCTCTATCTGCTGATCCTTGAGCATACGGGCCTCAAGCACACTGAGTTTCACGATGCGGTTGGTGATGTCGGCCACAGTGAGCTGACCGGAATCCCGCGCGGGGTCGGTGGAGGCTTCGTCGTAAAGCAGCTCGTCGAGGCCGCGGCGCATGGCGCCGGGGTCGAGACCGCTGACCTGCGCCAGCAGGCTCGTGGGACGCGACTCGGCGTCCTCGAGCATCGCCATCAGCACGTGCGAGGGCTGGATGGTGCTGCTCCCGTGCCGCAGGGCCTGCTTGCGGCTGTCGTCGAGTATGCGCTGTATGTCGTCGGAGAATTTGTTTTCCATATTGTCTGCCTACTTTCTGTAATTTATGCAATTTATATATGCAATTATTGTGCCAAACGTTCGGCAATGGCATCTTATTGCATTGTTAAGTTTATTTAATGCGCGGACTGCGCTGTTATTTCACAAAAATTACGTACCTTTGCTTGATATTTTAACAGAAACCAATAGTAAAAATACATTCCTACATGCTGGAAGAAGATAGAATAATGCATATCGACATCGAGAACGAAATGAAGTCGGCCTATATCGACTACTCGATGTCGGTAATCGTGTCCCGTGCGCTCCCCGATGTGCGCGACGGCATGAAACCTGTCCACCGCCGAGTGCTGTTCGGCATGAACGAGATGGGCAACACCAGTGACAAGCCTCACAAGAAGTCGGCCAACTGTGTCGGCGAGGTTATGGGTAAGTACCATCCGCACGGCGACTCGTCCATCTACGGCACCGTGGTGCGCATGGCCCAGGACTGGTCGCTGCGCTACACGCTGGTCGACGGCCACGGCAACTTCGGCTCGGTCGACGGCGACGGCGCGGCAGCCATGCGTTACACCGAGGTGCGCCTCTCGCAGATGGGCGAGGAAATGCTCCGCGACATCGAAGCCGACACCGTCGACTTCCAGCCCAACTACGACAACTCCCGCCGCGAGCCCACCGTGCTCCCCACCCGCTTCCCCAACCTGCTCGTCAACGGCAGCAGCGGCATCGCCGTGGGCATGGCTACCAACATGCCGCCCCACAACCTTACGGAAAGCATCAACGCCTCCATCGCGCTCATCGACAATCCGGACATCACCATCGACGAACTGATGCGCCATATCACCGCCCCCGATTTTCCCACCGGCGGCACCATCTACGGCTACAACGGCGTCAAGGAGGCTTACCACACGGGCCGCGGACGCATCGTCATCCGCGCCAAGGCCGAAATAGAGCAGGAAGGCAACCACGAGAGCATCATCGTCCATGAGATACCCTACGGCGTAAACAAAGCCGAACTTATCAAATACATCGCCGACCTCGTCAACGAGAAGAAACTCGACGGCATCGCCGACATCAACGACGAGAGCGACTACTCGGGCATGCGCATCGTCATCAAGCTCAAGACCGACGCCAACAGCAACGTCGTGCTCAACAAGCTTTACAAGATGACGCAGATGCAGGCTTCGTTCAGCGTCAACAATGTGGCCCTCGTGGGAGGCCGTCCCCGCACGCTCAACCTCAAGGAGATTCTGGAAGCGTTTGTGGCCCACCGCCACGAGGTGGTAATCCGCCGCACCAAGTTCGAGCTTGGCAAGGCTCAGGAACGCGCCCACATCCTGGAAGGACTCATCATCGCCTCGCAGAACATCGACGAGGTGATCCGCATCATCCGTGCGTCGGCCAACACCGAGGAGGCCAAGCAGGCGCTCATGGAGCGTTTCAGCCTCAGCGACGCCCAGGCTCAGGCCATCGTCGACATGCGTCTGCGCAACCTCACCCAGCTGGAGCAGACCAAGCTTGAGGACGACTACCGCAAGATCGAGGAACTCATAGCCCATCTTGAACTTATCCTGAACGACGACCACGTGTGCCGCGAGCTCATCAAGGAGGAACTGGTCGACGTGCGCGAACGCTTCGGCGACGGACGACGCACCGACATCGACTATACGGCCGGCGATTTCAACGCGGAGGATTTCTATGCCGACGACGACATGATCATCACCATCTCCCACCTCGGCTACATCAAGCGCACGCCTCTCAGCGAGTTCCGCGCGCAGAACCGCGGCGGCATGGGCTCGCGCGGCAGCGTAACACGCGACGAGGACTTCGTGGAGCACATCTACACGGCGTCCATGCACAACACCATGCTCTTCTTCACCGCCAGCGGACTCGTATATAAATTAAAGGTGTACGAGCTGCCGGAGGGTACCAAGACAAGCAAGGGACGCGCACTCCAGAATCTGCTGAACATCGATGCCGGCGACAGCGTGCAGGCATTCATCGCATGCAAGCAGCTGGACGACCCTGAATACACCGGCTCGCATTATCTGCTCTTCGCCACGGCCAAGGGCGTAGTGAAGAAGACTTCGCTCGCCGAGTATGCCCGCGTGCTCGCCAAGGGCAAGAAGGCCATAGTGCTGCGCGACGGCGACAGCCTCATAGGCGTGGAACTCACCGACGGCAACAGCGAGATTCTGCTGGCCAACCGCGGCGGTCGCGCCATCCGCTTCCCGGAATCGAAGATTCGCGCCATGGGACGCGTCAGCGCCGGCGTGCGCGGCATGCGCCTCGACGGACCGGACGACGCCGTCATCGGTCTTATCACCATGAAGGAGGATACCACCGACAGCGTCATGGTTATCTCCGCCGAGGGCTACGGCAAGCGCACCGAGCTGGACGCCTACCGCATCACCAACCGCGGCGGCAAGGGCGTCAAGACCATGAACATCACCGACCGCACCGGCCTGCTGGTGGGCTTCAAGGCTGTCAATGACGGCAACGACATCGTCATCATCAACCAGAGTGGCATCACCCTGCGCTTCCATGTGGCCGACGTGCGCCTCATGGGACGCGCCACCCAGGGCGTACGCATCATAAACCTCAGCCGCCGCAACGACGTTATAGCAAGTATCTGCTGCGTCGACACCGACCCGGAGGAGGAAGTGGAGACCATCGAGGAGGGAGAGGCTCTGCCCGAAATGACGGAAGCCGACCTCGCCGTCGACTCGGACGACAGCGCCACCCCCGATGACGATACTGAAGAGGCAGACAACAACGAAAACCAATAACTTAACCCCAATTTCCTCTATCATGAGAAAAATCGCTATCTTGGGCGCATGCATCATGGCCGCTTTCGCCGCCAACGCCCAGCAAACCGTGGTCAAGGACGCCGAACGCGCCCTCAAGGAAGGCAAGAGCGAGAAGGACGTGGTGGCTATCATCACCCCGGCGTTCACCAACCCCGAGACCGCACAACTCGCACAGACCTGGTACATCCCGGGCAAAGCTGCCTATAAGGAGTACGACGACCTCCTGGGCAAAAAGGCCTTCGGCAAGCTGCCCGAGGGCGGCGAGGTGCTCATGGGCAACCTCCTCATCGACGGCTACAACTATTTCGTGAAGGCTCTCCCACTCGACAGCCTCCCCAACGAGAAAGGCAAGGTTAAGCCCAAATACTCCAAAGACATCGTCAACACCGTAGCCGGACACTACACCGACTACAACAACGCCGCCATCGCTTTCTGGGAAGCCAAGGAGTACGGCAAGGCCTACGACGCATGGGAGCTCTTCTGCACCATCCCCGCCAACCCCTCGTTCAAGGTGACGGCTCCCGCCGACACCACCATGGGCGAGATACGCTACAACCAGGCGCTCGCAGCATGGCAGAACGAGAACTACGAGGCTTCGCTCAACTCGTTCCTCAAGGCCAAGGATCTCGGCTATAACAAGAAGAACCTCTACGACTATGCCATAGCCGTTGCCACCCAGGCCAAGAACGACGACGCCGTCTACAACCTCGCCAAGGAAGCTCAGGGTCTCTACGGCAAGGAAGACCCCAACTATATCGGCTACATGATCAACCGCTACCTCCAGAACAAGGAGTTCGACCAGGCCTATGTCATCATCGACGAGGCTATCGCCAACGACCCCACCAACGCGCAGTATCTCGTAGTCAAGGGTATCCTCCTCAGCGAGAACGACAAGAAAGCCGAGGCCAAGGAGATGTTCAAGAAGGCTATCAGCTACGACGCCTCCAACTCCATGGCCCTCTACCAGTATGGCCGCGCACTCTGCGAGGAAGCCTACAAGCTGGGCGAGGTAGCTCCCACAAGCCCTGCCGAGAGCGAGGCTTTCTTCGAGAGCAAGATCAAGCCTCTCTTCCTTGAGGCCGCCAAGGTGCTGGAAGATGCATACAACGCCGACAACAACAATACCGACGCTCTCCGCTACCTCGAGAACGTCTACTACAACCTCCACGACGAGAAGAACCTCGAGGACGTGCAGAACCGTCTGAAGTAATCCCTCCCGCCGTTTCATCCATAAAGCCGCCGCCCCCTCGGGCAGCGGCTTTATGTCGTTTTTCACGACCCGTTAACATTTTTCTATGTAAAGCGGAAAGCAATCTCAATTAAAATCATTACTTTTGCGTAAACAATTGTGACCTACCAATGAATAATTTCGCACTTCGTGCCATATCCGGAACAGCATACGCAGCTCTGATTGTAGTCGCCACACTGGCCGGGCAGCCGTTCTTCGGCATCATGCTCACTCTCTTTGCCGCCTTCGGCGCCGCCGAGTTCTGCCACATCACCACGCAGGGCGGCACGGCTTTCAAGGCAGTGACTATAACCGCTACGGCGCTTACGGTACTGACTGCGGGCTACTCCGCGGCATTCGTTCTCCTGCCGGCCATAGCGGTGGTGTTCTTCCTGGTGCGTGGAGTCATGGCTCTCTACGACAAGCGCCCCGACGCATTCACAGCCATGGGACGTGCGGCGCTCTGCTATCTCTACATCGGTCTGCCTCTCGCCGCCGTCAATGCTTTCTCATCGCTTATCGACAACACCCCCGGCTCCCGCTGGGTGGTGCTGATGGTGTTTGTATTCATATGGATCAACGACACGGGCGCATTCCTCGTGGGCAGCCGCTTCGGGCGTCGCCGGCTATTCGAGCGCCTGTCGCCCAAGAAATCGTGGGAGGGCTTCTACGGCGCGCTGGCGTTCTGCATCGCGGCAGGCGTGGCGGCAGCGGCCTTCGTCAAGTCGCCCGTGGGCACATGGCAGTGGATCGTCCTCTCTGTCCTCGCATGCGTCATGGCAACGTGGGGCGACCTCTTCGAGAGCCTTATGAAACGCACCCTCGGAGTGAAGGATTCGGGCAACATAATCCCCGGCCACGGCGGCATACTCGACCGCATCGACTCGCTGCTTTTTGTGGCGCCCGCGGCCTCACTTTTTCTCTTTCTGAGCGTTTACTACTATATACTCTGAAAACATATCAACCACCCTCATAACTGACAAACATGGAAAAACAAGCTGAACTCCTCAAAGAGGTTAAAGCCAAGGCCGAACTTTGGCTCTCCGAAGACTATGACGCAGAAACCCGCGCCGCCGTCAAGGCGATGCTCGAGGCTGAAGACCCCACCAACCTTATCGAGAGCTTCTACAAGGATCTCGAATTCGGCACGGGCGGTCTGCGAGGCATCATGGGCGCAGGCACCAACCGCATGAACATCTACACGGTAGGCGCCGCCACGCAGGGTCTCGCCAACTATCTGAAGGAGGCCTTCGCCGACCTGCCCGAAATCAAGGTCGTGGTAGGACACGACGTGCGCAACAATTCCCGTAAGTTCGCCGAACTCGTAGCCAACGTGTTCTCGGCCAACGGCATCAAGGTCTACCTCTTCGAGAACTTCCGCCCCACCCCCGAGCTGTCCTATGCCATCCGCCATCTCGGCTGCCAGAGTGGCGTAAACATCACGGCCAGCCACAACCCCAAGGAGTACAACGGCTACAAGGCCTACTGGAGCGACGGCGCGCAGATCATCGCACCCCACGATGTCAACATCATCGCCAACGTCGAGGCCATCAAGAGCGTCAAGGAAGTGAAGATGCAGGGCGACCCCTCCAAGATTGAAATCATCGGCGAGGAAATCGACAAGTCTTTCCTTGAAGCCATCAAGGGTCTCTCGCTCGACCCGGAAGTCATCAAGCGCCACCACGACCTCAAGATCGTGTACACCCCCATCCACGGCACAGGCGTGAAACTGATTCCCGACTCGCTCCGCAACTACGGCTTCACCAACATCATCCACGTGCCCGAACAGGACATCCCCAGCGGCGACTTCCCCACCGTCGACTCCCCCAACCCCGAGAACCCCTCGGCTATGGCTATGGCTATCGCCAAGGCCAAGGAAGTGAACGCCGACCTCGTAGTGGCCTCCGACCCTGACGCCGACCGTATCGGCGCAGTCGTTCGCGCCCAGGACGGCAGTTACCAGCTGCTCAACGGCAACCAGATCGTGATGATTCTCCTCAACTACATCATGGTCCGCAACCGCGAGATGGGACGCCTCACCGGCAACGAGTACATCGTCAAGACTATCGTCACCACCGAGACCATCCGCGCCATCGCCGAGAACAACAACATACGCATGTACGACTGCTACACCGGCTTCAAGTGGATCGCCAGCGTCATCCGCGAGTTCGAAGGCACCGCCCGCTACCTCGGCGGCGGCGAAGAAAGCTACGGCTTCCTCGCCGAGGACTTCTGCCGCGACAAGGACTCCGTCAGCGCCATCTCCCTCATGGCCGAGATCTGCGCATGGGCCAAGGACCGCGGCCTCGACTTCGGTCAGATGCTCCGCGACATCTACGTGCAGAACGGCTACAGCCACGAGGAAGGCATCTCCGTCGTGCGTCCCGGCAAGACCGGCGCCGAAGAGATTCAGGCCATGATGAAGAGCTTCCGCGCCAACCCGCCCAAGCAGCTCGGCGGCAGCCCCCTCATCATCCTCAAGGACTATGCCGACCTCTCCGTCCACAACCTCAAGGACGGCACCACAGGCAAGATGGACTTCCCCACCACCAGCAACGTCCTCCAGTTCTTCACCGAGGACGGCTCCAAGGTGAGCGTACGTCCCAGCGGCACCGAGCCGAAGATCAAATTCTACATTGAGGTTCACTCCCACATCGACAACGCCGACCAGTTCGACGCCGCCGAGAAGGCAGCCAAGGAAAAGATCGCCGTCATCAAGCACGACCTCGGCATCTGATTACCCACTACCCCCCCCAACAGCCGCATGCCGGTACCAGTGCATGCGGCTGTATTTTTTTGTGCGCGTGAGTGTGCTGGCCGAGCTTGGCTCGATGCGGGTCACAAGGCAACCCTGACGTCGGGGACTATCACCTAACACAACGGATGTGCGCATCCTGCCGGAGAGATGCCGGCTTCTCTCCGTTTCCGTTGTGTTGCCCCCTGCCTGCACTATGCGGTGCGTCTCCGCGGGTGCGGAGCGCAAGGCGAGGTTGTATCAGAATGTCAATGTACTCTTAATTAGTTTATAGTTGATAGGGGATAGGTAAGATGGGGACGGCCGCCTCTGCGGCCGCATGGACGCAAGCGCTCCGAGCTTGCTGCACCGTATCCATCGGATGCTGCGACATTACGATGCGGTTGTTTTCATTCCGATTGAACATAGTGTTTTTGGTTGCAAAGTTCGCAAGCTTAAACGCTATGTGAAAGTCGGCTCTTTTCGGACGGTTACTTTAAAATTTATAAAGCAAGAGGGAATGCGCCTATGTATGCGCAGTGTGGAGTTTGTTAGGGTCGTTCGATAACCCTCAGTCAAGAGTAGGTTTGTCACTGATGATGCGGTGCTTTACGCCGAAAAGGAAAGACTCCAGAAGGCTGCTCCTTCTCAATATTGAGCTTATCAACAGACTTACGACAGTTATCAGAGCCGTTACGATACCGGCCAATAACAACTGAATTATCACCATATTTCCCGCAGACAGGAAGGGAGACATCCAGTGAAGATCCGGAATAAGAAAAAAATGAATCATATACAGGTCAAGTGTTCTCTGCCCTATGAAACACATCCAGTTACTGCATCGACTGTTCTGCGCAAAAATATCACGACAGCCATAGAACATAATTATAACAGTGAACAATGCACAGTAGCGTAAAACAGAACCATAAATTCCATAGTAAAGAACAGGGAAAACAGGCCTATACCAATCTGTATACTGTAAAATTACAAGAGCAATCCAACCCAATACAGAAATAAGAATAAAAATATTATTATTCAACAATTTGAAAAAAGCGTTTTTATACTTTGCGCAAATTATTCCGGCCGCAAAAAACTGAAAATACTTCATAAGATTTTTCCAGTTAAGAAAATCCCATAGCCACAAATCTCTTCCTACATGAAAGCCAAGGATTAATGTCGAAATTATTGCGGCAATAACAAGTAACGGGATTACAATATCATGACATAATACTCTACTTACCATCGAACATACAAGGTATACAATGTACATCTGAAATAAGACTATCGTAAACCAATATCCTCCAAATCCAAGAGAAAAATCCGGTCTTTCTCCTATATAAAAACAATACAATGCAAAGAAAAGGACCGTACAAAATATCTGGGCCTGAAATTTACGCTTCAGGATATCCGCGACTCTATCCCGACTCCACCAGCACTGGACACGATAGGAAAAGAAACCGCTTACAAAGAAAAACAACGGCATCCTGAAACAAATCAAAATGAAATTCAGGAAACTTCCATAAACATCCATTCCCAAAATGAGGACATGGCCAAATACAACAAGCAGCATAGAGAAACCACGCATGGCATCAATCCACTGCACTCTATCCGAACTATGAGGACATGATAACATAAAGCTGAATTTGGAGTTTAATTGACCGGCTCATTTCCATATGAAACAACCCACAACGTTGTAGGGCTGTGGGTTGTCTGTGTTTGCGGGACAGAGGTGCTGTCCTCAGTGTGTCGCTAATGCGTTGTTCAGGCGTTCTTCACCTTGTCGACAATAGCCTTGAAAGCGGCAGGATTGTTGAGGGCGAGGTCGGCGAGCACCTTGCGGTTGATCTCGATGCCTGCCTTGTGGATAAGACCCATGAGCTTGCTGTAGCTGAGGTCCTCCAGACGAGCAGCTGCATTGATGCGCTGAATCCAGAGAGAACGGAAGTTGCGCTTTTTGTCCTTGCGGTCGCGGTAGGCGTAGGTCAGACCTTTTTCCCAGGTGTTTTTTGCTACGGTCCAGACGTTGCGGCGGCAGCCGAAGTAGCCGCGGGTGAGTTTGAGGACTTTCTTACGACGTGCACGCGAAGCGACGTGGTTGACTGATCTTGGCATGTTCTTTAATGGTTTTGAGCGCCGGCGGCTGTTTTGCTCTTTTGTGCCGGAACACTCGGTTGATAGAAAGAATTAAAAAATCACGAATTAATTGCGGGGCTGAAGTGTCCCCTGTGAAGGCATCGGCGCTTACTTCAGGCCGAGCAGCTCCTTAACGCGGCTTTCGTCACGATTGTCCACAAGACCGAAGTGAGTGAGGTTGCGCTTCTGCTTCTTGGTCTTTTTGGTCAAGATGTGGCTCTTGAAAGCGTGTTTACGTTTGATTTTTCCTGATCCGGTAAGGGCGAACCTCTTTTTGGAACCGGAGTTAGTCTTAATCTTGGGCATTTGTTTTACTTTATGTTGGTTAATTCATGAATGATGCTGTGTGGCCGACCCGCGGCCACGAAGACCATTGTTTTTTACTTTTTCTTGGGCGTGAGCATGATAATCATGCGCTTGCCTTCGAGCTGCGGCATCTGTTCTACCTTGCCGTATTCCTCGAGGTCGTTGGCGAAACGCAGCAGGAGCACTTCGCCCTGCTCCTTGAAGAGGATGGAACGGCCCTTGAAGAACACGTAGGCCTTGACCTTAGCGCCTTCCTGGAGGAAACCTACGGCATGCTTGAGCTTGAAGTTGTAGTCATGCTCATCGGTCTGAGGTCCGAAACGAATCTCCTTCACCACCACCTTCGTGGCCTTGGCTTTGATTTCCTTGGCTTTTTTCTTCTGCTGATAGAGGTACTTCTGGTAGTCCAGAACCTTGCAGACGGGCGGCTCAACCTGTGCGGAGATTTCCACCAGGTCAAGTTCGAGCTCGTCGGCTATCTTCTGAGCTTCCTGAATGGAGTATATGCCCGGGGTGACGTTGTCGCCAACAAGTCGCACCTCGCGTGCGCGGATGTGCTCGTTGATATTGTTGGGATAGGCGTTACGTTCGGGCGGACGCCTTGGCCCGCGAGGGCCATTGGCCGCGCCTGCCGGGCGTTTGGGCGCCATGGGGCGCGGTGCGGGACGGAAAGGTTTTTTCTCCATTCAGGGGGTTTATTGTTGTATCATTTGTTTGACCTCACGAGTCAAATTTTCTGCAAAGGTAGCGATTTTCATCGAACCAAGGTCACCTTCGCCCGATTTTCTTACGCTGACTTCGCCATTTTCCTGCTCTTTTTCGCCGACGATGAGCATGTAGGGCATGCGGCGGAGCTGATTGTCGCGTATCTTGCGGCCGATTTTCTCGTTGCGGTCGTCGACGGTGGCACGGATGTCGGCTTCGTCGAGCTGACGTGCGACCTCGCGTGCATAGTCGTTGAACTTCTCGCTGATGGGCAGAATTGCCACCTGCTCCGGCGCAAGCCAGAGAGGAAGATGGCCGGCGGTGTGCTCGAGCAGCACGGCGACGAAACGCTCCATAGAGCCGAAAGGCGCGCGGTGTATCATGACCGGACGGTGCTTCTGATTGTCGGCTCCTGTGTATTCCAGCTGGAAGCGCTCGGGGAGGTTATAGTCGACCTGGATGGTGCCGAGCTGCCAGCGGCGGCCGATGGCGTCCTTAACCATGAAGTCGAGTTTCGGGCCATAGAATGCGGCTTCGCCGAGTTCCACGCGAGCCTGAAGTCCCTTTTCGGCGCAGGCGTCGATGATAGCCTGCTCGGCGAGGTGCCAATTTTCGTCGCTGCCGATGTATTTCTCCTTGTTGTTGGGGTCACGCAGCGAGATCTGAGCCTCGAAGTTGTCGAATTTCAGAGCGTTGAAGATGTAGAAGATGATGTCCATCACCTTGAGGAACTCATCCTTGATCTGCTCGGGGGCGCAGAAGATGTGGGCATCGTCCTGCGTAAAGCCGCGCACTCGCGTCAGTCCGTGGAGCTCGCCACTCTGCTCGTAGCGGTAAACGGTGCCGAACTCTGCAAGACGCAGCGGCAGATCGCGGTAGGAGCGCGGATAGCTGCGGTATATCTCGCAGTGATGCGGGCAGTTCATAGGCTTCAGCAGATATTCCTCGCCCTCCTCCGGGGTATGGATGGGCTGGAAAGAATCCTTGCCATACTTGGCATAGTGGCCGGAGGTGACGTAAAGATTCTTGTTGCCTATATGCGGGGTTATGACCTGAAGATAGCCGTAGCGTTTCTGAATCTTGCGAAGGAACTGCTCCAGACGGTCGCGGAGTGCGGCGCCTTTCGGGAGCCACAGGGGCAGACCTGCGCCTACGTTGGCAGAGAAAGCGAAGAGTTCCATCTCCTTGCCGAGCTTGCGGTGGTCGCGCTTCTTGGCTTCCTCCATCAGAGTGTTGTACTCGTCGAGCATCTTCTGTTTGGGGAACGTGATGCCATATACGCGCACAAGCTGATGGCGGGTAGCGTCGCCGCGCCAGTAAGCACCTGCAAGAGCAATTATCTTGACGGCCTTGATGGGCGCTGTGTCGGGAAGATGCGGACCGCGGCAGAGATCGGTGAAGGCACCTTGCGTGTAGGTGGTGATTTTGCCGTCCTCGAGTTCGCTGATAAGTTCGCACTTATACTCCTCGCCGCGTTCGCCGAACATCTTCAGGGCATCGGCCTTGCTTATCTCCTGACGCACGATGGGGTGCTTGGTGCGTGCAAGCTCAAGCATCTTCTTCTCTATTGCAGGGAAATCGGCCGCAGTGATATTGTGGCCGTTGGGGTCGATGTCGTAGTAGAAACCATTCTCAATGGCCGGTCCGATACCGAACTTGACACCGGGAAAGAGTTCCTGAAGGGCCTCGGCGAGAAGGTGGGCCGACGAGTGCCAGAATGCGTGCTTGCCCTCCGGGTCATCCCATTTGTAGAGACGGAGCGAGGCATCGGCCTCGATGGGGCGAGACAGATCCCACTCCTGCCCGTCGACACTTGCAGCGAGCACTTCCTTAGCCAGCTGCGGGCTGAGCGATTCGGCCACCTGCAGAGGCGTCACACCGGCCTCAAAAGCCTTGACGCTATTGTCTGGAAACGTGATGTTTATCATATTCGTTTAAAGCGTTAGAAATCAGCCGCTTGACGTCACAAACACGCAAATCGGCCAAAAATCACGCGCAAAGATACGCATAATTTTTGGAAAATCATGAGTTTTTGGGGTGTTAATATTGTAGGAAAGAGCAAAAAAGTGAGTTTATAGTTGAGAGGGGAGAGGCAGGAGGAGGCTGGGCGGGTCAGGAGAAGAGGGAACGGGCGGCGGCGAGGCTGTCGGGCTTGCCTATGTCGCACCAGCGGTAGGGGCGTGAGGGCCGGTAGGCGGCGAAGTGATGGCTGGCGCAGGAATCGATGTAGAAATCCATGACGGAGAAGCGGCAGATGCCGCGGGAGTCGGCGGTGGTGCCGGATGCGAGCAGTCGGTCGTTGTATGCCCGAAGGGCGGACAGGATGCGGGGCGACATGATGTGTACGCCGCCGAAGGCGCGCATCTTCATCGTGTCGCGCACGGTGAGGCCGTCAGGGCGCACCTGCCCCGTGGCAATGTTGGTCCAGCCCTGCATGAGTCCCGACCGGTCGTCGAAAAGGAGGTAGCGCTGCGTGCGGCGTTCGGCCACAAGCAGCGTGGCCTCGGCCTCCGATGCAACATGCCGCGACAGCATTTCGTCGAGGGGGAAGTCGGTGAGTATGTCGGAATTATGCAGCAGAAGGGGTTCGTCAAGGTCGCAGAGCAAAGGAAGCGCCGCGAGTATGCCGCCGCCGGTCTCGAGCAGCAGTTCGCTCTCGACGCTAACATGCACGTCCAGACCCGGGACAGGGTTTGCATTGAGATAGTCGATTATCTGTCCGGCGAAGTGGTGGACATTAACCACCGCCTCACCTACCCCGGCATCCCTCAGCTTATGCAGCACGCGGCCGAGCATCGGCATTCCGCCGACCTCCACCAGCGCCTTGGGGTGCTCGCGGGTGAAATCGCCGAGACGCGTGCCGAGGCCGGCAGCAAAGACTATCGCTTTCATCTTTCGGGGAAGACCTGTTCGATCTGCTGCTCGCGGTGGACGAGCTCGACCTTGACGCCGAACTTGCTGTTGAGGTGTTCGGCCATGTGCTGGGCGCTGTAGACAGAGCGATGGCGGCCGCCTGTGCAGCCGAAGCACACCATAAGATTGGTGAAGCCGCGCTCTATGTATCTTGCGACGGAGGCATCCACGAGGTTGTAGCAGTTCTCGAGGAACGATGTTATCTCGCCGTCATCCTCAAGGAACTTTATGACATTGTCGTCCAGACCGGTGAAAGGCTTGTAGCGCTCATACTTGCCCGGATTGTTGACGGCGCGGCAATCGAAGACGAATCCGCCGCCGTTGCCCGATGCGTCGTCGGGTATTCCCGTCTTATAGGCGAAACTCATAACCTTGACCGTGAGCGACTGCTTGCCCGCGTCGCCCGAGAACTGCTTCAGCGAGCACAACTGATGGAGCACCTCCGTAAGATACGGATACTCGGCGAAAGGCTTATGGAGGAGTTCGCGGAGATTTGCCACGGCAAAAGGAACACTCTGCATGAAGTGCGGCTTCTTCTCGAAATAGCCGCGGAAGCCGTAGGCGCCGAGCACCTGAAGGGTACGGAACAGTACGAAATGGCGCAGCTGCTCCATGAAGTAAGCTTCGTCGACAGGCACGTAGCGGCGCAGGGAATCCATGTAATCCATCAGGAGCTCATGGCGCAGCGAGTCGGGGAAGTTGGCCTTGGCCTGCCACAGGAAGGAGGCCACGTCGTAGAAATACGGTCCTTTGCGTCCGCCCTGGAAGTCGATGAAGTGCGGCTGACCGTCGACAAGCATCACGTTGCGCGACTGGAAGTCGCGGTACATGAACGTGCTGCTCATGGATCGCATCAGCACCTCGGCCATGGCCTGAAAATCGTCCTCCAGACGGTCCTCCTGGAACTCCAGTCCGGTAGCCTTGAGGAAGCAATATTTGAAATAGTTCAGATCCCAGAGGATGCTGCGGTTATCGAACTGCGGCAAGGGGTAGCACTTGCTGAAATCGAGGCCGACGGCGCCGCGGAACTGGATGTCCGGAAGCATGCGGATGGTTCGCGACAGCAGCTCCTTCTCCTCGGTGGAGAAAGAGCGAGTCTTGCGACCCTTCTCTATCACGTTGAAGAGTATAGTATCGCCGAGGTCGGTCTGGAGATAGGCCATGCGGTCGTCGGCGACTGCCACGACCTTGGGCACCGGGAGATCGCGGCTGCCGAAGTGCTCGGCCAGCGCAATGAACGCCTCGTTTTCCTCCAGGCTTGTGCCGAGCACTCCCACGAGGCTCTGTACGCCGTGCAGACGGTAGTAGCGGCGGTTGGACCCCGAGGCCGCGAGATTCTCCACCTCCGTAGGCTCAGAGCCGGTATACCTGCGGTAAAGTTCCGATAATATGTCTGTATCCTTCATAATTCAATGTCCGTATTCCGACAGGAATTTTATGCGAACGAGGCGAATCTCGTCCTCGCTGTAGTCGGGACAGAGGTCGGCGTAGGCCTCGTTGATGTCGTCACTCTGACTCTCGCGGAAATAGTTGCAGATTTCCTCCTCGTCGTCGGGATCGAGTATCTCGTCGATGAAATACTTGATATTGACCTTATTGCCGGCATTGACAATGGCCTCGATGTTGTCCAGCAGCTGGCTGAATTCCAGTCCGTTGAACGAAGCCACCTCGCGCAGGTCGATTTTGCGGTCAATGCTCTTGATGATAGAGATTTTAAGATTGCCCGGCATCGGGACCTTGCGCACGCGCAGGTCCTCGGGGCGCTCTATCTCGTTTTCCTCCACATAAGTCCGGATGACACGCACGAACTCCTCGCCGTAGCGCCGGGCCTTGCCCGTGCCTACGCCGGGAATATTCTGCAACTCTTCGAGATTTATAGGATATGTGGTAGCCATAGCCTCGAGCGACGGCTCCTGGAAAATCACAAAAGGCGGGAGGTTGAGTTTTGCGGCCGTCTTCTTGCGTAGCGAGAGCAGGATGGCATAAAGTTCCGGGTCGGCTGCACATCCGGAGCCGGCCTTTACCTCCTCTTCCTCCTCTTCTTCAAAATCGTTGTCCTCCACGATCTTGAAAGATTTCGGCTTCTTCATGTACTCCTGTCCCGACTTGCTGAGCCGGAGGAGGCCGTAATTCTCAATGTCGCGTTCGATGTATCCGGCAAGGATGCCCTGCCGCAGAACGGCGTTAAGATGGCGGGCGTCTACGCCCTGGCATGAGCCGAATATCTCGAGGCGGTCGAAGCCGTAGTCGCGGATATTGGATGTGGCGTGTCCGCGGAGCACGTCGATGACGTCTTCCGCCTTGAGTTTTTCCTTTGATGTTGCAATGGCTTCCAAAACGGCCAAAAGGTCTTCTTTAGCTTCCACTTTGTTTGCAGTAGTCCGACAATTGTCGCAGTTTCCACAATTCTCAACGTCATAATTTTCTCCGAAATAGTGCAGGATGGTGCGCCTGCGGCATACGGAGGATTCGGCATAGGCGGCAGTCTCAAGGAGTAGCTGCTTGCCAATCTCCTGCTCGTTGACCGGCTTTCCCTGCATGAACTTCTCCATCTTCTGGAGGTCCTTGTAGGCATAGAATGTGAGGCAGTATCCCTCGCCGCCGTCGCGTCCGGCACGCCCGGTCTCCTGGTAATAACCCTCGAGGCTTTTAGGAATGTCGTAGTGGATGACAAAGCGTACGTCGGGCTTGTCGATACCCATGCCGAAGGCGATGGTTGCGACTATCACATCCACTTTTTCCAGCAGGAACGCATCCTGGTTGGCCGAGCGCGTGGCGCTGTCCATGCCCGCATGATACGGGAGAGCCGGGATGTTGTTGACTTTCAGGAATTCGGCCAGTTCCTCCACTTTCTTCCTGCTGAGGCAGTAGATAATGCCACTCTTGCCGCGTCGCTGCGAAATAAAGCGGATTATGTCACGGTCCACATTCTTTGTCTTGGGCCGAACCTCATAGTAAAGATTAGTGCGGTTGAACGACGACTTGAACATGGTGGCGTCGCTCATGCCGAGATTTTTCTGAATGTCGTGCTGTACTTTCGGCGTGGCCGCAGCTGTGAGGGCTATCAGCGGCCGTACGCCTATGGTGTTGATAATCGGCCGTATGCGTCGGTATTCCGGTCGGAAATCATGACCCCACTCCGAAATGCAGTGAGCCTCGTCGATGGCGTAGAACGAGATGCGTGCCTGCTTCAGGAACTCGATATTGTCGTCTTTGGTAAGGGACTCCGGCGCCACGTAAAGGAGCTTGGTGCGTCCGGCAAGCACGTCGGCTTTCACCTGATCCACGGCAGCCCGATTGAGCGACGAGTTCAGAAAATGGGCCACATTGTCGTTCTCGCTGAAACCGCGCATTGCATCGACCTGGTTCTTCATCAGGGCTATGAGAGGAGAGACAACAATAGCAGTGCCGTCCATAATCATAGCCGGCAACTGGTAGCACAGAGACTTGCCGCCGCCTGTGGGCATGAGCACAAACGTGTCGTGTCCGGCGAGCAGATTCTCTATGATAGCCTTCTGGTTGCCCTTGAAGGTGTCGAATCCGAAGTAGCGTTTCAGTGCATCGGTGAGCGAAAGAGAGAGAGTCATGATTGTATTTTCCTGTATTTATGACGTGTAAGGCTTATATGCGGATAATCTGTTGCAGAAGTCGGTGGTTTAAATTGTATCTATTGGTTTTTCTTTAATCAGCCTATGGATGCGGCGTCAAGATGGGCCGCCTCTACCCTTTCGCGCGCATACTCGCGTGTGACGGTATATTCTTTCACATTGCCGGAGGGGACATCGAACATGGCGTCGACCATGATGGTCTCCACAATGCTGCGCAGGCCTCGCGCGCCGAGCTTGAACTCCACGGCCTTGTCGACGATGTATTCGAGACAGTCAGGAGCGAACGTAAGCTTCACGCCGTCCATGGCGAAGAGCTTCTCGTACTGGCGGGTGATGGCGTTGCGCGGTTCGGTGAGCACCTTCAGCAACGCGTCGCGGTCGAGCGCCTCAAGGTGGGTTATCACCGGCAGGCGTCCGATTATTTCAGGAATCAGTCCATAGCTCTTCAGGTCCTGCGGAGCCACATACTTTATGAAATCCTCCGGGCGGATGCGTCGCACCTTGTTGTCCGTGGCGTAGCCTACGACGCGCGAGTTGAGGCGGTGGGCCACTTTCTGCTCTATGCCTTCGAAGGCACCCCCGCAGATGAAGAGGATATTCTTCGTGTCCACGGCAATCATCTTCTGCTCCGGATGCTTGCGGCCGCCTTGCGGCGGGACGAGAACCACGCTGCCCTCGAGCAGCTTCAGCAGTCCCTGCTGGACGCCCTCGCCGCTTACGTCGCGGGTGATGCTGGGATTGTCGCCCTTGCGTCCGATCTTGTCGATTTCGTCAATGAACACGATGCCGCGCTGGGCACGGTCCACATCGTAGTCGGCAGCCTGAAGCAGACGCGTCAGGAGGCTCTCTATGTCCTCGCCGACATAGCCGGCCTGGGTGAGCACCGTGGCATCCACTATCGTGAACGGCACGTCAAGGAGACGCGCAATGGTCTTGGCGAGGAGAGTCTTGCCGGTGCCGGTGGGGCCGACGAGGATGATATTGCTTTTCTCGATGTCCACATCGTCCTTGGTATCGGGCTGCATCAACCGCTTGTAGTGATTGTAGACCGACACGGCCAGATACCTTTTGGCTTCATCCTGTCCGATGACATAGCGGTCGAGGAACTCCTTGATCTCTTTCGGCTTAGGTATGTCCTTGAGATTGCCCTGCATGGGCTTGCCCGTAGCCTGAGTGCCGTCCATGTCGCGCATCATGTCGTGGATGGCTTCGACGCAATCGGTGCAGACGGCGGCGTCGGAATTGGGCGACGGCACGAGCTGCGCGCCCTGGTCGACGGTGCGGCCGCAGAACATGCAGCAGATCTTCTTTGTCCGAGCCATGGTGTCAGTGTTTGGCTTTGATAAGAACCTGGTCGATCATGCCGTAGTCCTTGGCCTCCTGCGCGGTCATCCAGTAGTCGCGGTCGGAATCACGCTCCACCTTCTCGATGGGCTGCCCGCTATGGTCGGCAATAATGCTGTAGAGCTCATGCTTCAGTTTCAGTATCTCGCGGGCCGTGATCTCGATATCGCTGGCCTGACCCTGCGCGCCACCCATGGGCTGGTGGATCATCACGCGCGAATGTCCGAGGGCGAAACGCTTGCCTTTCTGACCGGCCACAAGCAGTACGGCGGCCATGGATGCGGCCATGCCGGTGCAGATGGTGGCGACGTCGCTCTGGATGTACTGCATGGTGTCGTATATGCCCAGGCCGGCATACACGCTGCCGCCGGGGGAGTTGAGATAGATGCTCACATCCTTGCCGGGGTCGGCGCTGTCAAGATAGAGCAGCTGGGCCTGGATTACGTTGGCGGTATAGTCGTTGACTTCGGTGCCGAGGAAGATGATGCGGTCCATCATGAGGCGTGAGAACACGTCCATCTGGGCCACATTGAGCTGACGTTCCTCAATGATTGTGGGAGAGATATAGCTGGAGCGTATGGCCTGAGAAGTAGCCGAAGTATACTGGTCGAGAGCCAGTCCGTTCATGCCGAGATGCTTTACGGCATAGTTGCGGAAGTCATTATTGTTATTCATATCCTATTCTGATGTCTTATTTGCGTATTCAAAGTTAATTATTTTTTTGCAAAATACAAAATGACATAATGAAATTGCAATAAAGTTTCAATTCTTTAATTCATAAATCAAAGAACAGCGCCGAAACCCGGAGGTCTCGGCGCTGAAGTATATTTGAGAGGATATTATTCTGCGGTCTCTTCCTTGGAGGCCTTCTCGGCGATAGCCTTGAATTCGTCGAGGCTTACGGTCTTGTCGGCGGACGCGATGGCGTTGTGCATGCTGAAGAACATCTTGCCGGCGCGCACCTCGTCGTAGATGCGCTCGCGGAAATTGTTGTCGGCGAGGAAGCGCTTGGCTGTGGACTGGGCGGTCTCGTCGTCGATGTTGTACATGCCGTACTGGGCGAACTGGCGGCGGGCCATAGCCGTAGCCTGCTGAAGGAGGTCGTCCTCGGTCACCTTCACGTCAAGAGCCTTGCATACAGCGTCGCTGATAAGCTGCCATTTGAGGCCGGGAATCATCTTCTCCATCTGCTCGTCGACGTTCTCGGCGGTGAACTGCTCGGGGTCGTTGGCAAGAAGGATGCGCTTGAGGGTGTCGACGGGCAACTTCATGTCGCCGTAGGTCTTGAGCAGATAGTCCTGAGCCTCGTTGCTGAAGAGAGCCTCGCTGTTGGGGCGCAACTGACCTGCAATCATGTTGCTCAGAGCCTGACGGTACTCGTTCTCGTCGTGAACCTTGTCCGGTCCGAATACATTCTTGTAGAACTCCTCGCCGAGCTCGGCAGGGCGTGCGACGATAATCTCGCTGACGGTGAGCATGAAGTCGCTCTTGACCTCAGCAGCCTTTTCCTTGGTGACATGAAGCATGGAAGCAAGCTCGGCGGCGTTGTCGCCGGCAGCCTTGGCGGGATTGAACACAATCTTGTCGCCGACTTTCTTGCCGAGGAATATGGCGGCCTGCTCCTTATCGGTGAACACAAAAGGAGCGACGATGGCGTCAAGCACCTCTATGGCGTCTTCGGCTACGAGAGGATTGCCCTCGGCATCGAGCTGACGCAGAACGCCCTTGACGAGGGCGCGGTCGTCAACCTCGTCGCCCGGCACCTGAGCGCCGAACTGATCGCGGAGGCTCTTGTCCTGCTCCTCGATCATCTTATCGTCCACGGCGATGGTGTAGAAAGGCAGAGTCACGCTCTTGTCGAGCTTGATATCCAGCTCCGGAGCGAGCGCGATTTCGTATTCAAAGGTATAGTCCTTGTCGTTGAGATTGATTTCCTTGACATCGAGAGCCAGCGGGCTGCCAAGTGCGGCAATTTTCTCATTCTTGAGATAGTCATAAACGGCATTTGCCGACTCGCGGTTGAGAATGTCGCTCTTGACCTGACGGCCGAAGAGGCGCTGCAGCTGCGCGATGCTCACATGGCCCTTGCGGAAACCGGGGATGGTGTGTGTCTGGCCGATTTTTTTCAGTTCGGCAGCAACTTTGTCCTTGTAGTCTGCCTCCTCGATACTTACGACAATTTTTGCCGAGGTGTCGCTCAAAGGCTCCTTGTTTATATTCATAACTAATTCGTGTTAATGTTTTGCTCAATTGAATTTCGGAATGCAAAGTTAATAAATTTACGCGACATAGTGTGCTTATTGCTTGATTTTTTCGTAACTTCGCAGCCAAAAGCGTCGCTATGGGCCGTCGATTGTTCCGTTTTCAGAAGTTTGCCATGACAGATGAGCATTGTGGAATGCGCATCGGCACAGATGCGGTGCTTCTCGGAGCATGGGCCGGGACCGACAATGGCATACGGCGGATAGCCGACATAGGCACCGGCTGCGGCATCATCGCTCTGATGCTGGCCCAACGGGTGCCGGAAGCCTTAGTGGAAGGCGTGGAAACAGAACCCGGAGCCTGCCTGGATGCCCGCACCAATTTTGAGGCGTCGCCGTGGAGAGAACGCATGGTGCTACATGAATGTTCATTTGAAGACCTTGGCTGCCAGAACGGGCGTTATGACCTCATAGTGAGCAATCCTCCATTTTTCACCGAGGCGCTGCATTCGCCCGACGCAGTGCGCGCCGCGGCACGTCACGCCGGAACGCTGTGCTTCCCTACCCTTGCGGCCAAATGCAAGCAACTGCTGACGGCCGTCGGCCGGCTGGCCGTGGTACTTCCGGCCGACGATGATGAACCGACCCTGCTTGAAGCATCGCTCAACAGGCTCTACCCGCGACGGCACTGCCGTGTGCGGACCCGTTCGGGAGAAGATGCTTTGCGAAGCCTGTGGGAATTCTCCCCGGAGGACGGCGACTGCACTGAAGAAGAGCTCATCATACGCAACGACGACATGACTTACAGCGAACAATATTGCCGGCTTACGGCTGAATTTCATCCATTTTCAAAGACATACAAATGACACGACAGATTCCCGACATACGTCCCGACGCCCTGACACTCACGGCCGGACGCCGCCTGACACTTTTTGCATGCACAGCTGTGTTGGGTTATATACTCACAGGTCTGCTGACATCGGTACTGATATATAAGTTCGGCTTTACATCGCCAAAAGTGATGCGCATAGCGGCTGTGGCGCAGGACATTTTCGCGCTCGTGACGCCTGCTGTGGTGACGGCTGCCATGGTGACACGGCTTCCAGCCGAGCTACTTGAAATCCGCGGGGGCGTCCCGTGCCGGATGTGGGCAGCCGCCCTGCTGACTATAATTGCGGCAGTGCCTGCGATGAACTGGGTGATAGAATTCAATCAGAACATTAGTGCGACCGGACCGCTGAGCGCGATAGTGGAAAAGCTGCGGGAGATGGAACATAATGCCGAAGCCGCCATCACCATAATGCAGGGAAACGGGACATGGGGCGACCTGCTGATGAATGTGCTGATAATTGGCGTTGCAGCCGGAGTGAGCGAAGAGCTCTTTTTCAGAGGCGCGCTGCAGCGGTTGCTGTCGACCGGAGGTATGTCGGCACATGCCGCAATATGGACCAGCGCCGTTATCTTCAGTGCATTACATCTTCAATTCTTCGGATTCATACCGAGGATGCTGCTGGGCGCCTATTTCGGCTATCTGCTGGTATGGAGCCGTTCGATATGGGTGCCGGCTGCGGCACATGCGCTGAACAACACCATATACGTGATAGCCCAGTGGTATTATCAGCGAAACGGAGCGCCGGATGTGACAGTCGACAATGTGGGACTTGGCAGCACATGGCCGGTTGCCATTGTGTCGCTGGGATTGACCGTACTCCTTATAATCTATCTGCGCAAGCAACGAAGGGGGCCGTTCACCCGAGCTTCTTTCGGCGGAAAATAAAATTGCGGCCAAGGTATTTCTCGCGCACGACGGGATTGGCAGCAAGCTCCTCCGACGAGCCCTGAAAAAAAATGCGTCCGTCGAAGAGCATGTAGGCGCGGTCGGTGATACTCAGCGTCTCGGGAGCGTTATGGTCAGTGATTAGTATGCCTATGTTGCGTTCCTTGAGTTTATACACTATGCTCTGAATATCTTCTACGGCGATGGGGTCAACGCCGGCGAAAGGCTCGTCAAGCATGATGAATTTCGGGTCAATTGCCAGGCAACGTGCTATCTCGGTGCGTCGGCGTTCGCCACCGCTAAGCTGGTCGCCGAGATTGTGGCGCACCTTCTGAAGGCGGAATTCCGTGAGCAGATTCTCCAGTATGACCTTCTGCTCCTCACGGGTGTGGGGCGTCATCTGCAATACGGCACGGATATTGTCCTCGACGCTCAGTTTGCGGAATACCGACGGCTCCTGGGCGAGGTAACCGATACCCTTCTGCGCACGTTTATAAACGGGGAAGCCGGTGATGTTCTCGTCGCCGAGGTAAATATTACCCTCATTGGCCTGAATAAGCCCCACCGTCATGTAGAACGTAGTAGTCTTACCGGCGCCGTTAGGGCCCAAGAGGCCGACAATCTCACCCTGGCGCACCTCGATATTGACGTGGTTCACCACAGTGCGTTTGCCGTACTTTTTCACAAGATTCTCCGTGCGGAGAACAAGGTCGCCGTCATGTGCATTTCTGACAGAGGCATCAGCGTCTCCGGTAGCGGAAAACTCTACGGCAGATTCCTCATCCTTCTGTTCCGGAACCGGGAATTCCGGAGCCGGGAGCGATTCATCGCCGCCGCGGCGGTCGAGTCGGAAAGAAATACCCATCGTCAGTTGTGAAGGCGGCTTTTAATATAATCCGTAAGAAGACCGATGGCCACAGTATTGCTGCCGCCCTGCGGCACAATCAGGTCGGCAAAGCGCTTGCAAGGCTCGATATGCTGCAGGTGCATGGGCTTGAGAACCTCCTGATAGCGGTCAATAACCATCTGAGGCGTACGGCCGCGCTCTATGCAGTCACGGGCGATCACGCGTATGAGACGTTCGTCGGCATCGGCGTCAACAAACACTTTCACGTCAAGCATCTTTCGCAGTTCGGGATCCGTCAGTACAAGTATGCCCTCCACCAGAACGACGTCTCGAGGTTCCACCGGAACAGTTTCGGCCTGACGGGTGCATGAGAGATAGCTATAGGTGGGCATCTGAATTGTCCTGCCCTGCTTCAGAAGCTCAAGATGGCTGACAAGGAGAGGCCACTCTATGGCGTCCGGTTCATCAAAATTGATCTTGCTGCGCAGTTCGGGGGGCACATGGCTGGAGTCCTTATAATAGGAATCCTGACGGAGCACAGCCACCTCACCGGGCGACAGCGAGTTGATTATCTTGTTGACTACCGTGGTCTTACCACTGCCGGTGCCGCCGGCGATACCAATTATAAGCATTTCGCGAGCCTTAAAGTAGAGTTTGTTTATTGCTGCGAATTTACGACTTTTTTTTCAGTTTGCAGCCATACGGATGTAAAAAGCTGAGAAAAGTTAAGTAACTTTGCGCTGAAATGGCTCGAATTCCAGGCATAACAATAGTGATACCCGTGCATAACCGTGCAAGGATAGTGGGCAGTACGCTCAAATCTGTGCGGGAACAGACATTGCGTCCGCTTCGGGTGATACTGGTCGACAATGGTTCTACGGATGACACACATGATGTTCTGGAACAGTGGCGATGCGAAACGGAAGGAGACCTGGATGTCAGCATAATCACCGAAACAGTTCCGGGAGCAGCCGCGGCCCGCAATGCCGGTCTGGCCCGGGTGGAGACGGAATGGACTATGTTTTTTGATTCTGACGATACAATGGCTCCGGAACATTGCCGCCGTGCTTTACGTGCCGCCGACGGCGTTGATGTCGTGGGCTGGGATGTCAGATATTATGACGGCAAGCACAAAACGGTACTCCCATTTTACACAACGGACGCGCAATATCACAATCTGTTTCACGGCGCGCTGTCTACCCAACGTTATATGGCGCGCACGGAGCTGTTCCGCAACGCCGGCGGATGGGACGCATCCGTTTTATACTGGAATGATATTGAACTGGGAGCAAGGATTCTGCAAAAAAATCCTCGAATAAGGAAAATCCATGGAACGCCGACTGTAACCATGTTTCATAGTGATGAATCCATTACAGGAACATCATACAGCAGCCGGACGGGACGAGCCGCACACGCACTCGAATGTATAGCCGTAACTCTCGGGCCGGAACGGCGACTGTGGGTGGACGTAAAACATACAATCTTCGCAGCTGACTGTGCCCGCGAAGGCTCGCAAGAAGGAAGCAAAATATACAAAGAAATTATGGCAAACAATACATCAACCGGAATCAGACTGTTGCTGCGCGCCGTATATCTTTACAGGCGAGCAGGAGGCCGCGGTGTGGCGAGACTCGTACGTATATTGCTATGAAGATATCTGTAATAGTATTAACATACAACAGCGCCAAGACAATACGACAGGCTCTGGACTCCGTTCTGTCGCAGGTATATACGCACGATTTCGAGATTATTGCCGGCGATGACGCTTCCACCGACGGCACCCAGGAGATACTGAAAGAATATGCGTCACGCCACAAATGTATGCACCTATTGTGCTCGAACGTGAACCGCGGATTGCAAGCGAACTATTACGACTGCCTTGAGGCATGCCGCGGGGAATATATCGCAGACTGTGCGGGCGATGATTACTGGCTCGGCACTTCGCGGCTGCAACTCATGGCAGACGCTCTTGATGCGCACAGCGATGCCGGGTTGGTGTACACCGACTGGATGAAAATCAACGTGCGTGACAACACGGCTGCTCTCTGTCGTCCGGCTCTGCGGCATGATTGCAACAAAGGAGAACTGCTTCCCGCGCTTCTTGCGGCAAACGGCAATCCGGCGGTAAATCTCAGCGCGGCAATGTATCGCAAAAGCGCGCTCATGCCGGCGTACAGATTGCGGCGCGACAGTCTGTTCCGCAACAAGACCTATGTATGCGAAGACCTGCAGCTATTGGCGGCAATTGCGGCGGATACATCTGCATTATATCTGGCCGGTCCATCGCTGGCCTACCGTGTAGGGCATACGGGAGCAATCACTTCTGCGGCTGACAAGCGAAAGGCCGTACACTTCGCTCTCGCATCACTGCAATTGCGAAAACAGCTGGGCGCCATTTATAATGTGAGAAATTCCATGTTCAGATATGCTGAATCCAGATTGTATTCTTATGCATTGGGTCTGGCAGTGTGCAGTAAAGATAAAACACTCATACTGGAAGTGATGGATTATTCAAAGGCTATATCACATATCAGACCGACAACCCGTCTGCGCCTGTTATGGCTGAAACTCAGAATGGCATAGTAAATATGAGTGAGAAAAGGTATTCGACAGCAAAAATCGTAACAGCAATATTGTTTTTTACAGCATGCACAGGAGCAAGCATTGCGTTTTCAAACCTGACGCTTGTACCGTTCATCTGGACCGCTGCAGTGGCGCTTGCCGTAGCCATACTAACGGGATTGCCTGCCGCCGGGTGGTGGAGATGGCTCACGGGGTCGCAGCATCGTCTGCCGAACTTTTTATGCCATGTAGTATGTACGGGGATTACATTACTCACTATGTTTTATACATTAAACTATTGTTGTGCTGATGATGCCACAGCTCATCATGAAGAGGCCACAGTAGTGAGAAAATACACCCAGACGCGCTACAAGTCACGCCGGATAAGGCGTAATGTTTATGGCAGAGGAGAGCCATACACAGTATATTGCATAGACTTGCGCTACGCTTGCGGCATTGAGAAGCGTAAGGAATTGAATGCAGCGAGTTATCGCCAAACACAAACTGGCGATATGATAGACGTAAGCGTCAGACGCGGATTATTCGGCATCAATGTCGTAAAATAAAAATACAGAGTGACGATTTATTATACTATGACAAGACGAACATACAGAAAATCGAGCCCGAGCAGAACCAGGCACAGAAAACGGACGGCGCGTGCAACCGCTATTCTGATTATTGGGGGAGTGCTTCTTGTGTCGGCGATGTACAGCGCCATAAAGCAACAGAATGCAGACGCGACGGGAGACAAACGGCTGCCCTACCCCTATGACGGCCTTTACCGCGTGGAAATGCCGGCCGGTAATCCACAAGAGATTGTGGACTATCCCGGATTCACGGTGAACTTCAACGCGGAATTGCATATTCCCAATTATGTGGTGTGGGAACTTACAGCCGCAGAGTGTGACGGAACGGAGAAACGCCTCGGCAACTTTTTCAAGGACGAAAATGTCGCCGGTTGCGCGGACTTGCAGGACTATAAAAAGTCGGGATATACCCGCGGACACATGGCGCCCGCAGCCGATATGAAATGGAGCGCCGAAGCCATGCGGGCGTCAAATAATCTGACAAACATATGTCCGCAGGCCGCTGCCATGAATAGCGGAGCATGGAGTACTCTTGAAGACAATTGCCGTTCATGGGCACGGCGCGACAGTGCACTCGTTATCATTACGGGGCCTGTACTGACCGACCGTATGCCTCTGCATATCGGGCGGAATCATGTGGCAGTGCCCGAACGATTCTTTAAAGTGGTATTTGCTCCATTTGCAAACCCTCCACGCGGCATCGGTTTTATTATGCCTAACAGACGTGTGCAAGGCGGCGTGCAGAACCACGCGGTAAGCATCGACCAGGTGGAAGAAGTGACCGGCTATGATTTTTTCAGCATATTGCCTGACGAACTTGAGGCGGAGGTCGAAAGCCAATGCTCTTATCCTAAATGGCAAACATTGAAATTAAAATGATAAATACTGACGATACGATCTGCGCAATATCGACACCTCCGGGAATAGGAGGAATCGCTGTGGCCCGAGTGACCGGGCCGGATGCAATAATCATTGCGCAGAAAATATGGCGCGGCAAACATAGTCTGGACACAACGCCCTCGCATATGTGCCGGGTAGGCACTGTGCTTGATTCTCATGAAGAGGAATTAGATCAGGCCGTGGCGACCGTATTCCGTGCTCCGCACTCATTCACGGGCCAGGACACAGTGGAATTCAGCATACACGGGTCCCGATGGGTTCAACAGGAACTAATAGCGTCGCTGATTTCGTCCGGCGCACGGTTGGCAGAAGCAGGAGAATTCACCCGCAGGGCATTCGTGTCGGGACATCTCGACCTCGCGCAGGCTGAAGGCATAGCCGATGTAATCGCCTCGACCTCGCGTGCAGCACAGCGCCTTGCCCTGAACCAGATGCGCGGTGGCTTCTCTAAACGGTTGTTGGAACTACGGGCGACATTACTCGAGTTGGCTTCTCTACTTGAGCTGGAACTTGACTTTAGCGAGGAAGACGTAACCTTCGCCTCTCGTAACAAATTGATGGAGCTGACACACGAGGTGTGCGACACGACAAACCGACTTGCGAAAGGATTCGCAACCGGCACGGCCATACGCGATGGCATCCCCGTCGCCATAGTCGGAGCTACCAACGCCGGAAAGTCTTCACTACTGAATGCGCTGGTTCAAGATGACCGTGCCATCGTAAGCGACATACACGGCACGACACGCGACGTCATCGAAGATCGGATTATACTCGGGGACTATAGCCTGCGCCTTATGGATACCGCAGGTATGCGCAAGACCAACGATCCAATAGAGACACTCGGCATAGAACGTTCGCTGCAAGCAATGCACGGAGCGTCGCTGATCCTTTTGGTAATTGACTCATCTGCTCCTGTGGATCAAGAAACCGTCTGCAGTGTGCATAAAACCTTGAGTGCCAGCTCTGACACCCGTCTGATTGTTGTATTAAACAAAATTGATTTGGCCTTACGCTCGGATTTGAGACTACAAGAATTCAAAGACGTGCCGCAAATCCGGCTATGTGCAATGTCCGGCGAAGGATTAAGCGAACTGCGCGAAGCAATGCTCTCTACAATTGACAGCATAGTTACGGCGACTGCAGGCAGCGATACAATCGTTACGAATGCACGTCATTATGCATGTCTGATTGAAGCAAAGGAAGCAGCCCGCCGTGCGATTAATGCACTAGAAAACAACATTCCCGCCGATCTGATAGCCGAAGACATCCGCCAATGCATTTCCGCCTTGGGCGCCATAACAGGCACAATTTCCACCCCGGAAATACTCTCAACTATATTTTCAAGGTTCTGCATCGGCAAGTAATTAGTTGATTATCAATGATTTATATTTATAGTAACTGACTGATACTGACCGATAAAACTTAACTCTTACAAGAACGCCTGATGCTGATAACTGTCAGTGTCGGGCGTTTTTATGCACTATTTTGTACGGATTTTGTACGACAGCGACTCATTTCACCCCAAGCGTCAGCAAGGTGGTGGAGAATGTGGTACGTCACGGTACGTCGTGATACGCCATGATACGATTATTAACGAAATTAACACGTATGACATGAGTAGCAACATCAAAGTCGAGAGAATCTGCGAATGGTGCGGAAAGAAGTTTATCGCACAAACCACAGTCACACGCTTCTGCTCGAAGCGGTGCTCGGAACGCTCCTATAAAGAGCGATTCCGTCAGAAGAAGATGTCAGTATCAAATCAGGAAACTGCCACTAATGCCGCCAACCAAAAATGGCGAGATAAGGATTTCCTGACACCGACGCAAGCGGCGGAATTGTTAGGCATCGGTAGGATGTCTATTTATCGCTATATCCGCGCAGGCAAAATCAAGGTTGTAAGATTCGAGCGAAAGACGCTCATCAGCAAAGCTGACATTCAGGCGATGTTTGATTTTCTTTCACCGAAGGAAAGTGAGCCGGTCGAAGTCACCGAGAAAAAAGGAAAGTCCATCT